>PDTD01000011.1 GCA_002748755.1 Desulfobulbus propionicus | reverse complement strand
AACCGAATGAGAAGTAAATTTCAATGAAAGCTATTGATACAAATATCCTTGTTCGTTTTCTTGTTGGCGATAGCAAAAAGCAGGCTCAAGTTGTTTATACTTTATTCAAAGAGACTGAATCGAAAAGTGAGGAGTTATTTGTCCCTCTTTTAGTTATCATAGAACTCATTTGGGTTTTGGAATCAGTTTATTCTGTTGGAAGAAAGGAATTACTCGATTGCATAGGTGATTTATTACTCATGCCAATTTTGAAATTTGAACATGTGGAAGCTATTCAAAAATTCATTAGAGTTGCAAGAAATAGCACATGTGATTTATCTGACTTACTCATAGCACATTCTACCAGAAATTCTGGTTGTGAAACGATCTATACTTTCGATAAAAAAGCATCAAAACATGAGTTGTTTGAATTGCTAAGATGACATAACAAGTCGTTTCACTCGCCGGTGAACTCAGTGTTGTCTTGCACCATGTCCCTCTTTCCATAGAGCTATCCCGGATTTCTTATCAGTTCAGGCAGTGTCAGATGCAAATGTGTTGGCAGTGCATGAGCGTCCCCTCTCTTGGTTGACAAAAAACTGCCGAAACGTGTGCCGCCGGGGCTGATCCTTGATCCACATCTGGAAAAACTTACTGCAAAGCATTTATTTTTAACTGATTATTTTTCTGTTATATTTATAATTTTTCCCCCTATTCATCACAAATCCAGGCCCCAAAAAGTATACGAAATGAACGATAAAACAAAAAGATACATACGAATTACATGGACAGGCAGGATGCAATCCTGATGACGAAAAATACCTTGTCCAAAATCTCCGTATTTGCCCGCCTGCCGCAACAATCACAGCAATTTCTTCGTATGGTGGCGGAAAAACATCCCTTCACCTTTCAGCAACTGCGGATGCTCACCGAATACAGTGTGGATCTCTACTGCTGGCATGCCGGTTCCCTGGAACAATTCTATCAACCGGAACATCTCAGAGATATTTCAAATAAGAAAGAGGTAACCGTCCTTTTTGAACAGTTCCGAAGCGGCTATGAATCACTGAAAAACGGGATAAAAAAATATCCAGAAAGACAGTATGCTTTGACGAGAGAATGGAAGCCCGCAGGTCGCCAGATTGTTCAAGTACAGCAACAGGGTAATATTATGGGGCTTTGTCCCGTGGTCTCAGAAAAAACGCGCTGTTGTAAACTGCGCACCCTTGATGCCGTACAACAGTGTGGTTTCGATTGCAGCTACTGCTCTATTCAATCCTTTTACCATGGCGGTGAGGTCCGTTTTGTGGAGAACCTGGGCGAACGTCTGGCTGCCCTCGATATTGATGCCTCCCGCCTCTACCATATTGGGACAGGTCAGTCATCGGACTCACTTATGTGGGGAAACCGGTTTGGCCTGCTGGACACTCTTTGCCGATTCGCCCGGCAACATCCCAACGTCATCCTAGAGATGAAATCCAAAAGCGGCCGGATCAACTATTTCCTTGAAAACCATCCGCCCCCGAATGTGGTATGTACCTGGTCTCTCAATCCCCCTGTGGTTATCGCTCATGAGGAAAAAGGTACCGCAACTCTCGAAATTCGCATACAAAGTGCGAGAAAACTCGCTGATCGCAAGATTCCTGTTGGTTTTCATTTTCATCCTATTGTCTGGTATGAGGGCTGGCAGGAAGATTACCTGGCACTGGTCAAAACCTTGGTCAACACCTTTGCCCCGGAAGAAGTCGTTATGGTGTCCCTGGGCACCCTGACCTTTATCAAATCAGTGCTGAAACGCATCCGCAGCCGAATGCTGGAAAGTTCCATCCTCCAGATGCCTATGGAGGAGTGTGCCGGAAAATTCAGCTACCCCTTCTCTATAAAGCAAGAGCTGTTCCGCACCGTCTATGCCGCTTTTCCCCAATCATGGAAAAGTGATGTGTTTTTTTATATGTGCATGGAATCTATTGATCTCTGGGAGCCGGTCTTTGGATACAGCTATCTGTCCAACGACCAGTTTGAACAGGAAATGCTGACGGCATATCATGCAAAAATACGGGACATGGATGCCTCATTACCGCGATAAAAAAGGGTCTTGCCTTCCAAACAACCTCACAAAAAGGAGTGGGGCAACAACCATTTCTTTTCCATAGTTAGGACGGATTTCTCATGAACATTGTGTCTCATTTGAGAAAAAACACACGAAAACATGTGGATGCGATGTCCGTATGTAGGCTCACATACGGGCAACCATATAACCACTCAAAAAATGGGCCGCTGTAAGGAGGAACTGCTTACCAAAGATAACGACTGCCCCTCCAGCAGGCAGCAAAAACATCATTCAATTTTCCCCCAAGAGAACTCAAGGCAATGTCTTAGCAGGATATTGACCCTACTCTTTCTTTTTAACTGTTTTCCCACCCCGAACGTCGCTTCAGCAGAAGACAAAGAGATCCGTTTTGCCAGCATCCCCTGGACAGGAGTAACCATAAAAACCGAGCTTGCTGTTCTTGGATACAAGGCAAGTAACAAGGTTCAACTGGCACCCTATATGACAGGAGCGCAATACACGCTTGCAGTACCAACGTATGTTGCCCAAGCAGGGTTGAAAGATTGTTAGGATATCGCCAAACTTAAAGATAAACTGGAGGGCAAAATGTATAGTATTGAGCCTGGCAATGACGGGGATAAAACTATCCAGACCATGATTGATCAGAGTGATTTCAATCTGAAAGGGTTTAACATGATCGAAACCAGTGGATTAATCAAGCTCTCCCTGGTCCGGACGTATGCCAAAAAAATGGATTGTCTTTCTTGCTTGGGCACCGCATCATGTGAACGATATGATTGATATGACCTCTCTCACCGGGAGTACAGAAAAAACCTTTGATGAAAACAATGGCGTGGTGACAGTGTATACCAATGTCAGGCCAGCACTCCCTGAAGAACAGCCTAATGTCGTCCAGTTTCTTAAAAATGTCTCCTTTTCCATCAGAATGATGAACGCCATCATGAGCGTCATGCACAACGATAAAAGCTCTCGCACCCTACGGCAGCCCTGTCCTGGCTGAAAACACATCCAGAAATCTATACGCACTTGCTCGAGGGGGTAACGACCAGATCAGGTGAACCGGCACTCCCGGTATTTACCAAATGTATGGCAACCCAAACAAAACGTCCATAAAAACAGTGACCCTTAGTTATGCCCCTGGTTCAGGGGGGCTTTATCATGCATGGTCCTTCCTCCCCATATAAGGCCTTCCTCCAGCCTCCCCTTTTGGCCGGGATTTCTCATCAACTCAGGCGATGCCAGATTCAAATGGTTTGCAGTCCAGTATAGCCCCCCACTGTGCTGTTACCCCAGTGTCGAAGATGGTACCAGAGGGCGAAGCGATGGTGAACAGTTTGTCGAAATGTGAAACCGCTCACAGATATCACATCCATCTGGTTTTGTATCTTTTTTCTCAACTGAGACAAAAGGTTCATGAAAAATTCGGGTCAAAAACAACCTCAAGAAGAACTCTCTCAAAATATTAGCAACAATACTATATTGCACAATACTGTATTGTGTGCTACCTTGTTGTTGATACAAATGATCTGTTCCAATATCCCTTCAAGGCTCTCTACCAATATTTTTCCTTGCCAATATCCCTTATAACCCCAAAAAAACCGAGCATCCTCATGTCCCAGATTGTCATTAAAAATCTTTATAAAATTTTTGGAAAAAAACCTGAAAAAGCGCTGTCGCTTCTTAAAGAGGGACAAACCAAAGAAGAGATATATGAGGCAACAGGAATGACAGTTGGTGTCCAGGATGCCAGTTTTAAAGTAGAGAAAGGAGAAATCTTCGTTGTCATGGGACTTTCAGGTTCAGGGAAGTCAACATTGGTACGGATGATTAACAGGCTGGTAGAGTCGACGAGTGGTTCTGTGATGGTGGACGGTGAGGATATCACCCAAATGGATAAGCATCAACTTGTTACATTTCGTCGCAACAAAATGAGCATGGTCTTCCAGTCATTTGCTTTGATGCCGCATCTCAACGTCATTGATAACGTGGCCTTTGGTCTTACTCTTGATTGTGTTGATAAAAAGACAAGAAAACACCGCGCTCTGGATGCATTGGCTCAGGTTGGCCTGGACAACTGGGGGAATGCCATGCCCGCTGAATTAAGCGGCGGAATGCAGCAGCGTGTTGGACTCGCCCGAGGCCTGGCCGTGGGCTCTGATATCCTCCTTATGGATGAGGCATTTTCAGCCCTTGACCCGCTCATCAGAACGGAAATGCAGGACGAACTTCTTAAACTCCAGGACCGCCATGAACGAACCATTGTTTTTATATCCCATGATCTGGACGAGGCCCTTCGCATTGGTGACCGCATAGCGATCATGGAAGGCGGCCGGATTGTTCAGGTAGGAACGCCGGAAGAAATTCTACAAAATCCCGCAGATGATTATGTTCGAGCTTTTTTCCGTGGTGTTGACCCCACTGGAGTTATTTCTGCCGGTGACATTGTACGCGATACCCAGCCAACCGTTATCTGGCACACCCCGAAAGGCAGCCCCCGCGCCATATTGGAGATGCTCAGCAACAGGGATCGCGAATACGCCTATGTTCTTGATTCAGAACGTCGTTTTTATGGTGTGGTTTCAACAGATTCCCTCCGAGACCTGCTGGACAAACAAAACGGTGAGAGCAAGAACATTGAAGAGGCCTTTATCAAGGAAGCTCTCGCAGTTGAAGAGTCGGAAAGCCTCCAGGACATCCTGCCGCAAGTCGCTTCCCATGCCTGGCCCATACCCGTTATCGATGAAGAAAGCCGCTTCAAAGGCGTTGTCTCCAAAAATCGTTTTTTACATACACTGTACCGGGCTGATAAGAATGCCCCTGCATTATGACAGCGCGCGGTATTCTTGCTCATTATTAACTCTTTTACCAAGGGTAAAGAAATGATCAGTTTTGAAGACAAACTTATTCCTCTTGATACCTGGATATCTCAATTTGTAGACTGGCTTGTTGAAGGGTACCGCTGGCTTTTTCAAGGTATCAAAATTCCGGTTGAGCTGACGCTCACCAGCCTGGAGGAAGGACTGACATCCCTACCACCACTGTTGGTTATTGCCATCATGGGCCTCATAGCCTGGAAAGCTGCAACTATCAGGCTTGCCATGCTCACCGTGGCCAGTCTGGTCTTTATCGGTTTACTTGGTTTCTGGGAAGACACCATGGTGACCCTTGCCATGGTCTTTTCGTCCGTTGTTTTTTGTACCATCGTGGGTGTACCTCTGGGGATATGGGCGGGTCGCAGTGACAGGTTTGAAGCTATTCTCCGTCCTCTACTGGACGGCATGCAAACGACCCCCGCTTTTGTCTATCTGGTTCCTATTGTCATGCTCTTTTCCATCGGTAACGTGGCAGGCGTATTTGCCACCATTATCTTTTCTCTACCGCCCATCACCCGGCTTACGGCTCTTGGTATCCGTCAGGTACATCCCGAACTAATCGAAGCTGCTCTCGCTTTTGGCGCCACAGGGACCCAGGTTCTTTTGAAAGTACAAATACCGCTGGCCATGCCAACAATCATGGCAGGGCTCAATCAAACAATGATGATGGCCCTTTCCATGGTTGTCATTGCCGCACTTATTGGCGCCGGAGGACTGGGTGCCCCTGTTGTGCTTGGCCTGAACACCCTGGATATCGGCCTGGCTACAATCGGTGGTATTGCTATCGTACTTATTGCTATCGTTTTGGATAGAATCACCCAGTCACTGGGTTCCACAAACAAATAATCAGGAGAATTATTATGTTGAAAAACCTCTTACTGGCAGTACTCTTCGCTTCTCTGATCTTTGCAAGCACTGGGTACGCAGACGCCGACAAACCAGGAAAGGGTAAGACTCTGCAGCCTGGCCGAGCAACCTGGAATACTGGTTTTTTTCAAGAAGCCATTGTCCGTAAAGGATTGGAAGAGCTAGGCTATACGGTAAAAAAAGCAAAAGATCTGCCCAACCCTATTTTTTACAAGTCTGTAACTCTGGGGGATGTCGATTACTGGACCAATGGTTGGTTCCCTCTCCATAATGCACAGTTGCCAAAAGATTTTCACGAGAAAGCTGATATGGTAGGCTATGTGGTGAAAGCTGGGGCACTCCAGGGGTATCTGGTTTCTAAAAAAGAGGTGGAAAAATATAACATAACCTCTCTTGATGACTTTAAGCGTGAAGAGGTAAAAAAGGCGTTTGACAAGAATGGCGACGGCAAGGCGGATCTTACAGCATGTCCTCCTGGTTGGGGATGCGAAACCGTCATTGCCCATCACATGCAGGTCTATGATCTTGATGAGGCCATCAACCCCGTGAAAGCTTCTTATGAGGCAGGCATGGCCTCAACACTTGCCGAGTATAAGAATGGAGAGCCGATCTTCTTTTACACCTGGTCACCCAACTGGACTGTTTTCAAGCTTAAACCAGGAAAAGACGTTCTCTGGATCAACGTCCCCAAAATCATACCAAAAGAATCGCAGATGGCAGACAAAGACAGTATGGTGGTCAGTGGTGTCACTGGCGCCGTTTCTGACCCTGTAAAACTTGGCTTTGTTGTTTCTGATATCCGCGTGGTGGCTAATAAAAAATTTCTCAAACAGAATCCGGCTGCCGCCAGGTTCTTTGAGCTGTTCACCCTCTCGTTGGACGATATCAACGGGCAGAACACAAAGATGAATGAAGGAGAAAAAAATCAGAAAGACATTGAGCGTCATGCTGATGAATGGATAGCTGCGCACAAGGCGGTTTGGGATGGCTGGCTTGCCGAAGCACGATCTGCGGCCAAGTAACCCTTTTATGATCTGGGCGTCAGGACGTATGCAGGACGTGGGCAGCATGTTCTGCTACTGCTCACAGAGCAACCTTCTCCAGACAGTTACCATGCCACCATGAGTATTCCAGACCATTCCGGCCAGTGATTCCAGACGAATCCGGCCACCCTGATTTTGGAGATAGCGACGCAGAGAAACAACTGGTAGAGAGGTCCTTTTTGAAAAGCATTCAAGGAGGATCTCATGCCCCACAAAAGGTTATCTATACGCAAAATAAAAGAGGTGTTCCGCCTCAAATTTGAACAGGGTCAAAGTAACCCTACGATATCAAGAAGCTGCGGTATTGGCAGAAGCACGGTCAATGATTATCTGCAACGAGCAAAACGGGCAGGGATTGTATGGCCTCCACATGAGGCGTTAAGCGAACAGGCACTGGAAGAAGCCCTGTTTCCTCCCCACCTCCCGACAGGCACAGCGCGAATGATGCCTGATTTTGCAGAGGTTCACCAGGAGCTCAAATCCAGGAAACACGTCAGCCTGAACCTGCTGTGGCAGGAGTATAAAGAACGACAGCCTGAGGGGTACCAATGCAGCTGGTTTTGTGAGCATTACCGGAACTGGACTGGCAAGCTGGATCTGGTTATGCCTCACCAACATCGGGCCGGAGAGAAGCTCTTCGTTGACTATGCCGGGCAGACGGTTGATATTAGAGTTCGCCATACCGGCGAAGATCGGTTCAGATTTTTGAAGCGGTTCTTGGTGCCAGAACTACACCTATACTGATCCCATAGCCTGTCAGCAGCTGGAAGACTGAATCGTTGCCCATGTGCAAGCCTTTGCTTTCTTCAAGGGGGTACCCGAATTGGTTATCCCTGACAAAGCTGAAAAGCGGTATCAGCAAAGCCTGCAGGTATGAGCCAAACATACATCCCATCTCTCGCGACATGACCAATTTTTATCAGACCGTGGTGCTTCCCCCCCCAGGGTTCGTAAGCCAAGAGATAAGGCCAAGGCGGAAGCAGGGGTATTACTCGTAAAGCGTTGGATTCGGGCCAGGCTCAGAAAACACACCTTTTTCAGCCTTGCTGAATTGAACCGCAGCTCCTTGAGCAACTCAACAACAAACCCTTTAAAAAAACTGCCTGGAAGCAGGAAGAGCTGTTTTGAAGAACTGGATAAACCCGCCTTACAACCACTTCCCGATGTACCGTACGAGCTTTCCTACTGGAAAAAGGCCACTGTCCACATCGATTACCATGGGGAGGTCGAAGGCCATTATTATTCAGTCCTGAACCACTTGGTGAAAAAGAAGATCGAGACCCGCTCTACCAATAGGGTGGTTGCATGCTTCTACCGTGACAAAGGTGTTGCCAGTCATCGACGAAGTGCAAAACGTGGTTGTCATACCACGGTCCGGGAACAGATGCCCGAAGCCCCCAGGAAATACCTGGAGTGGACACCAGAGCGGTTCAAACGCTGCTTGTTCAACGAGACCATCCCCAACAGGCCTATCGCACTCTGCTGGGTATACTATTCTTGGGACGGCCTATTATAGGCTCTCGTCAGGTATAACCAACTGAAACGAAAAGGAGTACTTACAAATGCTCGGACATCCAACCATTGAATAACTGCACAGCCTTCGCTGTACCGGCATGGCCACAGCACTCCAGGAGCAAATGGAGATGGATATTACCGACAGCCTCAGCTTTGCACAAGGATTGGGACTGTTAGTCGACCGGGAACAGGCTGTCAGGGAAACTAGGAAGATGCAGACCAGACTCAAGAAAATCATGCTGCGTCAGTAAGCTGGACAAATCTCTGGTCGTCAGCCTGGCGGATTGCCATTGGAGAGATGATCACACCAATCTGATTATCACTGGTCCCACCTAAGTTGGCAAGTCTTACCTGTGCCTTTGCTCAGAAGACCAGCAGGGAAGGCTGCAGTGCTCTCTACTTCCCAATGAGCAAGCTCTTTGAAGACCTGGCTCTGGTCAAAGGTGCTGGCCGTTACCTCAAGCTGTTGACTGCTTACCAAAAAACAGATCTCTTGATTCTTGATGACTCTGGCCTGGTAACCCGTCATCAGGAGCAGCGGCACCATCTCCTGGTGATTTTCAAAGATCGGCACAACCTTTAAGGCAACCCCTGTTACCAGCCAGTTACCTGTAAAGCATTGGCATGAACAGATCGGCGATCCAACCCTGGCTGACGCCATCCTCGACCGCCGGATCCACACCGCCCATAAAAGAGAAGGTGATGGAGAATCCATGAGAAAAAAAAGCACACTTGACGTAAAAACCACCCTCAGAGTAAGAAGGAAAGTGTGGCGTCGCTACGCTCCGACGGCCTGGCCGGAATCCCCTGGACTGGGTGGTCGGGACCACTGGAATACGCAGCCACCATACAACGGGGATACCAGGGTCTTCAGGGCCCTGTCTGTGGTCCTATCTGCTTTAACAAACCTACTGCGTATGGAACGCTTGTGCTGATGAGAAGTCCGAATTAGGCCAGTATACTGTGCTTCTCGTCTACAGACGAAATTCAACTATTCTTCAGGAAGGTCAAACGAAATGCAGGTGGGGGCTGCATTCAAATGAATAGAGGCTATTGCCCATGAGCAGGTAGGTTGCAGTGATGGAGACAAAGAACATCGTGAGATTATTTTTTTACAAGGAATTGTGAGAGTGGATAATCGGGAAATCCAAATAACAACTATAACACAGCAGGTACGCCTGTTGTACAGGGCTATCCAGGCCCATTCCAAGAGGGTTGAGAAAACATGTGGTCTGAGCAGCGCTCAACTGTGCATGCTGCATGAAGTGTCCTGCTCTGAAGGTATAAAAGTCTCTGAACTGGCCGCAACTCTATCCATTCATCGTTCCACAAGCTCCAACATGCTGGATAAACTTGAAAAAAAAGGCCTTATTTACCGCGACAGAAGCACATCCGATCAGCGCTCTGTCCATATCTACATTACCAGCCAGGGCAAAACGCTCCTGAAAAAAACTCCTTCCCCGCCTCAAAGTCAGCTCAGTAACACCCTCTTAAAACTGTCAGGTCACCAGCTTATGGCGCTTGAAACCAGCTTGCAGCTACTGATTGAGACCCTTCATTTTGGAGAGCAGGAAGCCTGCATAAAGCCGGTACCAAAGCACAATTAGCTGGGGTTGTTCATCAGCACTGGTGGTGCCAGATTCAGTACTCTCTTGACGACACAGAGTTTCAACTATACGGCCTTATGAAAAATCAACCAAATCTGACGCCTCCCAACATGATGCGCTGTGGAGAGGATCGCTGCATAACCAGTATTTTTTCAGCATCCCTTGACAAGTTTTATTACTCCATGAGAAACTATACTTGAACTGAGGATACAGATATTTTTTATAAATACCTGTATCCTTTCTGATGGAAAGCCTGGTTTTTCTTAACGCATTCTATCCACACAACAAGAAACAAGAACCGTTCCACCAGAAGTGGTAGCGGAACGCGGTGCAAGCCGTCAAAAGACATGTTTTAGCACGTACGGCTGTAGAAATTATATTTATACTTTCAGGAGATTACTCATGAATCGCTTTATACCTTTTCTGGCCGTTGCTGTCTATGGTCTTTTGTGCTTCACAGGATCGGTCCAGGCGGAGATCACAATCGGTGTTCTGGCAAAAAACGGGCCGGGGAAAACATTGAAAAAATGGTCAGCGCATGGAGAATATCTCACAGAAAAAATGGGAGAAGATGTTCGTATTATTCCTTTGGATTTTGACAAAGTCGCTCCTGCTGTGGCTGCAGGAGAGGTAGATTTTTTTCTTGCCAATTCTTCAATGTACATCACCATGCACATCAAACATGGAGCCTCGGCTGTAGCGACAATGATCAATTCCCGCTTGGATAAGGCATTGGATTCTTTTGGCGGCGTTGTGCTGACATCGGCATACAATGACAATATAAACTCGTTTGAGGACTTGAAAGGGAAGTCGTTTGCCGCTGTTAAAAAGAATTCCTTTGGTGGCTGGCAGATGGCCTATAAAGAATTTATTGACAGCAATATTGACCCGTTTAAGGATTTTTCCTCGGTTACCTTTGTGGGAAAACACGACCATGTCGTTCTGGCCGTCCAAAATGAAGAATTTGAAGGGGGAACAGTACGGACCGACACCCTGGAGCGGATGGCTGCCAATGGTACCATTGCCATGGAAGACTTCAAAGTAATAGGTCCAAAGGCCGGGGACGATTTCCCCTTTCTCCGTTCGACCAAGCTCTATCCTGAATGGCCCCTGGCAAAAATTCAAGCCACTGATCCCAGGCTTGCTGAAAAAATAGGCGCTGCCCTCAGGGCTCTCACCGCAGATGATAAGGCTGCAAAAACTGCACAAATAAAAGGATGGGCCCCCCCCATGAACTACACAGGGGTCGAAGAGCTACAAAAGGCACTCTCCGTGGGGGCGTATACCAAAGAACAGTGAGTGCTTCCACTGTAATGAGCGTGCAGCCCGGCCCCTTGAACAAGCCATAGCTCATTCCATACTTTTACCCAGTGATCGCCAAGCCCCCTTGCTTACCATGTTACCTTGTTGTCGTGTACTCACTACATGGTTAGTCCGGGCTTCTTGGCCCCTTTCCAGAAACAGTAGAGAGTCAACAAAAGGAAATGGGATATCAATACTATTTCAGAGAAAAAAAATGTTTACAAACAGTATTAAACTTCGTTTGATTGTACCGGTAATCTTAACGGTCCTTGTCTGTATCCTCTTGCTTGTTGGTGTTATTATCAGCAAACAAAAGGATGGCAGCAGCAAACTTGGCCAGATGGTTGATGTTTCTTTTGAAGAAACAAGTACACTTATGCATGACAACATGGTATCTTTGGGAGAACAGATCAATGATTCTTTAGAAAAAATGTCTCAAACAACCATTGAAGAACTCTTTACAAGCAGCAACACATCCATTACCGAGAGCCAGAAGATTTTAGAAGAAAACTTTTATTCGCTTCATACACAAAATGCCGATGCTCTCCTCCTCATCCTTTCTCAGGTTTCCGGTAGTGCAGTCAATGAGAGAAACCTAATCCTCATTAATACCTTTGTCAGGGCAGCCAATTCCCACCCAGATGTAATTTTCACCTTCTTTCTGGATGCACAGGGGAAACCACTCTCACGCTTTGTTAATCGTCAACATGAAAGAATTGTAGAATACGGTTTTTCAAAAGGGAGAATCGACATTGAAAAACTGATTGAGAAGGCTGCAGATGATCCCAAAGCTCTCGTTAAAACCGTACCCATTCTTTTTGGCGGCAAAGAAGTTGGGCTCTTGAAACTGGCCATCAACCTTAGCTCCGTTGAAATGGTCACCCAACAGATGTCTCTTGAACTGAAGACTATGGCTGACAATGAGGCCAAGGCCATCAATTCCCTTCTGCATAGGGAAACGAATAAAATTACCACCAGCCTTAGCGAAAGCCTTGAGCAGTTTACCGAGAAAAGTTCTCAAAATGCAGCAAAATCCCGCACCCGCATATTGGATAACAATCGGCACACCTCCAGGACGATTCAGCTGACCGTTCTTATCGGAAACGGACTGTGCATTGTTGCTATCTTCCTCATTCTCCTGTTTAATGCCAACTCTATCCTTAAAATGCTCGGGGGGGAACCGCATGATATGGTAAAAATGACAGAAGCAATTGCCCAAGGTAATCTCGATATTGTGTTTGACCATAGCAATGTAGAGAAAGGCAGCTTACAATCATCTCTTGAGGTCATGACACAGAGCTTAATAGAAAGCCGAAACCAGATGATAGAAAACCGAAAAGCCGTTGAGCTCAGAGTCCGGGTGCAAAATGAAATTCTATCTATGGTTGGAGAATCATCAGAAGAAGTGGCTCACTCTTCCAAAGATGTTTCCACCACAACAGCCACCCTTTCAAAATTATTGGTTGCCCAGGCAGAGGTCATTACAAATATCTCTGGCCAGATGGATACCGTTGATCAGAACTCCGTGCAAAATGCCCGCAACGCCGAACAGGCTATTGATATAACCCGCAGTGCAAGAGAAGCTGCTGAAAACGGGAACCTAAAAATGCAGGAAATGATTACTGCCATGAACGGTATCAGTGACTCCAGCGATAAAATTTCTCGCATTCTGGAAGTATTGGAAGATATTGCTGGTCAGACCAATCTGCTTGCCCTGAATGCGACCATTGAAGCAGCCAGAGCCGGTGAGGCAGGAAAAGGCTTTGCCGTGGTGGCCCAGGAAGTCAAAGAACTGGCCAGACGATCCTCTGAATCGGTTAAGGAAACCTCACAGCTTCTCCAGGAATCTGAACGTAATGTCAGTGCAGGCACTGAGTTGGCCGCTCAGACGGCTGACGCGCTCAGCGATATACTGGAGAGTGTAGCCGGCGTGACCGACTTAACGGATGAAATTGCACAGGCATCAAGCGCCCAGGCCGAAGGGATTGGCCGGGTAAAGGCCGGCCTGGGTGATGCCAATGTGGAAATACATGAAATGACAAAGGTAGCGAACACCGTTGCGGATGAAACGGACAAGCTCTCAGAACAAACAGAACAGCTTTCCACCAGGCTGCAACTGAAACTGCGTGAGTTTGAAGAAACTCCTGGAACCATGCAAGCGCAAAAGGAACCAGAAGAAGAGGACGAGACTATCTGGACCAGGGAAAGCGAGCTTGTTGAGGAGACATGACCTATGTCAACAAGGAAAAAATTATTGGTCGTGGATGATGAACAACCTGTCTTAGAGTTATTCAGAGAGGTGCTCCAAAAGCATGGTCACCAGGTGGATGTGGCGGAAAACGGCAGAAACGGTTTTCGGAAAGCGGTGACCCATGCTTACGACTGCGTCATTTGTGATCTGTACATGCCAGAATGGAATGGAGTTGACTCCATCAAGGCTATACTCCTGGTAAAACCCGAGAGTACCTTCATCGTGGTCAGCGGTTATTTTCAAAAGGTGGTTGCCGATGAATTACGGGGGATGAAAGAAGTTCTGGCAGTGTTGGGAAAACCTATAAATTTCAGTGAGCTTCTGGAGCATATTGCGCATACCTAATGCTGCCACCCCACTGAGGCATCTCAGATAGAAGGAGTACAAGCCTCTTGCATGGCCAAAGCCCATATGAGAGGTCTCTTAAGACAATGTACAATTGCAGTAAAAAAATCATACAGATCATTGAGGACAATCCTGTCAACCAGAAACTGATTAGTTCAATGCTTGTAAAAGTCGGCTACACGACACAACTTGCAAAAAACGGCACAGAGGGACTAAAACAAATAGCGGCAAAACGTCCCGATATGATTCTGCTGGATGTCATACTCCCGGGTATGGATGGGTTTGAAACCTGCCGGAGAATAAAAAAGGACACCTTACTCCAAGACATTCCAATTATTTTCATGACATCTTTAGGGCATCTGAAAGACAAGGTGCGCGGCTTTCAGGTTGGTGGTGTCGACTATATCATAAAACCTTTCCAAAACGAGGAAGTGTTGGCCCGCATAGCCACCCAACTGGCCATCCAGCAACTCAACCGTGACCTCTTGGACAAAAACAAAAAACTTGAACAGGCGCTGACAGAAATCAGAACCTTGCAAGGGATCATTCCCATCTGCTCCTGCTGTAAAAAAATACGCGACGACACAGGGTACTGGCAGCAGGTTGAGCAGTATCTTGGGACCCAAACAGGAGCCCGCTTTTCCCATAGTTACTGCCCCAAATGTTTAGAAGCTGCAAAAAAAAGTTATTAAACCAGCCACATTCTCGCCATTGAAACCTTCCAAGAAACGATCCTCTGAAGCTGGAAACAAGAGGCATCTCACCATGCGTTTTATAACCAGATGGGCTGTTTATGTATGCAGCACCATTATCATCTTCCCATCCAGACTCAGTTATGCTGCTAATGGTTCTCCGGCCAGTCGTATCGAATCGGTTATCCACCAAGTCCTGGTGCCGGCCATCGCCTTTTTTTCAGCCAACCAATGGGTACAGGGGCTCTGTGTTGTTCTGATCACTTTTATCCTGGCTTCTCTGACGACCTGGATACTGTTTCGAATTCTCAAGCGAGTCACCACCAAAACGACCATTACTCTGGATGACCATATTGTCCGTCTCCTCCAACCCGCCATCTATTATCTCCTTGTTGCTGCGGGAATATCAGCCGGTATTACCCTCATGCCGCTGTCTGAGCAAACCCACATGGTTCTGCACCGAACCATTCGCACCCTGACGGTCTTTGTGTATGTCATTTTTTCTATCAGGCTCAGCTCCCTGGTTTTACAACGTCTGGCGATCCTTAGAAACAGATATACGTTTATTCAACCCAGAACGGTCACGGTTTTTAACAATATTGCCAAAGTTATTGTCTTTGGCGCCGGGCTGTATTGTGTTTTTGTTATCTGGAACATCGACATGACAGCCTGGCTGGCATCAGCCGGTATCGCCGGTATTGCTGTTGGCTTTGCTGCAAAAGACACCCTTTCCAACCTTTTTAGTGGTGTCTTTATTATAGTTGACGCCCCATACAAAGTTGGAGACTATGTCGTTCTGGACAAAATTGGACGAGGTAAAGTCACCTCCATCGGGCTCCGCAGCACCAGAATACTGACCAGAGATGACATCGAAGTGACTGTGCCCAACTCGATCATCGGTAACACCACCATCATTAATCAATCCGGAGGGCCGTATGAGAAAATGCGAATACGCCTGCCCATAGGGGTGGCCTACGGCTCAGACATTGACAAGGTAACTGGAATTCTAAACACTATTGCCAACAACGACCCACAGGTTTGTAGGATACCCCAACCTAGGGTGCGTTTTCGTGTCTTTGGCCCTTCAAGTCTTGATTTTGAGCTGCTCTTCTGGGTACGAAAACCAGAAGAGCGCGGCAAGGTGGTGCATGCAATGAACACCAAGATTTATAAAAAATTTAATGAAGAAAAAATTGAAATACCCTATACCAAACAGGATATTTATATAAAGGGATTACCACGTAATACAGATGATCACTAATGGATTTTTTCACTTGTACCAGCGAAACCTATATATATTTCTTTAAAAGAAAGAAAAAATAAAAATCTCGCATGAACAAATACAATGAACAAGAACAAAATCGAAACAAAATCATTTGCCCAGCAATATCTGACAAATTTCCTTAAATATAATCCCCACGCTGAAGTTTCAGTAGACGATTATAATATCTTTATAGATAATCCATGGATGAGAAAAGATGTTTTTTTAAAATTTTCTACAGATGATGCTGATTTTATATCAATAATTAATAACATCAAGTTCAGTTCACGATTCGATGCCATATTTCATATGGATACAAATACTGCAGAGTTTATTTATTCTTACCTTGATCCAAGAATTCTATCCAATAAAGATATATTGGATAGAAAATTTACAATTGAGCATAAAGGGGATAAGTATAAATGCTATTTTAAAGAGCCATCTAAAAGGCTTTTTAAAATAGCTGCGAGATTTGAAAAAAAAGATCCATCCGTTCGTTTGAAATCAGTACCACAAATTATCCCTTTTAAAGATGCCCAAGAACTGGAAAAAAAGAGTGATAAAATACAAGAATACTTTAAAAACAAGGTAGCTCGATCTTTTTTTGTACAAAGTGAACAAAGAATAGATTTGGATGAGTTTGAAAAACTTACCAGACAGATCAATTTATTGGCGTATTACCATGACAGGAAAACGCCGATAATTACTATTAAATCAGATGTACAAGCTGCGGCTATTGAACATAAATCATCTGTTCGATACGTGAGAGACTTTTTCCCAGAAAAACTGGTTTCTCAACCTGTTGATGAGATACCATTGAAACTGATTGAAGTTGCAAGAGAGAGCAAACCCAGATTTGCTTTTCTCTATTATTACCAGATAATTGAATACGCGGGATACGCTTATAGAGAAAAAGCTGCAAAACAGCAGCTCACCGACTATCTGCAACATCCTGTCAACACAGAAAGCGGGACACAGAGTGACACTGCGTTCTTTGCGACTTTATCTGAATTCAGCCGAAGTCATGACATTGTCATTAAAAAGGTACTCAAGGATTGTTGTGACCCTGCAGTCCTCTGGAAAGAAATTGAATATGATCTTGATTTTTTCACTACCCAGCAGAGATATGACGGCGGGTTGACCATCAAGCCGCTTATTTCCGAAGATACAACCCCAAAAGCATGGGAAACCATGTGGATGCCAGCACTCTATGATCAGTTGACAGATATACAAAACGCCATAATCTCTGTCCGGGACTGGAAACAAAACAGCATGCTTCTACCCACACCCACAAATACGGTCATGTTAGCCCGGTATATACCTCTCATCAGAAGAATGGCCGAGCAACTGGTCCTTGGTCCAAGCAATGTATGAAGAGCAACGTACAGCAGATGCAACCAAGGCCTGGAGATGCTCAGCCCGAATACCTCATGAATATTTTGTCTCATTTAAGAAACAATGAGCAAAAACGATAGATACATGTGGTGTTAGTGAGTCAGCCTAAATCTCGACAAACTGCTCACCAAAAATCGGCCCAGGCGGTAGCATCTTCGGCCGTCTTTGGGCAACACATATACCCAAGTAGAGTGAGGCACCAAAAACTCCCGAACCTGGCACCGCCTGAGTGACAACGAAGGAAACAAGTTCCTTATTCTTCCGCCGTTACGGGATCAATCATTGTGCACACTTTGGATATTTTTGATGCTGGAAAGCCACTGCGTTCCGCGTGTTCGTGAATAAGATCTTCGTTGTCTGCTATATATATACAGAATGTCTTATTATCGACCACATACGAGTGGGCCCATTGAATATTCTTTTTTTCCGCCTTCATCTCAGCAAGTACACCATTCGATGTTTTGGCAGCTTCTCGATAAGCGGCGATTTCTGCTGATCCAATGTCTGGAATGTCACGTTCAATTACATATCTAGGCATAATATATCTCCTATGTGTTATCTGTACAATATGGCCGTCCACACGAGTATAAGACGACCCGTTCATCAATCATCTGCAAACTGCTCTCTGCTGGGCATTGCAGAGCCAGTTGCCTCTGGACGCTCCACTTGAGGCAGGCATATTCCATTCTCTTTTTCCTGAGTCGGTGACAATGCCACCGCCATCAGACTCTATCCTCCTATTAATGCACCCCCTCTTTGCCACATTTTGCCCCGAACATAATGGGCCCACCAGGTCTTCTGGATCGAAAAGTTGCGTCTCTCCAAGTCAGGAACACCTGAAAAGTGCTACAGTAGCCCCTGTTCTTTTCCTGGGCGTCCTTGCCTCTTGACCAGCAAAATGTGCGGTACTATCAATATCCTGGATATGATCAGGAGGTATGTATTATTCATGCTCGAAAAGCTGGGGCTACAAAGCGAAAAAAATGAAGAAGAGGGCATACTTATATGAAAGAACTGGAGCCGATAACCGGACTTGAACCGGTGACCTACTGATTACGAATCAGCCGCTCTACCAAACTGAGCTATATCGGCCCTGAGCCTACACACATACATTGTGGTTCGTTTTGAGGTTTATTGATGTAGCAATTTTATGGTATAGTGTCAAGTTTATGCAACTCAATTTCATCATTCTGCTCATAATTTTTGCCTCTCTGGCAGGTTGCCGCTCTGAAAACCCATCTGCACAAGGACCGCAGCCCATTGTCGCCACAGCTCTTCCCCCTCCGGAGGTTGATCCCGGCTGTAGGGGATGTCATCAAGAGGTTGTCCTCGACGACTGGCATCATACCCTGCTATGTACACAATGTCACAAGGGCGAGAACCACACCAACGAAAAGGATATTGCCCACCAGGGGCTCCGCACTCAGCCAGCCCATCCTGATCACATGCAGCAAACCTGCGGGGAGTGCCATCCAAAACAGGTCACAGGCGCCCTGGACAGTCTCCATTTCACCCTGAAAAACAAAATAAACCAGGTTCGGTACCATTTTGGGGCCACAACTGCCCTTACTGGACTGCTGGAGGTCCCGCAGGCGCAAACCCTGGGCACCCCTCTGGAGCTCTGCGATGATTTGCTCCGCAAGAGATGCCTGCGGTGCCATCCTTACAGTGCCGGAGATTCCTATTCGCTTGTCCACCATGGGACGGGCTGTGCAAGCTGCCATCTTACATTTGAAAACCAAAAACTACAATCGCATGTGTTTCGAAAACCTACGGTTCAAAACTGTACCAGCTGTCATTACGGCAACTATGTCGGCAGTGATTATCAAGGCCGATTTGAAAATGATTTTAATTGGGAATACCGTACACCTTATATCACACAGAACACACACGGCAGATTATATGGCATTGAATACCTGAACTTGAGCAGCGATATCCACCAACAGCGTTCGCTGACATGCACAGACTGTCACTATCACACAGGACATGGCCCTGCAACAACCGTTCAATGCCGTGACTGCCACCAGTGGCAGCCGGGAACATCCCTGCCGCCACTGCAAGGATTGAGGGCCGAAAATGATCAACTGGTACTGCTGTCTGCTGCGGGAAACAAGCATCCCATACCCACCTTACACCATCCTGCCCATGAACACTATGGCGGCCAGGTGACCTGCCAGGTATGCCATGCACAGTGGGTCTTTAACGACGCTCCTGTATACCTGCTCCGTTCTACTTCAGAAAACTGGGATATGTGGGAGAGACTCACCGTACAAGGAAGCTCTGAAATTGAAACCCTGCTGGAGCACAACCTGTTTTCCGATGAGGAAGAGCTGGAAAATAACATGCGTGACGGTATTACAGGGAAAGCTACGCCTGGTGTTTGGTTCAAAGGATATGGGCAAAGGCGATGGGAAAACATGCATATAGCCCGTGATACCGATGGGATGATCAAAATTTTCCGTCCCATTCTTGACCTGAGACTTTCCATGGTTAACGATGAGGAACAGGTCCTTTTTGATAATATCACCGGGACAGGGAGCGTCTATAAGCCATACACTCCGCACACGACAGGCCCGGCTGGACTGTTCTTTCGTACTCGATTTGAACATCTCCTGGAGGCAGACATGTCATCCATTCCTGGACACAAACAACCGTAACCTCCATGACACAGCGCACAACAGTACTGCTCGCACTTATTCTGCTGGTCAGCGTGCTTCCCACCTGCAGCACGTACACCTCAACCCCAGCGCCACAGTCTTTCCCTGGACCGCAACCCAATACCACCTCCAGCGAGCCAACTCAACGACCATATATTATCAATGGTATCAAGTACTATCCCATCCCCACGGCTGAAGGATTTCGCCAGCAGGGGTATGCCTCCTGGTATGGCAAAAAATTTCATGGGCGCACGACAGCCAACGGTGAAACATATGATATGTATGGGGCAACCGCTGCCCACAAAACCCTGCCCATGGGCACCATGCTTCTGGTAAAAAACCTGCGCAACAAGAAAACATGCGTGGTCCGTGTCAATGATCGTGGACCGTTTGTCAAAAACAGGATTATTGACCTGACCTATACCGCTGCTGAAAAGATAGGTATGATCCACAACGGTACCGACCCGGTGGAAATTGTAGCCCTGAGCAAAAAAAAATATGCCTCTTCTACTCCATCCCCGCCCAGTGCAAAGCGGGCACTCTCTCCGACAAACCAATTTGAACAGGGAAATTTTTATGTCCAGACCGGAGCATTTGTCCAGCTGGATCGGGCCAGGAAATTGGCCCACGTCTTTGCCGCCAAGGGGAGGGACGTCACTATCCAGCAATACCCTGCTGCAGGCATGGACCTCTACAGGGTACTGGTGCATGCAGGGAACACCTTGGCCAAGGCTAGAGCCTATGAACGATATCTCGAGCTGAACGGTTTTCCCTATGCGCTGGTGTTAGCCAGGTAAGACAATGGTGTGGGTTTAGTTTACTCCTGCTGCATGAGTTTTTGCTGCTCGAAAAGCCGTATTTTTTGTAGAAAAGCGTCCATAAGCTGATAATCCTTGACCCCAGGCTTTTTCTCAATGCCGACATTGGCATCCACACCAAAAGGTTGAAAAGTTTTCAATGCCTGGGTGATATTCGACACGTCCAGACTGCCGGCGAGCAAGCATGGTCTCAGCGTACTCAGCGATGCCATCGCTGACTTGTCAAAGACCTCTCCGCCTCCCCTTTTTTCCATGTTTGTAGAGATATCAAGCAGAAACCCTTTCACAAACGGAGCATAGTCAGCCATGCTTTCCGGCCTGAATTCAGGTCCTCCACGAAAGGCCTTCAAAAGCGCGCAGGGAGAGGAAAAACGAGCCAGCCGTTCACAGTATTTAGGCGATTCTTCGCCGTGTAGCTGCACATAATCAAGCCTGCAGTACGCGATGATCTCTTCAGCTTCCTTTCGCTTCTTATCGACAAACACCCCTACCGTATCGACAAAAGGAGGCAATTCTTCCAAAATGGCTTTTGCTCCCTCTGGGTCAATATAACGAGGATTCTGTTCATGAAAAACAAAACCAAGGGCATCAACACCTGCCCGCACTGCTGTCACGGCATCCTCCAACCTTGTGATCCCGCAAATTTTCACCCGTACTCTCTGATTACTCATCATAAAAAAGGGAACTCCGACGACAAATCATGTGCTGTGCCGCCCCGCATAAGGCCGACACCAAAACATACAGTTGTGTTGCATGCAGGCACCAAAACTAAAAAAAGCCATGAAAGCCGTTTTGCTTTCATGGCTGTACGCATTCGGGGGTCAGGGAACGTACTCAACAAGAGTACCATTCCATCTCACCCAAGAGGCTGCATTTTATTGACACGTCTGGTCAGACGCGAAATCTTACGAGATGCTGTATTCTGATGAATCGTACCCTTTCTGGCAGTTTTCTGAATGACCGGTATTGCAGACTGAAGCGCTTCACGTGCCTGCTCTTCAGATCCGGCAACAAGGGCTTCTTCAACTCTGCGAACAGCAGTTTTCATTGTTGACTTATTCATGCGGTTACGCAAGCGGCGGACCTTGGACTGGCGGTCCCTTTTAAGGGCTGACTTGTGATTGGCCATGAAGTACTCCTAACTCCTTATACATAAGAATATCAATAATATTATTTCCAATATAACCTTTTATTAATAACAAGAAACAACGTACCTGTCAATCGATATATGATGTGCGCAGTTTTTTACTCTTTTTCGAGCTGTAGGCCGCGTGCACCGGAAAAGTGAACAGAATCTTTCAAAGCCCCTTCCAGCCGAGCACCGGTCAAGTCAGCACCTGTAAAATCAGCCTTATACAAGTCTGCCTTACGAAGATCGGCCTCACGCAAATCAGCACCATGAAAAACCGATCCTTTCAGGTTAGCGCCACGAAGATCTGTCTCGACCAACTTGCTCCCGGAAAAATCCGATCGTTCAAGATCATATCCCTGCAGTCCTTTGCCTGAGAAGTCCAGTCCGCTCAAATCACAGGACACACACCTTTTCGCATCCCACATCCGTTCGACCTGATCCTGCTGTTTTTTCAAGGCTTCTGCCGGTTTCTGGGCGAGGTCCAACCGCCCCTGGTCAAAAGTGGCCTCGGGCACCATTTTCGATACTTCTCCAGATACCTCTGCTGGTGATTCAGAGACTGCCTCTGACGCGCCCTCTTCCCTTGACCTTGATGCCCCGGGCTGTTGTTGCTCTCCTGCTTGCAGAGGTACAGTCGGCACCGGTTGCTCACCTGCAGGAGCGAAGCGGACCCCTGAAACAGCCTTCTGTGCAGGCTTGTGTTTGCTATTTTCCTTAAGCACAGGCCATCCCTCATCTATCGGAACTCCTGACTTGACAACCTTTTTACGCTTAGCAGCCACAATACTGTTTGCAGGCCTGACCGGCTGCTTAGTAGCAGTAGCTTGCACAGCATGTGGCTCCAGGGCTGCCCCCTCTTTTTCCTGCAGCCCCGATGCCACTGTAGCGGGCAAATGTAAATCTGCCATGGGAGAGAGTTTTTTGGAGGTTCCTGCTGCGCCAGGTTCCAGTGCGGCTGCCCTTTCTTTCCTTGGGGTAACATCTGAGGCCGTGCTCTTTGCCAATTTATTGGTTTCGGAAAGGACAACGACCTCCTGAACAGGGGCAACAACCTCGTCACTGGTTGCAGGTTGAACAGACCGGACCTCTGGTGGGGGAGACTCCAGATCCACCCGCTTTCCTACAGTAATGTCTTCGGTATAAGGAACGTTTTTAGGGGTTGAAGCTAAAGGTACATGTACGGTTTCACCTGATCCAGAAAAGGCATCATGCGCATCCGGTGCCCTGGTAATAATATCTCCATCAATTATGGCAGTGGCTGTAAAAGCTCCCTCCAATACCGCTCCGGTCAGATTTGCACCCCGCAAATCAGCTTTGGCAAAATCAGCACCCCCAAGCCTGGCGCCCTGCAGATTTACGTTACGCAGGTTTGCCCCTGACAGATCAGCCAACTGCAACTTGGCTCCAGCCAAATTTGCCCCTTCCAGGTTCGCACCCCGGAGGTCCAGACGGATCAAAACAGCTCCTGCCAAATCACAGCCTGGGCAACTCTTAGATCGCACAAGTTGTTCAAAATTTTTCTGTACTTCGGCTCGCGGAGACCCTGATTGAGCGGTGTAACCTGCCTCCAGATAAAAGCACAACAACAGCGCCAGGCACCCGGCATAAAGAACTAAAGCTTTCATATCAACACCTGTCATCGGCACCAAACACACGTTAATGCCACAATGGAAACGCTCATGGGTTCGCCCTGAACCCGCACGGATGGACCCCCGCATTTCTTATAAAAAAAACCTGTAATCACGCACCGGGGAGAGAAGATATGTTCAGAGTGTTCTATACTCGACAATTCTGTTCCCGGCAACAAAGCAATATCGAAAAAGTCTCCTTCCACTATTGCCCATTATTTTTTTGCCTCTGGAAACCAATGGAAGGTAGCCATTGACGACATGAGGTGAATCCGTATATACAGTATCCACCCCAGCGTATTTAGCCCTGCCAAGACATAGGGCACTGGGGTTTTTCCAAGTGTTTTTTGACTGTACACGCCGGGGGTTGTAACTCATACCATTCATTGTATAAAACGGATATCATGCTGCTGAAAAAAATCCTTTTCCCTGAGGAATCACGACATTTCCCAGGAAAACGCTGGGGCAATATCATCCTCCGCTGCTTGCACCTGGCAGGCCTGTCTGTGTACAGCGGTGGCCTCTATTTTGAGATGGCCCACTCGAAGCTTCTTCCCTGGTACCTACTGACAGCCATGAGTGGCATTGGGCTGATGGGCCTTGACACCTACGGTAACGGGAAATGGCTTCTCCAGAATCGTGGCCTTGCCGTTCTGTTAAAATTACTTGTTTTAGGACTCTTGGCACACACCCAGATCCCTAAGAAGTGGTTCGTGCTTATGCTCATTATCTTATCCGGAGTCTCCTCACATGCCCCGGCAAATTTTCGCTACTACTCCATCTATCACCATCGAGTGATATAGCTGCCCAGGGTGGATAGCACTCTTTTCCTCACAGCCTGCGAAAAGCAGGACACCAGGCCATAGGGGCAGTGAAGAGGACAATGACGGTTACCCTTTGTTTTTACTACTTTTTTATTGAATTTACCTGTTCAACCTCTTGTGGTACCAAAACCCATGACGGTACCTCCCTGGATTTCACACCAAGAAAGAGAGGGCACATACTGCACTGTTTAAACCCCACCCAGCCTAGATTCAGGCGGCAACGCACTGCACAACCAGACAGGTAGAACAACAGCAACTTGTCCTGCACCATCAGTACAAATACCATGCAAACAAAACCACATGTTTTTGCCGTGCTCCTCCTGACAGCACTTCTCAGTAGTTCCAGCACCCAGGCAGCAACACCGGAACACGTACAGTTGACAGGGCCATACACAGCTCTCTTCGAGGTGACAGCCCATTGTCTTTCCTGCCACCCAGATCAGGGAGATGCCATCCTCCACAGCAGTCACTGGACCTGGAAACGGAAGAGAAAGACTGAGGACGGCAACAAGGAATTCAGCAAAAAAAACGGACTCACAACCTTTGGGCTTGTAGCAGAAGCGCATCCCCTTCAGTGTCTGACCTGCCATATAAGTGGCAACCTGCTGGACCAAGGCTTTGACCCAACCTCAGCACAGAATATCGACTGTCTAGTCTGCCACGACACCACTGGGTCCTACAAACGTGAACACGGCAAACCAAAACCGGAGCAGGACCTGGCGTTCCTTGCACAACAGGTCGGCAAGCCAACAGTACAAAACTGCCTGACCTGTCATGGGACAGCGCCAATAGCAACTCGTCAGAAACTGCATGGGAGTATCCAGACCGATATACACCTGCACGCATCCGGGGCCCATTTCGACTGCAGCACATGCCATCCCTCGAACGGACAGCATGCATTCACCAGAAAACTTATATCAGACACCGGCCCTCGGCAAGCCACGGGCTGCGAAGCCTGTCATACCAACACGCCTCACCGGCAGCAACGGATCAATGCACATGCCGAGATGATAGGCTGTGCAACCTGTCACATCCCTGTCTACGGTCGACCGGAACCCGAGCTTTTTGGATGGATCTGGCCGTATCAGGCTTCTATCCAGCTTTTCCAGAAGAACGACACCCCTCCCGAAAACCTAGTCGCACCCCAGGGTCTGCTCCAGGCAGGCAACCTGCAGCCCATTTATCTCTGGGACGACGGTTCTGACCAATACTATCAGCGCGGGGAAAAAATTGGTCGAAACGAGCCTGTTGTCCTCCTCAAGCCGGGGAAACGGACCATATCGTCCAAAATACGCCCTTTTGCACTATCGTTCGGCATCCAGTTCATGGACCGGAAATACCGCTATCTTATCTCTCCTGTCCTTGACCAAAAGGGCAGGCTCTCTCCTTTTCAGCAAGACTGGACCCTGGCTGCCAAAGAAGGTATGCTGCGCCTGCGCCTCCCCTTTAGCGGCCACATAGAGCCAGTCACCACGGTGAGTTACAACAGGATACATCATGGTGTGGCAGCGAGCACGCAGGCGCTGGGGTGCATGGACTGCCATGGCAGCGCAGGTCATATGAACTGGCAGCAGCTAGGGTACAAAGCTGATCCCTGGCAAGGAAGAGGATCAGTAGAGACGACCAGAATCCCTGAAAAGACAAAAACCTTGCCCCCACTGCCGTCGTTATCTCTCGAACCCGCCCATGCGGTGACCTTTTTTTCTGACGAATAAGCCATGGAGGACCATCAGCGACCTGAACTCATGAGAAGCGAGAAGCTCAATTCGCATGGCCTGAGGTTCAGGAAAACAGTCGACGGTCATAATACTGCCGAAGATTGGCCTGCCAGTGCAGGGCGCTGCTGCACATTGGGGTGAAATTGTTTACACAAAGGCAGTAGGTTCCGGTTAAGGGCTTGCATTGCATGCTTCAGAAGACATTTGGGTTCGCCTGGATACATGTTCATGAGAAATCCGGCTTAGGAACGTGTTTTCCATCTCCAAGGAGGCAAAGGATTTTTCTTTTTCCAAAGTCCCCTGCCCGCTCTCTTGGCTGCACGTTCGAGCTTTTTTAGTTGTCCGCATTCTTTTTTGTCAAGACAGTACCTGGTGTACACCCATGCGTATCCATGTTGCACCAGCTCTTGGTTCAGCAGCCTGCCGCCGCATCGAACCCAGGCAACGGTACGCCCATAACGATCAGTATCCACGGGGATGACAGTCACTTTTTTCCCCTGTACCTCTGTTCTGGCAAACCTGCCGGCAGCGCTCCCGTACGGTTGGTTGTATTCTGGTGCATCTATTCCATACAGCCGGATCTCAACACGAGCGCCTTCTTTTTGCACCAACATGGAATCACCGTCCAGGACGTACAAAACATAGCCAGTCCAGGCCTCAGCCGTTGCCATGCCCACCAACAGAAACAATACTGTCCATAGCCAGACTCGCCCTCTAGCCAATACCTTGAGAAGGGAACAAGACGTTTTTTCTTTTTTGTGCATTTTATTTTTTCCTCCCGTTCAAGTATATGAAGTATATTCAACTGATCATGGCATACTTTGAGGTGCACCAAAACAGGCGTTTCCGGACGCCCCTTCTTCTTGTCAAGAAAATGACACTTTTTTATATAGCACCTTGTTTTTCTCCTTATAAGTATGCTATCATTATACATATTTGATATTCTAAAATCATGACCCCCACTCATAGGATATACAGCTTTTAATACTTGCAACCGTGATACTGTAGCCTCATAGATGCGTCTCAAATTCCGGCGTGCATGCGTAGCCGCTGGTACTCACAGACTCCGATACCCATCTACGCCGACAAGAGCGTTCGTACAAAAATGGGAGCATCCTGTAGGGACCGTTCAATAAAGTAGCGTGTTTGGAGGCATCCCTTCAGCTCATAAAATCTGGAGATAGTTCATATCGTGGATTTCATCGCTGACCAGAACCTGACGGTAAATGAGGAAAAAACCAGAGACTTCATTCTAACGCTTCCCCTTTTTGATTCTTTTAAGATGGATGAGCTGGATATTCTTTCCAAGCACATGAACTACATGGAAATTATGCGAGGCAGTTATCTTTTCACCGAAGGGGATAAAGGGAATTACATGTGCTTTGTTGTCCGCGGCCTGCTTGATGTTTTAAAAAAAACCAATAACGGTGACTACCGTGTCGTGGCAAGGCTCGGCAAGGGAAATACCATTGGCGAGATGTCCATCGTCGATAACTCTCCCAGATCAGCCAGCGTTGTGGCCAGACAACCGACTGTGGTCATTCTGTTGACCAAAAAGGGTTTTGATATCCTCACCGGCCAATACCCCACTCTCAGTATCACTTTACTCAAAAAAATTATGCGGTTGCTTAGTTTGAATATGAGGCGTACGACCAGCAAACTTGCAGATATAACCCCACTCTGATCCTTTTATGGCAACGGACTCATTTTACGGCATCATTGGTCGAAGTGACTGTATGCAAAGGCTCTTTCATCTGATTGCGAAGCTTGCAGAAGATGATCTCAGCACTGTACTCATTCAGGGAGAATCGGGCACAGGAAAAGAACTTGTCGCCAAAGCCATTCATAATCACAGCCCCCGGGGTAAAAACAACTTTGTCCCCGTGAACTGCGCCGCCATCCCGGAAGATCTCCTGGAAAGTGAATTATTCGGCTACGCCAAAGGAGCCTTCACCGGAGCAACTTCTACGAAAATCGGCAGAATCGAATTTGCCAACGGCGGCTCTCTTTTTCTTGATGAAATAGGAGACATGAAGCCCGCATTGCAGGCCAAACTGTTGAGAGTGCTGCAGGAAAGGGAGTTCGAGCCTGTCGGCGGGTTAAAGCCGGTTCCCGTGAATGTTCGGGTTATCGCTGCTACCCACAGGAACCTTGAAAAAATGGTTGCAGAAGGCACCTTTCGTGAAGACCTCTACTACCGGCTCAGTGTCATCCCGGTTTCTATACCACCTCTTCGTGAACGAAGGGAAGATATCCCCTTGCTTATCGAATACTTTATTCAAAGTCTAGAAAAAAGACGCAATAAAAGTCTTCTGGGTTTTGATTTAGCGGCAATGCAGACGCTGGCCCATCTGCATTGGAAAGGCAACGTACGCGAGTTGGAAAATCTTGTCCAGCATATGACCATTCTCTATAGTGGACAGCGGGTAGGATACAATGAGTTGCCGGAAAAATATCGCCTTGAAGAAGTCCGCAACACCGCTGTCTCAATCCCCCCCCTTGGCAATGAGCTGACAGGAGAACAGGTGCAAACTTCACCTGAACAGCTTCTCCTGTTTTCCACCCCTCAGAACCACCTGTCACCGAAAGCCTGGCCTGAAGAAGGTATTGATTTTAATGCCCTGGTGAACGATTATGAAACCCAGCTTATCGTTCAGGCTTTGAAGATGACGCAGGGGAACAAAAAAGAAGCGGCCCGGATTCTCAATTTAAAAAGAACCACACTCTTAGAAAAGATAAAGAAAAAAGAACTGCAGGCCAACTGGAAAGAGGAAAGGTAGTCCTCCCTGAGGGCTGGGAGGGGACGCGGATTTCTCATTAGCTCAGGTGGGGCCAGGTTCGGAGGGCACATCACATCCATCTGTTTTTCCAGATTTTCTCTCAAATGATACAAACTGTTCATGAGAAATCCGGGCTGACAAGCACCTAAACAAAGTCCTCTCCTGTCGGCTCATGCCGTCACCAGCCTTGTCGGCTGCATGACTGCATTGGCAAGCCGCTGCTCTGTGAAAAGGTGGAACGCAGGATGTACAAGGCGGTTGAGCAGAATCCAGAAGGGGAGACTCAGGCCGCTCGTTTCCTCAGGTTCATTTCAATTTTCTCCTGCACATCCTCCTGCGTTGCGGGCGTTACCAGGATGTCGTCAGCACCATACTTGACCGCTTTGATTACCAGAGTCCTGGTCCAAGCTGGACCAGCAACTATCAAGGGGGCCTGATATCCGGCAGCATTCACCTTAATAGCGACACCAAATCCCTGCTCGCTGACCTCTTTCATTACGATCACCACCAACCGGATTGCATTGTTCATGTTGGCTGTTACCGAGCTTTTATATGGCAGTACCTTGCCGTGATACCCTAATCGGCAGAGAGCGGAGGCCAAGGTACTGCTTTCCTCAGAATCATCGCTAAAAATCAAGATATCGGGCGGTACAGTAGGTTCTTGAAGAATCTGGGTAGGTTCCCGCTTTCCGGTTATGCCGCCTGTTGCTTCAGCCGGCGTTTTCTGCTCTCTTCTCTCCGAAGACACCTGGGCGGTGTCTGAGTCGGCAGCACCGGCGGCAGCAGGCACAGCCTCAGGCTCATTTCCACCTGCCAATCCTTCCAGCATAAAAATGGATGCCGGAAAGACAACCATAAAGGTCCCCATATCTCGACCGGCAAATACAATCTCTCCCACAGATGCATAATAGAGAATATTGGGTAGGATCTCATTGGTTTCTGGATCAATGGTGGCCGGAAGAATGGTTTCCATGTTCGTTTTGACAAAACCGATTTTTCCTCTATACTGTTCTTCAAAAACAGCGGTATAGACCCCTGAAATAATATTGGCAACTTCGCCGAATGCATCTTGAGAATCTTCCCCAAACTCCTCGCTACGAACGGCCTCCTCCAGTTCTTTTTCCGGCAGCATTATCAGGGAGCCGCCCATAAAAACGGCAGGAGCAGGTTGCAGGAGCAGGTAGGCTTCACCTGTTGCCCCACCCCGAATATCCATTCTGGTTAGTATTTGCTTGCCCTGGGAGACATTGAACAGTTCTTCTTTGGTGTAAATATTGTGTGTGAGATTGTTCAGTTTGAGCTGATCGCCAATCAACGCGGTAACTTCTTCCCCAACCTTCTCAGCACAAAGCTCCAGCAGACCATCAATGAGCTTTTTCTGTTTTTCAAGATTAATTTTCGCTGGCGCTACCGGAGCCCTTGAACTCGAGGATTCTCGTTGTCCCCCCGCCTGCTCTTCCCCGTCCTCCAAGAACGGAACTGCCGCTGCTTTTTCTGTCCGGGTAGCAGACTGATCGGCTGCTGGCTCGGCTTGTTCATCGCTCTCACCAAGCAGTCCCAGAGACTCTGCCTCCAAAATCAGATGCAGGTGCCCCATTTCTGCGCCTGCCATGGACATTGGAAACAAGCTATGGTGATACTCACAGGGTGGGAAAGGCTGGTCTGATTCGAAGCCTTCCTTTGCAGGAGAGATCACTTCCTGCCGGGTGCGGATAATTCTAAAATGTTTGGGAAATTGTTCTTGAAATTCCGTCGTGAGTGAACCAGCGATAATATTGGCTATTTCACCATAGGAATCCTGCAGTTCTTCAGAATACTTTTCGTCAGCGATGGCGCTCTGCAGTTCTGAGTCAGGGAGCATAATCAGGGTTCCCCCTATGCGGATAGCATCCTGCACGCTAACAAGGATGCCGCCGTGCCCTACTATTTCGCCATCAAAACTCAGGTGTGCGAGAACCGTTGACCCAACCAGATTTTCAAGGCATGCTTCCTGGCTGGTTACTGTCATCTGCGGTGTGCCAATAACGATATTCTTACCCAGAAGTGTGGATACTTCCTCCTGTATTCTCTGTTGGCAGGAATGGATTATTTTATCTACTCGGTCGCGGACTTTCATTCAGCGGTCATCTAGAAAAACATTTTTTTCGTTTTTTCCGGTATGCGTGGCATACCTGACCCGGTCACCGGCAATACTCTATCACTAATTCGGCAGGAGAACTCGCACTCTTTACCTACAATAGCATCCCTGGCTATACGCCAGAAATTGTGCTGCTCGCAGAGGCCGCCCCACAGTTTCCATGCCCCATATCAGTCTGAGAGTCGCTGTCACGTACAGACATACTGGAACTCAATCCCGAAGGTACCAGCAGGGATTGTAAAAGGCAACAGTACTCTGCAGCCTTTACTTATTGAGCTGACACGAATACCTTTGCCAACGGCGACGGAGGGAATAGCCAGCTCAATATTGACCTTATAATCCGTAAGGCTGGCCTTTATGCCGCCGGCCACCATGTTGGCAACTTCGCCAATGGCATCTTTTACATCTTCATCCAGCTCATCAACCTCCATTCCCAGCATGGAAGACGTTATACTCAAAGCCGTCTCCCTGGTGCAATGCACAGCCAGCAGACCTTTCAAATCCCCTGCCAGACCAATCATACTGCTTAAGCTGGAATCAAAGGAGGCATCCTTCCCCTCAACAGGGTTCCCTGGTTTTAGGTCCAAAAAGATCATAGATGCAAAGACATCCTGTGTGGCAGCGAGCACCAAGGTCGCCCATCTGGAAAGATCAATGTTCACGCCGCATGGCAATTCTGGCTGCATTGTTAGCTCTCCAGCTCCACGTCCACATAAAACTTTCCAACGGACGTCTTGAACTCAAGAACGAGCGTTTCAACATCTGCCTGGGACTTAAAATTATATGATTCTCCAGAAATAGTGGAAGGCAATGACAACTTAATATCCTTCCCCTTGTCGGAGAGAATAGACTTGAGGTTCCCACCCAGCATATTGGCAATCTCGCCAATGGCATCTTCAACATCTTCGTTAATCTCGTCAACTTCAACGCCTAAAAAATTACCGGTAATTGCCGTGGCCACTGCCTTGGGAACATGTACAGCCAGAAGCCCCTTATGCGTCCCTGCAAGCCCGACCATTCCGGTAATGGATTCCTGTAATGGGTCCATACTGTCCATTATTTTGTCGGTTAGCTCGATCTCCATCATTACCATGCCGGTAAAAATTTCTACGGTGGATTCGGCTAACTGCTCAGTGACATCCTCTAAATTGCTCAACCTTCTGCCTCCTGGATTGTCTCCGGCCAACGATACTCGTCAGCCGGGCTCTTGTTTGCTATAGCGGACAATCTTCCCCGCGCTCACATGAGAGGGCCAACTCACATGAGAGGGCCAAGTGTTTCATTAACTTTTTCCGGGGTGAACGGTTTTTTCAGCGCCCCTACGGCCCCTAAATTCTTTGCCTCGCCAATAATGTCCTCACCAGTTTCAGTGGAGATCATAAAGACGGGTATATCCTTTATTGCGTCTCGCCCCGATTTCTCTCGCAAAAACTCGATGCCATTCATATTAGGCATATTGATATCACTGAGCACGATATCAATGGATTCCTTTTCCAATACTTCGAGTGCTTCCACACCGTCACTGGCCTCGAAAATATCTCCAAACTCCAATCCGGCCTGTCTCAGGGACCGACTAATAATTTTACGCATGGTGCTTGAGTCATCAACAAGCAGGATATTTTTTGCCATCCTTCATACCTCCCAACGGGTCTGGTGTTATAAGTGTGATGCATGTCATCTTCTTTACTGTGCGCAGGCGCATACCAACAACCTGACTCCCCTTACTTAATGAGTTGTATCATAGCAACTCAACATCCAGAAAAGCAAATTATCTTCTCTAAAATATAATTTTTCCGGTCTGTTCTTTTTTTTTGGGACTCTCCTGAACCCGTAACGGTTTCAGAGATATTTTATTATAGAGAAAACAAAGGCTGTTTTTCAAATAATTCTCAAGCTGACATCTTTTATCTCCGACCTAAAAGCCAGAAGGTTCAGGCAGGTACCCCTAAACCACTCTCCTCTTCTGCGGGCAGACGGTGACAAAATCAGATCCTGTGACATTTTTTTGTCATCAACGAAAACAAAAAACTCTTTGAATGCAAAGCAAAAGCATCTCTCTCGAACCCTTCTCGCACCAGCATTGTTGTGCATAAAAATTTTCGCCAATCAGAGCACAGCGGTGGGTGACCTGAGCAGCTCCCAAAGCACCACAGGCATGAGCAATGCGGGAAAAAGATCAAACGTTTTTTTAAAGAGAGCCATGCACCTTATCCTTTCCAGCAGCAGGAAAGCTCCTTTGGCCCGGACGCCTCAGGAACATGTTGTCTTATTTGAAAAAATAACCCAAAAACAAGTGGCCGTGATGTTTACAAGTAGGCTCATATTTCGACAAAAGATACACCTAAGCACAGCCCATCGGCTCCCATCTTCGGCCGTATTTTGGCAACACATTTACCCAGGTAGAATGAGAAACCAATACCTACCCAATCTGGAAGCGTCTGATCGGATGAAAAACCCGGATGATGGATCAATTATTGCAAAGTCACTGGCATGAAACTACGGAGCATACAGAACAAAACACCTCTACCCCCACAGCTAGGTATTACTCTGCTTACGTGCAGCCTGCTCCTCCACCAGGTCGGTACCTGCCTGGCTGCTCATCGTATACAATCGTTGCACCGAACCGATGAAACGGCCAGTCTGCAACTCTATCTTCGTTTCAATACCTTACCCGAATATGAGCTGGTGCAAAACGGCAAGCGGATAGATCTCATCCTGCACGACACCTTGACGAATCCGTCCATGGAAGCTATCCCTCCCGATGACCGACTCATAAAAATGTTGATAAAGGAAGAGACGGAAAAAACCATATTGACCCTCTTTTTTCGCTACAGTCCCCAATCTGTTACCAAAAACACTCGAGCTGACCCAGCCTCCTTGATGCTGGACATTCTTTTGGGTAACGAATTTTCTGCCCTGTACCCTGATCTATCTCAGAAACTCCACGGCATAACCCAACTGGATCGGGAAAGCATAGACTACACCAACCCAGTTAACATTTCACCCTATGCATCGGATTGGCCCACCTTTTTCCAGAAGTATGAAACACCGGTAGTCCTTTCTCTGCCAGCGACCTATACTCTGCCTCCATTCCCTTTAGCCACGACACTTGACGGGAGCATGCTCAGAGAAGAATGGCTGCCTGATGCCATCATGCAACTGACAGATCAAGGCCAATGGGAACTGGCCATGTATCAGCTTGGTGAACGCATCGCAGCGGAACACGACGCCTTTAAACGTGAACTGCTGCTGTTCACCTATACCGAGGTCATGGTTCGTACAGGGGCATATAAAAGGCCGCACGCCCTTCTCCAGGAGCTGATACAGAGGCACCCCGACACCCTGATGGCAGACATGGCCAATTTTCTATTTGTGTACCTGCGTACTTTGCACGAAAAAGACTACCTGGTTTTTTTCGAGCTTCAAAAGGCGGTCGCGCCCTTGGCCCAAAAAACACCATACAATTCCTGGTTTACTCTGCTGCTGGCGGAATTAGCCCTGGATATAGGCAAGCTGGGTACAGCCGAGACATTCCTCAACAGAGACGATATCGCCTTCCACGCCAAGGCCAATGCAATCAGACGTATGCGCCTGGGCGATGCATGGTATCTGCAAGACGAAGACATAAAAGCTTTGGTTTCCTATCTGCAGGTGGAAGAAAAATACGATATTATAGATACATACCCAGATTCACTGAACAGGTTCTGTGACCTATTGTATACCCACGGGGAATATGAAAAAGCCCAGCACCTCTACAAAAGACTTCTTGCCATGCTGGAAGGGAAGCCAGACAAGGAACTGGGCCTGTTCAGACTCATTATAAGTCGTATGCACGCCGGAGCGCCCAAGCACCAAACCACAACGGAATTACACCAGCTACGGGAGGCGTTTCCAGACACAGAAGGCGCTTATCGGGCGACCATGAAACAGGCTGATATGGATTACCAGGATAAAACCATCCCGGCACAAGAAGCCATTGATATCTATCAACATCTTCGCCTGGTGGCAAATACCATTGCTTTGCGAGAGGAAGCGACCTTTAAAATTGCTCTCGTCCATCACCTGGAAGGTGAAAAAGAAAAAAGCATACGCCAATGCATGCTTTTGCTGCGCGAATTTCAGTCAGGTTCCTTGAAAACCGAGGCCCAGGCACTGATCATCCAGATGCTCGAAGATGTTCTCGCAGACATGGTCGCCGGGCAGCGCTATATTGAGGCTCTTGTTCTGGCCCAGCAAAATCGTACCCTCTTCGCCCGCGGCTGGTTATCGGGAAACATGCTCTATGATCTGGCAAAAGCGTACAACCATGTGGGTTTTTTTGACCGTGCGGCACGGACATATCAGTATCTTTTTGATGTTTCCTCAGGAACTCAACAGGAACAAATCTATCTCCCCCTGATGAAATCACTCTATTTTGACGGTCAGTACAAGACCATGGAAGATTACGCTGATCGTTTTAGTTTCCGTTATCCCAAGTCAACGCTACGCGCCCCTGTCTTTCTTCTTCAACTCAAAGCCATGGCTGCACAGGGCAAAACAGAACAGGCAGCCAGGCTGCTTGATCAGGAGCACAGGCCCACCTCCGAGGAAATAGAAGAGTTTGCCGTCAAGACATACTACGAACTCCAGCGATGGCCTGAAGTTATCCTGCACCTGACGGAAAAAGCACTCTCTTCGCAGGTAGAAACTGACCAGGAAAAAGCCCTCATGTTGGCTGAGGCCTATTACCAAAATGGACAACCAGAGGCGGCGCAGCTTTTTTTCCATTTTGTTGTCGACGGGAACGAAGAAAACGACCAGGCTCGTTTTAGGCTGGCACAGATTGCTCAAGCCGAAAACAGAAAGGAGGAAGCCCTAAAATTGTTTGGGGAAATTGCCGAAAAAGGAAACAACCCTCTGTGGAAAAAGCTGGCCCAAGAAGAAATTGCGATTATGAATCTGTAACCAATAGGCAGGAAGTCATATCATGGCAGATATTCGGCAGACAGACACCACCATCCAGCTGCTGAGCAAGGTCCTGGATCTCAGGGCCAAAAACCAGCAGGTTATCAGTTCAAACATAGCCAATGCGGAAACACCGGGGTACTCGGTCAAATCTCTTGAGTTTGAAGAACAGCTGCAATCTGCCCTGTCCGATGGCAGTATGCAGCCTGTGTCCACTCATCCCGCGCACATTCCCAATGCGCCTGCCAGTCTGTCGCAGGTAGAAGGGAACCTGGTGTATACGAGGGATAAGACAGGTCTGGGTGATGAAAATTCTGTCAGCGTGGATCAGGAAATGGTCAAACTGTCCACAAACGAAATCCTGTATGAAACAGCAGTGACCATGCTGAAAAAAAAGTTATCCTGGATCAAATACGCCATAAACAGTGGCTCATAAATTGCATGAACAATACCAGACTACCACCATAAAGAAGGACGTGCCATGAATATATTTACCACTTTTGATATCGCAGCCTCCGGCTTAAGCGCCCAACGGACAAGGCTCAACACCATCAGCTCCAACCTCGCCAACGCAGAGACCACATCCACCCCGGAAGGCGGACCATACAAGAAAAAATCCGTGCTTTTTCAATCAGAACTGGTCTCGTTCAAAAACCAGCTCAACCGTGTCATGAACCGCCATGCCCAAGGGGTCAAGGTCACTCGAATACTGGAAGACAATGATCCGCCCCAGCAAATTTACAATCCATCACACCCGGATGCGGACGAAAACGGCTATGTGGCCATGCCCAATGTCAGCGTGATCCAGGAAATAGTTGATATGATGTCAGCAACCCGCTCCTATGAGGCCAACACCACAACCATACAGTCAGCCAAACGCATGGCGTTAAAAGCACTGGATATTGGGAGTTAAGTAAACTATGCAGATTCCAGCCCTCCCCCCTCTGCCCCTTTCGCCCAGCCAACCGGAACAGTCAGCTTCTGAGGCATCGCAGGCAGCAGAAACCTTTCAGGACATGCTCGGCGATCTCATCAGCGACGTTTCCGCTCAGGAACAGCAGGCTGACCTGGCTATGCAGAAACTGCATACCGGCGAAGAGAAAAACCTGCATGAGGCCATGATCCTCATGGAACAGGCTGATATTAGTTTGCGCTATCTTGTCGAGGTACGTAATAAAGCGCTTGAAGCCTATCAGAGTATTATGCAGATGCAGGTGTAACCTGTAGCACAACGACGAACAGCAAGGTCAATTCATGGCAGAAGAAACCACAGCAAACACACCGCCTTCACAAAGCGGCCTGCAGAATCTGGTCACCTCCATCAAAAGCTGGCCCTTACCACGCAAGATTGCCCTTGGAGCCATGGCAGCGATTTCCATTGCTCTGTTTGCTCTTCTGATCATCCAGGCACGCTCGTCCAACTACCAGTTGCTGTATGGTAACCTCAATGAAACTGACGCCGGCGCAATGGTCGAATGGCTCAAAGGGCAAAATATAAACTATCAACTGGCCAATAACGGCAAAAACATTCTCATACCCAGTGAGTTCGTCCATGAAACCAGGCTCAGTCTCGCCTCTTCTGGATTGCCCCAAGGGGGTGGGGTGGGATTTGAGATATTTGACAAACAATCCTTTGCCTTGACCGATTTTGTACAGAAGGTGAACTATGTAAGAGCATTGCAGGGAGAACTGGCCAGGACCATTGCCACCCTGGGTCCGGTTGAAAATGCCAGGGTCCACCTGGTTCTCCCGGAAAAAAGACTGTTCAAAAATCAACAAAAACCGGCCACAGCCTCAGTCATCATAAAGCTCGGGGTGGGAAAAAGGCTTGGTGAACAACAGGTCGACGGTATTGTCCACCTGGTAGCAAGCTCCATAGAAGGCCTGAGCCAGGAGCGTGTTACGATCATCGACCAAAACGGCACTATTCTGACCCGAACCAGCGATCCCTCTATGGCAGGAAGCCTGTCCCCAGATATGCTCCAATTTCAGTTGCAGGTAGAGCAGCACCTGGAGGAGCGTGCTCAGGCCCTGCTGGACAAAGCCCTGGGACAGACCAACTCCATGGTACGGGTTACGGCTACCCTGGACTTTGCTCACACCGAAAAAACCGAAGAGGTTTTTGACCCCGAAGAACCCGTCATTCGCAGTGAGCAAATGGTTGAAGAGAAATCAGGCTCGGAAATCGTTGGCGGCATACCTGGTGTACAATCCAACCTCCAGGGAAACGACACCCAGGTTACCGGAGCCACGCCCCCCACTTCCAGGTCCCAGCGAACCACGAATTACGAAATCAGTAAGGTCGTCTCAAAAACCGTCAACCCTGTAGGAACAATACAAAAAATCTCAGTATCGGTCCTGGTCGCCGAGAAAATTATCCCGGCAAAGGATGACCAACCTGAACAAAAACGACCCTGGACAGAGGCAGAGCTGGCTGCGGTGGAGAAAATGGTGGCCTCGGCTCTGGGAATTGATGCCTCCAGGGGTGACAGCATTGAAGTCACCTCAATGCCTTTCATAGCACCGCCTGACTTTGACGATGCGCACAATCAGTTCGCTTCTACCCTGTATCAATTCATGCCGCTCATTCGTTGGGGACTGCTCTTCCTTGCAGGACTGGTGGCCTATTTCCTCCTGGTCCGCCCGATGATAAAAACCCTGCAGGGGGAAGCCGAAGAAAGGCACATGAAAACCGTTGAGGAGCTGGAAACCGAGCAGGAAGAACAAGAAAAAATAACCGCAGAACAGGAATTAGAGGAAATCATCATGCACGACCCGGTCCTGAGGGTTCGGAGAACGGTGGCTGAAAATCCGGTCTTCAGCGCACACATTCTAAAAACCTGGATACATGAACGCTAATCCGGATTTCTCATCAGCTCAGGCGGCGCCTGGTTCGGTAGTTTTGGGACCTCATTATCCTTGAGAGGCTGTGTTGCCAAAATGCTGCCGAAGATGGTACTGGATGCACTGATCTTAAGGGAACATATTGGAGAGACTGTCTCTACACCATTTCTTTTCCAACAAAATATTTTTATGCTATATTTTTCAATTTCCCCAAAAGAATCTTGAAAAATTCGAGTGCATTGTCGTCTGACACTGTGCATGTTCAACAGCAGATCTCGTCCATTCGACAGCCCATTCAACAGCAAAGTTTAACCACATACATATGGCCACAGCAGAAAGACAACTCGACGGTGTAAAGAAAGCAGCAATACTCCTTATGTGTCTGGGAGAGGAAATAGCGACAACAATCATGCGGGAACTCACCGATGAAGAGGTGTTCCGGCTCACCCGCTATATGGCCACAGTGGAACATATCCCTGAACATATCAAACAGCGCGTTCTCGAAGATTTCGAACTGGCCACCGAATCCCAGGCTGGCCTTGTGGTTCGAGGACAGGAATTCGCCAAAAAAACCATCGCCGGCTCTGGCGACCAAGATCGCGTCGCCAACTTGATGAAACAATTCGTCTCAGGGACAGAGGGCAGGCCCCTGGAAACAGTCGCCAAAATGCAGCCGACGATGGTTGCCGGGCTTCTGGAGCGGGAGCACCCCCAGACGGTTGCCCTGGTCCTTTCAACCCAAACGCCGGAACATGCCAGCGCCATAATAGGTCTCCTGCCTGAAGAGATGCGAGCCGATGTCGTGTACCGTATTGCCAACCTGGACACGGTATCGCCAAACGTCATTGATCGGATAGAGGAAGCCTTGAACCGGGAGGTTGGTGTCGTCGTGGGTGACCAGGATCAACGGCAGGTGGGCGGGATCTCCAGAGTAGTCGATATCCTCGATAATATGGCCGACAACCTGGACTCCGACATCCTTGAAAACCTGGAAGAAATTGACCCGGACATGGTGGAGGATATCCGTAAGCTTATGTTCACCTTTGAAGACCTTTGTGCCTTGGACGGCCGGTCCATGCAGATGATTCTGCGAGAGGTGAACAATGACTCCCTCACCATGGCCTTGAAAACCGCCTCCGAAGACTTGAAAGACAAAATTTTCTCCAACATGTCGGCGCGGGCAGCCGACATGATCAAAGACGACCTGGAGACCATGGGGCCTGTGCGTCTTTCTGAAGTAGAAGCAATGCAGCAGACCATTGTCAAGATAGCTATGAAAATGGAAGAAGAGGGAAAACTGGTCCTGGGTAGGGGTGGTGCTGATGAGCTCGTCTAAAATATTTCATAACGACTCTTTTTTTCAGCCAACCAATCTGGTCAGAAAAGAAATAGTCCCACCATGGTCGTCTGATGACCACGAAGAGCCGGATACTGATACCACAGAAGCCAAACAGGAAACAGAAGCATGCGAAGAAGAACCCATGCCCTCTCCCCTTGATACAGTCGCCCCTGGGCAGCCACCAAAGCCGCAGGAACCGATGCTCTCTTCACCTGCCCCTGCCTCTGATGACCATGTACCCCCCGAACCTGCGGTTGATATTGAAGCGGTTAAGGAAGAGTCCTACAATCAAGGTGCCGCTGATGCCCGTCAGCATTTCCAAAGTCGATTTGCCGCAACCGTCCAAGCACTGGAGACCGCCTGTCAAAAAATCGACACACTCCGGACGACACTCCTCATCCAATGCCGGGAAGAAATTATCAATACCGCCATCAATCTGACCCAAAAAATTGTTGACATGGAGTTGGATACAGGCCGTAACCTCATCGCTCATACGGTGGAAATGGCCATAGAAAAAGCCATCGAGAGTGAGGAGTACATCATCAGTCTGCACCCTGAAGACATACAGACAATAGAGGAGATGCTGCCTGGTCTGTTGAGCAGAACGAGTGAGCTGCAGCATATTATATTGAAACCCGACAACACCATAGAACGAGGAGGTTGTCTCCTTGATTCCAAAACCTGTCTGGTGGATGCAACCGTGGCCGCACAACTGGAAAAGGCCAAAAAGTTTCTCCTTGAAGAGACACCACCGCTGGGACAAGGACTGGAGACCGACCGAGACGATCGGTAAATTGTCTCGGTCATGCATCAACAACAGGAGAGCCACGCCGACATGGTTTTACCCAACCCCACCATCCTGGATAATTTTTCTCCCCTCGACGTCTATGGTAAAGTAACCCGGATCGTCGGCTTGGTCATTGAAGGGACCTGCGATATTTCTTCCATTGGATCACTCTGTGAAATTTCCCCCCTTCATGGGGGAGAACCCATCAACGCTGAAATAGTTGGTTATACCAACAACCAGGCACAGTTCATGCCTTTAGGTGAAATTCGAGGGCTGGGGCCGGGGTCACTGATCCGAGTAAAATCCCAGCATGCTTCGATCCATGTTGGTCACAATCTTTTAGGCCGGGTCATAGATGGAATGGGTGAACCGGTAGATGACGGTCCTCCCCTGCACCTGCAACACCAGCACCCCCTGTATGCCTCTCCCCCCGGCCCCATGCTCCGAGACACCATAGAAACGCCTCTTGACCTCGGTGTCCGGGCGATTAACGGCATGATCACCTGCGGGATAGGTCAGCGTATGGGCATCATGGCAGGATCCGGGGTAGGAAAGAGTGTGCTCCTTGGTATGATGGCAAAGTATGCCAAGACCGACATCAATGTCATCGCCCTGATCGGTGAACGTGGACGCGAAGTCCGCGAGTTCATCGAGCGAGATCTGGGCAGCGAGGGACTGTCCCGTTCTGTAATCATTGCCGTCACATCTGACCAGCCGCCCCTGTTACGGATGCGCGGAGCCTACCTGGCAACGGCAATCGCAGAGTACTTCTGCGCCCAGCAGCAGAATGTCCTCTTGATGATGGATTCGGTCACCCGTTTCGCCATGGCCATGCGAGAGATAGGCCTGGCCATTGGTGAACCTCCCACCACCAAAGGCTATACGCCCTCTGTCTTCGCCACCCTGCCAAAACTGCTTGAACGAGCGGGAAAATTCAAAAGCCAGGGCTCTATCACCGGCCTCTACACGGTTCTGGTGGACGGGGACGACCTGACAGAACCGGTCGCTGATTCCGTTCGTTCCATACTGGACGGGCACATTGTTCTTTCCCGGTCACTGGCTGCCAAGAACCACTACCCGGCCATTGATGTTATGATGTCCACCAGCCGCGTGATGCGAGACATTGTCAGTCCCCGGCATCTTGAACTGGCGGGTCGTACACGTGGGGTCATGGCTGTTTACAACGAGTCGGAGGACCTGATCAATATTGGCGCCTATGCCGCCGGAAGCAACCCCCAGATCGATTATGCCATCAAGCGAATTGATGCCATAAATGCGTTTCTCAATCAAGGCATGGATGAGGCCTGTTCCCTGGATGATTCCATTCAGGCACTGGGTGAACTGGTCAGCGACCGGACAGGCACGGACAGGCGAAAACCGGGCAGACGCTCCATTGAACGCAGGAAGAAAAGATCCAATCACTAATCTGACTTTCTCATGGATATTCTGTCTCATTGAAAAAACAGGCAAAAACAGATATATGTACTGTTCATGTGCACATTTCAGGAAAATGTGCACCAAAGGTCAGCCCTGATGAAAAATTCGGGCAAAAAAACTCCAACCAAGGTTATACGCCTCCTCTATGCGCCCTTTTAGACTGGATACAGTCCTCAAAATCAGACAGCAGGCTGAAGACACAGCCCGGCAGGCCCTTTTCGCTGCCCTGGAAAAAGAACAGCAGGCAAAGCAGATTCTTGCAGACCACAAGCAGGAACTCACAGGACTCTATCAGCAGTTGCAGACATTGTATGGCCAAGGCATTTCGGTTCACCAGCTTGAACTCATTGAGAACTGGATCGCGGTGGTCAAGGGCAATATCAAAAAAGCTGAACAAAATCTCTCCGACCTCCACCTCCGCACCGTTTCCTGCAGAAACAAGCTACTTCAAACCAGTACAGATCGTACAATCATGGAAAAAATGAAGGAGCAACAAAATAGCGCCTACAAACGGCATCTTGATAAAAAGGAACGGCTCATGCTTGATGAACTTGCTGTGCTCTTCCATAAAATTCCTGACCGGTAAGCCTATGATGCACCCTATGATCCGTCCACTGATAGCTCTCTTGAGCCTGGGACTCACCCTCTATCTGCCTTGGCTGCAAGCCTCCGCCTATGCAACCGAGCAGGAGCCGCAATACTCGTCGGTTGAGGAGCGAAGGTTACTCACAGCCCTGGAGCAAGAGCGAAGCACCTTTGAACAAGAACGGTTGGCTGTTGAAAACAAAAAAAAGGAACTAAAGAGATTAGAAACCGAGGTCGATAAGAAACTCAGCCAGCTCCGACAGCAGCGAGAGGCCCTGGAAAAGCTTCTTGCGGAAAAAGACGCTGTGGAGCAGCAGCGCATCAATGAACTCAGCAAGGTGTACGAAAAAATGTCAGCGGAAAAAGCGGCCAAGATTTTTGACAGCCTGGACCAGAACCTGGCGGTTTCCCTACTGAAACAGATGAAGATCAAAACAGCAGCCAAAATAATGAATAACCTGAGCCGTGAAAAAGCTGCGGCCTTGACCACCGCCTTTTCAACTCTTGACGAAACCCGGTAGCCTCTTCTTATGCAGACGTTTGCCTTTTCAGCTTGTGATCCAATAGCCCCGACCGGTGCGGTGGGTACGGCTCCCGTTGAAAGCATGCAAGATGGGGGCATCAGTGAGCGTTCCTTTGCCTCCCACCTTGCCGCCCAGACAACCAAACAATCCAACAACCCGAACGCTGCCAACCCGAACGCTGTCAACCCGAACGCTGTCAACCCGAACGCTGTCAACCCGGAAACCGACAGCCAGGAAACTGCAGAAGAATCCAGCAGTTTCGATCCGTCAACAACTGCTGCAGGACCAGGGACGGCATCCCAGCCAAACATCTCTTCTCCCTTGACCGCCGGGCCCGCTCTGACAGCATGGGCAGCAACAAATGATACAACAGTTGTACTAACCTCTGTACAGGCAGCCGCCTACCCTCTGCCCAAGGCTGAGACAGCGCCCATACAGATACTCCAAGATATCCTGACCGAAAACGATACTGACGACAATCCCCTTTTCAAATCCACCCAAACCACAGTATCCAGCGACCATCAGCACCAGCAAAAGACAGCCCAATCTGCGATTGGGTCCAGCACGGAAACCCTGCAGCACCAAGCGTTGACTGAAGCAAAACAGCAGAACCTCCAGGGAACTGTTACCCAAATCAAAGCACAGCAGCCCACCCTGACCGCAACCCAGCTCCAGCAGGTCCTGAGCAACGCCAAGTTCTTCTCTGGCGCTGCCACCTCGGCTCCCCAAGACAGTCAAACCGATGAAGCCTTCCGACAGGATTCCATGATGCAGTGGTCAGCCACCTTTTCCGACCTTGCTCCCCAACATGCTCGGGCGGCCAAAGTACTGCACCTCGCAGGATTCAAGAGCAACATCGGGTCCAACGGCAACGACCTCATCAATGGTCAGATTTCCCCCACCCCTGGTATGGTGACCCAAACGGAAGAGGGACAGGTCATTACGGTGTATCAAAGCTCTGTGGTGGAGGAAGTCGCCACCCAGCATATCGGCTCTGGCCCGCTGCCCACTACCGATCCAAGCGGTCGCTACCATGACACCACCAGCAAATACATCCATTCAAACCTACCCAATGAGCCAACCAAAACTGTCCTGGCCGATTCGGAAGGACAGCTTGCCAACGACACGGCAAACCAGAAAGAGACGGGAAAACCTGCCACAGGAGAACCCTTGACCAAAGCAGATTCTCCTTTCAGCGACAACACGCCATATACGCTATTAAGCTTTGAATCATCCGCTGCATCCTCGTTTGCCTCCACGCGGGTACCGGTGGACACAGCGGCCATGATGCGTCTTCCTTCCGGAGCGACTGTCCCGGAAAATGCAGCCATGGACCAGGTCATCCATTTTTTCACCACCAACAGGCACCTGGAAAGCGGTTCTGTTACCTTGAGCCTGCATCCCAGAGAACTGGGTGCACTGCGTATGGAAATCAAGGTGGATCAAGATACTATCCGTGCGCACATCGTCACCCAGACGCCCCAGGCACAGGAGGCGCTGGACAAACATCTGCCCAGACTGAGAGAAGCCCTGGAGCAGCAGGGACTTTTTCTCCATGAGGTCGAAATAACCATTGCCGCCAATAGCCAATACGATGGCAGTCATTTCCAGCACAATGAAGGCCGTCATCAATTGGGGAAAGAATACCGTTCACCCTCCAGGCAGGCTGTATTCAGCCTGCATGAGGAAGAAGAAGAGACCCTGTGGACCTCGAATCAGACTCTGAGTGTGAAAGCATAAACAGGACAGGATCATGACAGACATTTCCTCCATCAGCCAGCAGACTTCTTCGACGAGCACCGCTCAGGCACACGGAACCAGCACCAACACCCTTGGACAGGAAGATTTCCTGACCCTTCTGGTGGCCCAGCTGCAGAACCAGGATCCCCTAAACCCGGCCGATGCGACGGAATTCACCTCCCAGCTGGCACAATACAGCGAGTTGGAACAACTCTTTAACCTGAACGACTCCATGGATGGACTGGCTGCGGCCCAGAACAATGCGCAGAGGATATCTGCTCTCTCTCTGATCGGCAAGGAGGTTCTGGCAGAGGGTTCGGAATTCAGGTACCAGGGGGAACCCGTTGAACTCGGGTACTCCGTGGAAGGAGTAGTCACCGACGCCGAAGTTATCGTCAAGGATCAGTTCGGTACGACAGTGACCACGCTGAGCGCCCTCGACACTTCAGAAGGGACCCACTTCCTGACCTGGGACGGCAAGGACCACTCAGGCGAGGAGGTCGAACCTGGAACCTACACCTTGGTCATCGAAGCCACAACAGATGGAGACGCCACCGGCACTACAGTATCACCCCTGGTTAGAGGCACAGTCACCGAGGTGGACCTGAACGGCCTTGAGCCCCTCCTGGTCACGGTGAGCGGCGCATACTCCATCAATGAGGTGCATGGAGCATATCAGGGCTCCGGCAATGCAACCTATACTGCAATGTCAGAGGACGACGAAGCAGGTGGTGAAAAAACACCAGAGGACGCTTTCTCTGCGGCAACGGACGGCGCGGGGATAATTGAAAACGTAGTTGATGCTCTGCAGGAGAGCTCTGTGTAAGGACTCAAACCAATCAATTATCCACTGGATAACCCACTGAGGAGGTACGAATGGGTATTCAAAGTGCAATGTATAGCGGTGTCAGCGGGCTCAATACCAACTCGCAGGCAATGAACGTCATCGGCAACAATCTTGCGAACACCAATACGATCGGTTTTAAGGGCTCGCGAACCGTTTTCTCCGATTTGCTCTCCAGTTCTGTTTTCGGATCAGGAGGAACCTCCCAGGTGGGAAGAGGTGTTGGTCTTTCAACGGTTGACAATATCTTCAGTCAGGGCACCTTTGAAACCACTACCCTGGATACGGATGTGGCCATTGAAGGTGAGGGCTTTTTCATTGTCAGTGAGCTTTCCAACGACACCATGTATTATACCAGGGCAGGCTCCTTTCGTTTTGATGAAGAGGGCTACATGGTGAATCCCGAGGGATACGTTGTCCAAGGCAAAGGATTTGATGAAAACGGTGAACTGCTGCCCGCAGATCCTGGAAACATACGGGTTGAAGATGTTGGTCTGATAGAAGCGAACGCCACCTCAGAACTCACCTTTACCACCAATCTGGATGCAGCCTCGGAGCAGCTGGGGGGGGCAGCCGCAGATATCGACCCCGATAATGTAGACTCCTATAATTATTCCGCTACCAGTACCATATTTGACAGTCTCGGGAAAGACCATTTGGTCACCGTGTATTGGCGGCTGGTGGACGCGACCACCAATACCTGGGCATCGGGGTATACCCTTGACGCCGATGCGGCCTCATTCACCGCCCTGCCCAACATGGTCTTTGATCCAGACGGTAACCTGCCCGCAAAGGTGGTCAACAATGTCGTTATCGCGGACTGGGGAAACGGCTCTGCAGTAAACCAACCTCTAGCCATCACCTTTGACTGTACCCAATATGACAGCGAATCGGTGGTCATCGGTGAGGATCAGAATGGCTACGCATCCGGTGAATTAACCAATGTGGGCATTGGTGATGCAGGTATCGTTATCGCCACATACTCCAACGGTGAGGCCGTCTATATCGCCCAGCTGGTACTGGCTAAATTTCAAAACCCTGGAGGACTCAACCTTGTCGGTTCCAATCAGTATGAATATACGGAAGATGCTGGACAGATACGTATCGGTCTCGCCGGACCAGAGCTAGGCCGTATCTATAGCAACTCCTTGGAACAATCCAATGTGGACATGGGCCAGGAATTCGTTAAAATGATCGCGACCCAAAGAGGCTTTCAAGCCAACTCGAAAATTATATCCACGATTGATGAGATGCTTGGCGAACTCATCAACCTCAAAAGATAAGGCGCTGTCATTTTTCTGACCCCAGCCCGGAATTCTCACAACCATTTTGTCGCATGTCAAGCCTGCTCACGGCAGTCAGCCTCTTTTGTTTTTCTGTATGTTTTCTCAAAAGAGACAAAAGGTTCATGAGCATTCCGGGATAAACCATCCAGGCTGTAACAATCAGCGCTGTTTTTTCTATCTCCCTGAAAAAACGTCCCTCCATCCTCTCTTTCCAGCTTGCATTTTGTTTCCATTGGCACCATAATTGCATTATTGTTTTTAGACCATTTTTCAGGTATTCTGATGTGCATCGTCAGTATGATTCCAAGGCCTTGCACGACCGGGAACAGGGAAATCATCCCTGGGAAAAGGCAGCAGTACAACGCTCAAGGAGCATCATGTGGATATAGCAACCCTTATAGGTACCGTAGCCGCTTTTGGGCTCATGCTTATGGCCATTTTGCAGGGTGGCGGCATTGGCATGTTTATAGATGTGCCCTCCATGCTCATTGTTTTCGGCGGCACCGCAGGCGTAGCCCTGATTAATTTTCCTCTTGCTGACGTTACCGCCGCCATAGGGGTTGCTAAAAAAACAATCCTTATCAAGGAGGCCAATACCAACGATCTCATTAGCCAGTTAATGGACTTTGCCAATAAAGCCCGAAAAGAAGGCATCCTCTCGCTCCAGGGTTCCATTGACACGGTAGACGACGATTTTTTGGTCAAAGCACTACAAATGGCTGTGGACGGGCAGGAGCCTGAAGACCTCAAGGCCATGCTCAATACGGAAATCGATTATATTTCCGAAAGACATAGTGGCGGTGCGGAAATATTTATTTCCCTTGGTATGATCTCCCCAGCCATGGGCATGGTTGGCACTCTTATCGGTCTTGTGCAGATGCTGCAGAATATGAGTGACCCTTCCGCCATCGGTCCTGCAATGGCTGTTGCTCTGCTGACCACCTTTTACGGCGCGGTCCTGGCAAACATTCTCTTTAATCCCATGGCGGGTAAGCTGAAAACCAGATCCAAAACCGAGTTACTGCAAAAAACAGTTATTGTTGAGGGTATGGAATCCATTCTTTCCGGTGAAAATCCCCGGGTGATGGAGCAGAAGCTGCACGCATATATCGCTCCGAAACAGCGTGAATCCGTCTTCAAATAACCAGGAACACCCATGGCTAAGAAACAGGAAGAATGTCCGCCCGGTGCCCCCTTATGGATGACCACCTTTAGCGACCTGGTTACCTTGTTGCTGACCTTTTTTGTTTTGCTCCTTTCCATGGCGAGCATGGATCCGGTGAAATTCCTCCAGGCCAAAACCTCCATCAAGGACTCCTTCGGCTGGCGGACGACTGCTGCCCCGAAACGATACAGTATTCCTATACTTCCATCACCTCCCAAGTCTACATTCACTCCCATTCCCAGGGAGACAAAAATGCAGTATTTCAAAAAAATCCAGAATGATCTCAAGATGACGAAACTGATGGACCAGATTGAGGCAATAGAACGGGATGATGGTTCCATTGTGCTGCGGATAAACGATTCCATTCTGTTTGACAAGGGAAAAACAACTCTGAACCCCAGCTCTTACCCATTACTCAGAAAAATAGCAGATATAGTCCGTCCCTTGCCCATGAGCATGCGTATTGAAGGACACACCGATGATAGTCCGGTTGTCTTTGCATCCATGTCCAACTGGGACGTTTCTGCTGCCAGGGCGGTTTCAGTCATGCGCTTTTATAACAGAGGTAAGCTTTTCTCCGTTGATCGTATGGCAGCAGTGGGATATGGATCAACCAGGCCCGTGGTCAGCAACTCCAGCGAGGAAAACCGAAGCAAAAATCGACGAGTTGACTTCATCCTGCGCAGTAACCGCAGGCCTGAGGTCAGTAACCGGACCAAACCAGTCATCCCCTTTTAATCGGTACGGGGCTTACCATGCTGACGTGCAATAAACAGGGCACAAGTCCTGTGCGTAGTAACCTTTTGTTTGCCAATACAATAAAATATGGATGAACAATGCAGGCAGAAGGCGGGATGGTCAGATTCTTTTTGGCAGCCCCTGAGCGCCCTGTGTTCGGTGGACACGGGCCTGGAAATGTCATTGCCCAATATATACCTACTAACAATTGCAAGGAACCTACATGGCTGAACAAAACGTCCCGGAAGAAGAGGGAAAAGGTGGTGGAAAAAAGAAATTGATCATCATCATCGGAGCAGCGCTGCTGGTACTTCTGTTTGGAACAGGAATTGCGGCCTACTTCCTGTTTCTCAAAAAAGTTCCCCCACCTGGGGAAGAAGAAACGAATGAGCAGGTGGAAATGATACAGCCGACTCTGGATGATTCAGAAATCGGCCCAATGGTGAATATTGAGGAATTTATCGTCAATATTATCGGTGAAGGTGAGCCACACTATGTTAAATCATCCATGACCCTGGAAATGAACAACGAGGCCGTGGTGAAGGAGGCTAATAAACGTATGCCCCAAATACGCGACACCGTCCTTCTTCTCATCGGCAACAAAACCTTTGAAGAACTCCAGGATCTGCAGGGGAAAAAACAGCTCAAGGCAGAACTGAAAAGTAAGATCAATTCCTTCTTAAAAAACGGCAAGGTGAAAAACATTTTTCTAACAGATTTTGTGGTGCAGTAAAACAGATGGAACCGATACTCACGAAAGCGGAGATAGCAGATCTTTTATCTGCGATTAAAGCCGGTTACGTCTCTACAGATCTGAGTGACGATCAACCTGTACAGGCACCCCGTTTCCTGCTGGCCGAAGAGATAGATCTTTTCCGTACCTACCAGCAAGGTGGCGCCACCGGTGAGATGCGCATCCCCAACTTTGACATCATCATCGATATGTTGGCCCGTAACTTCAGCACCACTTTAACAAACACTTTGCAAAAGACCTTTTTGGTTGAGCGTCAGGACATTCGTTCCTTGACTTTCCAACAGAGTATTCAGGCTCTCAACAACCAAGGCGCCGTCGCTATATTCAATACAGCTCCCCTTAAATATGGATGCCTGTTCCATTTCGACACCTTTATGGCCTTTACACTGCTTGAGATCATGCTGGGTTCGACATCCGGTGAGCCTGTCAATATTGCCCGGAACCTCACCACCATCGAAATAAGCATTTTGAAGAGTACCATGGATGGCATAAGCAATGATATGCGTAAGGCCTTTCAACCCATTGTTAAATTGAACCCCAGCCTGACAAAAATTGAAAACAATTTCCGTCTTGTCAATATTGTTGATGCCGAAACCGAGGTTCTGGTTGCCACCTTTAATCTTTCAATTGGGAGCGAGAAGGCTGGCCAGATGCGATTCATCATCCCCTATCTTACCATAGAGCCGTTCCGTGAAGCTTTCAGAGAAATCGTGACTGTAGCCCAAGCTTCATCCAATTGGAGCAAAATCATCACCAAAGAAGCCCTGGAAATGGAGTGCATGGTTGTTGCCCGATCAGGACTCGTGGAAATGAGTATTGGTCAAATTCTTGAACTACGTTCGGGTGATGTCATAGATCTGGGATATGACCCCACGCAGCCGATCACCATCGTTGTGGAAGATCAACCTAAATTCATGGCCGACCCAGGGGAAAGGAACGGAAAAAAAGCATTCCACATAATCGGCACGACCAAAACCAACTCAGCAGGTACACACTATGGCAACACCTGAAACCAATACACCACCAAGCCCCCAGAACACCCTGAATCCAGAGGAAACAGCCGAGCTTCTGGAAGAGACCGATCAGCCGTCGAGTTTGGCTCCTGCCCAGTCTGGGCATAAAACCAGCCGAGAACTGGACTTTCTGTTCGATATCCCCTTGCAGGTTTCGGTGGAAGTAGGCAGAGCGAGAATCCTGCTCAAAGATCTGTTACAAATGGGCGAAGGCTATGTGGTGGAGCTGGACAAACTGGCTGGAGAGCCTCTGGATCTGTATGTCAACTCTCGGCTCATTGCTCGAGGTGAAGCGGTTAAAGTCGGGGAAAAATTCGGCATCAAATTAACCGAAATAATCAGCCAGTCCGATCGGCTGGAAAACCTGAGATGAAGCCATGCGCGAATTTCTGCCGTTCATTGTTTTCTGGAGCGTTTTGCTCCCTGCCGGATCTGGATACTGTGCCGAAAACTATTCCATGGCTGCCATGACCCTGAAAATGGGCTGTGCCCTGCTCATCGTAGTGGGCCTGATTCTGCTGGTGTACGCATTGGCGGCAAAAAAATTTCTGCCCAACCAGAAAGCAGGCCAACATATCCAAATCCTGGAGGTACGTCCCATGATGCATAAAACCAGCCTGGCCCTGATCAAGGTGCACAATACTGAACTCCTCCTTGCCGTTTCTCCCCAAGGAATTCAAACGCTGACCAAACTTGACAGCAAGCCAGCGCCGCCCACTTTCGCCCAGCTGCTTGACCAGGAACAATGAACCGGACTCTTTCTCTCCTCTTGGGAATCACAACAGGTTTACTGGTATGTGCCCCCCCCTGTCTGGCTGTGACGCTTCCCAATATCAATATTGGGGTTAGCGAAGCGGCCACTCCCCAGGAAGTTTCAACAGGATTACAGATTCTTTTTCTCCTGACTATCCTGTCGGTGGCGCCTGCCATCCTGCTGATGACAACGGCGTTTACCCGGATAGTCATTGTACTGGGCTTTGTACGGCAAGCCATGGGTACCCAAAACACCCCACCCAACCAAGTCATTGTTGGTTTGTCCCTTTTTCTTACCTTTTTTATCATGGCTCCAAGCCTGAACACCATAAACGAGACCGCTCTGCAGCCCTACCTTGATGAAGCCATCACCCAGCAGCAGGCCCTGGAACAGTCGGTACAGGTCATGCGCGAATTCATGTTCAGCCAGGTACAGGAAGGAGAGCTGCAGCTCTTCATGGATATCACCGGGGAAGAGCAGCCTGAAAATGCCCAAGAGGTCGCCACCATGGTCCTTATCCCGGCATTTATGCTCTCAGAGTTAAAACAGGCCTTCCAAATGGGATTCTTGATCTATGTTCCCTTCCTGGTCATCGACATGCTGGTCGCCTCGGTGCTCATGTCCATGGGGATGATGATGCTGCCGCCCATTATCATTTCCCTGCCTTTTAAACTGCTGCTTTTTGTTCTTGTGGACGGCTGGCAATTAGTGGTGGGCTCACTGATGAAGAGTTTTGCCTAAAACATCGCCCCAAGGAAGGCAAGCAAATGAACAGAAAGACAGTACAAAGAGAAAAAAACACGCACAGCCGACACTGCAATCGGTTAAGGAGAAAGGACTATGCTGACACCTGAAACGGTGGTGAATATCGGCAGAAAAGCAGTGGAAACCATCCTCCTGACATCAGCTCCCATGCTCCTTGCAGCCTTAGTGGTTGGACTGATCATATCTATCTTCCAGGCCGCAACCCAAATCAATGAGCAGACCATGACCTTTATTCCAAAAATTGTCGCTGTCTTTATTACCATGCTTATTTTCGGGCCCTGGATTATGAATCTGCTCATCACCTTTACCTTCGGCATAATCAGTGATATAGCGACAATCGGGCACTAACCCAAATTGCTCATGAGCAGAGGGTTTTACTTGAGAAAAATATATAGAAACAAGTAGATATGATATCCATGAGTCGGCTTACATTCCGACAAACTGTTCACCAACGCTCAGCCCAGGCGGTCCCATCTTCGGCGGTAGTTTACTCACACATATACCCCTGTAAAATGAGGTACCACAAGCGACCATACCTGGCACCGCCTGAGTTGATGAGAAATCCGGGCTAACTTGGCTTTCCATGAACCTCCAGCTCGTTCCCCTGGAACAGTTCCAGAATTTTCTCTTCTGCCTCTCCCGTGTACTGGGCCTTATTGCCGCCATACCAGTCTTTGCAGGAAGTCGGGTTGCCCTGCGATTTAAAATAGGCCTCGGGTTCGGCACGGCCATGCTGCTATTCCCGCTTATGTCACCCTACACGCCGGTTATCACCTCAGTCCCGGAAATGGGGATCCTGCTATTCAATGAAATCTTGCTGGGCTCCCTGCTGGGACTGATAACCCAGCTTATTTTCACAGGAGTAAATTTCGGTGGCACTGTGATCGGATACCAGATGGGTTTTGCGGCAGCCAATATTTTCGATCCCCAGACAACCCAACAGCTTTCCCTCATGAGCCAGTTTATCAATGTCTTTTCTATCCTGATTTTCCTTGCCCTGGACATGCATCACCTGTATATACATACCATTCTTGAGTCCTACCAACTCCTACCGCCCGGTTATTTGAATTTCAGTGGCAATGCCGTTCCCAGACTCATGGAACTGACGAGCCACATGTTTATCCTGGGCGTCAAATTCAGCGCTCCGGTTCTGGTGCTCCTGCTGATCTCAAATATGGTCCTGGGTATTCTTGCAAGAGTTTTTCCCCAGCTCAACGTCTTCATGCTTTCTTTTCCGATAAACATCGGTATTAGTTTCCTGGTTATTGGCTTAACACTCAACGCCACCCTGCTCATCTTGCGTCAAGAATTCGACACGTTAGGATACACCTTCCTGGATTTTTTCACTCTGCTCGCCCCTGATCAATAGTCCGGGTTTCTCATCAGCCCTGGCGGTGCCAGGTTCGATAGTCTGTGGTACCTCAGTATACCTGGGTATAGGTGTTGCCAAAACACGGCCGAAGGTGAGACCGCCGGGGCTGGGCCTGGGTGGGCACTTTGTCGAAATCTGAGCCGGCTGGTGAATAATATATCCATCTATTTTTATGAGTTTTTTCTCAAAAAAAACCCAATGTTCATGAGAATATCGGGGCAGGTGCGTGATTTGCATGAAGGGTGGGCATACATTTGCATCCAACAGAGAGGGACAAGGCCTCTTTGTTCAACTGGACACGATCATCAGGCTAACTCAACCCCCAGGTGCCCATGGCTGAAGAGAGCTCTTCCGGTGAACGTACCGAAGCCCCGTCGGCGAAACGGCGGGCCGATTTCAGGGAAAAAGGTCAGGTCGCGCAAAGCCGGGAAGTGCAAACAGCCCTGCTCTTTACTCTCATGCTGCTTTTCTGGCTTTTTTATGCCTCCTTTTTTATCGGACGCATAGAAAACCTTTTGGTAGCGGTGTGGAAAGATGCAGGTACCTTCATGGTCTCCCCGCCTTCAGTGATGCAACTTGCCTTTTTTCTCTGTAAACACCTGGGGCTTCTCATGGCCCCACTTTTCGCGCTCATACTCTTTTCCGGGTGTTCTTCGACGCTCATACAGATTGGCTGGTTGTTCACCACCCACCCTCTGACGCCTGATCTCACTAAGCTTAATCCGATCAAGGGGATAGCCAAATTCATTTCCAAACGCTCCCTGGTCGAGCTAATCAAATCGCTACTCAAGGTTCTGCTCATTGGCTGGGTCGCTTACAAGACCGCAGAGGACCGCTTTGACGAAGCCCTGGTGCTCGGCTTGATGGATATTCGAGAAACTCTACATTATCTGGGACAAACCATTGTTTTGGTCATGCTCAAGGTTGTCGCGATCATGCTTTTTCTCGCCGCTGTCGACTATGGCTTTGTGCGGTATGAAATGGAAGAGAAACTAAAGATGACCAAACAGGAACAGAAAGAAGAGATGAAGGAAACCGAAGGTGATCCCCACATCAAGTCAAAAATTCGTTCCATACAACAACAGATGGCGAGAAGCCGCATGATGGCCGCCGTCCCGGAAGCCGACGTTGTCATTACCAATCCCACCCATATAGCCGTGGCCCTCAAATATGACTCAGCACAGATGCAGGCTCCTGAAGTTGTGGCCAAAGGGCAGGAGCTAGTTGCCCAAGCAATCCGTACGCTTGCCCGGGAAAACGATGTTCCACTGGTAGAAAACCCGCCAGTGGCAAGATTATTGCATTCGAAGGTTGAGGTGGGACAAGCTATTCCCGAGGAATTATTCCGAGCAGTAGCAGAAATACTCGCCTACGTTTATTCACTCAAAAACACACCATAACCATGGAAGCAGCAAAAACACCAGGCATACTCAACCGCGATCGGATTACCGACATGCTCCTGCGCAGTGATATACTGGCCTCACTGGGTCTGGTCGGTATCCTTATGTTGATGATCATTCCACTGCCTTCCATGATCCTGGATATATGTCTTGCCTTGAACATCACCTCGGCCATGCTGATACTTATTATCAGCCTGTATACAGAAAAGGCTGTGGAGTTCTCCATTTTCCCTTCCATTCTCCTTGCCACCACTCTTTTTCGCCTCTCCCTCAACGTCGCTTCGACTCGTCTGATCCTTCTGCACGGCAACGAGGGCATGCATGCAGCCGGCTCAGTCATCCAGGCGTTCGGGCAGTTTGTCGTCGGCGGTTCCTACATGGTCGGCCTGGTTGTTTTCGTCATTCTGGTGATTATCAACTTCATCGTCATCACCAAAGGCGCCGGCCGCATTGCCGAGGTCGCCGCCCGTTTCACCCTGGATGCCATGCCAGGAAAACAGATGGCCATCGATGCCGATCTCAATGCAGGACTCATCGACGAAACAACAGCTAGAAACAGGCGTGAGGAGATAGCCAACGAGGCCAATTTCCATGGCGCCATGGATGGTGCTTCTAAATTTGTACGCGGTGATGCCATTGCCGGTATCATTATCACCCTGATCAATATCGGTGCTGGATTTATCATCGGGGTTCTCCAGAAAGGTATGCCCATGGCCGAGGCGGCTGAAAACTATACCATCCTCACCATCGGCGATGGTCTGGTCGGACAGATTCCCGCTCTGATCATCTCCACCGCTGCGGGCATGCTGGTGACCCGTTCAGCAGGGCGTGAAGACTTTGGCTCGGAACTCAAGGCCCAATTCACGCGATACTCCAAGGCACTGTGGGTTGTCTCAGCCATTCTGCTTGGATTTGCCCTGATCCCCGGCCTACCGTTTATTCCCTTTCTGTTACTCGCCGTCTGCCTGGCCTTTGTGGCTTATAAACTTGATCAGGCTGAAAAAGCACGCCTGGCGACGGAAAGTCTCATCGAACATCCGGCTCAACCTCAAGCCAAACCCGAGGAAGACTACGAACGTATGCTCACAGTGGATCTCATCGAACTGGAAGTCGGCTATGGGTTAATCCCCTTTGTGGATGCCGCTCAGGATGGCGAGCTGTTGACCAGAATTCAATCCATTCGGAAACAGTTTGCCATGTCCAATGGATTCATCGTACCACCAGTACACATCAAGGACAACCTGCAGCTCAATCCCAATCAATACACCCTCAGTCTCAAAGGTGTTCAGATCGCCACAGCCGAGATGATGCCCGGGTACTCCATGGCCATGGACCCGGGTATGGTTACCGAAACCATAAAGGGTATCCCCACTATAGAGCCGGCCTTTCAACTGCCAGCCATCTGGATTACGGATGACAAACGCGAGCAAGCCCAGATTGGCGGATATACGGTGGTGGACTGCACCACGGTCATGGCCACCCACATCAGTGAAATCATAAAGCAGCATGCTCACGAACTGCTTGGCCGCCAGGAGGCCCAAAACCTGATCGACAACCTTGCCAAGACCTATCCCAAGCTGGTGGAAGAGCTGGTGCCCAACCTGCTCAATTTGGGCACTATCATGCGCGTACTCCAAAACCTGCTGCGAGAAGGCGTTTCCATTCGTGATCTGAGAACCATTCTCGAAACCATGGCTGATTATATCCCCATGACCCAGGATACAGATGTCCTGACCGAATACGTACGGCATGCTCTGGCCCGCTCCATATCCGCCATGTACACCATGCCGGATGGTTCCATACAAGTCCTAACCATGGACCGCAGGGTTGAAGACACGATTCAGACGGCGATCCAGCACCGAGAACATGGCAGTTATCTGGCCCTCGACCCAAAAACAGCACAAAAAATACTCGACAGTCTCAGCTCCTTTATCGCCGACTATCGTGGCGGAGCGCAGCCTGTTCTTCTGGTCATTCCCCAGATTAGACCCCATGTCCGTCGTCTGGTCGAGCGATACTTCCCGACCCTGGCGGTTCTATCCCACAATGAAATAGCAACCAATGTCAATATTCAATCCGTCGGCACGGTAACCAGCAATGCAAGTTAGGGTTTTCGAAGCACCAGACATGGCATCAGGCCTGAAAAAAGTAAAGGAGACCTTTGGTCCCGATGCCCTGATTCTTTCCACCAAGACCATTCGGCAAGGGAAACTCGGCCTCATGAGCAAGCCTGTCCTGGAAATTACAGCAGCCATTGATACGTCCTGGAAACCAAGTAAACCACCGAAAAACAAACGAAGGAGCGCGCAACAATATGCTCCTCGGCCTACGGTGCCCAAAGAGTCTCTTAGCTATGAAAAACTCTGGAAAGAAGATGAGTCCCTCATCACCTCGGATTCCACGTCCACGGCACCACTTGACAAAGGTGTACAGGACGAGCTTGGAGAACTTCGCGGTATTATCAAAACCCTGAGCAGGCAGATCGCTGAACTCCAGCCGGACCGGCAGCCGGTCCCCCCTCCCTATCGAGAACCTCTCTCCTCAGATACTGGTCAGGAAGACGACCAAATCATCCAGTTGCTGCAGACCTATGACGTCAACCTAGCGGCAGCGGGGAGAGCAGCATGGTACGCCCGGGAGAGTTTGGGCTATACCAGCCGCACATCACCTTCTCCAATACGATCTCTTGCAGGGGCCGCCATCGCCCATATGATGACCACCGAAAAAGTACTGCAACAGAAGGCCCCCTGCCAGCAGCGCCTCAGCCTGATTGGTCCCACCGGGGTTGGCAAGACCACCACCATTGCCAAGCTGGCGGCAAACTACCTGTGCAGGTTTGGCGGCAAGATCGCTCTTATCACCATTGATACCTTTCGGATAGCAGCCGTTGAACAGCTTAAGGTCTATGGTGAAATCATGGGGCTGCCGGTAGCAGTGGTCCTGAAACCGGAAGAACTGGAACAGGCCCTGGCCAGGTTCGAGCACTATGATCTGATTCTGATTGATACCGCTGGGCGCAGCCCCAGCAACAGACAGGAACTCGAAGATATGGCAGCCTTCATGCGTCCCAGGTTCAATATCCAACACCACCTCGTACTTTCAGCGACAACCAGAGAGCGCGAGATACAGGACATTATAAAACAATTCAGTATATTGCCCATTAAGACCTTTATTTTCAGCAAGGTCGATGAATGCGAACGTTTAGGGGTCATTCTCAATACCCATATTCATAACAACACCCCTATTTCTTTTCTCACCAACGGCCAGAGGGTCCCGGAAGACATCATCTCCCCGAACCCAAAGGTCATGGCGGACTATATCATGAACGATCACAGGACCCAAAAGAATGGCTGATTATGCAAATCGTATTTCAGACCAAGCTGATACCTTGCGAACCATGAATCCCAAGGAAGCGGAAACAGGCACGCTGGAACACTCCTTTTCGGCAACACGTGTTTTTGCCGTCACCAGCGGCAAAGGCGGCGTGGGTAAAACCGCTGTCGTGGCCAATACGGCCGTTCTGCTTGCCGGGATGGGTAAGCGTGTTCTCATCCTTGACGCAGACCTTGGTTTGGCCAATATCGACGTTGTATTCGGACTTGCGCCCCAATACAACCTGAACCATTTTTTCTCAGACGAGCAGGACCTAAGAGCCATTCTTGTCGAGGGTCCCCAAGGCATAAAAATTCTGCCTGCGGGTTCAGGTGTGCAGCGCTTCACCCGCCTGGACACCCATGAAAAGATGCGTCTGCTGGAAGCTCTGGACAAAATGCACAATGACTTTGATTTCGTACTCATCGACACCGAGGCTGGAATTTCTGAAAATGTCACCTATTTCAATACAGCGGCGCAAGAAATACTGGTGGTCACATCGCCTGAGCCTACGGCCATTACAGATGCGTATGCGCTCATGAAACTGCTTTCCAATCAATATCACGAAAAACACTTCAACCTAATAGTCAACTTTATTCGTAACGAGGAAGAGGCACTTGACGTCTATCGAAAACTGACCATGGTCGCGAACAGGTACCTTGATATCTCCATTGATTATATTGGTTCCATTCCGCGCGACAAACTGATGATCGACTCCATACGCAAACAACAGGTACTTGTTGAGCTGTACCCGGAGTCAAAAACAAGCGCCGCATTTGCAGCCCTGGCGCGAACCATGATCCAAGAACCCCAGTCTCTTGAACCTAAGGGTTCCGTTCAGTTTTTTTGGAAAAGGCTTCTTGATTTCGGTAACAAATAGTCTCCCTAGAGTACTCAGGCCATGTATCCACCTGTACCACCACTCGATAATCGTTCACAACTGATCCAGGACCATCTTCCCCTGGTCGATCTCCTTGTTCAGCGAATGGTTCCACAGGTCCCCTCATTTATGACCAGGGACGACATGACCAGTGCGGCCATGATGGGGCTCATTGATGCAGCAAACAGGTTTGACAGTGCAAAAGGTGTCCAGTTCAAAACCTTTGCCGAGTATCGTATGCGCGGGGCGATTTTTGATGAAATGCGAAAAATGGACTGGTTTTCACGCACCATGCGCGACAAGCAAAACAACCTCACCCAAACGATGCTCAACCTGGAAAGGCAACTTGGACGTTCGCCTGAAGAAATTGAGATGGCCGAGGCTATGCACCTCAGCCTTGACGAATACAGACGCCTCCTGACAGAGGTGTCGCACCTGGGATGCGTCAGTCTGCACGAGACCTTAGATCACAGCGAAGAGGGGAGAAGCTTTCTCGACTCCCTGGAAGATGTCAACGGTCCGACGCCCACAGAGCTGATCGAAGAGCAGGAAATGACCTATATCCTTGCCGAAGTGTTGGAGGAACTCTCTGAAAAAGAGCGAGTGGTCATAGCACTGTACTATTACGAAGAACTGACCCAAAAGGAGATCGCCGAAGTACTCAGTGTATCCGAAGGGCGGGTGTCCCAACTGCATAGCCAAGCCCTGTTGAAACTCCGGGTCAAGTTGATTAATGCAGAGATGTACGAGTAGACCGAATTTTCCATGACCATTGGGTCTCATTTGAGAAAAAACAGATGAATGTGATGACCGTGAGCGGTGAGAATCCGACCTTGATGAAAAAAGCCTGGGGAGGGTGTTCAGATGTATGATTTGATACTTGTCCTTTGCAGCACACTATTGGGTTTTTGCCTCAGTCTGATCACCTTTCTTCTGGCACACAAAGTACGTACCCGACATCAACACCCTGCAGCCAAGCGTCTCAAGAGAATACTGACAAAGATAGACAGCGCGCTGGAGACCGAAGAGGCCATTGCACCCAAAAAAACCTTTGAGCACTCTTTGGAAAAAGCCTCCCTAACCACCGGATTACAGATCCCCAGGATACGCACCCAGTGTCACGCGCATACCCGGACGCCTGAAAAATATACAATCCTGGCAAAATTGGTTTCCCAGGGGATGCAGCCGGAAGAGATAGCCGGGATCCTGGATATTTCCATCACCGAAGTAACCCAGTTGATCACTCTGAAAAACATGGCTCAATCAGGCCGCAGCGCTTGAGCAGGGCCGTCCGTTTCAGGAGAACCAGGCGGCAGAAAGGCCAACACTGATGCGCAATGCCAAATGCAAAGATTCTTAGCCGGGCACGGAAGCCCCCCAATGTGCTGTTACAACACCGCCGAAGATGGTGCCGATTATGCGGTTCTTGGGTGCACATGCTGGAGTCATTGGCCACGAATCAATTATTTTTAACTAACTGTTTTTATATTATATTTTTCAATACACCCAAAATATTCTTGAGAAATTCGGGTTAAGAATCTTAGCAACAGGACCGAAAAATAAAGACAGATATGACCCTGTATCGGCTTTCCGGTCAGCCTGCCAGCAGGGGCAACCGGAGTGGGAAATGCCCAATAAACAGATACCTTGGAAAAAGAAAGGAAAAACATGGTCTCAGGAAAATATAGTGCTCTGAGTGGAGCGGTGTCGCGGGAACAGGCCATGAGCAACATTGCTGCCAACCTGGCCAACGTACACACAACCGGGTTCAAAAAAAACAGAATCAGCTTTGAAGCCATCCTGCGCGGGAACCAACAGATCACGCATGCAGACGGTATTAATTACGCTCGTATTCGTGCCATTGAAACAGATTTCAGCCAAGGTGCCATGCAGAAAACCGGCCGTTCCCTCGATGTGGCTATCAACGGCGATGGTTTTTTTAAAATCCGCAAAGGTAACGATGTCATGTATACCAGGGCCGGTCACTTCATGCTGGATGAGGATGGCATGATGAAAACCTCCGACGGTTGCAATGTCTTAGACCGCTCCAACCAGCCATTGCAACTCCTCGAAGCAAGAGGAAAGACTATCCTCATCAACGAAGCCGGAGGGATTTCTGTAGACGGGGTAGACAGCGGGGTAAGGCTGCAGGTTTTCACCGTTGCGGAAAAAGGACAACTCAAACAGGTAGGAAACAGCCGGTTCCAACTCCAACAGGGCGGCGATCAAACTGATGATAATGCCCTGATCACCCAAGGCAGTCTGGAAACCTCGAATGTCAACATGATGGAAGAGATGGCTCACATGATCAGTGCACAACGAAAATTCGAAGCGCATCTCAAGGTGCTGGACAGATACTCCACTCTTGGAGATAAACAGGACGAGCTTGGTTCCGTCGGATAACTCAAACTACTCATTACACCGGTTTACCCGGTTCCCCTCTCCAGGGGGAACAGAACACAAACAAAAAGAGGAACGTATGCGATCACTATGGACATCAGTAACCGGCATGTCTGCTCAAAACCTGAACATGGATGTCCTTGCCAACAACCTGGCCAATGTTTCCACCTCAGGATTTAAACGGAGTCGTGCGGACTTCCAGGATCTGCTCTATCAGATTATGAAGGTTCCAGGCAGTCCCACTTCAGCCGATACCAGATCGCCCACAGGCATACAGGTCGGCCTTGGCGTCAAACCGGCAGCAGTCAGCAAGGTTTTTACCGAAGGTGACCTGGTGCAGACAAGTAACGAACTGGACATAGCTATTGAAGGGGCAGGATTCCTTCAGGTCTCCATGCCGGACGGTAACGTGGGCTACACCAGGGCCGGTAACCTGAAACTTGACGGAGATGGTCGCATAACCACTTCCGACGGGTACCCGATTCAACCGGAAATAGTTATTCCCCAGGATGCTGTTCAGGTCACCATCAGTGAGACCGGCGTGGTCAGCGCCTTGATCGGTGACGACACGGAATCTACCGAGATCGGCAACATTGATCTTGCGATTTTCGTCAATGATTCTGGACTACTGGCAGTTGGCCGCAATCTGTTTCGGGAAACGGAGTCTTCTGGAACGCCTGCTGTCGGTGTTCCTGGAAATAACGGGTACGGCAGCCTTTTACAGGGCTTTGTGGAACAATCCAATGTCAACATGGTCGAAGAAATGGCCCAGATGATCACCACCCAAAGGGCCTTTGAAATCAATTCCAATGTGGTCTCAACATCCGACGAGATGATGCAGACTGTGGTGCAGCTTGGCTAACGAACCATGAAGGCTCTCAGGCGTATTGGTATACCATTGGTTCCTGCCCTGCTCTTTTGCGCTTTTTTTGTGCTTACAGCGACCCAGTCATATGCTGTGACCACGGCTACCTTTGTGGAGGAGGCCCTTGTTCTGGACAGTACGCTCACCCTGGCCCATATTGCGCAAATACAGCCCCAGGATGACAGTACCAAGACCCTGCGTGAACTGGTGGTGGGCTCGGCACCTGCGCCCGGGACATCCAAACAACTGCAGGCCGCATCCATAATCGCGGCCTTACGCCACCGACCAGAAACCCGAAATGTCCATTGGCTGGGTAGTCCGGTGGTGAGCGTACTCAGAAAAGGCAGAGTGATCGAGCGGGAACAACTGGAACAAATTATTTCCAAATACCTGGAAAGCCAGGCAGATGCCCTTCCTTCTGGAGAAATACGTTTTACTTCCTTTCGTGCACCTTCCAGCCTGATCCTGCCCTACGGTAAAATGAGTTGGCAAGTCACCCCTTCCAGATCAGACCTGTTGCAGAGTTCGATGTTTTCCATTTTTTTTCATGTGGATGGTAAACCCGTACAACACTGCATCGTGCGTGGAAAAATGGAGCTTTTTTCGGAAATAGTCTCTCCCACGAAAACCATCCGCAGAGGTGAAGAAATACTGGCAGAACACCTTGAGCTTCGCACAAGAAATATCTTGCCCATTGAGCATCCCTATACCAAAATCGACCAGGTGATCGGTATGGTCGCCAAACGGACCCTTTCCGCCGGGAGACCGCTTCGAGAAGGGGATTGTGCGCCAGCCCCTGTGGTGCGGGAAGGTCAATATGTCAAGATCATCGCCCAGAAGGGAAAAATGCGTTTATCGACCAACGGAGTGGCCAGGTCTTCTGGTGGCAAAGGCGACATAATCAAGGTAAAAAACATCAATTCCAATAAACTAATCTATGCCAGAATACAGGGTCCAGGTATAGTGACAGTGGAGTTTTGACCATGCAAAAAGAGCAGAAAACCAAGGGCCGCTGGCCCGCAAACGGATATTCCAAAATTGCGGTGCTCTCTCTGCTTCTGTGCACTGGCTGCAGTAGCAAAGAACAGGCGGTGATGCCTGTTCCCGAACCACTGGAGGAACCCGTGGTCACAGAACTGACCCCAATGTCTCCGGGCTCTTTGTGGACAGGAGACGAAGGTAACTGGCTGGGAGATATCAGGGCTCGTGCAGTGGGTGACATCGTCACCGTGCTAATCAACGAAACCGCCAGTGCCTCGAAAGAGGCCACAACCCAAAGCGGTCGAGATGCCAATATGACAGCAGGCATTCCCACATTGTTTGGCTACGAAATCCCCCTTGTTGAGAAAAATCAAAACTTGGACATGTCCTCTCTGGTGAGTGCCAGTCTTTCTAATTCATTCACCGGTTCTGGCAAGACCACTCGTTCTGAAGACCTGGCAGCCACTCTAACCACCCAAGTCATCGAAATATACCCCAATGGGAACATGAAAATACGCGGTGGAAAATCAGTCATGGTGAACCACGAAAGCCAAATCATCTACCTCACCGGCATTGTCCGTTCCCATGACATCGATGCCAACAACACGGTCAGCTCGGATAAAATCCTCAACGCACAGATCGCCTATACAGGGAAAGGATCTGTTTCAGACAAACAAAAACCCGGTTGGCTCATGCGAGTATTCGACAATACCTGGCCGTTCTGACAGGGAGGAATAAGTGATACGAGTACATAATCTTTCCGGTTTTCTGGTTACCGTGACCTTCCTGTGTTCCAGCCTCTTGTCTCCTGGATATGCAGCCCGCCTCAAGGATCTGGCTGATATCGAGGGGGTTCGTACCAACCAGCTCATGGGCTATGGATTGGTCATCGGGCTGGACGGGACAGGGGATGACATGGGCAAATCCGTGTTCACCAAACAGGCCATGGTCAACATGATCAGACGAATGGGCATGTCCCTCAACGACGACATTTTTAAAGGGATGAAAACCAAAAACGTCGCAGCGGTGATGGTCACAGCCAAGCTGCCGCCCTTTATCCGTCCCGGTTCTCCCCTGGATATCCACGTGGCCTCCATTGGTGACGCCTCAAGCCTGGCCGGCGGCAACCTGCTGATGACCCCCCTGAAAGGGCCTGACGGCAAAACCTATGCTGTTGCCCAGGGTCCCCTTGCTGTGGGCGGTTTGTCCTTTGGCGGCAAAGCTGCAAAAGTGCAAAAAAACTTTCCCACAGCCGGTCGCGTTGCAGGAGGCGCCATTGTAGAACGCGGAGTAAACTTCCAGTTGCCCGATTCTGGACAACTGACCTATCAATTGCGGCAGAGCGATTTTACCACAGTTGCCAGAATGACAGAGGCAATCAACACGTTTTTCGGAGAGGGTACCGCCAAGTCCATGGATTCCGGAACCGTCCAGGTCCGTATGCCGGTTGGTTATCAAATGATGGATTTCATTGCAACCATGGAAAACATTGAGATCGAGCCTGACGTCCCGGCCCGTATTGTGGTCAATGAACGTACCGGAACCATTGTCATGGGACAGGATGTCCGTATCTCCACTGTGGCTGTTTCCCACGGCAATCTCAGTCTCGTTATCTCTGAATCTCTCAAAATATCCCAGCCCAATCCCCTGGCCGAAGGTGAGACTGTCAGCGCCCCAGTCACCACCATGGAAACCATTGAGGAGGAGAGCAAACTGGTGGTGCTCGAAATGGGGGTCAGTATTGAAGATATTGCCAATGCCTTGAACGCCATTGGTGCCACTCCTCGTGATCTTATCGCTATTTTTCAGGCCATCAAGGCATCCGGAGCGTTGCAAGGCGAGTTGGTTATATTGTAGACATTCACGGTTTAAGGTACAAGGAGCAACAACATGCACCCAAAGACAGACGCAGTTTCGGCCACGCAACAGACAGGGCAGAGCACCCAGACTTCTTGGCGCCAAAAAGAGGCGCTTAAAAAAACCTGTGAAGACTTTGAGGCCATTTTTATCGATACCATGTTTAAGTCCATGCGTAAAACCGTGGGTGCGAGCGATCTGATCACCAAATCAAATGCCGAAAAGATGTATCAGGAAATGCTGGATACCGAGATTGCCACTGCCATTGCCCGCAAACAGAGCCTGGGCTTGGCCGATCAAATCTATCGACAGGCTGAAAAATACCTGAAGCCAGGACAATAAGCTGGCCTATGTCTTCATACCTGCTGCCACAACAACAGGCACGCTGCCTAACCCAGATTTAGATGGGATCAAAAAATGATTTTTTTTCTTTTTCTTTAAAAAAAAAGACGAAAGCAGATAAAGATTTTTTATTCTGTCTCCGATAAGAACAATACCTGAAGGAAAACACTTTGATCAAGCGGCCCAAGAGGAGCCGTAAACACTGCGGGGAGGAAGGACCACGCAAACAGAGAAAATTGTTCAGTTTGCCGTTGGTGTGGTCGAAGAAGCCCCAACCCGGCTTGATGCCATGAAAAAAGGCGTTGATAATGGTTTGAACGAAACCCAAGAAGCCTATGGCTGCCGGACATCTCCTGTGCAACCACAAGATAAACTAAGGAAAAGCTGAGTAGTTGGGCAGCGGCGGCAGAAGAAATGGTTGGATACGTTGTATAACAGGTGAACGTGATGACAGTGGAATTTTTTGGAGTACGAGGCATGGGACAGCTCGGCGGCATAAACAAGGCCAACCGAGCCAGCGAAATTCAAAAAACGGAGAAGGCAGCGGGCAATACAGGCTCCTCCTTTTCTTCAGCCCTGAAGTCTGTTGGTGAGGCACAAGCCGAAAACAAGGTAGCAGCATCCGAACGGGCCGCCCGGATAGAAGAGCTGAAAACACAGATCGGGAGCGGCAACTACGAGCCAGACTTAAACCAGGTAGCATCCAGCCTGTTGAAATTCCTCGTCGAAAGCAACAAGGGATAAGGTATGCAAAGAGAAAGAGTGCAAGATCTGTTGCAGCAACTGCTCACCGCCATCCGTGACGAGCGGGAGCATGCCAGACAACTGGACATGGAGGCGATGCTAGCCGATGTAACGAAAAAAGAGGCACTGATCGCCACTTTAAACGCCATTCCTCGGCTCCATCCCGAAGAGGTAGAGATTGCCCAGGAGATCAAGCGGGAAAACCAACGCAACGCCTTTCTCTTTCGGGCAACCCTCAACTGGATACAGGAAACCATGGTGTTCTTTGGCCGGAAAACCATCCCGACAACCTATGGCCAATCGGGGTACACTACAAGTATACCGAACAACGGTCGCCTGCTTTCAGGCCATATTTAGTCCTGCAAATACACTCTGCCTGCAGCTTGTAACGCACGCTCATTCCCCTCCCTATCCCAAACCGGCCACCACCGTTTTCTCATTCCCAAATCTGATCCACAAACCAGGACGTTGATTGGTACGTTCAAACATGCTCTCTTGTATTCGTACCTCCTCGCAGTACCCCCATCGTCGAACGATCACCCTTTTCTGCATAGTCTGGATTACTCATCAACTCAGGTAGTCCCAGGTTCGTTCCTTTTTGGTACTTCATTCTCCTTGGGTACAGGTGTATCCACAATACTGCCCTACCATGCCACCGCCTTTGCTGAGCTTGGGTGAGCAGTTTGGCAAATTTTATCCGGCTCACGGATGCCACATCCATTTGTTTTTGTATTCTTTTTCTCAAACGAGACCAAATGTTCATGGAAAAACCGGACTAAAGGCTACACGACTGCCATCCGATAAAGACAGAACGGTACCGGAGACAGCATGACTGTTTCGAGCAATGTCGGCCACCATGAATGCCCTGGGTACTCTTTATCCATCACAGACAGGAACCAAATTATGGCAGGACTCTTCGATGCCCTGAATGCAGGGCGAACCAGCCTAAGCGTGCATCAAAAATCCATAGAGATTGTTGGCAACAACGTTGCAAACGTCAATACGGAGGGATATTCTAGACAGAGGGCCGAACTGATTCAGATACCGGCGGTGAACTTCGGCGATTTCTTTATCGGCCAGGGTGTATCGGTTGCCGATGTCAGCAGAGATTACTCCAGTTTTATCAACAGGCAATTACAGGAAAGCCATATCGCCTACGGTGAAGAATCCGGTAAAACCAACGCCCTTACGGAGCTGGAGCGTCTCTTCAACACCTCGGAAGACAACCTGGCCTCGGCAATAGATGATTTCTTTGATGCCTGGCAGGAACTGACCACCAATCCCAGCGGCCAGGTGGAGCGTGATATCGTCATGCAGCGGGGCGGTCTCCTCAGTGACGCCTTTGCCCAAATGACGGATGAGATGGATAGCATTGTCGAAAATCTCAACACAGAGATTATCGGCGCCGTGGAAACCGTCAACGAACAGCTTGAGGAGGTGGCTGAACTCAATGCCCGCATACAGATCATCGAAGTCAACGGGCAGACCGCTAATTCCGCCAGAGACCAAAGAGATCTCTTGGTTCAGGAACTCTCCCAAACCCTTGGCGTACAGACCTACACAGATAGCAACGGCAGGCTCACCGTACACCTACCCGGGGGCTTGCCTTTGGTGCAGGGAGATACGGCCATGCGGATGAGCACAGTGACCAGCGGGAGCAATGTCTCCCTACAGCTCGACGTTGTCGGCGTGACCAGGGCTATTGATAGCTCAGAGATCGGCGGCCGCTTCAAGGGTATGTTTGAGGTTCGAGACAACTTCATCGGCGGCCTTCAGGATGACCTTGATACGCTGGCCATAGACCTGACCTCAGCGGTTAATGACCTCCATATCAACGGCTACTATAGGGATCCGACGACAGGTACCCCTGCCACCGGTCAGCTGTTTTTCACCGACATCACTGCTCTTCCCCCGGATGTGCACGCCAGCCGATCCATATCCCTGGCCTTTACCGACAGCCGATATATTGCAGCAGCAGGCAAGGATACAGCTGCTCCGGGAGACAATGAGAACGCCCTGCTCATCTCAAGCCTGGAAACAGACCATACAGTGACCGGAACCAACGACAGCTTTGATGCCTATTTCAGTCAGATGGTCGCTGAGGTCGGCATTGAGGCCGGTCGCAATGATCTGGCGCTGAGCGGCGCTGAAGACGCCACCGTGCAGTTGCAGAATCTGCGCGATGGTTTTTCAGGGGTTTCCCTGGAAGAAGAAATGATCGACCTGATCAAATACCAACGCGGTTTTGAATCCTCAGCAAAATTTCTTTCCACAGTGGACGAAATGATGAATGCACTGCTACAACTCAAGGTGTAAACGATGAAAGCAACCCAGGGAACGACCTATCGCATGTTGGGCAACCGGCTCAACACCATGTCCCTTGATCTGGAAAGACTGTACAATATGGGAGCGACCGGCAAAAAACTTAACGCTCCTTCCGATGATCCTGCAGCTATTCGACCGGTTCTCAACACCCAAAAGCAGTTAAGTAATGTGGATAGATATCTGGATACCATGGGGACAGCTGGGGATGTCATGCAGTCAACCGACGGATATCTCAATCATGTCGAAAATATCATACAGCGGGCGGAGGAAATCATGGTCAACGTGGTCAACGGCTCATTGAACCATGAGGACCGAACGACCCTGGCCAATGAACTGGCGGAGTTGAAACAGGAATTGCTTGATACGGCCAATGGAAATGTGGACGGCAAGTACATCTTTGCCGGTTATGAAGAAGATACCCTGCCCTTCACGGAAAACCCTGCCTATGATACAACACTGTATGATCCCAATAATCATCAGACCTGGCCGGTACTCTACCACGGGGATGAGAACGCCACCTATCTTGAAATTGCCTCAGGTGAACAACTGCAGGTCAACCTGACCGGGAATGACCTCTTTCTGGGTACCTCCACCTGGAACCAGCCGCCCTACAACCCACCGGACCCTGCCGGGGCGCCTCCCAATGCCATAGAGAGCGGTCGCTACGACATCTTTGCCGAGCTGACCCAGGCAGAGGAGGCGATACGCAACAATGATGCCGCTGCCATGCAAACCGCCATTACAGACCTGCATGGCGCCGCAGAACAGAACAGACAACTGCGCTCCCAACTGGGTATCCGGGCTTCCCGGGTGGAATCCGCCATACGGCACCAGGAAGATGTACGGATAGATCTGCAGCAGATACTGTCCCAGTATGAAGATGCCGATGTCATCCAGGTGTTCAACGATATTGTACAGCAGGAAACGGCCTTCCAGGCCGCGCTCAACATCACCGGCAAGGTGTCTGATCTAAGTATTCTCGACTATATCTGACCTGCCTGCACTATCCTTGTATAACCGGTTAAAAAGGCTTGCTTTTTGAAACGGTTTCCACAATACTATCTTTATGGGTGTTGTACTCTGTGGCTGTACGGAAACCGTCTGACGACATGGAGTCCGCATTGCTCATGAACAATGTGTCTCCTATGAGAAGACAGACCTGACACAACCTGTAGGTGGTGTCAGGGAACTGTCTTAGAGGGCAACAAAAGGGCCACCAAAGGGTTTGTGAAAACAGCACTGCCCCTGTTGATGAGAAAGGCGGGACACCCTTCTGCTGTTTCGGCCTGTTCGCAAAGGCCAGAGGTGCTTTTCATCTAAAAAAAGGCGCGATAATTGGTACCTGCTCCCTGGTCGTCCATCTTCGGGCGGATGTGAGGCTGCTCAAGGGAATCACAGACATCTGTTTCTCTCTTTTTTACAAATGAGACAAAATACTCATAAGAAATCAGGGCCATAGCTGCCTATCATGCTTCCCCGAAACTGGGCAAGCTGCAAACAGCGACATGATTGAAATAAATGAAATCAAGATGTTACAGACTCTATGAGTAGTGACTATCCCTATACACTATAGGTGCTCCCATGCTGGTTCTGACCAGAAAACCCGGTGAAGGTATTATCATTGGGGACAATATTACCATTAAAATCATAGAGATAAAAAGTGGCGGCATCCGCATTGGTATTGACGCCCCGAGGGCCACCAAAATATATCGCCAGGAAGTCTACGATAAAATCAGACGAGAAAACATTGAGGCAACGCATTGGGACATATCTGATCTGGATATCCTGAGCGATCAGCTCGCAAGCAGGGAAAAGAAAAAATGAAAAAAATACAGACTCGATTTGGTGAAGTAGAATATGATCCTGCCAATATCATCCATTTTCCCGATGGTCTGATCGGCCTTGATAACCTGAAAAATTTTCTGGTCATGCCCAACAAAAAGGCCGGTCTTCTCTTCTGGATACAGTCCGTGGACGACCCTGCCTTTGCGGTGGTGGTAACGGATCCAACCAACTTTTTCCTTGATTATGCCGTTGCCCCGGATCAAGAAGAAAGGGAAAAGCTGCAGATTGATGAGGATGGCAAAATTTTCGTGCTGGCCATAGTCAGTATCGGACAAGACAAAACCATTACCCTGAACCTGGCAGGCCCCATTCTGTACGCACCGGAAAGCAACCGGGCACTCCAGGTGATCCTGGAAGACGGCCAATACGACACCCGCACCCCGCTGCCGAATTTTCAGACCTGATCCATCCCTGACAGACAGCCTCAGCCCCACTTTTTATGAACATGGGGTGGAAACTAAAAGACATAAGACAAGGGCAATGCCTTAGAAAAAAAATGATAAAGAGACTATTTCTCCAAGATGTTCACCAAAGCTCAGCCCAGGGGGCACCATCTTTGGCACTGTTTTGACGACCCCAAGAGGGTACTCAAATATCAGCCAAAATGTACCATCCGGCGTCGCCTGAACTGATGAGCAATCCAGGCGAGGATAAACCGAGATCCACATGACTGGGGATCTCGGTTTTTTTTGCTATGAAGCAAAAAAAACGTAAAGGGTTCCCTGTGCGGTTCCGATGAGTAATTTGAGAGACAAAACAATGCATTGAGAGAATAGTTACGTTTGTATCGTTAGCCTGCGGATCAGTCAATGGACGACCGATGGCCTAGACAACTCATGGAGGAAAACCATGGCTTTAACGATCAATACAAACGTTGCATCTCTGAATGCACAACGCAACCTTTCCAACTCCCAGCTTGACCTTGCAACCTCCATGGAGAGGTTGTCCTCTGGCCTTCGCATCAACTCGGCAAAAGACGATGCCGCTGGCTTGGCCATCTCGGATCGAATGACCGCTCAGATCCGCGGCCTAAACCAGGCTGCCCGAAATGCCAATGACGGGATTTCCCTAGCCCAGACCGCTGAAGGCGCCATGCAGGAATCCACCAATATTCTGCAACGAATCCGGGAACTTTCTGTGCAGGCCGCCAATGCCACCAACTCGGCAGCTGACCGTGCCGCCCTGCAGGCCGAGGTCAATCAGCTGAAGACCGAATTAAACCGTATTGCCCAGTCCACGACCTTTAACGGACTGAACATTCTAGACGGTTCCTTTATTTCCCAGCAGTTTCAGGTCGGCCCCAATGCCAATGAAACCATTGGGGTTTCCATCCAGTCCATGGCTGCCGATGACTTGGGCAGATATTATGTCGATGCCATCAACACAAACGCCAACCAGGGGACAGGTTCAACAACTGCGGCGGCAGGAACGGATCCTGGATCTAATAGCATTGCCGGACAGGATATTACCATAACCGGATCAGCAGGAGCAGATACCATCACCATCGGGGCCAGCGCAACAGCCTATGATATTGCCAACAGGGTAACCAATTCAGCCGACAAGACCGGCGTTACCGCCACGGCGCGCACCGTGATACAGCTTTCAGGAGTACCCAATGATGGTATCATCACTCTGACCCTTGGTTCCGGCGGCAACACCTCAACCATTAACGCCCCGGTGACCACCACAGACCTAAGCGAGTTGGCCACAGTGATTAATGACCAATCTGGGACAACGGGGGTGACAGCCACAGTGAATGGCGGTACCCTGACCCTGACCCAGCCCGAAGGCAGGGACATCGTCATACAAGATTACACCCATTCCACCAGCGGCAGCACCATGGATGTTACCGGCCAGGACGGTGTGGTCACCCAACTGACAAGTGGAGGCAATGATTCCACCCGCGCCTGCGGTATGGTGGAATTCTCTTCTGAAGATTCCTATACCCTTTCTTCCTCCGTAGCGCCAACGGCCGGGAGCATCCTGAATATTGCCGCCAATACAACGGAAATTTCCAATTTTGAAGAAGTCACGAGCATTGATATCAGCAGCGTACTGAGCGCCAACGATGCTCTGAAAATAGTAGATGCCGCGCTCAATAAAATCGACAGCCAGCGTGCCGACCTTGGTGCCCTGCAAAATCGTTTCGAATCAACGATTTCCAATCTAATGAACGTCTCCGAAAACCTGTCGGCAGCGCGCTCCCGAATCCGAGATGCGGATATTGCGCAAGAAACCTCGGAAATGACCAAGAACAATATCCTGCAACAGGCCGGTGTTTCTATCCTTACCCAGGCCAACCAGACCCCGCAACTGGCACTGCAGTTACTGCAGGGATAAGTATCCGGCCTGTCCCGCTTTCACAACCGGGAGGTTCAACCACCTCCCGGTTCTCTAATCTAGCTTTCTCATAACCACTTTTCTTACTTTAAAAAAACACATAAAAACATATGGATGTGATGTCCGTAAGCGGTCTTAATTTTCGACAAATTGCTCATGGAGAAAGCCGGCTTAAAACGCACTGAAGAGAGCACAATGCACATAATCACCTTCCGATATCAACGATTCAACGCCGCTATCCAGGAAGAAAAAAACCTGGAAACAGATACTGCCCCTGCATGGCCCTACGGGTCAGGGGCCCTGGAAACAACAACATCCTTACCAGATCCGGAAAACGAAATCTATAATCAGCATATACAGAGGATAAAAGAACGAAAATACGAACAGTTGTTTATCTGGCAATAATTTTTCATAAAAAAGCCTTAAGTTTTCTTCGGCCCTGTACGATACACCCTATAAGGAAACAGGACGTTTCCGACAGCGAGAAAAAACTACACTGCAAATATCTTTTCCAGCGGAACCAGGAGGCGCTAATCAGCGGAATACAACAAGTACAACAGATAACTCATACCAGAAACGGATAGTGGCACGGATGCCACTCGTAAGTATAAGCCACCAAGTCATATTCACGGAGGAATATCATGGCTCTTTCAATCAACACGAACGTAGCTTCTCTCAACGCACAACGTTACCTGGGCCAAACCCAGAACAATCTGAATACGTCCATGCAGCGTCTCTCTTCAGGTCTTCGGATCAACTCTGCCAAGGACGACGCAGCCGGTCTGGCTATTTCAGATCGTATGACTTCTCAAATTCGCGGCCTGAATCAGGCCGTCCGTAACGCCAATGACGGCATCTCCCTGGCACAGACTGCTGAGGGTGCCATGCAGGAATCGACAAACATCCTGCAGCGTATGCGTGAGCTGTCTGTCCAGTCAGCTAATGCGAGCAATACCTCTTCTGACCGTGCGTCTCTGCAGGCTGAGGTCAACCAGCTGCAGCAGGAGATGGACCGGATCGCCAACACCACCACCTTTAACGGTCTCAATATCCTGGACGGCTCTTTTGCGCAACAGAATTTCCAGATTGGCGCAGACGCCAACCAAACCATCGGGGTTGACATCGGTTCCATGCGCGCCGGTGATCTGGGCCGCTATGTGGATAAATCTGTCAACAAGACCCAAAACCAGGGTTCCGGCTCTTCTGCTGGCGCTGCTGGCACCCGGGTTGGCACCAATGTGATCGCCAGCCAGACCCTGACCATTGCAGGTAATCGAGGCAGTAAAAATGTTACTGTATCAGCAGGTGACACTGCCGAAACCATTGCCACCAGCATCAATAATGAGACGGCGAAGACTGGTGTCGAGGCGACCGCCATTACCAAAGCAACCCTCAGCGGCTTGAGCGCGGCAGGCACCGTGACCTTGACCTTGGACAGTAACGGAACTGAGGCCACCGTCTCTGCTGCCGTCACCACCGGAGACCTGGAAAACTTGGCCTCAGTGATCAACGATGTTTCCGGCACCACAGGCATCAGCGCTGAAGTCAGCGGCGGCACAATAACCCTGACCCAAGCTGAAGGGAAAAATATTCATATCACTGACTTTAATCACAGCGGTGCCAACGGTGAAACCATTAATGTCACTGGCGCGGATGGCAACGCGGAACAGCTCACCCAGGGCGGGGATGACTCTACGGTGGTGGCAGGCTCCATTGAACTGACCTCCAGTAGTTCATTCTTTGCTTCCTCCTCTGTCGCCAATACAGCTGGTTCCATTTTTAATGTTGGCGCAGCTACCAATGTTGCCGCAAGTGGAGAGTTTGTTTCTGGCATTGACATCAGCAGTCAGGATGGCGCCCAAAAAGCCATTGACGTCATTGACAAAGCCTTGGCAACCATTGACGAGGAACGCGGTAACCTGGGTGCGATCCAGAATCGTTTTGAATCCACCATCGCCAACCTACAAAATATTTCTGAAAACATCTCAGCAGCCCGTTCCCGTATTCTGGACGCGGACATTGCCGAGGAAACCTCCAACATGACCAAGCAGAACATCCTGCAGCAGGCGGGTGTCTCGGTTCTGGCACAAGCCAACCAGGCCCCCCAGCTGGCTCTGAGTCTGCTCGGATAACCTTTGAAGGGCCGGGAGAATCCTGTCAGGATTCTCCCGAGCCTTCTTTACTCTTCACATGGAGGTGAATATCATGTTAGTTGAACATATCGGTTCTGCCATAGTTTCTCCACCCCGGGCTCATGAGCCTGTACAGCAGATTGAACAGCAGCGCCAGGAAGCTGGAGAACAGCCGCAAATCGATACCAGCCAGCAGAACAAGGCACAACCCGAAGAACTGCTCAACCAAATCAAATCCTTAACCGATGAAGGGCTCTATTCTGTACGGTTTGAAAGGGATCATGAGGTTCAGGAGTTAGTGGTTAAGATTGTGGACAATGAAACCGATGAAATTATCAGACAGATTCCCCCCGAGGAACTCATTAACGTAAGCAAACATTTACAGGATTTATCGCTGAGCGGCAACATAGTCGATACAACGAGCTGACAGCACCGAAAGGGACCGGAGGGTATTCATGGCTATTCAATTCAGCGGCCTTGCAACAGGGCTGGATACAAGTTCCATCATCGACCAGTTAATGTTGATCGAACAGGCCCCCATCACACGCTTGGAAGCAGACAAGGCCTGGATGAACAACCGTCTTGCAGCATTTACCGAGCTGAATAACCGCTTGCTTTCCTTTACCGATGCCATAGAATCCCTGGGGAAGGAAGACAGCCTGCTCAAACGATCCATGCAGCAGAGTTCAGGCGACTTTGTCAAAGCTTCTGTTTCCAGCGAAGCGCTGGCTGGAACCAGTTATCAGGTCGAAGTGGTCTCCCTGGCCCAGGTTCAGAAATCAGTTTCTGAACACGGTTTCACCAGCAAGGAAAGCTCCAGTTTCGGCACCGGAACCCTGAGCATAGAGGTGGACGGCACCACCCATAGTATCGAGATAACAGAGGATAACAATTCTCTTGAAGGCATAATGCAGGCCATTAACGATGCAGACTTGGGGATCAATGCTGCTATCATCAATGATGGCAGCGAATCCCCTTATCGGCTGATGCTGGCCGGGGACACTGTCGGCCAATCCTTTACCATGGATGGTTCTGGAGTGACAGGGGGAACGAATCAGCTGGGAGTGTTCGAAGATGAAACCGGCCTCTCCAACCCACCTGTGCAACTGGCAACCAAGGCCCATGTTCGGCTCGACAGCCTGGATATCTACGCAGACAGCAACACTCTGACCGAAACCATCCCAGGGGTCACCCTGGAACTCCTGCAGGCCCAGGAAGGGGAAACAACCAACCTGAAGGTAGCCCTGGACAAGGGCGCCATTGCCTCAACCATTGAGGCCTTTGCCGAGGGCTACAATGAAGTCATCAGCTTTATAACCGGACAGTCTGTGATCAACAAAGAAGGCGGCGGTGTTCTTGGTGGGGACTCAGGTATCAACGCCATCAAACGCCATCTGCAAGACATGCTGACCACGACCTTTGACAACTCCGGTATCTTTACCACCATGTCCGAACTCGGGTTTGAGACCCAGAAAGACGGGACCCTGGTGGTAAACAATGAAACTCTAAACAAGGCCATTGATGCAAACCTGGACAGCGTTATCAGCCTACTCACAGGGACAAATGAAGACGGCCTGGCATTTCAGTTCCAGAAGTACCTCGGCGCCCAGACCAGTTCCACAGACGGTATGCTGAAGGGTAGAAAAGATAGTATTAATACCAATATCAAGCGCATTGATGAACAAATAGAAAGCATGGGCAGAAGACTGGAGCAACGCCGCACAACCCTGGAAGCTGAGTTCAGTGCCATGGAAACCCTGGTCAGCAGCCTGAACACCCAGGGCTCTTTTCTGACCCAGCAAATGAGCATGCTCTCTCAACTCAGCACTGGAAAACAATCATGAACGGCTATACCAACCAATATCTTGCCAACACGGTCTATTCAGCCTCACCCGAGCAATTAATGCTCATGTTGTACGACGGGGCGGTGCGTTTCCTCGCCCAGGGCATTCAGGCCATCCAGGCTGAGCAGATTGACAAACGAGCGTACTACATTAACAAGGCCGCAGCCATTATATCCGAGTTTGCAGCTACCCTGGATCACAAGCAGGATGCGCAACTGGCTGAAAACCTGGACGCACTCTACGCCTACATGCTAAACCGGTTGCAACAGGGCAACCTGCACAACGATCCCCATCCCCTGGAAGAGGTCCGGACCATGCTTAGTGACCTTCGGACAACCTGGGCCCAGGCCATAGAAATCAACAAGAAAGAGGCATACGAGGCCAAGCCCAGGCAAACAGCGGGTACAACAGCGGCACACTACAAACACATAGCAACAGCCATGTAAGGAACACTATGATACTGGAAGAAGCCATCCGCGCCTATCAGGAGCTGGCAGATATCATGATGAAAATTGAAATGGCCCTGCCCGGCAGACAGGCCGACAGGATACTCTCCCTTGTCCGCGAAATGGAGGACATGCAGCAACACATCAATAAAACGGATAAACCGCTCATGGCAGCCCTGCAAGCGGACCACCCGGCCAAACAGGAAACAATCACAAAGCTGGTTGGTCTGATGCAGCGTATCCAACAAACCAACCAGCGCCTGGTCCCACAAATTCGTAGCATCATGGCTGTACAGCAAGATGAACTGGTAAAGCTGAAAACAGGTTCCTCTCTCATGTATGGATACCACAGCCAGACCCCAATAGCCGGCAGATTGATTCAAAACGCGGGCTAGCCGGTATTTCTCATGAACATTTTGCAGAAATTTAACAATATAAAAAGAAAGAGTTACAAGAGTAACAATTTGTAGCCAATTTCTCCAAAATGTACTCCAAAAGTCCGCACAAGCGGCACCATCTTCGGCAGTATTGTGGCAACAAAGAGGGGGTACCATACTCAACGGCCAAGAACTATGCAACTGGCACCATCTGGGCTGATAAGAAAGCCAGGTTAGATGCACCCCAGTTACCTAATTCTTTTAAAAAATTATTTTTTATCTCTACAAAAACATGGCAATCTGGTAGTAATGGAAATGAATTGTTTTCCGTGGTGTGCTGAGACCATAAGCATGCCGGGCTCGTCCGCACAACTTCGGCAGCAAAAGAGTTCAGCAGGCGCACACACCCGAAGAGCTTGAGCGTTTTTTGATTTTTTCATGCACGTGTTCAATGCGGCGAACAGGCATATCTATGAAAGATAAATGATTGAAATTCAATTATTTATCTTTATAAAATCAAAGTATGTACGGTTTCGGTGGAACCATATGAGGGCTGACACGTGGAACAGTTAGAAGATTTCTTTGCCACTATCACAGATCAGAAAGCGGTCCGGGTAACCCTGCCAATCCTGGACAGTGATGAAAAAAAGCGATTAAGCTGTCTTTTTGTTTCAGAGTGCCAACCAGCGTTCTACCTCGCCTTTCCTCCTGGAAGCCTTGACGCATCCTCTATTGATCAAAGCAAAAAATGTCTTCTCACCGTCGATTTCGGTGGACAGGTCGTCTCTGTAGTAGCCACTATTGAAGCCATTGAAGGCGATCAAATCATAAAGGCAACCGCCTGCGAAGTCATACGCCATCAGCAGCACCGTAACTACTTCCGTGTCGATGCCGCCACCCCGGTTGCGGCTAAACCCATTGAGACAAACCTGGATACGAAACAGGACAAGGCCTGGTATCTGCAGGGAGAAACCATGGACCTGAGTGGCAGCGGCATGTTGTGTACATTCCCTGCCCCCCTGGAAAGAGATCGTCCATTGCGTATTCGTTTGACGCTGCCCAACAACACCATGGATGTTATCGATATTATTGGACATGTGGTGCGGTGCAGGAAAATTAATGATGCCCTATTTCACGTGGCCCTCCATTTTGATACGATAGAAACGGATGAGCGGGACAAGATTGTCGGCAGTTGCCTTGAGGTGCAACGAAAACAATTGAGAATGCGCGTACAGGTTAAAGATCTCTTATAAATTTCTAATAGTTACCTGTGTCAAAAATAAAGGAAATCATAGAAAAACTGGAAAGCGGCTCAGCAGCCGTGGTCACCTTGGCAGAACATGGAGGGGAGAAGGTTCGGCTGAACTGCGCTTTTCGAAGCGGTGAGTCCCCTACTTTTGATCTTCTTTTTCCGCCTCATGCACTCAAAACTCATACCCTGGACCTTGGCGTCAATTGTCAGGTTGTCGTCAAGCACAGAGGCAATGAGGTCAACATTATCGCCGAACTGGACCAGGCACTCAACGAGCGTTGCCTGCGTTTCATTGGGAGGGAGCCAATCAAGCCCGAAGCCTTGCGGGATTATTTTCGTGTCGGAATCAACACCAATATAGAAATCGGCTATATGCCCGACCCCAAAGAAGTCAAGGCCAAAAACTGGCAAATGATGGGCACAACCATTGATTTAAGTGCCTCTGGGGTACTTGCTCTTTTCGCGGAAAGACCTTTGTCCAATAATAGGCTCTACATATGGATAACCGAGCTGGAATCCGGTAACATTATTCACTGCACCGGCAATGTAGTTCGAACCTACCGCATGCGGAAAAACAAGTACCAGGTTGCCATGCATTTTGAGAATGTGTCCCAAAAAATCCGCGATACTCTGATTGCGTTCTGCCTACAGGAACAACGACGTCAACTCCGGGACAATCTCCAAATCGATTAACCCCTATCGCTCCTGGCGCTGACCTTATTGGTCTGCATCCAAAAGACAGGGGCTCTCTCAGGAGAAGAGCACCTGTCTTTTGGTACAATTCAGAAAAGTCAAAAGTGACTCGGGTGCAAACCAGCGACCTTGTTCTTTCCGATCCCGCACACCCCAAAGGGGGTATCATGAAAATCAGCAACACATCCAGATTTGCCTCAACAGAACAGGTGATCCGGGAAAACGCAGTTCCTCCTCTCAAGTCCCCTGCCGCCTTACACTTACAGTATGGGCAACGAGCCTCGGCAACGGTCTATTCTCGGACAAAGGAAGGCAATTTCATCCTGGATATGCTGGGAAAGAGGGTGACTGTGCAAAGCGCTTTAGACTTCCGGGTGGGGCAGCAACTAGAACTCCAGGTAACAGCCCTTACACCGCAGGTACAATTACAGCTACTGGCTGATCATCTCAAGACAAAACTCAACAGTTCCCTGCCCCACCTCTGCAGTCAAAACACCCTGCACCAGGATATCACGGCCATACGCAGGGACGCCGATCTTTTCTCTTCCCTCAGTGCAGCCAGCCGGCAAAGCCTGACGCAATTTTTGGATTTGACTTCAGCACTGACCACAGCCTCCCAGCAAACCGGAAGCACCAGGGCATCTGTAGTCTCCCTGCTCAGCACTGTATACGCTGCCATTGCCAAGGACGTTGCCAATGCCTCGTCGGGATCAGGCCTTTCCCTTTCAGCCAACACGCTTCCTGACTCCATTGCTCACATCGCTCCCCATCTCACCCTGTCGTCGCTACAAACATCCCCCTCGATCTCTCCTCAGGCTGGCGAATCTGCAGTCGGCCAGAGGCCCCAATTTCTTTCTTTTCTGACCACAGATGCACAGCAGGCTATCCCCGCTCCAGTCATGCTTGAGATCCTGGCAGAGGCGGCCCAGCGTACGGGGCCAGTCGCAGAATGGATTCAGAACATTGCAGGACTTTTCAAATCACAGCAGACTGTCTTTCCCACCAGACAGTTGGCAGATTTTCTGTTTTCTCTCCTGACAAAACCACTGGAGGTGCAGGACTCCACGCCCCAGGAAAAATCAGGCCATATCTTACAGCAACTGACTGAAAAACTGGGTCTGCAATTTGAGCATCTCCTTCTCAAAGGGCAAACAACCGAAGCCGCATCTACGCTTAAGAGCGCGGCCATGGAACTAGAGCGTTTAACGGCCAAGGAATCCGGACAAAATATCGGGGCCAATATTCGTACAACCTTGGAAAGTTATCAGCTCTTGCTGGGAAAACTCTCCATGGAATCGGTCTCGCTCATGCCCCTGCCACTGCCATGGTTAAGCCAAGGTTTTCTCCTGGTAGACCAAGAAACCAGTCAAAAAAAACAGCCTGCGGAGGCAGAAAAAAAGAAGCGCTATTGCCTACACCTCAAAATGGAAGAACTCGGGGCAGTCAACATAGAAATCCTTTCTCATCACAACAGGGTGGATATCCTGTTTAAGCTGGAAGATACCCTACGTGCTCAATTTCTGGCTGAACATAAACAGGAACTGGGAGCGCGGCTCACCGCAGCGGAGATATATTCCGCAGTCTTCCTAACCGGTGCTCGGGATCCTGCTAAGACCATCCTCTCCTATCTCACTGAAAACAACACCGGAATGGTGAACACCCAGGTATAGTCAGCATGCATGACAAGAGAAAACGTGAACAGGCCGTGGCCATTCGTTATGATGCAGAAGCGGCCAATGCGCCCCTGGTCGTTGCCAGCGGAAGCGGCCGAATAGCTGAAAAAATAATTGCCTCCGCTCAAGAGGCAGGCATTTTTATCAAAGAAGATCCTGATCTGGTTGCCATGCTGGCCAACGTACCGGTTGGAGAAGAAATTCCCGAGGAACTCTACCAAACCATTGCAGAAGTTCTTGCTTTTGTATATTCTGTCAATGAAAAATTCAAAAACAAAATGAGCGGTTTGTAGGCCGCCCCCCCAACATTACAGTACCTGCATATCCTTTGTATTTCTCTCGGTACCGGTATAATGAGAATACAATTGGCTGGTGGTTATCCTGGATAACGGAGCGTTTTTGCAATCGGCTTTGATAAACTCTTTCCATGTACTCTCAAGAAAAAACATGCCGCTTTTCCCACGCTTCGCACAATATAATGCCTCTTTATGGAAAGGCCGACAGGCTGTTTTCCCTTCTTCACGAGAACCTGGAGCAGGCATCCGATCATCGGACTGCCAACAAAGTCATCCCGCTGGTTGATGCTATGATGAGCGGCTTTCCCATGCTTTCGATCAAGTATCCACTTCTCCTTGTTTTTAAGAGGCGTCGTTTTGAGGGACCTGAAAGCCTACACCATGGCTCTGGCATTGGCACAATTTCCAGCGATGCTCATATGCGTAGCATTCTGGATATACTTTTACCCGCCCATATTCGGCGACCGTTTGGAGGCCTATTGCCCCAATTGCAGTGGGGAAAGATGTTGCCAAAGATGACAGCCGGAAGGGGACACCAGGTATTGGCAACAGACGGAATCGGCAGGCATAGCTCGGAGAACATCTCGCCCGAGTTTCTGGTGAACATTTTGTCTCCTTTGAAAAACAATGTTCATGAGAAATCAAGCTCATAGGAAGGAGACAAGTTGTCAAAAATCAAAGACCTGCCGAGCAGGGTGGACGAAAAGGTCTGCCCTGAAAACTGCCATTTTACCAAGTAGTACCGGTTAAAAGCAGTACTCTGGCCTGCTTTTTCTCCCAAGAGAAAAAACGGACTTGACTACCAGTTGGCTTCCTTTATCATTGTAACCAGCCTAAAATGGGAGGAGTTGAGGTGTATGTACGAATAACAGGCTGCAAAGGCCAAATTCCACACTCAGCAAAAAAAATAATTGCTTAAAAAACCGCTTCATATAATACTTCTTCTGACGTATACTCAAAGTATGTGAACTTTATTCAATAATTCATACATTTTTAACAACCGTTCGACGAGCACGAGGTAGCAATATGAACTACGGAGTTGTTAGCCAGGAACAGCTTGAAAAGATTGATGAACTCCTGACAGAGAAGCTCATCAAAATTGGCGTTGATTGTGTCATTATTATTGATATGGCTGGCAATATTATCACGGCCAAGGATAATGGAACGTCCAAATATGATGTCTACTCCTTTGCCGCTTTAGCTGCCGGCAATTTCGCTACAGTCGATGCCATGGCGAAATTGGTGGGAGAGGAAGAATTTTCACTTTTGTTCCACAAGGGAACGGATTGTAACATTCATTTCTCCAAAATCGACGAGGAGTTGTTGCTCATCTCTATGTTCGGTAAGGAAATTTCGCTGGGTTTTCTCCGGCTCAACGTAGTGGAAACAATTGACCTTATAAAAAAACTCTGGGTACAAGAACAGTGACGCTCTTTGCCGAAAGGTTCAAAGTCATTTCCCAATTTATGACATATTAAATGGAACTAAGTAGCAGGAGATCATTTTGAGTTTTATAAACCTCAAAGAAAAAGTTGTTCAGGTTAAAATAGTCTATTACGGTCCCGGACGCGGAGGTAAAACGACCAATCTGGAATATATCAACCGAAAATTCTCAAAACAGATTCAGTCGGAGATGGTCAGCCTCAAAACGCACGGTGACCGTACGCTCTTCTTTGACTTTCTGCCCTTTCACATGGGTCAGATCAAGGGATATGATTTAAAAATTCAGCTCTATACTGTTCCCGGCCAGGTCAAATACAACGCAACAAGAAAACTGGTTCTCAAAGGAGTTGACGGTATTGTCTTTGTCGCAGACGCCCAGGAGCATATGCGGGAAAAAAATATACGATCCCTTAATCAACTCCACGAAAATCTTCGGGAATACAAAGAATCCATTTTTCGTGTTCCCTTGGTCCTGCAATACAACAAGGTGGATTTACGCAATCAGGGAATTCCGATCTTGCCTACCACTATCCTTGAAAAGGATCTCAACAGCAAACTGAAGGTACCATCCTTTGAGGGAAGCGCATTAACAGGATACAACATACCGGAAACATTAAAAAAAATAATCTCTTCCACCGTCATATCCATACAGAAAAAGCTCTTGTGAGAATCGAAAAGTAATGACCACGACCGGCCTGGCTATGAAAAATTCCCAAGATACGCAACTACAATTTGAAGACTATGAGGATCTCACTCTTTTTGCCGATGAATCTTTTGACACAGAAGCTATCGACCTTTTCGAGTTCACCAGTGAAGAAGATTCCACTCTCACCCGTCTCAAATCAATTATTCTCTCCCTGGACTGGGAAATCAATGATACTATCCTCCAGGAACTCAGCGAAGAGGTTTCCAATCTGGAGGCGATGTGGAAAAATGACAAAATAGCGGAAGTCTACCTGCAGGGATTGGGAAAAATCGGTCGCTATATTCAAACCAAGGGAGCATACGCACACCCCAACGCTATCAAGTTATTGCTGACTTTTTTCTATAATTTTGAAAAGATTATCTCTTCAGAGAAGATTACAGAAACAGAGATAACCATGCTCCTCAAGGGAGATATACGTAAATTTCGTATTCTCCAATACCAAATCAACAAATCGTCTGATACCAATGACCGTCCTCTGGGAATACCAGCGGAAGAGCCTGTCCTCTTAAGGCCTTCTGAAGCCGCAGCAGATGCCGTCAGTGAAGAGGAAGAAGACCATTTGAGGATGCTCAAGGCAAGCATACTCAGTATCGACTGGGAAGTCACTGATGACAACCTACGACAGTACAATGTCCATACTGCGCATTTCCTGGAGCAACTTGCCGATGATAAACCCGCATTGATTCTGGTTCAAGGTCTGCAGGCATTGGGTGATTATATTGCAGAAGAAAAGGCTCGTGCACATCCAGAATCATTTCCTTTGTTGCACGCATTTTCCGATGCCCTGGAACAGGTTCTTCGTGTTGAACCTCAGCAGAGAGACCAGGAGCAGTTGCAGGAATTACTGGTTGACCGGGTCAGCAGGTTAAACGGCCTGAAAGCCGTTATCGCAGACAGCCCTGTCACCTACCGGAATGAGTCCAGGGTGAATGAGGTCGTCGATGAGATCATCAGCCCTGCGGTCTATGACGAGGAGCCTGGATTAGAAAAGGACGCTTTTGGCTTTCCAGCCGGCATCGCTGATGTCTCCGAGTCCCCTGTAACTCCTGCAAGCGTAACTCCTGCAAGCACAGCTTCCGATGATGTGTTCTCTGTGGAGTCCGAACTTGATGATCTATTCCCCGCCGTGGCAACGCCTGGAATGGAATCCGCTGAAACCAAGTACCCTGATGAAATATTACCTTCCGAAGCCATCCAGCCACTTGACGATAGTGTGGCCGATGACCTCATCCATGCAGAGGTAAGTGGCCAACGGGGCTTTGCTCCGGCCCTCTCAGAGGCTGAGGAGGCAGACCACGGTTTCAGTGAAGAAACAGAACCACTGGATATACCAGCCCAAACAGATCTTGCTGCCCAACTGGATAAGCTTTTTGCAGAAGACGACTTCATTTCTGTGACGGAAGATATCGACAGCAGTCCTGCTACCTCACCCGATGACGAACAATTCCTCTCCGCATTATCTGATATTGAAGCACCTGAAATATTCGACGAGCTAGAAGGAGAGGACGGACTTATTCTTGAAATCGAAGACAAGCTGAATTTCTTTTTTGGCAAAGAGGAAGAGGAGCAGCCAGAAGAAGAGCTGAATATCGCCCTGCCTGAGGCGAATTTTGAGGAAGAAGACTTGTCTCCTTCGGCCGTGTCTGTAAATTCAGAAACAGAGGAATCCTTAGAAGAAGATTCCCCTGTGAATATCGATACCCAATTGGACACTTTTTTCGACAACGCTGAAGAGGACGTACTCTCTCCTGCCTTATCCGACAGCGAGGAAACGGGGGGATTTTCAGAGGAAGCATCACTGGCAGAAATCCAAGAAGATAACTTCCCGGATATTGAAGCAAAACTCGACACCTTCTTCAACGAAGCAAAACACGACCCCCTGCCTCCCGCCTTAGCTGACAGTGAGGACACAGGAGGCTTCTCTGAGGAAGAAGCCCTGATTGCAAGCGAAGGTGGGGATGAAATCCCGGAGATCGAAGCAAAACTCGACGCCTTCTTCAGTACAGAAGCCCCCCTGACAGCAGAGGACGATGAAGCCCTGGGCATGGGCGAACAAAGTGGACCAACGGTTGGCTTTGGAGAAAGCCTTCAGGATGAGCACGGCTTACTCATGGATGAGGGCAAAGAAACTGCTGATGAACTGGATTTATGCCTGGAAGAACCACTGCCCCTTGGCATTCATGAGAACGACCCTTTTCCAGGGACTCCAGAAGACAAGGCCGATGATGTGGCTCCAGATGATGTTGAAGAACTGACCCGCTCCATTGAAGACAACATCAGTGTTCTTCCCTCAGAAGCTGCCGATGGCCCTGAGGAGGAACGTATTGTTAGTCTGGCAGCCCTTGGTGGTTTACTCCCAGGAATACTCCAGAACCCGTCTTCGGAAAAAGTGGAAGAGGCCTGTGCGCATATCCTTGCACTGCAGCCATTAGCGGCCACCCCTGTCCAAAAAGTCATCCTCCAACTCTTGGACAACGGGCTGACGCAAGTACAGACGGGGAACTACCCCCACACAGAGCAAACAGCCTCCCTGCTCACCTATCTCTACGAAAAAGCCTATGAAGGAGCAAATGTCTCTGAATCGCTGCTCCCGGAAATCGTAGAAAAATTTGTGGACTGGCAGTCGAACTGTATAGCATCTCTGGTGCAGAATCAACCCACCGTGCTGCCCATGGCAACGCAGGCCGACCCCAAAGAACGGGTTGCGGCTTCTCTTGATATCGCTCAAGTGAAGCGCCTGGTCAAGGAAGAAGTGGCTAAATTGAAAAGCCAGCTAACATAGATGGGCCGTCCAGGTTCCTGTCTGCTTGCAGATCGCCTGCCTTTGAACCATCACCTTGCTCAGTAAAGAGGGGATAGCTGTCACTTTTGTTTGATTTGAGATAAAAAGAAACCAAGTCTTCTCTTGTTCTATCAATTGTCTGGTCTGAAAAACCTTCGCTCAAGCGAACATGGCCTCTTAGCTCGCAGGAGCCGCATATGAACCAAGCGAACTATTGTTTTCTCGGATCAAAGGCCTGACGCAATGCTTCACCGATAAAAATCAGTAAAATAAGTGTGCCAACAAGAACCACAAAGGTGGAAATAGAGAGCCACCAGGCATCTATGTTCCCTTTTCCCTGTTTCAGCAATTCTCCCAGGCTGGGAGTAGATGGCGGAACCCCAAGGCCCAGAAAATCAAGGCTGGTTAACGCCAGCACTGCTCCAGACATGCGAAAAGGTAGAAAGGTAATCACAGGTGTCAAGCCATTGGGCAGCAGATGCCGCAGCATGATGGTGGTATTGCCAACCCCAAGCGCCTTGGCAGCCTGGACATATTCCATGTTTCTTCCTTTGAGAAATTCAGCACGTACATAGTCGGCCAACCCCATCCACCCGAAAAGAGAAAGCAGGATCAGCAGCAAAACAATACTTGGGGTGAATATGGACGCAAAAATAATAAGCAGATACAGCTCCGGCAGGGAACTCCATAACTCGATGAAGCGCTGAAAGACGAGGTCTATTTTACCGCCGAAATACCCCTGAACAGCTCCAAAGACAATACCCAAAACCGTACCGATGACCGTGAGCGCCAAACCAAAAAGAACACTTATACGGAAACCATAAATCAATCTGGCCAAAACATCCCGACCGCGATCATCTGTTCCTAAAAGGTTGTCCCGGGTGGGCGGTGAAGGGAAGGGCGTAAGGTTGGATGGATTGATGGAATTATAGCTGTGCGGGTTTGGTGCAAACAGGACTAGGTTCCCAGCCGCGGTGAGCTGTTCCACTATATACGGATCTTGGTAATCTGTTGCTGTCGGGAAATCACCGCCAAAGGTCGTTTCAGCGTATTCGTTTAACAAGGGAAAGTACCAGTGTCCCTCATAGCGTATCAGCAATGGCTTATCGTTGCTCAATACCTCTGCAAACAGGCTGAACCCAAAAAGAACCGAAAAAATGATCAGCGAGTAGTAACCTCGGCGGCTCTGTTTAAACAATGCCCAGCGCCTTTGGCCTAGGGTCTTGGTCATCTTTTTGCGTTGTCCCACTACGAAACCTTATCAAAGCTTATTCTCGGATCCACAACAACATAGCTTAAATCCGATAACAATCGGGACAACAGCCCGATAATAGTAAAAAAATAGAGCGTTCCCAAAACAACGGGATAGTCTCTGCTGATAACGGAGTTATAGGCAAGCAACCCCATCCCGTCCAGAGAAAATATGGTTTCAATGAGCAGGCTGCCGGTAAAAAAGGCTGCTATAAAACTCCCGGGAAACCCTGTGATAATTGGGATAATTGCATTACGAAATACATGTTTGTACAAGACCTGGTTTTCCGACAACCCTTTGGCTCTGGCGGTCAACACATACTGTTTCCGGATTTCCTCCAAAAACGAATTCTTGGTTAACAGGGTCATCACAGCCAGGCTGCCGACAGTTGAGGAAATAACAGGCAGAACCATATGCCAGAGATAATCAAGAACCTTGTGTGACCAACTGTAGGTCTGCCAGTTGTCAGAATGAATGCCCCGTAAAGGAAAAATATCCCAAAAGCTGCCCCCCCCAAACAAAACGATGAGCAGCACCCCAAGAACAAATCCTGGGATGGCATATCCGATAAGAATGATTGAACTGGAGAGGACATCAAAGGTGGAACCATCGCGTACAGCCTTACGAATCCCCAAGGGAATACAAACCGAATACACGATGAGAAATGTCCAAAGTCCAAGGGACATGGATACCGGTAGTTTTGAGACCACCAATTGGACCACGCTTTTATGGTGGTAGTAGGATTCCCCGAAATCAAAAACCAGGTACTGTTTCATCATGGTGATGAAGCGTTCTGCCGGTGGCTTATCAAACCCGTACAGACGTTGCAACTGGGCCACTCGCTCCTGATCAAGTCCCCTCTTGCCCTGGTACAGACTGCCAGTGCTCGCTGTCTCTCCCCCTGATTGCACACCTTCCAGCTGGGCCATCATACGTTCGACTGGGCCACCGGGAACAAACTGGGTCACTATAAAAGTCAAAAGCATGACGCCGATCAAGGTCGGAATCATAAGCAGCAATCGTTTCACAATATACCAACTCAAATCAACACCGCAGAAAAGCTAACGAATTTTGATCTCACCAATCCTATCCCCCCTCTGCTCCTGCCTAGTAGGTGTACCTTTTTCTTCCAGGCTGCGGGTGTACGCTGGCTCCTCCAGCTGCCGTCTCGTTTCTGTGGCTTCTGTGAGATAGGCACTCTCCCCCCTTTGGCCAGGCATCTGGGCTGCGACGGCACCTCCTCCCAAGACAACCTGACTATCCGCAGGCTTTTCTTGAGCTCGCTTGAGAACAGCCAACACCCCTTCCTGTATCATGACCACATCAACAAGTTCCCAGCCAGAGAGTCCCTGTTCATTGAGGGTGGTTTCCATCTCTTCATCGTCTATATACCGATCACCCAGCAAACCGTCCTTGACAAATTCAAAAACAATGGTTCTATATTGCCATATCATCTGCAATCCCCCTATTGCACGACGAACCGATCATCCTGAAACCTGCCCTTAATGACCCGGCCGTCAGCAAGTGTAATGACACCCTCCCCATGACGTCGTCCATACTTGAATCCTCCTGTATACACACTGCCGTCCGGGAACTGCAATGTCCCTTGTCCATGGGGGAGGTCGTGTTGAAAATCTCCTCTATATTGTTTGCCATCAGCATAGAGCAATATGCCCTGTCCCTGAAAAAACCCTTTGCTGAAAGCCCCTTCATAACGACTGGAATCAGCAAAAACATAGATGCCTGTACCATGAAATTGATTCTGGGAAAAACTGCCTGTATAGCTTGAGCCATCAGAGTACTGTAATACGCCATGGCCTTCTCGGGTCCCGTTGTCAAAGGAACCTGTATAACGGCGTTTATCAGCAAAAAGGTATTCCCCCTGTCCATGCATCCGCCCGGTCCGAAACTCGCCCCTATAGAGGTCACCGTTGGGCATCCTCAGTTCTCCCCGGCCGGACATAAGACCATCGACAAATTCACCTGTGTACCGTGCATGGTCGGCAAAGGTTATGGAAGCCGACCCGCTATAGGGTTCCTGCTGTTGGGTATCCTTGTAGACAATATCGGCTATGATATACAACCCTTCTCCGGTAGGACCGGGTTCCGGTAAGCCTACGCTATCCTCTTCCTCCTCGATCTGCCCACTTTTGGAAACATCCAGTTGTTCAGCGGAGGCAGGAGGGTCCGGGGAGGCAAGAGATGCTACTGGAACAACTTCTGCCGTCTTTTCTTCAGGAACTGCCACAGGGCCCCCTTTGCTAAATTCTCCGAGGAAAAAGGACCCGTCTCCTTTTTCCAGCCGTCCTCTGCCATGCAGGGTGTTGTCTGCAAAAGCACCGGTATATCTGCTACCGTCGGCATACACAAGTATCCCCTGCCCCTCCCGTTTACCGGCACTCCAGTCCCCTTCATAGCGGCTGCCGTCAGGGTACTCCATCATCCCTCGACCCTGCGGAAGGCCGTCGACAAAATCACCGGTATACACCCGCCCATCAGGCCACTGCATGGTTCCTGTGCCGGTTTTGACACCTTTGTCAAAGGTTCCGATATACACCTCTCCATCTGCTGTTGTCAGCTTGCCCTGGCCATGATATACATCGTTGAAAAAACTACCCTCGTAGAGGCTACCATCGCTGCCTTCCAATTTTCCTCGTCCCTGACGCTGATCGTGCACATACAAGCCGGTGTATCGATCTCCATTCAGGTAATGTCTCAGCCCCTGACCGTCCGGTTTGCCCTCCTTGAACTCTCCTTCGTAGGTGGAACCATCTGGATAGATCAAGCGCCCGGTACCGTGAACGACATTGTTGCGAAAATCTCCTGTATATTCTCGAAGATCAGGGTAGAATAAAGTCCCGGTCCCGTTGTATCTGCCCAAGGAAAAATCCCCTATGTACTGCATGCCGTTGGGATAGACAAGGGAGCCGCGACCGTCGATGACACCGTTTCTGAAACTTCCGACATAGTGACGGCCATCACTGTACACCAGTTCACCCGATCCATGGTAGCGCCCCTGCACAAACATACCAGTATACCGACTGCCGTCAGCCAGGGTCAATGTTCCTTGGCCCCAAAGATACCCATTTTTAAACCCCCCTTTGTACAAACGGCCGTCACGGCTGCGGTAGGTGCCCTGCCCGTTCCGGCAGTTACCCTCTATGCAGCTGCCATGAACAAGAGATACGCCCAGCGTACCGAGCACAAGGCAACACCATGCAACAATCTTCATCCTACCGACCTTTCTGGTATATCTTTTTCACCTCATCTGCAATAATCCGAATGCCCTCATGTACATCCTTGTCTTCCTGAGAATAATTAACCCGTATACATTCCCTCATATGCGGCCAATCTTCCTGCAATCCAGGGAAAAAATAATGGCCGGAAACAACCACGACCCCCCGCTCTTTCAAACGTTCATACAGCGTTGCACTGGAAACAGGCAAATCTGGAAACCAAAACCAAAGAAACATGGCACCTTCAGGGGCATGCACTCTATACGGACATCCCATCAAAGCCTGATCAATGACCTCCATCGCCCGTTCCATCTTTTTTTTGTACCAGGGGCAAATGACCTCATTGCTCAGCCGCAATATCTCCCCTGATGTCATTAAAGGCGCCGTCAGCATGGCGCCAAGACTCCCGGGCGCAAGATTTACCACAGAGTTGATCCCAGAAATAGCCTGGATAATTTCCCTTTTTGCAAGCACTATCCCTGTCCGTGTGGCCGGTAAGCCAAACTTGGACAAACTCATGGACACAATGACGTTTTCATTCCAAACCGGCACAGCATGGGTATACACCATGCCCGGAAAGGGAATGCCGTAGGCAGAGTCGATGATAAGAGGGATAGAATGTTCTGCTGCAAGCGCTATCAGCCCTTCTATTTCTTTATCGGTGAGAACATTGCCCGTTGGGTTGGTAGGCCGAGAAACACACATTGCCCCGATATCTGCACCAATGCGTATGCTGCTGAAATCCACCCGGTACTTGAAACGATTGTGACCGCGTTCTTCTATGCGGGGCCGCACTGAAACAAAAAAATCCTCCTCCAATCCCAAATCTGCATAGCCTATGTATTCCGGTGCCATGGGCAAGAGTATTTTTTTATTGCCTCCATCCGGGTACCGCCCGGCAAACATGTTAAAGAGAATAAAAAAAGCCGACTGACTGCCATTGGTAAGACAAATATTTTCAGGCCCTATGGGCCAATGATATTCCCTCTGGAGCAACTCAGCCAAGGCGTACAGAAAATCTCCTTTCCCCTGCGGCGGGTCATAGATTCCAACCAATGTACGCAGGGCCTCATCATTGTCAAGAATGCTCTGCAGCCGTTGTTTCATGACAGCCTCAATGGCCGGTATATAGCCGGGATTTCCCCCTCCCATCATGATCATATTGCCCTGGGCCAAGGCATTGCCCAGGTCATCCATCAATGAAAGTATCCCTGCATCCCCTGAAAACTTTTTTCCAAAACTGGAAAGATTCATACCTGTTTGACTCCGTTCATTGCAAAATTCAACTCAAGAGGTCTCCATGATGCTTACCCTCTCTTCGATCGCGGACAAAACAGTCTGCACTGCTCGCCCGAACTGGCATACACAACCCTGTTAGGCATCTCCCTGCTTTTAAAACCATACGCCTTGCATCCACGCGGGGTTCGCGGTTCATAGGTAATATAAAAGTGTTGGCAAAGCTGACAGGTACTTGCAGTTTTCCCGTTCGATGCACTGCTCACCGTTCCTCCCGTACGCCTTTGGTCAGTTGCTGTTGGGCAAATTTTTCCAGATCTTTTTCCACAAAAATGGTCACAAGATCACCGGCCAGGAAGAGAGTGTCTTTTCGGGGAATGCGTGAAACACCGTCCCGTTCGAGAGAAACGACGGTGATGCCGCCACCCAAATTGAGACCGCTGAGTGTCTTACCCACGGCTGCATCCCCGGGTTGCAAAGGTACCTCGACAAAAACATTGGTGTCTTTTTGACGGAGGACGGTGGTATCTCCAAGCAGCTGGCCTCTCTGTTTACGAACAAGGGCAATATCATAGGCCCGCAGGATATTTGATCTACTTATTAACCCGATAAGCTCACGATGATTTCGGCGGCTGACGACCGGCAGCCGCGCCAGATCTCTGGGCGCCATCTTCTGAATTGCGGTCCAGATAGGTTCATCGGCATAGACAGTAACAGGATCAATGACGGCAACGTCCTCGACCTTAAACGTATGCAGCGACTGATCGCCACTGCCTAAAACCACCTCGAGATCCTGTAGGGTGACAATTCCCCAGAGCGCACCCTGCTCATCAACCACCGGAAAACCAAGGTACTGTGTTTCCTGAAACTTCCGGTACAAATCTACCAAAGGATCGGACTTGCAAACAATCTCCGGTCGGTGCAGCATCACCTCACCAACCTGAACTCCCTGCATAATATCCAGATCTCTGCCTTGAGAAAAACGGATACCTCGACGGGTCAGCTTGGTGGTATACATGGACTCAGGATGCAGATATAGAGCCGCATAAGACGCTGTCACCGCTGCGACCATAAGCGGTAGAATAAGCGAGTAATCGTTACTCATTTCAAAGACAATGAGAATAGCTGTCAAGGGGGCATGGGCGCAGGCGGCAAAAACGGCTGCCATACCTACCAGGGCATACGCCCCTGAAGGACCAGCGACGTCTGGTAGCAGATAACCGTAGGCCGTCCCCAAGGCGCCTCCCAGCATGGCGCCTGTAAAAAGGGAAGGAGCAAAAACACCTCCAGAATTCCCGGATCCCAAAGTACAAGAGGTCGCAAGAGGTTTCAAGAAAACCAACAGCAGAAAGGGGAGAAAACTTGTTTCCCCTCGCAAACTCCTCTCTATGAAGTGAAAACCGGGACCATACATATGCGGTTTGTGTTCCCTAATCTGGTCTGCATCAAAACCCATCAAGTCACTCAGGGATGCGCCGGTGAAAAAAACATAGGCCATACCCAACAGGCCGAGCAAGACTGCCCCCACAGCAGGTTTGCATGCCATCGGGAAATTCCAGTTGTCAAACAAACGTTCGGATATATCGAGCACCCTGATAAAATAAATTCCCACCAGCGCAGCCAGAAGGCCCAGCACCAGATACAGCACTATTTCCAGGGGTGAAGACAGGGTATAGGCTGGGACCAGGAAGGCAGGTTTATCACCCAACAACATCTGACTCACTATTGAAGCAGAGACAGCACTCATGACCACGTTACCGAACATCTGCACCTGCAGCTCGCTCATCAGGACTTCTATTGCAAAAGCGACCCCGGCAATGGGGGCGTTAAAGGTGGCGGCGATGCCGGCGGCTGCCCCGCAGGCGACCAGGTTTTTTATCCGTTCATCGCTCAACTGCAAGACTTGCCCAGTCAATGAACCCAAAGCCGAACCAACCTGGACAATCGGGCCCTCTCGCCCGGCAGAACCTCCAGAGCCTATGCAAAGAGCAGAAGCAATGATTTTGGCAACTGCCACCCGGCCGCGTATACGGCCGCCCTGAAGCACCAGAGCCTGCATAACCTCCGGTATACCATGTCCTTTGGCCTCTCTGGCAAACCAGGCTATGAGTGGACCACTCAGCAGGGCGCCTGCAACCGGAACTAAGAGGTAGGTCCAGAGCCCCAAATATGGTAGAATCCAGAGAAACAGACTGTACAAAACCCATTCTATCCAAGAGATCAGGGAGATAAAAACAACAGCAGCAAGTCCTGTAACCGCTCCGATGGCAATAAAAAGAAGCAGGAGCAACAGGCCCTGAGGCGGAGAAAGACGATCCAACAAAAGGCCAAGAGGACTTCTTCTCTTTCCCATACCCTCAGGCCGTAGCGTGTTGATTTTTGGGATAATCAAAAAAAAGGAGCGAACCGGTACCACAGCCGATATCTTCCCATTTTGGTACAGCGAACTGGAGGCTGACGACGCCGCAGGTGGGAATATTGTCCAGATGCAATCCTCCCAAAGCGTTGGCAAGGTTGGTACATGCCGGATTATGGCCGACAAGCAGCAGCGAAGAAAAGGAGTCGTCCCTGGAATTGATCAAAGCAAGCAGTGCTGCCGCTGAAGAGGTATATACCTGTTGGTCATAGAGCACAGCCTCTACGGGAAACCCGATACCCTCGGCCACTGTCAGTGCCGTGGTCCGCGCCCTCGTAGCAGGGCTGGACACGATGATATCCGGGGAAAACGAACGTTGTGCCAGTCGAGCGGCCATAACCGGGGCATCTCGCTGACCGCGCTTGTTCAGCGGCCGCTCAAAATCAGTCATCTGGGGATGCTTCCAACTCGACTTGGCATGACGGCACAAAGTGACAGTTTTCATTCTTCACCCATCTGCTTCTGGACATCCTTCCACAAGGCCTCATAGGCGGCGGAGGCCGATGAGGAGGGCAAGGCGGCCGGGACAGGTTGACGATACACACCCATCCGTTCCACATCCGCCAGGTAGGGGATTGATCCGGATAGGACTCCCGGGCAGTCTGCCATGGCTGCCATGATCTCAGTATGCATTTTTTTTCTTCGCTCCACCATGGAGAAAAAGAGCAGCGCTTTTTTTCGGCTTTGCCCGTTTTTGTCAAGAAACTTGAAAAGCTTTTTCAAAGAGACTAGGGACAATGTGGTGGGAATGATGGGCACCAAAATAATATCAGCGGCAAAAAAGACGTTTTCCGCAAGTAAGGTTGCGCTGGGGGGACAATCAAGGACTATACGATCATATTCCCGGCGCAGAGGTTCCAGAACCTTCAAGAGTCTTTGTTGGGATTTTTTCAGATCATCCAAGGCAATGTCTATGGTACGGTAGCTGAAATCCGCAGGCAGGAGTTCCAGCCCTGAATAATCCGTTCCCCGGATATTCTCGGCCACATGTCGGCCGCCTTTCAGAAATTTCCTGGCATTGAATTTTTTGGGAGACCGTATCCTGAAATAGTAGGACGCAGACCCCTGAGGATCCAGATCACACAAAAGCGTTCGCGCCCCATCCCTTGCCGAGAGATAGGAGAGATTGACGGAGGTTGCGGTCTTTCCTACACCGCCCTTGATGCTGTAGACAGCTATGATACTCATGCAAGCCCTCCTCTACTCTCTAAAAAGACGTTTGTACAGTGCAACCGTGTCCGGATGGCTGAAGTCGCGGAAGGTCTCCTCAAAGGCTGTACGGACCTCTCTCTGATCCTGGGCAAGTGCCGTCATCAGACCACCAAGGGCCGCAGCCATCTCCATATTTTTTCTGGAGCCAGGTTTCAGCATTGCCATGGCTCTATGCAGCATCTGCCGCTGCACGAACAAGTCATTGAAATCGCCAAGATTGTTCTGTATTTTTTTCAACTGCTTGATTGCAGTTTCCATATCCTCTTTGGGAAAAAGCGACCTAAAAAACTCCAGGGCATAACGGAGTTTTTTCCCTTCTATACGCAACTTATGCAGTTTTGCATCCTCACATTCCGAGGTTATTGCCCGACCATCTTTCAACACTCGTTTATAGCGGCTGAAGATCACCTTTTTGGCCAGATCAAGAATCGGGACATCTGCGCACTCAGCAGACTCGTTGTCTTCACTTGTCAGCTCTTTTTCCCAGGCTGCCAAAAGCTCCTCCACCCTGCCGCTTCTGAATTCCTGAATAAACTGTTTCTGAGCTTTTTCCCTGTCCTTTTGCAAGATTTCGAAAAAGGTGGTTAACCCGGGCTGAAGGGATTGAGGCAGCCGTTCCCGATATTGCCGTTCACTGAGCAGGTAGACGTCCAAATCACGCACCGGCCCTGTAACCGTACCTAGATTTTTAAACTCATCCTTGAATCGGGTAACCGTTTTTTTAGGTAAAACTTTCTTGATCAAGGTAAGACCGGAACGGGTACGCCGCACGGCAACCCTGAAATCGTGGAGGAATTCGGGATCCAAATCAGCCATCACCCCGCCAAGATTGGCACGCATCGTGTCTGCCAGGGTAGTACAAATGGTACCTATGGCACTTCTGGCTGTCTGATCCGGATCCAGAGACAAGACAAATTTGGAACTATAATCCAAAGGTTCCCGTCCCCTGCTCCGGGCAGCGGCTTCAAGGCTGATGGCCGCTGAACAACGGGCGCGCCCACGCAAAGAAAGCAAGGTCCGCCGAACACTCTGATACTCTTCGTTGTAGCCGCGAACAGGGACCAGGTAGGCCAGCTCAAGCTGCTTTTCGGTCTCATCAAAGGTATAGCTTTCCGTCACAAACCGCACCACGGTTTTTTCATCCTTGTTCAACACCCGGTGGGTCATCATAGCGTATTGTGCAGACTGAAGGGGTAACAGGGCCCGAGCATCAAGAACTGCTGCCATAATCGGCATCAACTCTGTGCCCGTAAATACCCCGGCCAATCGACGCCTGGCCTGACGAATCCCTGTAGCCTGTTTCATCAGGACACCGGTATCACGGTCATACAGGGACCAAAGCGTACCCGTTGCCAGACAGATATATCCTCTCTGATACAAACGCCAGTCATAGGTATCATACCAGGTTACCCGTTTCCTCTGCCCGGTACCCTGGCACAAAGTCAAGGAACCTGGCAGCCGCTCAGTCCATTCCTCCAGCACGAATTCGTCTGTAAGCAACCATACTTCCGTTGTTTCACCAGGCATAATCCCTCCGAGTCAGCTGCGGTAATCGGCGTTGATGGTAACGTAATCGTAGGAAAAATCACATGTATAGACTTCTGCAGAAGCCCTGCCGTCATTGAGGTCAACGGTAAGAATGAATTCCTTTTTCTTCAGTACCTGCGCGGCCTGGGCCTCTCTTTCCCTGCTCACCGCCATGCCATTTTTGACCAACACGACGTCATCAAAGGAAATAGCAATTTTATCTGGGGAAAAAACACATTCAGAACGCCCCAGCGCTGCGATGATCCGGCCCCAATTGGCATCTTCACCAAAAAACGCAGTTTTAACAAGCGCCGAATTGGCGATGGTCTGCGCGGCACTCATAGCACAATCGTACTCCCTGGCCCCTCTCACCCGTACGGTGACGACCTTGGTGGCACCCTCACCATCCGCCACTATCTGCAGCGCCAAATCATGCATAAGATCTGTCAGGGCCTCGGCAAATATCTGGCTCCCTTGAGGGTTCCCTTCATCAATCCAGTCGTTACCGGCGACCCCGTTGGCCATAACCAGAACCATATCATTGGTGGACGTGTCTCCGTCCACGGTTATACGGTTAAACGATCTCTCCACCCCGTTCAGCACCATCTCCTGAAGGACAGGATACACAATCTGGGCATCGGTGACCACAAAGCAGAGCATGGTGGCCATGTCAGGCATAATCATACCCGAACCTTTGGCTATACCAAGAAGGGAGACCTGGGTTCCGTTAATATCAACGCTCCTGCGAGAAATTTTGGTGACCAGGTCAGTGGTCAAGATCGCCTCTGAGAATGCTGCAAAACCATCAGCAGCAAGCCCTGCCACCAGTTCGTCCATGCTCCGCTCAAACGGCTCTATAGCCATCTGCTCCCCTATAACTCCCGTGGAGGCAACCTGAACCAGGTCTTCCTCTATGCCAAGGTGGGATGCTGCCAGCTTGGCGGAAGCTATGGCCGTATGCATACCCTGCTCACCGTTGCAGGCATTGGCGTTGCCACTGTTGACCAGGATCGCCTGGGCCTTGCCAAGCTTGAGCCGCTCCATGTCCAGCAAAACAGGAGCAGCTTTCACCTTATTGGTGGTAAAGGCACCGGCTGTAACCGCCGGAACCGTTGAAACAATAAGACCAAGATCCAGTCGATCCGGATACCGAATACCTGCCTGCACCGCAGACGCTTTAAAGCCGTCTATCTGCATATCGCTCCTCAAATAGCCTTGGTGGTGTGCACCTGAATCGTACCATCACTGTTGTCCTTTTTTATGTACGTCCCCACCGCTCCCTATCTTTCAGCGGTCACAGTTTCCCCCATCCCCCCTACCAGCCAGGCTTGCTCATCAAAACATTTTTCGCCGATCAAGACACTGCTCAGGAAGCTGAAACCGCTTCCCGCAGGCACCCTGCAAAGAAAAGTTTATGAAAAACCTCATGGTTAGTTTAATTTTATTCTTGAACTTATCTACAATGTTCATGAGAAATCCGGGTGAGACCCAATCAATTTGTCTCGTTGAAACTGTGTGGTTTTGCAAGAGCAACCTTGTTGTCGATTTTGCGCAGAACTCCAAAGAGTTACGCTGATTTTTTCAACGCCCTTAACCAAGTACACAAAGACAATGTAACAGATACCTGGCAAAAGAAAAGTATAACTAGAAAGATAGATCACCCTTTTTTCTTGACCAATCCCCAGGCGATGTGTGATTCTTTTGTATGTTCTCCATCCTTCTCATCAGTGATATTCACGGCAATTTCCCTGCCCTACACGAGGTCATCAAGCAGCATCCTCCAGATCGCTTTGACCTTATCTGCAATACTGGTGACAGCACAGTGTATGCTCCTTTCCCCAACCAGACCTTGGACTGGCTTAGATACCACAAGGTGGTCTCCATTCGAGGGAATACGGACGACAAGGTTATCAAGCTTCTCAGGGGAAAAACCTTTAACAAGCCGGGGAAAAAAGAAAAAAGGGTTATGTACACCGCTACGGCACGGAGCTTGACCCCTGAAAACCGAGCGTATCTGCTTAACATGAAAAAAAAAAGGATACTCCATGTACACGACCAGAGCATAGGCCTGTTCCACGGCAGTCCGCTCAACCACGAAGAGTTTCTGTTTGCCGACAGCCCAGAAAAGCGGTTTTCGGAAATAGCTGCCCAAACCAGGTGCGATATCGTGCTCACAGGCCATTCCCATAGCCCCTATTACAGATATAGTAATGGAGTACATTTTATCAACCCGGGTTCAGTAGGGAGAATGTTTGACGGTAATCCCGCAGCCTCGTATGCGATATTGACCCTGGACGACAAAGCGGAACTCTCTCTCCACCTACGGCATTTCCGATGTCCCTATGATATCCAGGCTGTTGTCCATGAACTCTCTCACCAGAAACTCCCTTCCATCTATGCCCAGATGTTTCGTCAGGGGCGCAAACTGAACTGAACGTCACACCCCTGAGGAGCAACAAGACGGTTGCTCGCTGGCAGACCTGAACCCGTATTGTGAGTCTGACAGGGAATCATAGGGAGTACCAAAAAAGAGGTAACCATCGAAAAGCCTCGAGGGCTTTTGTTGATCACGCTCTTGCATTGTACGCCTCAGCCATCCTCTGCTCCACATAGGCAAGCTCTTGTTCATCATATACTTCGATATCAAAACAGACAGCATCCTCGCCAAGTAATCCAGCGGGAACAAAATCCCCCTTACCATCAGGATCGGTAATCATCGCTCCATAAAAACAGACCGAAAGCCATTTGGGAACGTCCTCGATCACATCCACCATGACAAACAAAGAATTCTCCGGGTCACTTGCCAGTACGCCACGCAAAGAATAGGTTATCCCCGGTCTGGCATGAAACTGTACAGCAACCTTCTTCATCTGCTCCAGATAATTGCGCAGCTGCACAAACGCCTTTTTGGTGCCTTTTTCGCTCTCCTGCCATTGGTCCAAAAAAATGTCCAACTCATGCTGTGATGTAGTCATAACAATCTCCTCATGTATCTGGCTTGATGCATAGCTTTACAAAGACCGTGCCGGTCGTTTGAGTGTATGTGGTACGACAGACATGATATACCACTACCACCTGACAATGTATTTAGCTGATTTTATATATATTTTAAAGAAAGACACTCCTCTTTCGGGGTACAACATCGGCTAGGAGCTTGTGTTTTTTTTTTTAAACGCAGTACAATAGTGCAATGGAAAAGGCGTGCAAAGCAGAGTGCGAAACGTATGTTCCGACTTTTTGCCCCCCTGCCCGAATTTCTCAGATTTTTCTGCTTTTTGACGCAGCCTGTTTGCACAGGCGATGCAGTCAGTTACAACCAACGCACAAACTGAATGGTTTTGGGCAACAATCAGACAACTCATAAACAATACAGACAAACAAGTGGCAATCATATGGCAAACAAAAAAAAAGATACAAAGGGTAAGGGTAACCAAGAGCACAAAATCAAGCTCGCCGAGGGAACAGCTCTCAAAAACATTCATGCTGCCCAAAATGACAAGAGGGTTGCGGTCTGGATTAAAAAAACGCATCTCGCCTATGAGGAAGAGTTGAGAAAGCTCCAGATTGAACTGATGAAGCTCCAAATACATATTAAAAAGAACAAGATGAGGGTTTTGGTTATCTTCGAGGGCCGGGATGCCGCCGGCAAGGGAGGGACCATCAAACGTATAACCGCCTTTCTCAATCCTCGAAACACAAGGGTGGTCGCTCTTGCCGCACCCAGCGACAAGGAAGTCACCCAATGGTATTTTCAACGCTATGTCACTCAGTTGCCTGCCGGAGGGGAGCTGGTACTCTTTGACCGCTCCTGGTATAATCGCGCCATGGTCGAACCCGTTATGGGATTTTGCAGCGATGAACAACATAAACGTTTTCTCAAAGACGTACCACTCTTTGAAGAGATGCTGGTCAAAGATGGTATCCTGCTGTTCAAATTTTACTTTTCCGTTTCCAAACAAGAGCAAGCTGAACGTTTTCAAGCCCGGCAAACAGACATCCTGAAGCAGTATAAGCTTTCTCCGGTCGACAACCTGGCCCAGAAACTGTGGGATGAGTATACGGTTAAAAAATTCCAGATGCTCAATGAATCCAACAGGACATTGACGCCATGGACCATTATTCGCTCCGACATCAAGAAGAAAGCAAGGATCAATTGCATGAAGGTTATTCTTTCCTCTCTGGAGTATGAGAAAAAGATCTCTGCACCAGAGCTGGAACCGGATCCAGAGATCGTTATCTCCGGTATTGACGAAATCCGGCATATGGAAAAAAACCTTTTCAAACCAAAGGCACTGCGTGGATAAGGTCGTATAACAAGATAGAGGTGCACCTCGCGCCCGGATTTCTCTTCAGCTCTGGTGGTACCAAGTTCAGTAGTTTTTAGGTACCTTGTTTTACTTGGGTATGTGTGTGGTCAAATACTGTCAAAGATGGTCCCCCCTGAGCTGAGCGTTGGTGCAGGTTTTGTCGAAATTTGCCTCAGCTTACGGACAGCACATCCATCTGTTTTTGTTCCCTTTTTTTCAAATGAAACAAAATAATCATGAGAAATCCGGGCTAGGCCACAACCCCACAGCATTTTTTATATTTTTTACCAGAACCACACGGACAAGGTGCATTACGTCCGACCTTGGCTTCGTTTCGTACCGGACCACGCACAGAGCCTTCCCCAGATCGTACAGCACCAAACCTGGCCTGTTCCATCTCCTGTTCCTGTCTACGCCGACGCTCTTCTTCCATCTGTTCAAGTTCGTCGCTTTGAATAATCTTAACCCGCATAAGTGTGCCCACTGTCTGCTGTTTCACAGAATCAATCATGGACATGAACATATCAAAGCCTTCGCGCTTATACTCGTTTAAGGGGTTTTTTTGACCATAGCCTCGTAACCCAATACCTTCCTTGAGATGATCCATATGCAGGAGGTGTTCCTTCCATGAGGTATCCACCACCTGCAACAGAATCATACGTTCGAGTTGACGCATCTGTTCTTCGCCATTCACCTCTTCCTGACGATGGTACCAGGTATCAATGTCTGCGCGTACTTTTGCCGACAAACCTGCCGCATCAAGTTCTCTGCGCTCTTCCTCAGGCCAGTCCAGATGAATGAAAAAGCTCTCCTCCACGGCAGCTTCAAATCCCTGCCAATCCCACTCTTCGGAGGGAATCTTCTCTTCTGCAAACCGAGCTACCAATCCTGTCGTCAGGTCTGTGATCATGTCATCCACTATAAAACGAACATCCTCACTTTCCAACACTTCCCGGCGCTGTCTATAGATAACTTCACGTTGTTTATTCATGACATCGTCATACTCAAGCAGATGCTTACGAATATCAAAGTTATGCCCTTCAACCTTGCGCTGTGCATTTTCAATGGCCTTGGAGACCATGGTATGTTCGATGGGCTCGTCTTCGTCCATACCAAGCTTTTCCATGATACCGCTGAGCCTGTCAGATCCGAAAATACGAAGCAGATCATCTTCCAGAGAGAGAAAAAAGCGTGAACTACCCGGATCGCCCTGACGGCCAGAACGACCGCGTAACTGGTTATCAATACGTCGACTTTCGTGGCGACTCGTACCCAGTATATGCAAGCCACCAAGCGCACGAACACCTTCTCCCAGTTTAATATCCGTACCGCGACCAGCCATGTTGGTGGCAATGGTTACTTTGCCGCGCTGGCCAGCCTTGGCGATGATCTCAGCCTCTCGTTCATGATGTTTGGCGTTGAGCACCTCATGGGGTATTTTTTCTTTGCTCAGCATTCGGGAAATTTTCTCCGAGACATCGATGGAGATAGTACCGACAAGAACAGGCTGCCCCTTGGTATACAGCTCTTGTATTTCCTTGATAATATTACGATATTTTGCTTTATGATTCTTATAAATGACATCAGCATAATCCTTGCGAATCATGGTCATGTGGGTTGGGATCACCACCACATCAAGATTGTAAATCTTTTTAAACTCCATGGCCTCTGTGTCCGCAGTCCCCGTCATGCCGGCCAACTTGTCATACATGCGGAAATAATTCTGAAAGGTAATTGAAGCCAGGGTCTGGTTTTCCTGCTCAATGGTAACACCCTCCTTGGCTTCAAGTGCTTGATGGAGGCCATCAGAATAACGTCGTCCTTCCATGGTTCTGCCAGTAAACTCATCAACAATGACGACCTTGTTGTTTTTGACAATATAGTCCACATCCCGCTGAAAAAGAAAATGCGCTTTCAGCGCTTGGTTGACATGGTGCAGATGGGCTATATTTCTGGGGTCATACAAGTTGTCAACATGTAATAGTTCTTCACCAAGCGCCACCCCTTCATCAGTGAGCATCACCTGCCGGGATTTCTCATCTTTGGTATAATGCTGTTCAATCTGAAACTTATGCATAATGGAGTTGACATGGTGGTACAACTCCGTAGATTGCTCGGCTGGACCAGAAATGATCAGGGGTGTTCTGGCCTCATCAATAAGGATGGAATCCACCTCGTCCACAATGGCATAGTTAAAATCGCGCTGACAATAATCCTTAAGATCAAACTTCATATTGTCCCGGAGATAATCAAACCCGAACTCATTATTTGTGCCATAGGTTACATCTGCGCCGTAGGCCTCTTGACGCTCCATATCGCTCATATCATGGAGAATGCAGCCCGTACTCAAACCGAGAAATCCATACAACTGCCCCATCCATTCAACGTCACGCCGGGCAAGGTAATCGTTGACCGTGACAACATGCACCCCTTTACCTGTGAGGGCGTTGAGATACACCGGTGCGGTTGAGGTCAAGGTTTTTCCCTCACCTGTTTTCATCTCAGCTATGCTGCCGCCATGCAGAACCATACCGCCGACCAGCTGGACATCGTAGTGCCGTTCCCCCAATACCCTTTTCCCCGCCTCACGCACCACGGCAAAGGCCTCCGGTAAAAGCTGGTCCAGACTCTCACCCTTGTCAACTCGCTCGCGAAATGCAACCGTCTTGGCGGTCAGTTCCGCATTAGTAAGGCCTTGAACAGTCGGTTCCAATTCGGTAATCCTTTGTACCGTTCGGCGTAACTGTTTCACAATTCGGTCATTTTTACTGCCAAACACTTTTGTCAGCGCTTTACCAAGCATATTTCCTCTCCAGCTATGCAGCTTCCTTTCTTTGTTGACTATAATGGTGAAATTGGACGAAAAAACAAGTATTGCAGACGCCTTTACAAAAACACTGTTGCAATTAAAGCATCTTCGTCACAGTCTGGAAATTTGGAGCAGTGAATGCAGTCGCTCCATATTTTATGGGGAAGGTTCTGTTTGTCGATATCAGTAAACCCCAGTTTCCGGAAAAAAACCGCCTGATAGGTAAGAACAAAAACCTTTCCTATCTCAAGACTTTTGGCCTCATCCAGGCAGCATTCAACCAGTTCACGGCCGATACCGTACCCCTGTTTTTCACCCAGAACGGCTAAAGAACGGACCTCCGCCAAATCATCCCAGCAGATATGCAACGCACACATCCCTTTGATCAGTTCGTCTTCCTCATAGACGATAAAATCACGCAGGTGATCATACAGTGAGCTGATCGATCTGGGCAGCATCAAGCCCTGATCCGAAAAATGCTGCAATAATGCATGAATTTCCCGGACATCACGCATCCGTGCTGGACGTATTCTACCTTGTTTATAGCGCATTGAAAAATGGTAAAAGACTGTCGTTAGTTTTTCGCAACCTGCCCGGTACCTTACTGTTTACTCCTTGGTACCGCTTTTTTCCTGGCTCGGGGCAATACTTTCGGCAGTTCCCCAAAAGGAAGCACTGCTCGAACATCCTTTGCAACAGCGGTCTTCTTCACCCCAGACGAGGGGAAGAGAATGGTCTGACCAGCCCATACACCGAGAAAAAACATCCACAAAAAAAGACACAGGGTCACCACAAACACGCCGACAAGCCCTGACCAGCCAAGCTGCACAGTGAAAGGTTTGGCCTTTGTTTTTTTTCTGGTCGGCTTTTTTGTGGGTGCCGCCTTACGGGTTGTGTGCTTACTCACGGGGTATCTACCACCCTGATTATACCTGCTGTGTATCTCCACCTGCCTGCCCAAAGACAGTCCAGATCAGGACAAGCACGATTGGCAGCTGCAACCGCTCTATGGAGCCAATCGTGCATCCATCTCAAGGAGCGCTCTGCAAGCAGGTGCCGGATTGTTACATTCGAGTCGGCGCCTGGATACCAAGCAGAGACAAGCCGTTTCTAATAACCGTTTGTACTGCGCTGCAAAGAGACAAACGCGCCTTGCTGAGCTGGGGATCGTCGCCAAGGACTTTATGTTTGTTGTAAAAACTGTGAAACTGGCCGGCCAGCTCCATCAAATAAAAAAGAATCCTGTGCGGTGCCAGGTCATCGGCTGCCCCCCGCACCAGTGCGGGGTAGTCAGCCAAGGTTTTGAGCAATGCGTACTCCTCGGGTTCCCTGAGCAGGGAGCCGTCCCCGCCCTGTGTAGTCAAGCCCTGTTCACTGGCTTCCCTTGCCATACTGCACATCCTGGCATGCGCATACTGCACATAATAGACCGGATTGTCCTGGTTCTGTTTTTTAGCCAAATCGAGGTCGAATTCCAGCTGGCTGTCAGGTTTGCGCATCAAGAAAAAAAATCTCAATGCATCGACGCCGACCTCGTCTACCAACTCATCAACAGTGACAAAGGTGGCTTTGCGCGTGGACATTTTTACCTGTTTTCCCTCCCGCAACAGGGTGACAAACTGGTACAGCACGATCTTGATCAAAGAATCATCGTAACCAAGTGCCCGTACACCGGCAAGCACGTCGGGAACAGTAGCAATATGGTCCGCTCCAAACACATTAACCATCCAGGAAAAACCCCGCCGAAACTTTTCCCTGTGGTAAGCGATATCAGGCAACCGGTAGGTTGGCTCGCCACTGCTCTTGATGATGACGCGATCCTGTTCCTGACCCAAAGCAGAAGTTTTGAACCAGACAGCATCCTCTTTCTCATACACCAGTCCCTGACTGCGAAGGCAATCGACCACATCCTCTATCTGACCAGTCTCATACAGGGTATGCTCGTTGAAATAGCTGTCAAAACGAATACCGATTCGCTTGAGTGTGGCTTCAATATCGGCAAAAATCGCTTCCTGAGCCGCCTTCTTGAAAAATCCCAATTCAGCGTCCAGTTGAGCATCGCCAAACCGCTTGATCAGGGAACGGGCAATATCAGAAATATAGTCTCCCTGGTATCCATCTTCGGGGAAGGAAGCCTCTCTGCCCAGGAGTTCGCAGTACCTGGCCTTGGTGGACCGAGCCAATACCCGCATCTGCCGACCGGCATCATTGAAATAGTATTCACGATGCACCTCATGCCCTACTGCTGCAAGCAGGCGGGCAATGGTATCCCCAAGCACTGCATTACGGCCATGTCCCACGGAAAGGGGTCCTGTGGGGTTGGCGCTGACAAATTCCACCAACACCCTTTTCGCCTCTTGCACAGGCGCAGGCCCGAATTGCTCTCCCTGCTCACAGATGGGGGCAAGAATCGTTGACCAGATAGACGGGAACAAAAAAATATTGACAAACCCCGGCCCCGCGATCTCAAGACGTTGCACCAGACCCTCTTTCTCACCGGCGAGTTCGACCAATCGCTGGGCCAGCTCACGGGGGTTGGCTTTCTCGATACTCGCTGCCACCATGGCAAAGTTGGTGGCAAAATCGCCCTGACCTGCGTGCTTTGGGATTTCCACACTGTAGCGCCCGCGAAGGTTCGCACTCCAAAGTCCTCGGGCAATACCAGCCTCTACACAACTGTCAACAAATTCCTGGACTTTTGACTTGATCATTTCTCTGTACTTACACCTTAATATAATATCTCTCGTTCATCTTCCCAAAAAGACAAAGCACCTCATAACTGATGGTCTGCATCCACCTGGCGATCTCATCGGCATTGATTTCCTCCCTTCCTGACCTGCCGAGCAGCACCACCTCGTCTCCAGCTTGAACAGGACCGATCCCGGTCACATCGATCATGGTCAGGCTCATCGAAATACGTCCAACCACTGGAGCCCTCCGGCCATGGATCAGGACCTCCGCCCTGTTGCTCAGGCAACGTAGGTATCCGTCCTCATAGCCCACCGGGATAAGGGCAATCCTTGAAAATTTGTCAGTTGTGAACAGGTGGTTGTACCCCAGACCCACGCCAGCCTTTACCTCCCGAACCTGAAGGACACGGCTGGTAAAGCGCATAACCGGCTGCAGAGCATTTTCTCCCGACTCTCTAGAACGCCCAGCTTCACCATCGGCATAGTATCCGTACAGGGATATGCCCGGACGTACCATATCCAGCCGGGATCCTGCCAGGCGAAACAGTCCTCCTGAGTTGGCAATATGAAAACGACAGGATTCTGGGAGTTGATCCCTGATTTCGTCAATACATTGGTTAAAAACTGCAAGCACCTGCTCCGAATGCCCTGTATCAAGGGCATCAGCCATGGGAAAATGCGCCAGTATCCCTGCCAGTTGTAAATACTGTTTGGCCGCAACCTGCTCAACAAAACCCGCCAGCACCTCCGGTGCCACTCCCTGACGGCCCATACCCGCGTCCAACTTCAGGTGCACGTCCATTGGTTTGCCATACCGGGCGGCGGCATGATCCAAAGCCTCAAGGGAGGTCCCATCAACAATCACTGGGGTCAAATCGTAGCGAAGAACGGCTTGCGCAGTTTCCGGCAGGATGCCCGCAAGTACATACACGGGCACCGCCACTCCCGCCTCTCGAAGAGCTATACCTTCAATGACATCGGCCACACCGAAGGCAGCCACTCCTGCCGCCTCCAAGGTACGGGCACAATCGATCATTCCATGGCCATAAGCATCTGCCTTGACCATGGCCAGGACCTCTGCCCGCCCCGCCAGTTGTCGGCATACGCCATAATTATGCCTCAAGGCCTCAGCACTGATTTCGATCCTGTTAAACGTTTTCATTCTCTTTTGTCATACCCTCTCCATGCCCGCCACCCTAGTCGACTGGAGAAACACAAGCCCCAGCCAATGGCGCAATACAAAGAACCGATCAAAATTCCATGGGGAACCAGCCTTCGTACGGTTACGCCAAGACAAATCATACAGAGAATCATTCCCCAGGTTCTCCATGAGTACACCGCACCCAGACAGGTACCATCCTGAAGATTGACAATTCGTTTGACTGATTTTTGCGCTGATCTGTCAAGAATCAGCAAGGATTTCGCTGTTCCAACAACCACGGCTAGAACCATCGCATACAATCGACCATGATCGGGGAGGAAGCCATAACCTCGATAAATGAGCATGAGGCCGATAGCCGTCCAAAGAAACGGCGCGGTAAAGAGGAGAACAGATCTGTTGGCAGCCGGTTTCAGTAACATGGTGACTTTTCTGATTATTGAGGAAAAACAGTCTGTATTTTCGCCATACTACATTGCATCTCGCACTCCAACTGGTTCAGGTAATAGTCAGGAAAAACATGCAACATAGGGGTGAAAAAGAACGAAGATGCCCTGAAACACGATAAGCCCACTCCAATGGAGTGGGCTTATAAAAATCCGTCTCGTACGCTTTCGTTACTTACATTTCAGTGACGGTGATAGCATCCTCAGGGCAAACCTCAACACAGGTTTCACACCCCAGACACTCATCAGCCTCTACAGGCTCAGCTTTTCCGTCAACCAGTTCAAAAACCTGTGCCGGACAAGCTGCTACACACTCTTCATCTCCATTACATTTGTCCTTATCGACTACTATTTCCCACATGATACTCCCTCCAAAAAATAGTTACAAACACCTACCACCTTGGTGGTATTCCTTCTTTTGCATGAGTGAAAACGACCGCGCAAAATTCTTTTTCCTCTACAGGACCGCCATCACTTTGTCAAGACAAAACATGGCGCATCTGCGGGAGTACACAGGAAAGGGGAGTACCATGAACACCTTGATACCCATATTTTTCTATTCATTCCCCAAAAAAACTCTCTCTTTTATCTTGACCCCACATTCCAGGTTGGGAATAGTGTAGCTTGGGCAATGCGCAATACTCTCTTGAATCCGTACGGGTTGAGAGCCTGATTGTTTGCGACGTATCACGAGGAAAGAGAAAAGAAAGCTCTCAACAACAGTTGAACGCACCCAATACCTGCAGGGTATCCAATAACGGCGCAGCCAGAACCTTACACTGGCCTCTTCCCTGCTCTGTTAGCATCGTATTGATGTGTTGCTGTAACTGAACACCCGGTGCTGCCTATCAGTGGCGCTGACTTTACCATGGGACGGGTTCAGACTCTTCGCAGGTATGCGCATACGCCTTCCTCGCACGACATAACTCAAACTCATATACAAAGCAGTATAGCTTATGAAAAAAACAAACAAACGCCCCAGTCCTGAAAAGGGTGAGCAGGCTATGATTGAAGCCATTTTAGAAGGCAGCCCCGACTCCGTTGGCGTAGCTGTCATCCGACTGAACTGCGGCTGTCGAAAAATGGCTGCCGTTGACAAACACGGAGATCCTGCCAGCAAAGTCATAATGTACAAAGACAATGCGGAATCTATCTGCGAACTCTGCCAAAATGACAGCGGTGACTTCACCCGTGTCGTCCGGCAATTTATCAGTTGGAAATTACCCGAACCTAATGCTATAATTCAAAAGGCTATTATCGCCAAAGTTCTTGGTGTAGAACAGTAGCCTGGATTTATCATGAGCACTTTATCTCATGTGACAAAGCATACATACCCATACAAACAGATGTCTCTGATGTCAGTGCGGCTTCCTACATTGCAACGAAATACCCCCCAATGGTCGCCCCAAACCCCACCCTTTTCGGCAGCACTTTGGCAACACAGAGCCCCAGGTATACCAGGTTACCCAAAGACACCGAATCCGGCGCTGTCTGAGCTATCAAGAAATGCTGGCAAGGGTCTGTCAGAAAAGAACCAGGCAGCTTTTTGGGCTGCGGTTCTAGCACACAAGCCTCGACATAGCTTGTGAGTTGCGTTGGCGATTTTGTGCAATCGCCACAACTAACTCTCCCAATTTTATGTGATTACTGGCCGCGTTCTTGAATTGATTCTTCATACTGCTCCTTGAATTCATGAACGATAACGGCTTTTGTTCAAAGTCATCGCTCACCGCGCAAGGAAAACATTATGCGAACGTACATATGGTTGTTTTGGGGAATCTCTTTTTTTCTTTTTCCTTCTCTTGGCCTAACAGTGCAAAAGCTGGAACTTGGGATAGTGACAAAACCCGGTTCAGCACAATATATTGTTGCGGATACATTCAAAAAAATTCTGGAACACAAATCCAAGGGAACATTCACGGTCAAAATCTACCATTCCGCATCCCTAGGGAATGAAACCAAAATCCTCCGGCAGCTTCAGAAGGGATCTGTGCACCTGGGGGTTCTAACGGTCAAACCTTTTGAAACGGTAGCACCCATTGTTCGGGTGATCAACTACCCGTTTTTGTTCAAGGACAACCAACAAGTTGATACAATTCTGGACGGTCCCCTGGGCAAAGAACTTCTCGAGGCCCTGGGACCAAGGGGGCTCAAGGGACTGGCATTCTCGGAAAGCGGCTTCCGCAACCTGACCAACAACCGTAGGGAAGTGAAAACAGCTCAAGATGTCAAGGGCTTAAAAATCAGAGTTCTGTCCTCGCCGCCCCACAGAGAAATCTGGCAGGCCCTTGGCGCTGATCCGACCCTGGTACCCTGGCCCATCTATGGGGCATTACAACGAGGGGACATTGACGGTCAGGAAAATCCTCTCTGGGTCATGGATGTCTATAACTTCTTTGAAGTACAAAAATATGTGACCATGAGTCGGCATATCTACTCAGCTCACATTGATGTAGCCTCCATGATCTGGTGGAAAAAACTGTCCCCGAAAACCCAAGAGATGATACAGAAGGCCATGCACCAGGCGGCTGTTGTCCAACGAAAGAAAAACAGAAAAAAAGAGAGGCAACGCCTTCAGATATTGAGAAGCCAAGGAATGATGGTCCAAGAACAACCAGACATACACTCTTTCCGAGAAAAGGCTGCCGACCTCAAACACCTCGAGTTCTACAGTACCCCAGAAGTCCAGCAGTTACTGGTCAAGATGCTCGAGGCCACGAGATAACTCCATTGCGCTACCAGAAGAGGGGGTTCGCCAGATAAGGATGCAGACGAGTTTTTCTCTTGGGCTGTTCTGGGCTGCTCACTGGTCTGGTCTCAAACACTCGCCCCTCTTGATTGACCTGAATCACTTTTCCGCCGTGACAGTTCCCTGCTGCCACCAAAGGTATTCCGCCGCTGCTCCCTGTCCAGCACCCTCCTATTAAAAACTACCGCAACTGGAACCACCTGGGCTGATGAGAAATCAGGACTCACCCGAATTTGCGCATGCACCTTTTCTCTTACTTGAGAAAAAACAAAAACAGATGGATATACTATCCGCAAGCAGGCTCCAATTTCGACAAAATGTGCACCCACGCTTAACTCAGGCTGTGCCAGATTCACTCGTTTTTAGCCACGCCTTTTTCTTGGGCTTCAACGGAAAAGATTATTTCTTCAGGGCATGGCGCCGCAGGTAGCCATCCCTTTCAGTGCCCTCTTTCTGCGGCTACTATGCTCATCCAGGATCTCCTCTTCATACCCTCATGTTGATCCTTGACCATGTGCATGAAACACAGGTCTGATCAACCGTTCCCTTGCAGTGCTCTTGAAATGGATACACCCATTTAGCACTTGCAAAAACTCACCGAAACAGGAATAGTGTACGCATTGCACATTTTGCACAAACCCTTTGGTGGTTTGTGCACACAAGCTCAGGACGCGCCAAAGTGCCTGACGCCGTATGCGTGGTTCGAGGCACTTTCATTGGCAGAGGCTTCGTTCTCTCAACAAACCCACTGAAGGGGGCTGTTCACCATTGCATTGTATGCGGTACGACAATGATGTATGAAGCAAAAGTCAACGAATTGGCTGAAGAGTTTGGTGTTCATAGAAATACGATCCGGAACTGGATCAATTCAGGCACCCTCCCTGCCCAGAAAGGTCCGGGAAGACGCTACCTCATCCAGCTTGAAGCCTACCGTAAACTGTGCGAAAAATACGGACGTACCCCACGTATTGATGGTATTCGCCCATCGTCGCCACCCCCCCCTGCCGCACGACCGCCACAGGAGCAAACAACCCTTCAAGTCGTCCGGCTAACGGAAAAAACCAACTCTCTCTATCCAGAATCGACCATGGTCGAAACCTGCACCACCTGCGGGAGCTGTGCAAGCGCCTGCCCCCTTTCCGGTGTGGATGGACTGGACCCCCGAAAAATTATACGCATGGCCTTTTTAGGCCTGAACGAAGAACTTCTGGCCATAGACTGGCCATGGAAATGCACCTTATGCGGCCGATGTGAAGAATCCTGTTCCATGGATGTCCGCATCGTGGATCTCATACGTACGCTGAGAGCCGCCAGAGAGCGAACCAAGGTCCCCCATCCGCTGCAAAAGGGGATCACCCTCTGTCTTGAAAAGGGGAACAATCTGGGCATCCCCAAAACCGACTTTACAAAACTTCTAAACACCTTAGGAGAAGAACTACACCAAGGTGCCTGCCGGGGTTTTGTCACGCCCATAGATGTACGCGGTGCACGGCTGCTGATTACTGTTAACTCCAGGGACCCCTTTGCCGAACCAGAAAGACTAACCTGGTGGTGGCGAATATTTCATGCTGCTCAAGAATCCTGGACCATTGCATCAGAAAACTGGGAAGGTGTCAACTGGGCTTACTATACCGGTGACGACAATGCCATGAAAACCATGGTTGCCCGCATTGTCGATAACATGAAACGCTTAAACTGCCAGGCGCTGTTGCTGCCGGAATGCGGTCACGCCTATTACGCCACAAGGTTAGGATTACAAAGATGGTTTCCAGAAGCCCTGAAAACATATACCGTCTATTCGGTTTTCGATCTGCTGATGGAATATATTTGTGGCAAGAGGATAATTCTAGACAACAGCGTACACAACCAGCTGACCGCGATCCACGACCCATGCCATTATGGGAGGCAATCACGCAAGGCCTTTGGCCAATCCTTTTACCGGGAAAGCCGAGCCATAACCCAAGCCTGCTGTCCCAATATGACAGAACTTGAGCCCACCATGGACGACACCTACTGCTGCGGGGCCGGCGGTGGTGCCAATGCTGGCCCATTCACTGTGGAACGCGTCTATTATGGCCGTAAAAAGGCCCGTCAGATCAAGGAATCCAAGGCTCAACTCATTGTGACCTCCTGCCACAACTGCAAAGACCAGATGGAGCAAACACTCAACCGAGAATTTGACCTTGGCATTGAGGTCAAACTACTCTGGGAGCTTGTCGCGCAGGCCCTGCACCAAAGGCCTGACCAGAGCTAAGGGGTTCATGGTGGCGATCAGAAAAACAGGGGCAATACTGGTCATTGGCGGCGGCATAGCCGGGATGCAGGCCGCGCTGGACCTTGCTGATGCAGGCTTTTACGTTCATCTGGTTGAAAAGACCGGGGCCATTGGCGGAGCCATGCCCAGGATTGCCATGACATATCCAACTCCTTCCTGTTCCCTTTGGGGCATCACGCCCCAATTGGTCGCATGTGCCCACCATCGCAATATCCACATCATTACCAATGCAGAGGTTGAACAGGTGCACGGGCTGGCTGGCGACTTCACCGCTCATGTCAAACAGATGCCCCGCTATGTGGATCAGAAGCGCTGTATTGCCTGCGGCCAATGTGCAGCGGTCTGCCCGGAGTTAACCAGGGACACCTTCGACGGTAGCCTCTCTCAACGAAAAGCAATATTCATTAAATATCCCCAGGCAATACCATTTCACTATGAGATAGATGCCTCAATCTGCTTGCAGTTGACACATAAACAGGAGTGCGGTCTCTGCCGTGCAACTTGTCCTACCGATGCTATTGATTTTCATGATGCCGTTCAACACCACACTTTCCCTGTAGGCGCTGTTATCCTTGCCCCCGGCTGCACGACCTTTCAACCTGGCCAGGACAATATTTGGGGATACGGCAGGTTTCCCAATGTCCTCACAGCCATAGAGTTGGAGCGTCTTCTGGCCCCTGACGGACCGACACGTGGCTCGTTGCTCAAGCCGTTGGATAACATGCCCCCAAAAAGCATCGCTTTTCTACAGTGTGTGGGGAGCAGGGACAGGCATCGCCCACACAATGAATACTGTTCTTCGGTATGCTGTATGCATGCCATCAAGGAAGCGATCATGATCAGGAATCAGCTGCCTGATGCGGAGATCACTCTCTATTGCACAGATATACGCATCCAGGGTAAGGACTGTGACAGGTATCTGGCCAGCAGCCAAGAGCAATATGATATCCACTACACCCGGGCCAAATTGCACCGCCTTGAACCCGAAGAGGGGAGTGGACGTCTCAGGCTGCACACTGTTAACACCATGGGGAAACAGGTCGAGAAAACCTTTGATATGGTCATTCTCTCGGTCGGCCTCAAACCCTCGGACTCTGCCAGCGCCCTGGCTGAACGCATGGGGGTGCATCTTACCCCTGACCGATTTGCCTCCACTTCTGCCTTTATGCCGGTCTCCACCAGCCGGGAAGGCATCTTCTCCTGCGGGGCCTTCAACGGTCCCCAGGATATCCCCCAGGCTGTAACAGAAGGCTCTGCTGCAGCGGCCTGCGCAGCGGAACTACTCAAGGACGTCCGCTACCGGAATAGGGAGGTGCGGCATTATCCGGCAAACAACGTATCCTTCGAGACTAACCCCAGAATAGGGGTGTATCTGTGTCATTGTGGGCCACACAATACCGCTGTGGTGGATGAAGAGAAACTGGCACAGTACGCCTGGACTCTTCCAAACGTCATTCATGTAGAGCAAGGCTTTTTTTCCTGTGCTCAAAAAAACGAAAATTGCATCAGCAGCCAAATTCTGTCCAAAAAACTCGACCGCATCGTGGTGGTTGCAGGGAGCCCACGAGGGGATGAAGACCTCATTCGCCAGAGATTACAGGATGCCGGGATTCATGAAAAGATGATAGAGATGGCCGACATCCAAAATCAGAACGCCTGGGGGCAGCAAAACGATCCAGAACAGGCCGCTGTCCCAACTGAAAATCTCGTCCGTGCGGCTGTGGCAACAGCAGTGGCAAAAGTTACCCTGCAAAAGCCTTTGCTCCCTGTCGCAATCCCAGTCATCCCAACGGCTCTGATTATTGGCGGCGGTCTTGCCGGAATGACCTCTGCGCTCAATCTGGCACGGCAAGGGTTCAAGGTCGACCTTATTGAAAAAACATCACTCCTTGGCGGAAATGCCCAGCATCTTTACCAGACTTGGAACGGTGAAGACGTTAGCCACTATCTTGAGGAGCTGCGGAAAAACATCCGCGCCGAAAAAAATATTACCGTACACATGAAGACAACGGTCAGAGACTCAAACGGTCATGTTGGCCATTTCCACACGACCATTCAATCCGGCAAAGGACGAGAAAAAACCATCCCCCACGGGGTTGTTATCATAGCGTCTGGAGGGAAACGATATATCCCCACTGAATTTGGATACGGCAAAATACCCAATGTGGTGGCCCTGTTAGAATTTGACAAACTTCATACGCACAACGAGGTCCGTGTGGCCACGGGAAAAACCTTTGTCTTTATCCAGTGCGTGGGGTCACGCAACAAAGAACACCCGTACTGCTCCAAATACTGCTGCACGCAATCCATTCAAAGCGCCATCAAGCTCAAACAGGAAGTCCCTTCCCGACGAATCTTCATCCTGTACAGAGAAATCCATACCTATGGTCAACGTGAGAAAATCTACAATCAGGCTCGCGCACTTGGCATACCCTTCATCAAGTATCAACTCCAGAGCCCGCCTGTTGTCTGCCGGGAAGAAAACAAAACCCTAGTCAAAGTCCATGATCACGTTCTCCACCTTCCCCTGGAAATCGAAGCAGACCTGGTTATTCTAGCCTCGGCCACCCTGGCCAATCCTGATGCAAAAAAACTGGCAGCACTTTTTACTCTGCCTCTCAATACAGACGGCTTTTTCCAGGAAGCGCACGCCCAGCTTCGGCCCGTAGAGTTACAGGCCAAGGGCATATTTGTGACCGGCCTGGCCCTATACCCTAAACCCATAGAAGAGGCCATCACCCAGTCGCTGGCGGCGGCAGGCAGGGCAGCCATACTTCTCAACAAGAAGACAATCGAACTCGACGCGTTATCGGCTCAGGTGATTCCTGAACAATGCGACGGCTGCGCAGTATGCATTGAGGCCTGCCCATGCTCGGCCATCACCCTGCTGGAAACTGTCGATACACAGGGAGAGGAACAGAAAATCGCAGAAATCGACCCGGTTCTTTGCACTGGATGCGGAATATGCCAGGGAATCTGTCCCAATCAAGGCGTCTCGGTCACGGGTTGCGCCTCTGAACAGATTGCCGCTGAGCGCACCAGGTTTTCTCATGGTCCTTTTGTCTCAATTGAAAAAAAATAGGCAAAAACGAATGCATGTGCTGTTCGTCAACAGGATCGAATTTCAACAAACTGTTCACCCAAGATCAGCTCGGGCAGGGCCATCTTCGGCAGTATGCTGGCAACACTTATACCCAAGTGTAATGCGTTACTAAAAAAACACCGAATCTGGGCAGTCTGCAAACAGCTACAAACCTACAACAGCACGTTTATCCAGGATGGGAGTTACCCAGTGAAGAGGTACACAACAAAAAAAAGAACTCGCAAACCAGTTCGGGTCGAGTGCTTCAGCTGTGTCAACGGATATGTGGACCATATGACAGTGGACGAGCTTCGAGAGCGTGCGGCCCATGATGCCATAGAGCTTGTCTGCCCTGCATGTGGACTCGTCCACTTAAGCAGAGAAGAAATTGAAGAAATACAACAGAAGAAAATCACGGATTCACAGCAATACAAACAACTCAAAAAACAAGCCGAAGCATCACGCTAGCCCGGACCTCACATCAGCTCAGGCAGTGCAGGAGAACGCTTTCTCTTTTCTGCTGAAAACATTGCCGAAAGTAACGGCGCCTGTGAGGTCCTCACTCCAGCAAAACCAGCCCGAGCATCAGCGCTGTCGGCGAAGGGGCCTGTCCATCCTTTCCTTTTCCTGACCAGATAAGTTCCCAGCCGAGTTGGTTGCAGAGATCCGTCACATCCACGCCAACCGCTGAGACGGAAGGACGGGCCACATCCGGGTAGAGACAAGGCTGCCCCTCCCCAAGTACCACACAGTGAGATATATCCGGGCAAAACAACTCCTTGCAGGACCCTGCGGCAAATCCTGATGCCCCTGATAGTCCCTGTGCCAAAGCAGCCATTTCCACTCCTGCAGCAATCCTATGTATAGCCTTGGCCACAGCCAGCCTTCTCTGATCGAGCAGGTACTCCCGGGGTACATCCTTTTTAAAAATTAAAACGCGCACGTATTTTGCTAGAAGGTCAGAAAAAACAGTTGGACGCATGGCATGTGGAGGGCACCCTGGCGCAAGCCCATACGAAGGGCAGCCAGGCTGCTTGCAAAGCGCTGCAAAGCGGGATGAAACACGGATACAGTTAGCCGGTATGATCTCAACGGCCGAAGCGCCGGCCCCTAAAGCGGTTTCTTTGAGAGTACTATAGCCAGATACAGTATTGGACACTTTTACACTTTGCAAGGCGCTCTCCACGACATTTTGTCCCACTCTGACCAAGACTCGTACACAGGCAAGACAAACGCAGTGAGTCGTGGACGAAAAAAAAGGAATTCCAAGTCCGAAATGACGCTAGACAGCCGTAGGGCACCCAGGCTGCCAGAATCGAATCGACTTGCTCATGCCTTAAACCATTACTGGGCACAACAAAACAATATAGCATAGAAAAAACTGAAATCAAATTGATACAATCGGTTCCCTATACCGTACGCAAAAAGTACAAACTCTTGCAACAACGGACTGACGCACAGGAGATATACCCTCTTGACTGACGATCACATCCTCGCCCGAATTTCTCATGAACATTTTGTCTCACTTGAGAAAAAAAGACCAAAACAGAAGGATGTGATGGCCCTGAGCAGACATACATTGCCCCAAATTATACACCAATACCCAGCTCAGGCGGTACCACCTTCGGCAGTATTTGGAGCGCAAGGAGGGTACCGTAGCGCATGCCAAAAAAAAATTGCCCCTGGTCTTATCTGGACTGATGAACAATTCGGAGCAGGGGCACCGGCTTGGAGGAACCCCAATCTGTACAAATACATGGACGCCTTTACGACCAAATTGTTCCCAACCATATTCTCTCATGGGAAAAAACACTGCTACATGTGATGCCAGTGACCAGATCACGGGGGAAAAAGAAAGAAACAGAAAAAAAAACACATTTTAATTATGCAAAATGTGCAAACTGTGCTAAAGTGCCACAAGTAGCTCATAGCTGAGCGTATTTTTTGTACGCACTGACAACAGAACGCATCGTTTTATGCAAGCTATAACGAACAAAGGTAAGCGCCAAACGACCTACACCTTGCAGGAGTCTTTCTCAAGGGTTACGTTCCACGGCAGCAACGCGGTATAATCTGCCAGGGTATTGGCTGTAGGC
>PDTD01000024.1 GCA_002748755.1 Desulfobulbus propionicus | reverse complement strand
GAAAAAGCTGATTGTCCAGCTGCATCAACCGGCAAACCGTGCCAGCGCTGAGACAATGCTCAATATATTCCACGAACTCAACGCTACAAAGACGATTTTTCCAGGAACCAACCTGCGTCTGGTTTACAAACTGGTGTCCTAACAAAATCTTCAGCGGTCAGGAGGTCTGATCTTGGTATCGTAGCTATATCCACCCCAAAGAGCCAGGAACCCTGCTTAACTTATGGTATTTTTAGAATTCGGTAACAGAATCGTAGGCCTTTAACAGCTATAAACCGATAGAACGAGATATCTGAGTTTTGGAGTTCTGAACTTGAGATATTATTAAATAATAAGTATCATTGATAATAATAAGTATTTTTTCTATACCCATAGCTACAGGAAGATTTTATTTTCCAATACATTTTATGTATTGATTTATCGATATGCCGGAGGTTCACATGTATAATACGTGTAAGTTCAGTTTGCTTTTTTACTGTATTCTTTGTTGCATGATCGGTGTCTGTGTGCCAAGGGTGTATGGTCAAAGTAGCGATGAAAAATGGGAGGTATATTTAGGTGAATACGCAAAGGGACTGGACAGCACTCAGTTTAATTATCAGCTTCTTGCAGAACAATGGCTGAACGATTCACCGGATACTATTACCAAAAAGCTGGGTGAAATCTTATCACCACATCTCTATAGTGGTGTGTTGAGGGGAGCAAATGGTACCCTTACCGCCGGTGCAGGTAATGCCTGGGATCAGGCTATTCTTCTTGGCAACATACTTAAATTACATGGATATGATGTACGCCTTGCCAGAACAAAAATAAAAGGGAAAAACCTGCAAGCTTTGCTTGAGGCAACTCGAGCAAGTTCCTGGCGAAACCCGGTGAAAAATCGCCAAAAGATTAAAAAGGCAATAGGGCACCTCAACTCTACCTTAGGTAATACAGACCTTACAAATGATCTGATAAATTTTACTATAAAATCTTCTCGCTACAATGGTAATAGCGGTAATCTCATACCGTCATTACGCGATACATTATCTCGAGAGGTAGAAAAATCGATTGCCGGAGATTCGGAACGCAAAAAACTGATTAGAAAATGGGCAGAGGATTATGTTTGGGTGCAACTTAGAAAAAAACCTGGGGCAAAGTGGCAAAACCTACACACCATTTTTCTCCCTGCCGATGAACTTACTCCTGAGTCTTTTTTTGACTTGAAGGTAGACAATAAGGTTAGGCATAGTTTAAGCATTCGTCTATTTGCATCATACATGAAAGGAGAGAGGGAAGAACGAAAAACACTCACACCAAAACATGATATAGATCTTTTTTTCAACCAAAAATATCCAACTGTTATTACTTTAATTGGCGATTCTTATCTCACAAAACCAGAAAAGAGGAAAGATTTTATATCTTCTTTTTATTATCTGCCGGCTATAAATGGCCGAAGCCCTCAATATAGTTACGCTATAAAGTCTGACGGAAAAACCATAGCTGCCTCAAATCTTTTGCTGGCTAACCCTCAACTCCGTTTTTCTGAAACAATTTCAGGAGTTCTTGGTGAGATGTCAAAACAGTTGGCAACCAAGGAGGAAAGCAAGACCATTTTTAATGGGATATGGCTGGAGGTTAATTATAAACCGCCCTTTGCTGCAAAAACAAAGCGGACGACCAGACTCCTTGTCGATGCTGCAACGCTTATAAAAAGTGAGCAGGATCGAGCAGTGCCTTTTCTTGGCTCATGGACGCTTTTTAGTTTTAATAGCACAAGAAATTCAGCAGATTTTTTGACCACTCTTCTTACTACGGTAGCTGACAACAGTAATGGAAAACAGGTGCCGCTTCGCAATCCTATTGAGAGTGCGACTACTTCTAAGCATTTCCTCGGACTGTCAGGAGCGTATGAGGAGAAGCATTTCCTTGCTTACCAACATGAACCATTTATTGGACTTTCATCTCTTCTATATGGGCCTGGAGATATGGTTCATGCTGGCTTTGATATAATGCAGAGCGGGACAGTGGCTCTTTCGAGAAAAAAGAAGGGGCTTTGTATTGACCCGAAACAGACTATGGCTTTAGGAATCTATCAATCGATTAGAGAGGGGCAAATGCTTGACAGACTGCGATATATAAGGGTTTTTGCCAACAGGGTCAGTACGATAAAAACATTATCAAAGGTTAAAAACTATAGTTTGGTTACATCTGAAAGAAAGCTGCCCGCATCAATAGGTGAAAAAAAGGCAATACGCTCTCGGGCAGTAAATGATATCACCTCTGGTCATCTTCTCCTTTTACCACAGACAGGGGAGGGATGGTGGAGAATTAATACTACAACAGGGAACACTATCTCGGTCGACGGATATGGCAGAGGTGGCGAATCACTTGAATACCTTATAACTCTTGAAGTTGCAAGAGTTGCAATGATGGCAAAGACTGTAAGTGGTTTTTTAGGGAATATTATGAATTGTACAACTGAGTGTTGTGTAAAAACCACTACAGGCTTTGCTCTGTTTGGACAGATTCTTGGCGATATGATGGGAATGTATGGTGGTGCTACCGATAAATTTATTCGTTCATTAATGGTGGATCAGGGAAACAGTCTTATTGAAGATGCTTATCGAGCTCAAGGGGGATGTTAACATGAAGGCTCTCCTGTTTTTCATTTTTCTCCTGTTTCTATCAGTCTCCAATAGCTTCGGGGGGGGCTTACAAAAGCTAAATGATATAAAGGGGATAACACTAAAAAAGCAAACGCCCATCTTTATTGAGTATAAGGCCCCCGAAATGGGGGTCTACTCATTTCATATAAACAGTCCCGGCTCTATTCAATTATTTGCCAAAGAAGATGTTTCCAACCGCGAAAAGAAAAGAGTTACTCCACTTTTGAAAAAAGGCAGTGCTCTTCAAAATATCTCCTTAGAAAAGGTCTTTCTTACACCCAAAAACAGCTATGTCCTTGGAATAGTGGCAAACCAGGATTCAACTTTGACGGTGTCAAAAGAAAAAAGTGTTGTCAAAACAGGTGGAGATACTCTTTCGTTGGATCAATGGCTTGTTGTTCAGGCAGATACAAAAAAAAAGATAAAAGCCTCAGTTGCTCAACAACAGCCAGTGAAAATAGTTGTTTATCAGGAACCAGGAGAAGATGTTGAGGTTAAGGTTAAAAACGGAAGAATCCCTAAGTCTGGTTTATATCCTTATGTGTTTGGATTTAAAGATAAAGTGTATGACAAAGATAATTATATCTATGTCATACCTGGTTACAACAAGACTGCTCGATTTCCTTATGTCCTTATACATATGTCCAAATTCAATGAAGATGAGCTTCTGGAACCAAATAGTTTTGATCATGGTATAAAAGTTGAACTAAATCATACCATTAGAGGTTCTCTTCTTTCAACGGATGTAGATAAAATTAACTGGGATGTTGTTAAAACAATACCACAAAACCTGAAAATTGAATCTGACACAAAAAGTGGTTCTTTTTCAGTTAAAATTACTAAAGTTGAGCCCAAAATAGAGAGATTATTGTATAGAAAAAGTCAAAAAGGATTGATTGAAATACCTAATCTTCTCTTGGAACCTGGTACGTATGAAATGTCTATTACCCGTGAAGGACAAGGGGATGAAGGAATTAGATATTCCATAGCAATGTCTCCATACATTGATGATGGGGAAATCTTCGATCAGGAACCTAATGATTTTATAGCAAAGAAGCAATTTGAAAATGATTTTGTAGTCAAAGGCAATTTGAATCATAGCGATAAAGATGTGTTTACCCATATTGTACCAACAAATGGAGAGTTGTGGCGGTATGTAGCTATCGGAGATATTGATAAATTCGAAGTATATGACAGATCTAAACGCCGTCTTTTTTCGGTAGAACCAGGACATACCAACGTAATATCCGAATATCTTACCCTTTTGCGGGGAGCAAAGACCATTATCCTGAGAGGAAGCGGGCAGTACACTCTCAGGGCAATAGCACTTGGTGCTCCTACTCCAGGTTTTGAAAAAGAGTCAAACAATTCCATAGAAAATGCCGAGCGACTACATCTTGGTACTACCAAGAAAGGGGTTCTACGCACAAAAGCAGATAAAGACGTATATTACCTGAGCCTTGCAAGCAGCCAGCCAGTCCGTTTTACCATCACTCCACCTGATGACGGTAACCTCACAGCACAACTTAATTATGCACACATGGGGAGCGGGCAGGGGCAAGTCGTTGGTGGAACTGTTACTGTTGGGCCAGAGGATGAAGAGCCGTTTTCCTTCAGTTCAAATTTACCGGCTGGAGATTATACCTTGCACATAGAGTCTCCCGATAACAATTCACTGGGCGACTACAGTATAGAGACAACACTCAACTATAAAACAATTGTACAAGAACCCGATGATTCTAGAGGGCTATGGCGTTTATTTCCACCGGATTCGGCGGCTCGAGGAGTAGTTGATAGCTTTAACTTTTCCAATCATTACATAATTCCTGTTTCGCCTGGCACAACTATATTAACTGCATGTGACTCTCGAAAAAAGATGAATTGGTCACTGGAGAAGATGGGTGGTGATAAAGATAATATTTTAAAAAATAGTTCTGGTCTTTTTATCTATGAAAACCTCACAAAAAAAATAGAATATCTGCTTCTCAAAAATAAGTCGTATAGTAACAATAATTATTTATGCCAATCACGGGTTTTACCAGATTTGAATGTTACTCCCGTGTCTTCTGTCTCAGAAGAAAAAGACTTTGTTTTAAAGCTCGGTGAAAAATTTACAACAAATAAGAAAGGAAAAATTTTTATAAAACTTGATATTCCTGATTATAAAAAAGGAGTTTTACTATGTAATAGTGAGTCGAACGAATCATTGAAACTTTATAATCACGATAATTCCATCTCTAATTTATCTAAATCATACAAGTTTGCTATTATAAATAATAATAACAAAGAAAATATAAAGATAACGCAAGGAGATAAAGGTATTATTACTTGTGGCCTGGTTGATTTTAACAGTTTACCGAGTGTTTCCAGTTCTCTTGCAGATAAGATGAAGGAAGAGGTAAAAAGATATTCGGGATTTATAATTGATGATTCAATGCATTCGCAGATTTTTCAGCCAATACCTGCCAGGCTTCTATTGGATGTTTCTGTAGAATTACAGCAGAATCAAATTCGCGCATACGCAAAAGCTGGACAGAGGATAAAAGGAAATCTTACCATCGGAAATAGGGGAGTGGAACGATCAATAACTAAAATAGACAGCAGACTCCTGGCCGATGGTTGGAAGCTTCTGGATATCCCGCCAGCAGTTACACTTGATCCCGGTGAAAAAAAGGAAATTTCCTTTGAAATTATAATTCCACCATTTGTGGCAGAAAACAATCATCCAGCCCTGGAATTTGCCTTTCAGCAGGGATGGAAGCAAATGAAAAAGATAGTGCCCTTAAAGATAAACCAGCAGGTAAAAGATGTTGAATTTATAAATTATTGGTCTATTCCCGAAGAGCTGCGTGGAAGCATAAATGTTTTATGGGATAGTTTAGGTTCAAGACTTATTGAGATTGACGGAAAGCCAGCCGATGAACGAAAGGTTGAACGCAGCAGGTTCCTTCACGATGGTATTGCTCTTCATCATTTTGATCAGGCCGCTGCTCCTGGCAAGGAATTGGTTTTCAATATTGGCTTACCAGCTCCAGTTGCAGGAGCTATGTTTCATCTTTTATCTTCGCGGGAAAGAGCGACATGGCCGGATAATTACTCTATAGAATTAAAAGATGAGGTAGGAAGATGGCATAAGGTGGCAACAGGATCACTGGATGCCAGTAGTCAACCGCAATATATTATATTTGATCGAGTTGTTACTGCCTGCCAGGCAAAATTGATTATTCATGACTGCCATTTGAACCCGAAATGCACATGGGGGCCATCTATCGAAGAATTTCAGCTACTGGCTGACAGGGATTGGCGACCTAAAGAAAGATTTAATCTTGCAGATCCCGATTTTGGTGCTCACGTCGTCTTTTCAAAACCTTCTTTTAGCACGAATTGGAATGACGTATTTCTCAATTGTAAGAATAATCCGCGAGCGTGTTCAGGACATCAACTTGATGAAGGAAATGAAAATATAACAGTTCTTTCCTTTAACCGTGACCGTACTGCTCTAATTGATGAAATTAGATGGAAAAACAATAAGCATGAACAACGACAACTGGAAACATACGTTTATGTTTCAAAAGAAACACCGTTTGGACCATGGGAAAAAATTGGTAAATTACAATCAGAAAATACAAATACAAGAGTTCTTAAACTGGATAAATCCGTTTGGACAAAGTATATCAAGTTTGTAACTCCTGTCCAAAAGACTCCTCAAATTTTCTATCCCCCTGCATCCCTTGAAATTTTTGAAGCAAAAGAATTTCATTCAATTCTAGGATCCTGGGAAGAGTCAAACAGCAGAGCTGTTTACGAAGACATTTCAGATATTTCCACCATGGAGGTAATTACTATTGCCGGTGGTGCAAGTAAGGAGGAGAGTGTCGTAATACCCTTAAACGAGAAAATTGAATCTTCCGTTAAGCTGGAAAGAAATGCAGACTGGTACAGTTTTACTGTCCCAGGTGATAAGGCAATGGATGTAACCCTTAGCTTTCATGAGACAATACGACCTGAACAATCATTTAATCTTGAGGATTCAACGGGAAAACTAATTGAATTACATCAAAAAAAGCGAAAAAATCAGCAGGCTCAATACGGAGCCACAGTCCCTCCTGGAAACTATTTCTTAAAGGTGTATGAACCGCCACGTTCAATAGTAATAACATGGGATACCTCAAACAGTGTGAGAGAGTTTATTCCGTACACTATAAATGCTGTTCGTAAGTGGGCAAAATCCCTTCAGCCCGGGCGTGATATGCTCCAGCTTCTTCCTTTTGGTGCCGCCAGCCCCATATTGTCGAATTGGGCAGGTTCTTTGGATGATGTTCTGCCCTATATTGATACAATTGAGCCTACTTCTTCAAGTGAAGCAGAAAAAACCATGTTTACAGCTGTGAAGATGTTACAGAATCGTCCGGGCGTGGCTGGTATTGTAGTAATTACAGATAATGAATCAAAGTATGATCCTGGTTTTTGGGAGTTGGCAGAGAAGGTGAAGCCTAGAATTGTAGCTCTCTCGATCATAAATTACAAAAAACTTTTTACAAATGCGATGAGAAGCTGGGGAAAAATTAACAATGGAGTAATGCGTATCGTAGAAGGAAGATGGCATTTGGATGATGGCTTTGAGCTTGCCTCTGCGATATTCCGTGCTTCAAAGCCATATAAGTTTTCTGTTACACTCACACCTGTTGAGCGGAAAAAACTTTTGGCAAGCATAGAGTTGAAGGTTATTGAAAATGCCGATCTTCGTAGTTCTGTTGCTGTTATTTTGGATGGTTCTGGCTCAATGCTAAAGCGTATGGCAAACGGTAAAAGAAGAATAACGATTGCAAAATCGGCTCTTTTGAATGTAACCCGTTACGGTATTAAGGATAGTACAAAATTATCGTTGCGTGTTTTTGGAATTAAAAAAGATTCTTGTCAAACTATTAAGCTTATTAACCAGCAACCTCTTAATAAAAATCTATTAAAAAATACTATAGATGATATACATATTGAAAATTATGCAAAAACTGCTATTGGTACTGCTTTGTCAGCAGTATCAGATGATTTCACATATGATGATATGTTAAAGAATGTTATATTAGTAACCGACGGTGAAGAGACATGTGGTGGAGATGTTCCTGCAGAAATACGAAAATTGGTAAATGCTGGTATCAATGTAAATATTATCGGTTTTGCAATCGATGACACCCAGTTAAAAAGTGAAATGCGTTCATGGGCATTACTTGGTAACGGTAGTTATTTCGATGTTAGCAGTCTATCTGATTTTACTCAGGCACTCAGACGGGGAGCAAAGCCTTCGTTTATAATTAAACGAAAAAGTCAGATTGCCGGTGAGAGTGAAGAAATTTTTATCTTGAGAAATGATGAGTCCATCACAATACCTGCTGGTATGATCTCAGTAATGAACAGTACAGGAGAGAAAGAGTTGATGGAATTTCAATTGCAGCCCGGTGAAAAAAGAACTCTTGTCTATGATAATAAATTAAGATAAAGGATTAATTTGCAACCAATGCTGTGGTTATGGCAATGGGAGCCTTTGCCTATAATATTTTAGGGTGCATAGGGCAACTTGGGTTACTCGTTGATATGTCTCCGGTCCGTCATCAGGCAAAAAGAAGGCGTTTGAAAACTGTGACTCAGGAGTTTATCTGTCTCGCTGCGAGGCTTGTACGTAGTGGGAACCGATTGCGTTTACGTTTGGGTTGACACTGCCCGGCGTTTGAAGCCTTCAAAGGAGGGCGGTGGACCCAATTGATTGGACAGCCTGATGGGTGGGATAAGCTACAATCCCTGAGATGAGAAAAGTAAAAATAGGCATCAGGCAGCCTCGGCGAACGGGCAAGGCAAAGTAAACCTCATCCGGGGTTTTGTCCTCAAGAGAAGAATGGCCTCTTGCCAAATTGGAGTATTCGATCCACTTGGCAAGTCGGACACGGAGCGACCCGCCGTTTTCAAATTAGTGTAGATAAATGTACTGATGCTTAAGGGTCCACCATAACCGCTCTACAAAAATATTATCTTGGCAACGGCCTCGACCATCCATGCTGATGGCCACTTGGTTGTCCTGGAGAACCTGGGCAACAGCATTGCTGGTGAACTGGGACCCTTGGTCAGTATTGAACATATCAGGAGGGCCAAAACGGTCTATGGCTTCTTCCAGGGCATTTATGCAAAATCTCGAATCGGCTGTGTTGGAAACCCGCCAAGACAAAATTTTTCGGCTGGGCCAGTCCATAATCGCCACAAGATACATGTATCCGCCATCCATGGGGATGTATGTGATATCGGTTGCCCCAGCTGATTCGGTCGATTGATGGTTCATGCCTTCAGCAGAGAGGGATATACTTTGTGCTGGGGATGGGGACGACTGGTTCTGGGTTTGGGATATACTGCCTCAACACCCATCAATCGCATTAACCGCTAAATCCGTTTGTGGCTGACCGCTTTCATTGGCAGCGGATTGTCCGGCTACCGGAGGATAAATTTTTAAGGTACAACGCATCTATTTTTCGCATCAAGTCCAAGTTTTTCCCAGGAACCAACTTGCGCCTGGTTTACAAACTGGTGTCCTAACAAAATCTTCAGAGATCAGGAGGTCTGATGTTCAAACAATGCACCGTTCAGGGTCACTCTTAGATCAGACATATGTGTGAAATCCGACTGGCAAAACTTATCGGGGGGGGGAAATCTGGGGGAAATATACCTCCTGGGCTGACCCCTGAAGTGCACGCCACTCTTTGACTCGTCTTTGAAATGTACGGAGCTTGACGTTGCAAAGACTGAAACAGCATCATCCATATCGGATCTTGCGGCCTCGACTTCAAGGGGTTTGCCCTCTGATAAAAAAATCTTCTATTTTCTTAACTGATAATCTGTGATCATTTCATTTTCTCCTTAGAGGAATCGGAATAATCATTTTGCCATTATCCGGAGGAAAAAATGCCGTCAGACCGGAATGATAATTGTCGCTGATCAGAGACAAAATGATCATCAGCAATCCGCTCTAATTTCAATTGTTTCCAGTCTGTGACTGCTTTTAGGTCACTCAGATTTGTGAGTTGTTACCTTATGTTTTTCACTTCTTTCTCTGTAATTTTTTCATAGCCAGGCGAATACTTGTCCCCATTCGTTCAACAGTTCGGCTCAGTTGGCCGATCTCATCCTTGCGTTTGAGGCCGCTTATTTCAAGATCAAGTTGCCCTTGGCTGTATTTTTTAGCAACCTTTGTCAAATTGCGGATTGGTCCGGTCAACCATTTTGATACCAAAATGGTACTGATCATAATCATGACCAGGGTACCTCCCAACAGAATAAAATTTTTCTGGTTTTCTTCTTTGATTGCTTTGTAGGCCTCTTCATAGTTTTGCTGACTTATCATTGTGAAACCATGGGCTGTTTTTTGGGCAACAGCAATAATTTTGTTTCCATTTAAATCGTCAAAAATAGTTCTTGTCTGTCCATTTTGGAGGGCGACAAAAGCATTATGGTTGCTGAGATCCATTCTGGAGTTGGTCATTTCTACATCAGGATGTGCAATAATAAGCCCATTTTCATCCAGCAAAAAGGTATAACCGGTTACCCCAATGCTCTTGTTTACTATTTTTGCGGAAACTTTTTCCAGGGTCATAGCTTGAGCAAGAACACCCTTCAGAATGTTGTCTTCGTTGTATATACCGGCAGCTAAAACCATTGCAGGTTTACCTGAAGTCTTGCCGATGAGCAACTGTCTGCCAATTTGCTTTCCACCGGTAACCTGCTTAAAATAAGAACGATCACCATAATACTTGAGCGGTTTACTATCGCTACGGCTAATATTATCTCCTTTGGTGTCAACAGTGAAGGTCAGGTATGACCAGTCGTAGTATTTTGTGATTGATTTAAGAATGGGCTCCTGAAGGTAAGGGTCCATGGACCGCATGGCATCAAGTGTACTGTTTTGGGTCAGCATCCTTTCATTTGTATCGATCCATGCATCGATATAGGTCACAAGGTTTTCGTTAATGGCATAAAGACCCTGATCGACTTTCTCATTGGTCAGGCTGGTAATGTTTTTATAATTGAGAAACCACACCGTCATAAGCGGCACAAGGGAAACGGTAAGGAGCATTCCTGACAATTTGTGCGATATTCCAAATGTTACTTTTTCTTCCACTTTTTTCTCCGCAGTGATGAATTAAAGGTGATTTGACCGGATTTATTATGGGAACCTTATCTCAATTGAAATGAATTATACGGTAATGCGTCTATTTCTTAACAAGCTGACTTTGATCTTGACAAAGCATGGGTTAGATCCTCGGTGTTATTGTGGTGATGTTTGTCCAATTAGTTTGATGAGCTACAAGCAAACAACATTTTTTGTCATTTGGGACTTCCTGTTTTGTAGAAAGAAAATTGAAAAAATGTCCATAAAACCGGTCTGTTATATAGGTTGAACTTCTGTAATCGCTGGATCCGTGGCAGAGATTGACCAAGCCTGGCAAGAAACATCATGGAGGATAATACCAGCATGGTAATACGGGCAAACCTGAGTTGGTCCATGACGGCAGTAAGGCTGTTCCTGCGAAACGTCTTGATTTTCAGGTTTTGCTTGAGTCACTGTGTATAACAGCTTCACCTCCCAGTGATTTGTAGAGATATCAGCTTTGGTTTTCGCTGCCAAGTCAAAATTGTTGGAGATAAACGCCTCGTCTTTTCCTGTTTCCGGTATCTTACCCGGCAAAGAGGAAGAGGGTCTTCGTTTGCTTTTGTGCCGGTGAGGAGTATGGTCAGGTCGAAGGTCATTCAATAGATAAGGCCTGAAGAGCTTTTTTCTTGTAAAATGTTGTTACGCCTAACACATTAACATAAAAAGAGATTCAGGCCATGGCTCATGGTAACACGGTATTTGCTCAATTGCTCAAACTTATGGATAGACATGATTTTGATGCTCTTCTCAAGGGACCTTATCGACCTCGCCGAAAGAACCACACGCTGAACCGATGGGGTCAGTTCACTATTGTGATGTTCGCGCAACTTACTTGTAGAGTCAGTCTCCGTGACATCTGCGACAGTTTGCAGAGGCGGTGGACCCAATTGATTGGACAGCCTGATGGGTGAGATACGCTGCAAGCCTTGAGATTAAAAAACTAAAATAGGCATCAGGCAGCCTCGGCGAACGGGCAAGCCAAACCAAAGTAAACCTCATCCGGGGTTTTGTCGTCAAGAAAAGAATGACCTCTTGCCAAATTGTAGTACTGGATCCACTTGGCAAGTCCGACACGGAGCAACCTGCCGTTTTCAAATGAATGTAGATAATTCGTGCTAAAAAATCGTTTTCCACCTTCAGCTGGCCGATTTGGCGAAAAGGTTCATTGGTCTGGGCTTCCGCCTGTTTCCTGGATTTGTTGTTCTTGGCAAAGATGTCGACGGCACCTTTGAGCATTTGTCGTTTCCAGTTGGAAATCATGGTGGGATGGACACCGAATCTGCTGGCGATCTGAGACATTGTTTCGTTGTTTTGAATGGCTGCTCAAGCGACCTTTGCCTTGAACTGTGGACTGTGTGTTTTGCGTTTTTTACCCATTGTCAGATCCTCCTGAATGTGGTCTGACTTATAACGTAGCAGATTGTCCAGTTTTTGGGGCCACCGCCGTTCAATGTTATAGCCCCACTTCGATTGTCAGCGGGGCTCTTCGATGGACCATTCCAGTGTCTGACCAGCGAGAAAAGGGACCACGTTCCCATACCTCTCAGGTACAGTCCACCTTTTGCGGTGCAGGGTAATGAATTTTTTTACAGGTGTGATTCTATAAAAGGTACGGGCATTGTTGCTGACGAAATCCTGCAGTCGGTTGAAGTCGCTGTGTTCTGCAAAGAGGGCCGTCAACTTAGCCAGGGCAACAGGAGCGGAAAAAATACCAGCCGCACAGCCGCTGCATTCCTTTGAGTGTCTTGGGTGCGGAGCAGAGTCAGAACCAAAGAAGAGACGCGAGTCACCCTGGAACACAGCCTCACACAAAGCTTGCCTGTCTGTTGCCCTTTTAGCAATGGGTTTACAGAACAGGTGCGGCTGCAGCATGTCGCCAATGAGGTCGTCTAAGGTGAGCAGCAGGTGATGTAGGGTGACTGTGGCGCCTATGTTGGGGTACGTATCCAGAAGCCGCAGGGCTGCCGCTGTGGTGATGTGCTCCATAACTATCCGCAGTCCTGGGAAATGAGCGGCAATGTTTTCGAAGACAGGCAGAAACTCCTCCTCCCGGTCCAGAGTGAACCCATTGCTTTCGCCGTGGACCAGGAGGGGGATGTCCAACTCCTCCATGAGAGCCAGGGTCGGCATGCAGGAGTCCAGGTTTCTTACTCCTGCTTCGCTTTGGGTGGTGATTCCTGCGGGATAGAGTTTGAGTCCAATGATATGGCGGCGTGCCTCTACAAGCTCCTGTCTGTTGTATTGTCTGAAGAACAGTGTCATATAGGGGGTGAAGTCATACGTTTTGCAGGCTTGGTCCACAGCCGTACGATAATCCAGTACTTTTTGCAGAGAGTTCACCGGCTGAATCAGGTTGGGCATGATAACGGCTCCACTGAAACAGGAGGCGCTGAAGGGGGCTACATGGGTAAGCATATCACCTTCTCGCAGGTGTAGATGCATATCTAGAGGGCTCTGGAGGGTAATTTTTTTCATATATTTCTCCTCGGGGAGGCATACACTCAGCAGGCGGGTGCAGTCCGAATTTGTGCCTATTCACCACGAGTCTGGAGCGGTCATCTTTTCAAGTTGCGCCAGATTTGGTAGTTTTGTCAGTATATTATACCTGGGTATTGGTTTTGCCACAAGAGTGCCGAAGGAACTGCTGCCTGAACTACCCTTTGGTTGCCAATGTATTGAAATCGGAGGTTGTTTATTGGTAGTACATGCAATTGTTCTTCTGTTTTCCTCAAATGAGACAAAATGTTCATGAGAAACAGAGGGTGAGTGAGGTGCCTGCCTGTCCTGATGCTGATGCGCTGGCCATTGCTTTTGGTCATGGTGATGGCTTCTATGGCCCGTATAGTGAGAGCATACTGTGCAAGATGGTCTTTGTCAGCAAGCCATTGTCAGTGAGGACTTCTCATGAACAATGTGGTGGTTCGCTTGATAAGCTTGATCAATAAAGGAGAAAACAGTGTCTATTCGTTTACTTGCCCTCGAATTGTATAAAGCACAAAAAGAAGTGCATCGATTACGTGATCGCCTTGCCCTGGTTTCCGGATTGGAAGCGGATCGTCTTCGTCGTGAGCTGCAACGTGCGGAGTATATTTGTGATCATCTTCGTGGTCGGATTGATGCACGGAAGGATCTGGGGAAATAAAAGGGAGAAAATCCATATTCTCCTCAAGAATAGTGTTTATGGGTCATGGCGTAGCCCGGATTTCTCATGAACATTTTGTCTTATTTGAGCAAAGAGAGGCTAAAAAAAGATGGATAAGATGTCGGTGATCATACGCCAATTTTGACAACCTGTTTACCCAAGTTCCGCCCATGCAGTATCATTTTCGGCAGTCTTTTGGCAACATATATCCAGGGAAAATGCGTTACCAAAAACTCCCGAACCTGGCATCGCCCGAGCTGATGAGCAACCCTGGTTAGACAGCCAATCGGGGCTTTCCTAAGATAAGCGGCCTGGAAGCCGTTACCGAGCCTGTGTGGTATTGGTATTGCCAATACGTACCAATTTCTGCTTTGAGTGGTTTGCCACAGCTTCTTCAAGCTTATATAATACCACAAGGAAAAAGGCTGCCGTACTATCTACGGTCAAAGGCTGCTGAAATAATCATAATGAAAAAGGTTGATCTATGTTTGCTCAGATACTTGATTTTATCACAGGAATATTTACGTCTATTGGCAATACGTTGGCTCCGTTGCTGGAAAAGACCCATCTGGTGGAACAGATTCGCGAGGTCGACGCTGCTGGCCTGTTTACCAATCCATGGTTTTTGGTGCCTTTTATAGGCCTTGTGGGGTATATGTTGTACAAGGTGGCCTGGAGAGACCTTATCATCCTCACCCTTCTTATGGGCGCGTGGTATATTTCTGGGACCGAGTATATGCAGACGCTTGTGGTTGGGGAGGAACTGCAAATAGGGCGTATATTGCCGGTACTTTTTGGAGGTGCCGCTGTTTTAGGCTTTATCATTTATCTTCTCTTTGGGAGAAGCAATTGATCGGTATGCGTAGGAACCTAACTGTTCTCTTGGTGTTCAGGGGGGTACGGTCTGTTGGTGACCGGTGCGGATCGGAGAGGGTGCAGCGTTTTCTTCAATGGAGCATGATCAAATGGCAAGGAGCGTAAGGACGAATCAGGAATATCGTGACGCCATATTTGTCATAACTGAAGAGCGCTCCTGTCCCATCTATAATGCGGGTGAAGAGTTAAAGATTGAGGGGATGGGGCTCACCGTGCCCGAGGCTAAACCTGTCTGTCTCAAGCTGGTAAGCAAATTGGCCAAGATCGCCTCAACCCGCAAGGCGCTGGCACGATTTTCTGCGCAGGGGGTACAAAGCAACAAGTTTGAATGCGGCGGTTGCGAGGGGCTTATTCGTTTTGAGTTTAAGAAAGAGCGTGAGTTTTCTACTGTTCAGATGAAGTTGCTGGCTGCTGCTGAACTCAAAGAGCGGATGCGCCATGTTGATAAGTTTTTTAATGTCATCAGGGGATTGGACGTCTTTGAGCCTCTTGATGAGGATAGTCTGCGAGACTTATCTTCTCTGCTTGAGTTGAAAAAGTACCGTCCCAACAAGGTCATCCTCAAAAAAGGGGATCCCGGAACCAGTCTCTATATCATTGTTGAAGGGAAGGTCGCGATAATGAGTGAGGACAACGTGCTCTTGTCTGAGATTGGTGTGGGCGGGATCTTCGGGGAGATGAGTCTTCTTTCAGGCGAACCCGTCACCACCAGTGTCTATTCCAAAGAGGCAACCCGACTCGCCAGCCTGACTAGCAAAGATTTTAAGCATCTTCTCAATAAGTTTCCGGTGTTGCAGGTCTTTTTTTACAGGTTACTGGTCGAGCGTGCCCAGGCAAACACCATGAAAGCCGGCAGCATCAGCTCCGGAATGAGCGGCAGGTTATCAGATATCCATCCGGTGGAGCTTTTTCAGTTGATCAATTCCAGTACCAAAACAGGGCGGGTTGATATGGTTTTGGAAAATGGGAATGCTGCTGTCATTTTCTACGGCGGGGAGTTGCTTCGGGTTAATTATGGTGCACTTGAGGGCAAGGAAGCCTTTTTTAAGATCCTGGGAAAAACAGAAGGCAGTTTTACTTATACCTCAGGGATATCAGAGGAGGAAAAGAAACTGCCTATTATCAGGGGTTTTATGGGGCTGATCATGGAAGGCATGCGCCGGATTGATGAAGAGGCCGATCCTTGAGAAGGAAAGCTTCAGTGCTCACATAACAAGAGCCGTGATGAACTGCAGGACGTTCGGTTCATGCCATTTTTGTGAAAATCAGGCAGGCATTGGTCCCTCCAAAACCATAGCTGTTGCTCATGACCGTGCGCAGTTGTCTATTCTGGTTTTCACGGAGTATATTTGCCCCCTTGGCGGCAGGATCCAGCTCCTCAATATTGGCGGACCCGCAGACGAATCCATGTTCGAGCATGATCAGTGAATAGATGGCCTCATGGACACCGGCTGCCCCCAGGCTATGCCCTGACAGGGCTTTCGTCGAACTGACAGGCGGGGCCTGGGGGCCGAATGCCTCAGCAATCGCCTGTAATTCCACCATATCCCCTATGGGGGTTGAGGTACCATGGGCATTGATGTAGTCGATTTCCTTTTTGGCGGTGGCCAGCGCCATGCGGATACATCGAACAGCCCCTTCTCCTGAAGGAGTAACCATTTCATAGCCGTCAGCGGTGGCTCCGTAGCCGATAATCTCGCCGTAGATGTTCGCCCCTCTTTTTTGGGCGTGTTTCATTTCCTCAACCACCAGGATACCGGCGCCATTGGCTACCACAAAGCCATCCCTCTTGATATCATAAGGGCGTGAGGCCGATTGCGGTGTATGGTTGAATTTGGTTGAAAGGGCGCCCATGGAATCGAACATCGCTGTCTGGGTCCAATGCTCTTCGTCTGAGCCTCCGGCAAAAAGGATGTCTTGTTTGCCGAGCTGGATTTGTTCGAGCGCAGCCCCAATGCAGTGTGAGCCGGTGGCGCATGCAGAAGAGATTGAATAGCAGAGCCCTTTGATGTGGAAAGTATTGGTCAGGCAGGCAGAGACCGTTGAACTCATTGTTCTGGGCACCATGAAAGGGCTCAGTCGTTTCAATCCTTTTTTGCGCATGACGTCGGCCGTACTAACGACGTTTTCCGCAGAGGTTCCCCCTGACCCGATGATCAGGCCTGTCCTCGGATTACTGACGTCCTCCGGCACCAGGCCTGCGTCGTGTACTGCCTGTTTCATGGCGATGGCTGCGTATGCTGCGGCATTGCCCATGAAACGGAGCTGTTTTTTTTCAAGATGCTTTTTCACATCTATAGTGGTAAAGCCTCCTATCTGGGACCTCAGACCTATTTCCTCGTATTGAGGATAAAAAGCAATGCCACTTTTGGCCTGTTCAAGGGAGGCCTGTACTTCCTGTACACTATTCCCCAAGGGGGAAACAATACCCATTCCGGTTATAACAGCACGTCGCATGAAGAGAGATATGTAGGTTCAGTATTCAGTCGAGGCCACCCATGGTTGTGGACGGTTTGTGCTCGACAGAGCGGATGGTTATGTGGGGGTGGCGTGCAGCCAACTCATTCCTCTAAAAATCTAACCCGACTTTTGACCAGTGAGCCCGAGTTTTTCTTCAGGGTAAGCGGTGGAGAGCTTGAGTCCTTCCCTGCGACTCATTGTACCCCCTCCCCTAAGATTGGGGGCCTACAAGCTGGTACGTAACATATTGATTTACTAACTGTATAGTCAATTATCTTACCGCTTCGCGTCTGCACAATTTTTTAAACGGTAACGGATTTAAGTCTCAACTAGGAAACATAGCAGAAAAATTGGTTTGTTGCTACTGTCCCGTTACTTTGGTCAATGCTCCCTTGGACCACTTGCTTAAGATTACCCTTGAGTTTATTGATCTGTTGGTATTTACTGGAAGAGGGCATGTGATGATTAGGATGGTGGGCCGAAATCCGCAGCCGAACACGTCCTGTAAAATGAACCCTTTATTGTGGTGCATAAGGAAAAATCATAACCATTTGCAAAAGACACGAAAATAGGATGTTGAAACGACCAATCTCTCTATCTGAATGAAATGTTGCCGTTTTGTAATAAACTCTTTTTTGAATAATTTGTGTAGAATTCCAGGTGGTTATGTTTGTCTTCTCAGTAACCTTGCAATGCGGACAGCTTTTTCTTCTCTTGTAAGGCGGTAGCTGAGAGGGATGTTTTGCAAAGAAACAAAAAATAAGGGAGCAGTTTTGCGAGGTGCTGGGGGGCAGCGATCCTGATTCTCTGGCTTGTTACTGCCTCAGTGGTCAGACCCATCGGTCAGGTGGAAAAGGGGCTTAAAGATGCTGCCCGGGGAGAGGGGGATCTGAGCAAGCGATTAGACATAAAAACAAAGGACGAGGTCGGAACCTTAGCCCAGTGGTTTAATTCTTTTGTTGAAAAACTGCAGGGTACAATATTCAATCTTGCCGGAAATTCGGCAAGATTAGCAGAATCTTCAAAAGAACTTCTAGGCGAAATATCGCAGAAGATATTCCGCATATCCAGTTCCCGGTTTGACGAAGACATTGTTGTGCGAAAAATTCTCAAATTGCAGCTTGTTAGGCAAATGTAATCTAAAGTCAAGTGTAGCAAGAATCAGTCGCCATGTACAGTTGTTTAGAGAACCCAGTCTGGGAAGGGGACGGCCTCAACATCATTGTTATCAATGGACACGCAAGGGGGTACGAGCAGCGAGCCCTTTTTTGAGCCTACTACTAGGCGCATTCACTAAAAGCATATGAACATTGCTGCATGATTTGTATTTTTTTATGACAGGAAATGATGAGCATCTTGGGTACATTTTTTACTTCAAAAGACGCATGAGTTGTAGTCTGCAGTATGCAATAGTCTTATAACTATATGACTTCGGGAGGGAAGATGAAAAAGAAAATATTGACTGTTTTTGGCTGCTCGCTGCTTGGCGTATTGATTTGTCAGCCGGTCTCAGCAGCTGGAACAGCCGCGCAGCTTCAGAAACAGACCAAGAGCGGTACGTCCATCAATGTGCACTCCAAGGTGATTGAGATTGAAGGGAGACTGGGGGTGGGGTATCTCAATGGTGAATCCAACGAACTTGTCTACTCTGAAGGGGATGGCGCTAAACTGAGTCAGTTGATCTGGAAACTGGATAACGTCTTTATGCTTAACGCTGGCGTCTCAGTCAGACCGAGGCCCTGGATCAAGTTGAACGCCGATATTTGGTTTGCCCTTAATGAAGGCGACAATACCATGGACGACTATGACTGGGCGGTGAGTGGCTGGGATTGGACGCATTGGTCCCACCATGAAGACGTCCGGCTGGAGCATGGGGGGATGTTTGACATCAATGTGGAGGTGCCGGTGTACAGGCATCAAGCGACCACCTTTACTGCCCTGATAGGGTTTAAACGCGATAACTGGGAATGGAAATCCTATGGCGGTCGTTATGTTTACTCCATCTATGATCTCCACGACACCCAGGGTACCTTTGATGCCAATGAGATCGGCATAACGTATGAACAGACCTGGAACGTTCCCTACGTCGGCTTCTCCTTTTATTCGGTAGTGACCAACTGGGATATTTCTGGTCGTGTGATTGGCTCTCCCTTGGTTAAAGGGGAGGATAAAGACATACATCATATGCGCGATCTCCTGTTTGAGGAGGATTTTGATACCAGCTGGATGTGGGCTGCCGACCTGGCCCTTACCTATAAGCTCTCTCCACACTGGGGGCTGACAGGCCTGTTCAGCTATCAATATTATGATGAAGCCAAGGGTGAGACAACTATTACCGATCTGATAACAGGGGAACAATGGTATTATCCGGGTGATTCCGCTGGCGCGGATAACGTGGCGACCACTGTTTCTCTTCGACTGGACTGCAGGTTCTAGCCCGCCTCTCTGATCAAGAAGGTTTTTCGCAGCTCAAGGCGTTGGCGGGGGAGCTGGAGTACGTTCCCCCCCAGCCGCCCTGCAACGAAGAGTCTATGGATAAATTGCAGGTAGACATCCTGATACATTGTCTCTGCTGAGCAGGCAGGGGAGGGATGAATTGGGATGTGCTGATTTGTTCTTGCTTTTTACGGCCTCTGCTTACAGGGTTACAGGTTTGAACCGGTATACTTGAGTACTGTCGTTTGTCATGTTTCATGATCGTGTTTATCTTTTGGAATAGGCAGGCATTAACACCAATGCATGTCATGTCAGAAATCAGTCTTCAATTTTGCCAGTATCTGCATGAGAGGGAAGGGCGAGCTGCCATTTTGATGTGTGATCACTCTTTATTGCCCCAGTTTACAGGGTTGTAGATTTGGACAGGCGTACTGCTGTACTTCTGCCCGTCTTTATCATGACAGAACAAAGGAGTTTGCTTTTGAGCAGCCGGAGACTGAAAAGCACGGTCGAAAAACTGTTACGGGAAAAGAACCTGGAAGATGTCCTGGTTCGCTTACAGGATTTGCCTGCAAAAAATCTCGTCCACGCCCTTTTTACAGCTATCTGCCGGGAAGAACCCCATATGAAGTGGTTTGCCGTGAGCTGCATGGGAATGACAGTTGACCGCCTGGCAGAAGAGAGTTTTGAGGAAGCCAGGGTGGTTATGCGTCGATTCCTGTGGAGTCTCAACGATGAGTCGGGAGGGATAGGATGGGGAGCACCGGAATCTCTGGCTGAGATCATGTATCATAATGATCGGCTGGCAAAGGAGTATCATCACATGTTGCTCTCCTATGCTCAGGAGGATGGCGAGGAAATATGTCAGGACGGGAATTTTCTGGAGCATACCTTTCTGCAGCGGGGCGTTATGTGGGGGATCGGAAGACTGGCCCTCAAGCGGGGCAATCTGCTCCGCCAAAAAATCCGCGACCAGGATTTTCGCTACTATCTCACCCAGAAAGAAGACAAGCAGGTGCAGGGGCTTGCTGCCTGGGCAGTCGGCAACCTCGGACTGCGTACGCTTATACCGGAGCTGTCAGCTCTGATTAACGAAGATGCAGGCCTGTCCCTGTATCTGGACGGCATCTGGTCCCCTCAGACGGTAGGCCGTCTTGCTGGGGAAGCATTGCGTGCAATAGGTTGAAAATATGGGAGATTCTTTTTTTCCGGCTGTCGGCTTTGTTCAGATACCCGTTGTTCTCGGAGACCCTGAAGAAAATATCCGGCAGGTACGCCGATTACTGGAGCGCAAGGCGCTGATGTCGGGCACGCTTGTGGTTCTTCCGGAATTGTGGGCAACTGGATTTGACTACCAGCGGACCCGTACCCTGGCCGAGCGTACCCCTGAAATTATCGACAGGATGCAGGAGATTGCCGGCAAGCATGCTCTATTTTTAGCCGGATCTTTGGCAGAGCTGCCCGAACAGGGTGGTCCTCCATTGAATACCCTGATGTGTATAGATGGGGAAGGGGTGGTTGGTAAGTGGCCGAAACAATATCTTTTTCGTCGATGGCACGAAGAGGCTCATTACCAGCCTGGACCGGCTAGTCCTCCTTTGAAGCTTCCCCTGGGAACTCTTGGCGGTTTTGTCTGCTATGATCTGCGTTTTCCGGAAATCGCACGGGCAATGGCGTACCATGGAGCGCAGGTTATCATGGTGTCCGCCCAATGGCCCAAAAGCAGATTGGATCACTGGCAGGCCCTTGTGCGTGCGCGGGCCATAGAGAACCAGGTCTATGTGGTGGCAGCTAATGGGTGCGGTGCCAGTGGTCCTCTGGTTTTGGCCGGGCATTCCATGATCGTCTCTCCCCATGGAGAAATCCTAGCCCAGGCAGGAGAGGACGCAGTGTGTTGTCTGCATGTTGTTGATCTCTTTGCTCTGGAGGCAGAGCGGAGCCCCTTCTGTCCACCAGGTGAAAGGGGCTGGAGGAGATCCGACCGCGATAAAATTACTACCAGTCTCGCAGCATTGCAGCCGCAGCTTGCGGCAATCAGAAGACAGGGCGCATCCATAGCCTTTACCAACGGCTGTTTTGATCTGCTTCATGCAGGCCATGTGAGCTACCTGGAACGGGCCAGGCGGTGTGCGGACTGCCTGGTGGTCGGTTTGAACAGTGACGAGTCCATTCAGCGCCTGAAAGGAAGCAATCGTCCGGTGCAGACGGAGTTGGAGAGGGCACGGGTTTTGGCCTCGCTGGGGTGTGTGGACTTCGTTATTCTTTTTTCTGAAGATACCCCCCTTAAGCTGATCAAGGCCCTGATGCCGGATGTGCTCGTCAAAGGGGCGGACTGGCCCGAAGATAAGATTGTCGGGGCCAGGGAGGTACAACAGGCCGGAGGCAGGGTGGAACGAATTGCCTTTACGTATCAGCAGTCGACCTCCAGTATTATAGCCAAGATAGTTGGCCAGGGGCTTTCCTGATCCTTTTCTGTATCGATACAGCGACCTACACAGAGACCACCCGTTCCCATTCTGGCTCTCCGCAGGGTAGGGGGTGGTGACCAACAGAAACTTTTAGATAGGAGTGGCGGCTGCCCATGGGAACCCTCACCTTGGTAACAGGTGGTGCACGAAGCGGTAAGAGCAGTTTTGCCGAGCAGCAGATCTCTTCCCTGTGCACCAAGGTCGCCTATATAGCAACAGCCCAGGTGTTTGATCAGGAAATGGAGGACAGGGTCCAGCGGCATCGGCTGCAGCGACCGCTTACCTGGACAACCTATGAGGAGCCCTGGTCACCAGCCTCGGTTTTTCCCCGATTGGGGGACGAGTGTGAAGCTGTTTTGGTAGATTGTCTCACCATACTGATTAGTAACCTTATTCTCAGGGAGCAGAGCATTGATTGGGATGCGCCGGAGCAGAGCGCTCTCAATACCCTGGAAGAGGTGGTGGCGCTTGCAATGGAAGAGTTGTTTATTGCCTGTTGTACTTTTACCGGTTCTGTCTTCATGGTCACCAACGAGGTTGGGCAGGGTATCGTACCTGATACACCCTTGGGACGGTTTTTCAGGGACTGCAGCGGTCGTGTCAACCAACGGGCGGCCTCGCTGTCAGACACAGTATACCTGGTGGTTGCCGGCATACCAGTGAAGATCAAGGGAGACTGACAGGTGCGTACCCTGCTGCTGATGGTCCAGTTTATGACCAGATATCCCATACCGGTGTGTATGGAGTTGACCGCGAGCCGCTTGGTGCGCGGCATGAAATGGATGCCGGTTGTTGGGTTATTCATTGGCCTGCCTGCCAGCCTGCTTGCTGTATCCCTCTCTCCTTTGGTCGGATATGAGGTCGCGGTGTTGATCGGATTGATTTTTCAGATAGGTGTGACAGGTGGGCTGCATCTCGACGGTCTGGCAGATAGTGCGGACGGTCTGTTTAGTTATCGTCCCAGAGAACGGGTGCTGGAGATTATGCGGGACTCCACCCTGGGGACCAACGGTGTCGTAGCCCTGTGTCTTACCATTCTCAGTAAATACGTCCTCCTTCAGAGCATGCCTCAGACCTGCGGTTTCATAGTTCTGGTGGCGGTACCGATCCTCGGCAGAACAGCGGCGGTCTGGCACGCTGCCAGTGCCGGTTATGCCCGAGAAGGGGAAGGCATGGGGCGCTTTGTCAACCAGACAACCCTTCGCCAGGGGTGGGCCGCTCTCCTCTGCTCGTTTGTGCTCCTTGGTGTGGTTTTCGCTGTTGCCGGGCTCAGCCTTTGGTCTCTGTTGCTCCTGCTTTTTTGCCTGCACGCCCTTTGTGTCTGCATAGCCGTTTTCCTGGCGCGGTACATGATAGGGCGTATCGGTGGCATCACAGGGGATACCATTGGTGCAACCATTGAACTGACAGAGGTTTTTTCCCTGTTCTTCTTCTTATTGATCTGGAGTATGGACTTATGACAGCAACTCGACTGTATTTGATACGGCACGGGGAGACCGAATCCAACAGAGCCGGCGTACTCATGGGCAGTACCGATGTCCCCCTCAATGAACATGGTCGTGAGCAGGCTGCAAGATTGCGAGACCGTATTAATGCCTTACGTGTGGATACTGTCTTCAGCAGCCCACTGCAGAGGACCATGGAAACGGCAGCCATTCTTTTCGGTGCTGGGCAACCGATTATAACGGACTCCAGCATCCAGGAATTTCATTTTGGAGAGTGGGAGGGGTTACATTACAAAGAGATCGAACAGCAATTTCCCCAACAGTGGCAGAGTTGGTTGGTCAACTGGGAGGAGACCCGCATCCCTGGAGGGGAGGCCTTTGGCGCGTTCAAGCACCGGGTCATCACTTTTGTTACCGAACTTGTGGCTGCCAATTCCGGCAGAAATTTGGCAGTAGTCTCCCATGGCGGATGTCTCCGTACGCTCCTGGCCCATCTGTTCTGTGGGGATGTGGGAACCGGATACTGGAAGTTTAAGGTGGATAATGCCGCCCTGACTGAGATCGAATTTTTCGGTGACTTGCCTATACTTAACCGTTTCAATTATCGTTAGCCTGCCTTTCCTGTGCGCGTTCCTCTCTTTCTCCCAAAGACTTGGCCTCGTCAACGAGCATGATAGGGATGCCGTCTTTGATTGCATAGAGGAGCTTGCAGGGACGACAGAGTAGGCCTGTATGTTGTGTGTCAAGTTCCACAGGGCCTTTGCATTTGGGGCAGGCCAGGATGTCGAGTAGTTCCTGTTTCAGCATGATACGATATAATTCTGTTTTTGAAGAATGTTAAAGCTGTACCTTGTACAGCTTCAGCCGATTTTTTGTATGCTTTAAGGAGGTGTACTCCTGGAGAGAATTATGGTGAGTGTTTAACCTATATTCTTTTTGTTTGTGCATACAAAAGGGCCATAAAATGGGTACAGCATAATAGTTTATATGAGAAAAAAATAACAATAAAAATAGAATGTACACAATTTAAAGAAGGTTATCAAACGTTTGGTAGACGAAAAATTGAAAAACGAACTTTCATAGCAACAAGATTCGAAGCCTGCTTGGCGGATTATAGAAATCAGAAAGCATTGAGGACAGTGTGTTATCGTTGGTCGATTATGATGGTGGACCCAATTGATTGGACAGCCTGGGGTATGCGATAAGCTACACGTCCTGAAGTTAAAAAAGAGAAATAAGCATCAGGTAGCCTCAGCGACCGAGCGAGGTACATCAAAGCCGACTGGCTACCTGAGAGATCATTGCCTCGTTTTGAATTACCGCAAGAGCCACTTTGGCCGTGAATTGGGCCCTGTTTTTTTACCCATTGTCAGATCCTCTTGCTTTTTGAGTCTGAGGTAGAGGTTAACACATTGTCCAGTTTTTTGGGGCCACTACCGTCCAAGGGTTGTCGTCAGAAAGCCATATCTGTTTCCTACACATTGTACAGAGAATTCATTGCCGCCGACCTAGGCGCAATTCCAGATCTGCCTACAAAGAAATGTTTCCTGCCATCTTTTCGATTCAGGCATACGCCCGGTATTCTTTTCAGTCGGGAACCGGATTGGAAGCGATATGTATTGGTGGTTGGGAATGGGGGAATGAGCACTACAATTGAAGGAAAAGTCAAGTGAAATGAAGAAGAGGGTGTGGAGCGAGAGAGACAGTGTCGGGAGTTTTTTGGGGGGAGTGTTTCGTGAGGGGGGGAGTGGTCGATACCTGTGACATATTGCAGCACTTGTGGTATAGGAGCAGTCGAAAATCTTGGTTGGTTATCACCTTTCAGAGAACACCAGAGCACAATGCCGGGCGTATAAGACAGTGAAAAGAAAACGAGCAAGAAAGACACCTTTAATTGTACACTCCGACTGGACCCGTGACTGGGGTGGACAGGAAATGCGTACTCTTAGCGAGTTAGAGGAAATGAAAAAGCTTGGTTTTTCAACTGGGCTGATTGTCCCCCAGGACAGTGAACTCGCAAGAAGGGCCAGGTGGATGGATATTCCTGTGTATCCGGTTCCGTTTACCTCAAAATTCTGCCTGCGCTCCTGGCGAGCATTGTTTCGAGTATTACGCACCATTCGCCCGGACGTGCTCAATACCCATTCCTCCGAAGATTCCTGGATGGGGGGATGTGCAGCAAGGCTGTGCCACGTCCCTCTTATTGCGCGCACCCGTCATGTTCTGGCGCCCATATCATCGGCGGTCAGTTATAATCTCTTTCCGCATGTTATTTTTGCCTGTAGCGCCTCTATTCGAGAGCAACTGGTCGCGCAGGGGGTGAACCAGCATCGTATTGTGGTCCAGAACACGGGTATTGATGAACAGCGGTTTCAATTCAACCAGGAGGACTGTGCGACGATCCGTCGGCAATACGGTCTGGCAGAGGATGATATTCTGGTCGGCAACGTAGCTTTCCTACGGCATTACAAGGGACATCCCTTTATTATCAAGACAGCGGCCGTCATGCCTGAACAGTATAAGTTTATGCTGGTTGGTGAAGGGGGAGAGCGTCCTCATCTTGAGCGAATGATCCGTGAGGCAGGCCTGGAGAATCGTTTTATCCTTGCTGGTCACCAGGAAGAGCCTGAGCGATACTTTTCCGCCTTTGACATGGTCTTTTTTTCTTCCAATGAGAGTGAAGGGATCTCGCAGTCCTTTATCCAGGGCCTTTTGTATGGCCTGCCTGTCCTGGCTGTGCGAACGCCGTCCATTCTTGAACCACTGGATCTGGTCAGCCATCATGCAACTGTGGCGTATGATGATGTGGTCGGCGCCAGGGAGGCGCTTTTGTATCTCAGTGCCTTTATACAAAGGGATGAGGCGGCCATTGCACAGCAGCGTCAGGCGGTGGCTGCCCAATACGGATTACGATCCATGGTGCGTAATATACTGTCTGTGTACTCCCGTCATGGTATCACTTTGTGACCAGTGGGCCACCCCCCCTGAATGCTCATGACCACTGCAGTTCATCGGCAACAACAGACAGACAAATAAATGCAGGTAAGGCTGTAAGCAGCCACTAGGTTCATCTAAGGTCCGCTCAGATAGTGTCTCCTGAGCGGATGAGTAATCCGGATTCTCTGTCATTGACTCAGGACTGTTCTTTCCAGTCTGGTCGCAGGTGCAGCTCGGTCAGTTGTTTCCTGGCTACCGATGCCGGGGCCTCGGTCAGGGGGCAGGTCGCTTTCTGGGTTTTGGGAAAGGCGATGACGTCTCGGATAGAGCTTGATCCTGTTAGGAGCATGATCAGACGATCAACGCCAAAGGCGATGCCGCCATGAGGCGGGGCGCCATATTTGAGCGCTTGGAGGAGAAAGCCGAATTTTTCCTCTGCCTCCTCTTGTCCTATTCCCAGGGCCTTAAAGACTTTTTCCTGTACCTCAGGAGTATGGATACGGATGGAACCGCCGCCGATCTCGTTACCGTTCAGGACCAGATCGTAGGCTCGGCTCGTGACGGTTCCCGGCTCTGTCTCCAGGATGTCGAGCTGGTTTTCATGCGGTGCTGTAAAGGGATGATGCACCGCAGTGTAGCGTTTGGCTTCTTCATCATACTCAAACATAGGGAAGTCCGTTATCCAGAGGAAGTCGAAGACACCTTCCTTAATTAGGTTGAGCCTGCGGGCCAGTTCAAGACGCAGCTCTGCCAGTACCTGGTGGGCTGTGTTCGCCTTGTCAGCCCCAAAGAGAATGAGGTCGCCGGGTTGGGCGTCCAGGGCTTGCTGCATGGCAGTGATTTCCTGGGTGCTGAAAAATTTGGTGATGGGCGACTGCCATTCGTTTTCCTTGATCTTGATCCAGGCCATGCCTCTGGCTCCGAAGCAACCGGCATAGTCCGTGAGGCTGTCCAGCTCTTTTCTGGAAAAGTCGGCACAGCCTTTGGCATTGATGGCTTTCACAACCCCGCCGTTTTCCAGTACGGTTTGGAAGACCTTGAAACCGCAGCCTTGCAGGATATCACTCAGTTCGATCAATTCCAGCCCAAAGCGGGTGTCCGGTCGGTCCGTACCGAATCGGCGCATGGCCTCGTCATAGGTCATGCGGGTGAAGGGGCAAGACAGTTGGATTCCGATGGTTTCCTTGAACAATGCCGTTATCATTTCTTCAACGATTTGGATGATGTCGTCTTCACCCACAAAGCTCAGCTCCATATCAATCTGGGTGAACTCAGGTTGTCGATCCGCCCGCAGGTCTTCGTCGCGAAAGCATTTGACAATTTGGTAATAGCGATCCATACCTGAGATCATTAGGAGCTGTTTGAAGAGCTGGGGTGACTGGGGCAGGGCAAAGAATTTCCCGGCGTTCACCCGGCTTGGGACCAGGTAGTCACGGGCTCCTTCAGGAGTGGACCTGGTCAGCATCGGGGTTTCAATTTCCAGAAAAGCCTTGTTGTTAAGGAACGATCGTACGGCGTGCAGAGCCCTGTGGCGCATAATGAGATTATTTGCTGTTTCGGGTCTGCGCAGGTCCAGATAGCGGTACTGCAGCCGCAGCCAATCTGACACCTCAACATCTTCGTCAATGGGAAACGGAGGTGTCTGGCTGGTGTTGAGGATGCGCAATTCCTCTACCATGACCTCGATGCCCCCAGTGTTCAATTTGGGATTTTCCATCTCTCCCGGTCGTCGTTCCACCTTGCCTCGTACGGCCAGAACCCACTCGCTACGCAACTGATGGGCCTTGGCATGTACTTCAGGGCTGATTTCGGGGTTGAAAACGACCTGGGTAATACCCTGTCGATCACGTAGATCGATGAAAATTACCCCGCCATGGTCTCGGCGGCGTAGAACCCACCCCATGAGAATGACTTCCTGCCCGAGAGCCTGTTCATTCAATTCGTTACAGTGATGCGTGCGCCGAAGCGCTCCCATTGATTCCATAATTGCCTCCGCGTAGATCAGTCGGCCGGGTGTGTCCGGTTCAACTGGAACTCTCTATAGGTAGAACATGCCGTACAAAATATTGACCGGCTTACGGCACATCTGCAGGCCAGCTTGTGCTGGATTAAGTCAGCCAATCCCCGACCCGTCTCAGGCTGCGCCTGTCTTTCCTTTGATCGTCACAACACTTGCCGGTCCGAAGCTGTATGCAGGAGTGACGCTGTCATTTTTTAACCGTCCCTGAGATTCTTTCTCTCCCCCCTCCTTGGGGGGACTATGCACCTCTCTTCAGATTTGCACAGGAACAGTTGTTCACTAGCCCTGTGTGGTTCCTTGTGACCGATGCAAGTTGGACGTTGCAAGATGTGATCTCCGGGTTATCGTACTCGTTGCGCCAGGGTCTGGCTCAGTTGGGCAATGTCGCTGTCCATCTCAAGGGGGCGCTGTTCTTGGGTGCGCATATTGCGCATGATCCCCAAACCTTCTTCCAGCTCCTTCTCGCCGATGATCAGCGTGTATCCCGCCTGCAAGCGGTTGGCCTGCTTCATCTGCGCTTTCAGACTCCTGCCGCTGTAATCCATAGCAGTCCGCAGCCCAATAGAACGGAGTTCGTGAACAAGTCGACCACAGAAATCAATCGCTTCCGGGCCAAGAGCTGCCAGGAACAGGTCTGTTTCCCAGTTTGTCTGGGGCGGTTTTTCCTGTTGTTGGAGGAGGAGGACGAGACGCTCAATGCCCATGGCAAAGCCGATTCCAGGGAGGGCCGGACCTCCCAACTGCTCGATGAGACCGTCATAGCGTCCACCGGCACCAACGGCTGCCTGGGCTCCGAGATCGCTGGTGAGAAACTCAAAGGTGGTCTGGGTGTAGTAGTCCAGGCCTCTGACCATGCAGTGGTTGAGCGTATAGGGGATACGTATTTGCTCCAGGGCGTCCCGAACCCGGGCGAAGTGAATTTCGCAGGATGTGCAGAGTTCATCAAGCAGTGAAGGCGCATCCTGGACAACGGTCCGGCAGCCTGGTTTTTTGCAGTCCAGCACCCGCAGGGGGTTGGTTTGGGTTCTTCGTCTGCAATCCGCACATAGGACATCCTGTCTGTCTGCCAGAAAGGCGACAAGTTTATCTCGAAATCCAGGCCGACACACCGGGCAGCCCAGGGAATTGATTTCCAGGCTGGTGTTGATGCCCAGTTCGTTGAGGAGCATCTGGCCCATGGCGATCAGCTCGGCATCAATGCGCGGGTCGACGGACCCGATTATCTCTGTATCGAGCTGGTGAAATTGTCTCTGGCGGCCCTTCTGGGGTCGTTCGTGGCGAAACATGGGGCCAATGGTGTACAGGCGTTGGACGGGCTGCTGCACATGCATCCCATGCTCGATAAAGGCCCGCATTATGGACGCAGTGGCCTCTGGCCGCATGGTGATACCGGTATCGGCAAAAGTATACATTTCTTTTTCCACCACATCCGTAGCCTCACCAATGGAACGGACAAAAAGCTCGGTTTTTTCCAGAATGGGTACCCGGATTTCACGCAGGCCGAAACGCTGAAAGACATCCCTGGCTTTTTGCTCGATGTATTGCCATAGGAGGACGTTCTCGGGCAGAATGTCCTTGAACCCGTTTATTGCTTGTATTTTCAAACAACTACTCCGTCTATGATTCTTTACCTCGTTCAATCGTCGTGAACAAGTCCAATCTTGCTGATGAAAAAGAACAAAATCTAATCGTAAACAAGGGGAAAAGTCAAGCTGATGTGGCGGAATCCTGGTAGATTGTGTATAGGTACAGCTGGTCCAAGATGACTGAGAAAACACCTGAGACCGTGAACGCCTCCAAACAGTGCAGGCAAGGAAATACGCTGGGCGAGTAGGCAACTCAGAGATCAATATCCTGCCAGCGAAGAAGAGAAGCGGATACGCCGATGGTTTCGCAGTACTTTTTTTTAGCGCTCCGCAGAACAGTTAGCCCGGATGTCTAGGGATATTCTGAAGAAATCGCCTGTCAATCATTTCTTGGTAGCATATTGTATTTTTCTCATTGTTACCTTTCGACAAGGTGTTCAGGAAAAAGTCAAGTGAGGCGAGGCGGATAGCTGTCGGTCGCTTTCTGTTTTCATTCGTATGAGATGCGCTATGAAAAACAGGCGCGTCATGGTCACGGATTCAGGGAACAGTGCGTCGAGCAAATACCATACAAAGAGACAAGGATGAAGTTACCAGAATTAAAGATAGGTTCGTTGAGAGCAAGAATACCGCTTGTCCAGGGCGGAATGTCCGTGCGTGTATCCACCTCGGCTTTGGCCATACCTGTCGCAGAATGTGGAGGCATAGGAACCATTGGCGGTTCAGGAATTCCGGTGGACGAATTACAGGCGGATATCCGCAAGGCTAAAAGAGAAACCGATGGAATCATTGCCGTCAATATCATGTATGCCATGAGGGATTTTTGCGAACTGGTGATGGGCTCCATCGAAGCCGGTGCGGATATGATTGTCACTGGTGCCGGCTTTTCCCGGGATATTTTTAAGGTAGGGAAAAAATACAACATCCCCATTATCTCCATTGTTTCTTCCCCGAGTTTTGCCAAACTGGCCGAAAAACTGGGTGCCGCTGCCATCATCTGTGAGGCGACGGAGGCTGGGGGACATCTGGGAACGGATAAAAAACTGCGCGACCTTTTCCCGTCCATCAGGAAGGTGGTTTCCAAGGTGCCGCTCATCGCGGCTGGCGGTATTACGGATGGGTACGAAATGGCAGAAATGATGGACAAGTATGGCGCCGATGGGGTGCAGATAGCCTCCCGCTTCGTGTTAAGCAAGGAATGTTCGGCGGCCCAGAAGTTCAAAGAGGCCTTCCTTACCGCTGGCAAGGAGGATGTTGTACTTGTTGAGTCTCCGGTGGGACTGCCTGGCCGTGCCGTAAAAACTCCGTTTATTGAAAAGCTGGAGCGAGGGGCAGAAGACCTGATGGGCAAGTGCCGGTTCAAGTGTTTGAAAAAGTGCAGTTATAAGTATTGTATTAATGATCGCCTCATGAAAGCACTGAACGGCGACGTGGATAACGGCCTTTTTTTTGCCGGGTCAAATACCTATAAAATGAATGAGATTTTTTCTGTACGCGAAATTTTTGACCGTTTTGTCAAAGCAGCGGAATCCGTGTACAGGGAAACCGATCAAAAACAGTCGGTTGGTTGAGTAGACGATATCATAATGGATGCAGAAGTTTCTGGAGAAGGGGTGGGAGTGGACAATCGGCATGCAGAGGCCGTTATTATTCCGCCTGGTGCACATCCCATCGAAGAAAAGCACCTTGATCGAGAAGCGTTAAAGGTTCTGTACCGTTTACGGGGTGCCGGGTACAAGGGATATCTTGTCGGCGGTGGTGTGCGCGATCTGTACCTGGGGAAGAGACCTAAGGATTTCGATATTTCCACCGATGCCCGCCCTGGTCAGCTGCGTAAATTGTTTCGTAACAGTCGGACTATTGGCAGAAGATTCAGGCTGGTGCAGGTGTTTTTCCGAGGGAACAAAGTCATTGAAGTCTCCACCCTCCGTTCCCAGAGTGAGCATGATTTAGACGGGCCAGAAGAAATACTGCCCCAGAATAATACCTACGGTACTTTGGCAGAGGATGCCTTTCGCAGGGATTTGACCATAAACTCTCTGTTTTATGAAATAGAGCATCATACCATCATTGATTATACCGGTGGGGTGGCTGATCTGGAGGATAGAATCGTCCGGGTGGTCGGCGACCCGGATCGTCGTTTTACCAGGGATCCGGTTCGTATGCTCAGGGCGATCCGCCATTCAGCAAGGACAGGCTTTGCCCTTGAGGCGGAGACCTTGAGTGCCATTGACAGGCACCATAGCAAACTCAACCTCTGTCCGTCGGCCCGCCTGCGTGACGAACTTCTCAAGGATCTGCAGTCAGGATCAAGCCGAGCGTGGGTTGAACTCTGTCTGCAAACCCCTGTGTGGACCCACCTCTTTCCCATGTACCGCAGCTGGCTGCAAGAAGATAATCATTCTGGATGCAGGGAGCAGTTGCTTGCATGCATGGAGGCCCTGGACCGCGTCCATCACCATAGGGCAGCAGGCAACAATGTGGTTGTTCCTGTGCACATGCTTTTTGCCACTCTGCTTCTGGCATGGGCGCTCAGACATTTTTGTCTGACAGAAGCGCAGCCCCGCGGTCGAGCCTATCAGCGCTTTGTCGGCGCGATACGTACTGATCTCAATCAGTATTTCTGTGAACAGTTCAATATGAAACGGGGCATAAAAGAGGGTATTGCTTCACTGCTTATTAATTTTCCGGTTTTTTACCGTGCGCACCAGGATCATGCAATGCCCAAATGGTTACAGCGAAAAAGCTATTTTCGTGAAGGCACTCGTTTTTTTTCTTTGTACAGGCATGCCATGGAAGGGACGGATATCCCCTTTGAATGGTTTGCTCTCAAAGAACCCAACAGCAGCTCTCCCCTGAATATGATCGAAAATACTGGAAGCAGCAAATCCTCCAATGGCAGGCGGCGCTGGAATCCAGCCTTCAGTAGTACGAAAACAGGTGTTTTTGGACTGCGCCGACACTAGAATAGTGTACCGGTTCATGTTCTTATGAAGAGTCAGTCGGTGCATCCTTGTCATTGATCCTGATTGAACGTTTTCGAGCCGTAAGGAGAAGGGGTGAGGTTTCTACTGTATAACATTCGATATGCCACCGGCCAGGGCACAACCTTTCATTTACCCTTCCCTTATGCTGGCTATCTGAAACGTTCAGGTAGCCAGTTAAAAAAAATCGCCCATTTTATTGAGGACCTGGGACCTGATATTATTGGCCTGGTCGAGGTGGATGGTGGCTCCTTCCGGACAGACAGGTGCTGCCAGGCTCAATATATCGCTAATCATCTTCATCTTGACCATGTGATCAGGACCAAATACGGCCTTGAATCAGTGGTGCACCACATGCCCCTTTTAAAAGCACAGGGGAATGCCATCCTCTCCAGAATGCCCATAATCAGCCATCGGTTTCACTATTTTGAAGAAGGCGTGAAGCGGCTTGTTATTCAGGCCTGTACAGAACGGGTCACGGTTTTTTTGGTGCACCTCTCCCTGACCTACCGGAAGCGACAGAACCAGCTGGAGAGACTCTATCGATTGGTGCGCGAAGTGGATCGCCCTCTAATCCTGGCTGGAGACTTTAATATCCTGGGGGGAAAAAGAGAGCTGGAGCTGTTTCTCGGGGCAACCGGGCTTGTCAGTGCCAATATGGAAAGGCAGCCGACTTTTCCCTCCAGATGCCCCAGACGAGAGTTGGATTTCATCCTGCACAGTACGCAGATTCGGGCAAGAGCCTTTACCATCCCCGGGGTGACCTACTCAGATCACGCACCCTTACTGTTTGACTTTGACTTTACTTAAGCTCCTCACCTGACGCCCTTTCCGGCAGCCCGATGATACTGCCCCCTCTTCCCCCATATGGTCGTCCCAAGGCAAGGTCCTGTCTATAGGAAAAGAATTCCTGGGAACATTTGGTGCATAGACCTGCGGTCTCGATCTGATTGCGGGGTACACCAGTATGAACCAACTGTACTCTGCTGATTGCCCAAAAATCAAAAAATCCTCTGCGTACCTGATACGCATGCATCCATCGCGGCAACTCTTTCTGGTAATGAATAAACTGGGCACAACAGGGACCGAGTGAGGGACTGATAACAGCCCGCAGGTTGCGAGGGTGCACCCTATATTCAACCTGCATCCGTTCTATGGTATGGGCGAGTACCTGGCACACGCTGCCACGCCAACCGCAGTGTACCGCACCGATAACCTGTTTGATTGGATCGTAGAGCAATACTGCCTGGCAGTCAGCCTGCTGAATCAGTAGCCCTACGCCTTTGCGGTTGGTGATCAAGGCATCATAGCCGGTATACTCCTGGTTTGTGTTTTCGGTTACCACTTGAATGGCATTGCCATGCACCTGATGGGCTGACGCCAGATGGGTAAGACCGAGTTCCTCCCGTGCCAGCTGCCTGTTGAGGAGGACTTTTTGTTGGTTGTCATGGACATGCAAACTAAAATTAAGGGAGGCGTGAGCACCAGTACTATGCCCACCTGTTCTGGCAAACATGCCATGGGGTACAGGGAGCAGGGAGCTGCGCAGGTAGTGGAGGCCTCTGGTTGAGTAGATCATGGTACTGTTGTTGAAAACGACATCTCCCTGGGATGGGCGAGCTGATGCCCCCTCCTTGTCCCTCAAGAGAGTCGTTGGTGGATCAAGACCCGGGAGGTGTACCTGTAACAGGCTCCAGCAAGCTGACTGCAATCAGGAGCTTGCAGGTCAGAACGCTCACGGGCCCAGGTAGACATGCGGAGTGAACATGATCAGCTGTATCGAAAGGTCATCTTGTTATTTCTGCGGCCCACACGGACAGAGCCGCCACCTTTCAAGGCGCCGAAGAGTATTTCTTCGGTGAGAACATCTCCTATTTCTTTCATGATCAGTCTGCGTAGGGGTCGGGCTCCGTAGGCAGGTTGATATCCCTCTTGAGCCAGCCAGGCTTTCGCTGCCGGGGTGAGAGAAATTGTTACCTCTTTGTCCTGCAATTGCTCCTGGAGCTCGGCAACCATTTTACCTGCGATTCGCTCCATGGTTTTACGATCCAGAGCTGAGAAACTAATGGTCGCATCCAGGCGGTTTCTGAACTCGGGAGAAAAAAGGTTGTTGATGGCTTTCTGCTCTTTCCCCTTGGAATCCCCTATAAAACCGATGGGCCTTTCACTGACCTCTCTTGCTCCTGCATTGGTGGTCATGATAATGATCACATTGCGAAAATCAGCCCGTCGTCCGCTGTTATCCGTCAGGGTGGAGTGGTCCATGACCTGAAGCAGAATGGAAAAGATAGCCGGGTGGGCTTTTTCTATCTCATCAAGTAAGAGGACAGAGTAGGGGTGCTGACGAATGGAGTCGGTCAGCAGTCCGCCCTGATCAAAACCAACATATCCTGGCGGGGCGCCTATCAACCTTGCGACGGCATGTTTTTCCATGTATTCGCTCATGTCAAATCGCTCGAAATGCACGGAGAGGGCTGAGGCAAGTTGTCTGGCAACTTCTGTCTTACCCACCCCTGTCGGCCCGGCAAACAGGAAAGAACCGGTGGGGGACTGGGGATTGGAGAGGCCGGCACGTGATCTTTTCACAGCTTGCACCACAGCATCAAGAGCTGCATCCTGACCATAGATGAACTTTTTCAGTTTTCCTGCCAGGCGTGCAAGGTCTTTGGTATCATCACTGGTCCTACTGTTCACAGGAACCCTGGCTATTTTGGAAACAATCTGTTCCACGTCAGCGACCTCGACCGTTTTCCCGGTTTTTCCCAGCAGCCTGAACGCGGCGCCCACCTCATCCATCACGTCTATGGCCTTGTCTGGTAAAAAACGGTCGTTGATATAGCGGTTGGCGAGTTCTGCCGTGGCATAAACGGCCTCACCTGTATAGGTGATTTGATGGTGGTCTTCATAGCGCGACTGGAGGCCCTTGAGGATCGCAGTGGTATCCTCGACAGAGGGTTCTTCGATATCTATTTTCTGGAATCTTCGGGAGAGTGCCCGGTCTTTTTCTATTTGGTTTTTGTATTCTTCGTAGGTTGTTGAACCTATACAGCGAATGGTACCTGCCTGCAGGGCAGGCTTGAGAAGGTTGGAGGCATCCATGGAGCCGCCGCTGGTTGCACCGGCGCCGATGAGGGTATGCATCTCGTCGATGAATAGGATGGCATTCTCTTTGCTCTCGATCGCTAAGACGACCTCCTTAAGACGTTTTTCAAAGTCTCCCCGGTATTTGGTCCCGGCCACCAGGGTCCCCAGGTCCAGCATGTATATTTCTGTATCTCTGAGCAGGTCTGGAACCAGCTTGTCGTCCTCGGGAGCCTTGTCTGCCCTGGCAATGGCATCCTCATGGATGCGCAGTGCGAGCCCTTCAGCCATGGCTGTTTTACCGACGCCTGGTTCTCCCACTAGGAGAGGATTGTTTTTCTTCCTGCGGCAGAGTACCTGCATCATGCGCAACAGTTCAGTATCCCGGCCAATCAGCGGATCTATGGAACCTTCCGCTGCTCGCTTGGAAAAGTTGACCGTGTAGGCTGTCAGGGGATCTCCTGATTTACCTGAAGATTGGCGTTTTTGGTGGGCGGGGGATCCGGAGGACGGTTTTTCCGGTTCACTTTTCAGGTATTCCGGCAGGCCGTGGGAGATGTACTCCACCACTTCCAGGCGGGCGATGCCTTCTGAGCCGAGAAAATAGACGGCATGGGAATCGGGTTCGGTCAGGATGGAGACCAGAACATCGCCTGTATCCACCTGTTTTTTACCACAGCTTTGTACATGGCTGACCGCCCGCTGGAGAACACGATTAAAAGCAACTGTTTGGGCTGGTTCAACCTGGTTGCTTTTGACAATGGGCATACCATTTGCGAAAAAACGTTCCAGACGCTGGAGAATATTTGCGTTATTGCCGCCGCATTTGTCTATGATATGCCGGGCAAGATCGTCATGGAGCAGACCGTACAGCATATGCTCGACAGTGACATACTCATGTCGATGATTCTTAGCTTCTTTTATGGCCTTGATCAATGCCAGTTCTAATTCTTTACTCAGCATAATGACCTCGTATAAGGAGTGTCTGCTTGCAGCAGTGTGAGGGTCTCTCGTTATTCAGGGCAGACACGAACTAATCATCTTTTTCCAAAGAGCATTTAAGGGGGAATTGATTCATCTGAGCCAACCGGCGTACCTGGGCGACCTTGGTTTCCCCGATTTCGCGGGTGTATACTCCTGCTATCCCTTTACCTTGATTATGCACATCCAGCATAATTTTGGTAGCGTCATTTGTATCTTTGTTGAAAATAGTTTCAAGGATCATGACCACAAAATCCATGGATGTATAGTCATCATTGTGAAGAATCACTCTGTACATGGGCGGTTCCTTCAACTCTTCCTTGTCCTTTATGAGGATGTCATCCTGGATGTTTGCGTGTTCTTTGCTCATTGTTGAACAGGTGCTTTTATGGTTTTTTCTTCTTCAGTTTCTAGGGTAGCAGTTCAATATACTCTTTTGGCGGTAATAGTCACCATCTTGTTTGTTCTGGGTGTTTCTGGATTCAAGATGGATTGAAGACGGAATCAAAGTGGATTGAAAGGAAATGGAAACCTCCTCAGACTATTTAAACGTCTTCCTACTGTGATTACAGTAATGCCCAGTTTCGATTTTTCAAGACAGCAATCCTGCCCCGCTGAAGGTGATGGCTGATAACTGCTTGGAAATGAAGGGAGCATGCAGGCATAAGATATTGGGCTGGAGGGGCAGCAGACAGTTTCCTGCTGTCAATCGTTCGTTGTACCTGCCAGTTGTGTAGTCCGGATTACTCATGAGCATTTTGTTTCGTTTTCTTAAATGAGATAAGCTGTTCATGAGAAATCCGGGTTAGACATACGCATCAGTTCAATAAGAAGATGCTGCAGGATAATTTCCGGGGTCAGGGCAGATCCTTTTAGACGCATTTCCGCCTCTAAAATTTTCTTCAGCCACGCTTCCAGGGTAGCCAGGGGGTACGTCGATGCTGTTTTAAATTGCATATACAGGGCATAGGGATGGCCACCCAGTTCTTTTTTCCATGTCTCTATCTCCTTCAGGGCGGGGAGACAGGTTTTTTGAAACACCTGGGCAGACATGCCAGGGGAGAAGTCGATGGTTGGCAGCATGCTCAAAGCCCTGCACAGGAGCAGGGCACGGACGAGTTTTCGCAAAGAGGCTATGATAGCCAAGGGATGCAGACCGTTTTCCTGCAGTCGTTCGGCCATGGTCAGCGCCTTCCGGGCCTGGCCGCCTGTCAGGGCGGTGGTTAGCTCAAAGATGGCTTCCTGCCTGGTTCTGCCAATCATGGCGTCCACATCCTGAAGGGTGATGCGACTTTGTGTACCCGTATAGTCGATCAGCTTCTGGAGTTCGTTGACCAGGGCAACGGGGTGAAACCCAACGCGATCATAGAGAACCTTTATGGCCCTGGGTTCCATTTTTTTCCCGTTTGCAGCAAGTGTTGTTTCAAGTAGTTCAGTAAGCACCGCTTTCTGACTTTTTTGGGCCCGTGACGAGGCCCCTGTTTCCACGGCAAGATCGATAATCGTGTGTTGTTTTTTGAGATATTGATACAGTTTTTTACGCTTATCCACCTCTTCGCTGATCAGAACAAGAATATTGCCTTTTGGAATTCCGCTCTGCAGAACCTGCAACAACTGCTGCTCCGGGCTGCCCGTATCGTGGGTCGAATCGACGGCACCGTCGGCCGTGATCCGTGCAAGTATCTCTGAAGCCCAGGCCAGGTTTTCTTTTGGTTTACTGAAGCCAAAGTAGTGGTTCCACTCCTCTTCGCTCAGTCTCGCCAGATCAGCTTCCTCATCACCAGCAGCTAAACCGCCTGCATTGAGCAGGGAAAGAAGGGCACGTCCGGCCTGGTCAGTCTTGTTTGCCGCATGGGCTCTGGCGGCTCTGGCCCAGATACTTTGACTGAGATTCTTAGAGTGAAACACTCTGGTATCGGTCACTTTGAACAACTGGCGACCGGGTAGGAGGCTGAAATTCTTGAGTCTGTTCAAGGTGTTTTCCATGCTCTCCTGCTCACCATCTATGGGATGCACGGTCCCTGTAGACGCAAGAAGAATTTTCTCCAGTCTGGAGGCGGTCTGTTGACAAAGATAGCGTTCGCCGAAGAGAAGAAATATCTGTTCGGGCTTTGCTTCGAGTTCCCTGAAAAGGGTAGGGAGCTCCTCCCTGGTGTATACAGCCATGCGTGTGATTTGTCTGCCTCGGGTTTGCGGTACGAGCGTCGGCAAGGCCTTCCTCAAGGCTACCCTAACAGATCGTTGAGCATTGGGCAATGTGATTGCCCTTTCCTTCCGTTTTCTCCGTCCTGCTGTGTGTGCAGGCAACGGACCCTCAGACAATCCGGCAGGTCTGAAATAGTAAAGCCTTGTCATCGCTCAGCCGCGAGATACCATTGCGGCTGGAAAGCCTGGATTTCTCATCAGTTCAGGCGGTGCCAGATGCAAATTTTTTGGCAGTGGATTATAATATCCTCTCTTTGCCGTCAAACCACTGTCGAAGCTGGGACCGGCTGGGCTGAGCTTTGGTACAGATTTAGAAGGAGTTGGTCAGTAACTATCAGTTTTTATGGTATGTTTTGGTCTTCTTCAAGCTGTTCATGAGCGGTTTGGGCTCAAGGAACTGGGCCTTGAGCTGTGAAAAGCATTGTTGATGAGCAAGCCGGGTGAGAGCAGTGGAGAGAGCGGCTCACCATGATGTGAGGCCTAAAGTTTCTTGCAGGGGGATAAAGAAGGAGAAAGCAGAGTTATGCATGTTATCTTTCATAAGGCTGGCTGGATGAGGCATGAACGCTTTGTGCCCACAGTTGCCATTTTGCTTGCCATGGCGCTTTGGGGCAGCTCCTTTGTGGTCATGAAAATGGCATTTTCCGACTTGCATCCCTTTTTTGTTATCTTTGGCCGCTTGACCATTGCTTCTTTGTGTTTTTTGCCCTTTCTGCGTCGCTATGGAAGCTCTCTTCAGAGACGGCATCTGCTCCCACTGACCTGTATGGCTCTTTTTGAGCCTTGCCTGTATTTTCTTTTTGAAGTATCTGCATTGGTCAACACCAGTGCCTCCCAGGCGTCCATGATTACGACTATGCTTCCTCTCATGGTCGCCTGTACAGCAGCTCTTATTCTGAAAGAAAGGTTGACCGGAAAAACGGTTGTTGGGTTTCTCCTTGCGGCCGTAGGCGCTCTCTGGCTGACTTTGGCAGGTTATTCAACAGAGCAGGCACCCCGGCCTGTACTGGGAAATTTTTTTGAGTTTATGGCCATGCTCTGTGCCACAGGATACATTATTCTGGCCAAGGTACTGACTCGCGAGTTGTCACCGGTTTTTGTGACGGGCGTACAGTCCATTGTAGGAGCCTTGTTTTTTTTGCCGCTGCTCTTTTTCCCTCGATTACATGTGCCCCATGAGTTTTCAGCCACTGGCCTGTGGATTATTGTATATCTGGGCTGTTTTGTCAGCGCGGGTGCCTATGGTATGTATAATTATGGTGTCAGCCGTGTACCAGCCAGTCAGGCGTCCGCCTTTATCAATCTTATTCCTGTTTTTGGTGTTGGTCTTGGCTTTTGTGTGTTGGGAGAGAGGTTGACTTTTCAGCAAACACTGGCTTGCGTTGTGGTTTTTTTGGGAGTGCTGATCAGTCAGGATTACCGTGCAAGGCAGACCAGATGAGCGCAGGCTATGCACAGACCCCAACTCCAGAGGAAAGCCTGGAGCGAGCTGGAGCGGATCAGTATGCGCAGGGATTCTGCACCTCCTGCGCCAGGTATCACAGCCTGGGCAGGGGCAACGTTCTTCCCTATGCCTGGAAACTCATGGAGAAACTGACTCAATCACAGAGCATAATGCTGCGACAGGATTGCGGGGTTGATGCGAAACGGCTCGCAACAGATTATCTTTTTGGTACCGCCAGAGGGAAGATGTTTGGGGTCCTGCTGGGCCGCAACCTTCGCGGAGAGGAGTGTGTCTGTTATGCCTTTTCCGGCCAGTATCAGGGCCTGTGGAGGGTTTCTGGTTGGGTGGACCCGATTGTTGACTCGGATGCTTTTACGCAGCTGACACGGGCAAGGGAATCAAAGATCCTGGAGTACACCCGCAGACTGGCTTTTGTCTGTCCGGCGGAGAAGCAATATCAGGCACTCAGGCGAACAAGGAAGCGCCTGTCCCAGTCCCTGATGACGGATATTCATGCCTTGTATGTGCTGCGTAATTTTCGTGGTGAAACCCGATCCCTGGCAGATGTTTTTGATCATGGGGCCGCACCCCCTGCGGGAACAGGTGATTGTTGTGCCCCCAAGCTGTTGAATCATGCCGTTCTTCATCGTATTCAGCCCGAGGGACTGGTGGAATTCTATTGGGGGAGGGCAAATGCGTCCGCAACTCGTTTACATGGTCGTTTTTACCCCCCCTGCCGGAAAAAATGCAGGTCCATACTTGGGTTTCTTCTTTGTGGGCTGTCAAAGGAAGACAGATGAAACAGCTCGTACTTGCTATTGTATTTGAGACCCCCTCTTTTGTTGTCGTGTGTAAGCCTGGCGGGCTTCTCGTTTTTAATTGCGAAAATTTATTATTGTATTCCGAGGCTGGCTACCTCGCACCTTTCGCTTACGCCACTTGAATGGGCTTGGATTTTCGTTATGGCGGCCAGTACATACTTTGATAGCTTCGGATAGGCTTTCCTTGCTGGTAAAACTTGCCCCCTCAAGAGCCTTACGAGACAATATTTCAAACCAGATTTCTCTTTGGTTAAGCCAGCTTGTAGAAGTTGGAGTAAAATGAAACATTACTCGATTTTGATAATTCTTTTCCAGCCACTCATCGTTCTTTTCATGGGTGCAATAGTTGTCAAGTATCACTTGGATCGTCTTGTCATCAGGGAGATCGTTAACAACATTTCTTAGAAAAGCCTGGAAATCCTCTCGTTTGTTCCTGTTGGTCGTTTTTAGGTGAACATGGTCTGTTGCAACTTCTCATGCCGCAAACAGGTATAGTGTGGAATGGTCGCATAAAAAATGTCTCCTTTCACTCACTGGTGTCCGGTTATAGTATCTGAAATCAAACAGCATTTTTTGAGCATTTTCAATTGTTATATTGCCCCTTCAATGGAGACGATTCTTCATTGTATTATCAATGGAATCCCCAAGCAGAAGGTGGAGATTTTTTAAGTGGTTGAACAGGAGGAACCAGCGAAAAAGTTTAAATTGGCGAGGTTTTGAGGGATTGTATTCTAACTATTCAATTCCTCTTCCCCAGATAACGGGCTACTGGAGCTAAAGATGCTTTTGTACGAAGCGAATAATACTGAGGAGCCCTGTGCGAGAAAACCGCACGCAGGGATCTGTGAGTGGACGGTCGGGTAACTGGCCGTTCTACCTTGACCCTGTACTATTCGAAAAATGTATGATATAATTTCATAACTGTTGAATTGTACAATACACCGGAGGGTAATAATATGTTTTCAAAATTCAGGATTAAAACCAAAATGATGCTGGCTCTTTGCAGCGTTATTTTGTTGATGTACGGAATTACTATTTTCCTGGTCATGTACAACACTAATGCCATCATAAAAGAAGAAGCATTTGAAAAAACCAACAACATGGCCCTTCAATATAGCAATATGATAAAAAACAGAATTGAGAAAGCCATGCAAACAGCACGGGTTTTGTCAGAAACTTTCGAAGGGATTATCATAAATCAGGAACTCCCAAATAAAGCAGAGCTGGATACCATCCTTAAGCAAATAATGAAGCAACACCCTGAGTTTTCCGGTCTCTGGATCATGATTAATCCGGGAGAATTGTTCGAAGGGCATTATTACCCCTGGCTTCATAGAGACAAGGAACAGGTTGAGTTCAAGTTTGAGCCTTATGAAACCATTGAAGAGTACCAGAGCGAAACAGAGCAGTCCTTTTTTGCCATTCCAAAACAAAGTCGGAAGGAGGAATTGCTGGAGCCGTATGCGGAAACTGGTATCAAGATTATGATGACCAGCACCGTTGTGCCCATCATCGTAAAAAGCCGTGTTGTGGGGGTTGCTGGTGTTGACCTTACCCTGAATGTCCTTTCACAAATGGTGTCGGAAATAAAACCCTACGGAACCGGAATGGCAAATTTGATCTCTAATGCAGGAGTATACATCGCACATCCTGAAGAGGACATGGTCAACAAACCATTTGAAGAGAATACTCCCCTTCTCAAGGAGGCGGCCAAGGCGATAAAAAAGGGGGAAAATTTTAGCATGACACATATTTCAGATGCGTTAGGAGAAGAAACCTATCGGATATTTGTTCCAATACAAATTGGAGACAGTGATAATCCTTGGGCTTTTTCCGTGGAAGTTCCCATACAGAAGGTACTGGCGAACGGAAAAAAGATTTTATGGATCTGTCTTGTGACAGGATTGGTTGCTGTTTTTGTTGCAGGAGGGATTATTTTTCTCGTCGCTCTTTCTATCACGAGACCCATTAGTCAGACCGTGGCAGGGCTCAAGGACATCGCCCAGGGTGAGGGCGATCTTACCAAGCGCCTGCATATTACAGCAAAGGATGAGCTGGGAGAGCTTGCTTCCTGGTTCAATGTTTTTATGGAAAAAATGCAATTCATCATTACTCAGTTCAGCACTAATACCAACCAGGTGGATAACGCATCGAGAGAATTGTCCGGGATTGCCACAGAATTAGCCTCCCAGGCTGAAAGAACATCCTTTCGGGCGAATAATGTCGCAGCAGCAAGCGAGGAACTGAGTTCAAACGTGACAACTGTTGCTGCGGCCATGGAAGAGTCAACAACGAACACTTCAATGGTGGCAAGCTCATCTGAAGAGATGTCCGCAACCTTTTCAGAAATTGCAGCAAATGTCGAAGAAGCCTCGATAATATCCGGTTCAGCGGTGACCCAGGCCCAGGAAACCGCCCAAAGAATGGGAGAACTGGAAGAAGCGGCTCAGGCCATTTCTAAGGTTACAGATGCCATTACCGATATTTCTGATAAAACCAATCTGCTTGCCCTGAATGCCACCATTGAAGCAGCACGAGCAGGAGAAGCAGGAAAGGGATTTGCCGTGGTGGCAACGGAAATCAAGGAGCTGGCAGCACAGACTATACAGGCTACCGAGAATATCAAAAATCAGATTGGTGGGATTCAGAACAGTTCCAGGGTTTCCATTTCTTCCATTGATAAAATTGTAAACATTATTAACCAGGTTAATGATATTATCAAAACCATAGCAACTGCAATGGAAGAACAGTCCACAACCACCCAGGAAATTACAACCAATATTGCTCATGCATCCCGAGGTGTTGCTGAAATAAATGAAAATTTAAATCAGGGAGCATCAATTTCAGAGGAAATCAGTCATGATATTATTCAGGTAAGCGAAGCTGCCGAGCAAATTTCAGGAAAAAGCTCAGCGGTTACAGAACAGGCTGCTCAATTAGAGGAACTTTCATCGGCATTAAAGGAAATTGTTACTTCCTTTAAAATATAA
>PDTD01000010.1 GCA_002748755.1 Desulfobulbus propionicus | reverse complement strand
GGTACCTCCGTTAAGGGGAAGATCGTTATGCTGAAGCCTTTCAACTACAGTATAACATGAGCTAGTTAACCCTACCGGACATACGCCCTAATCGGAAATTCAATACAATTATCCCTACCAGAGCGCTTCTCCTCTTGCCAGAAAAGAAAGAATGGATATGAAAGGAGGCCACACTCGCACCTGGAATCGCTGCGGTGGGAGCTTTTGTCTCTTCCACTTTCTCACAAGACTGCTCTCTTTTTCCTTTGCTCACCAGGCGCAGGCAGGGTATAGAGCAAGAAGCACTTGATGGGATACTCTTAAAAAAATACTCAATGACCCCTGGAGGTTGTTTTGCAAGAGCAATCAAAAACAAACTCCTGCCGCTTTTGTGGCAGCGAAACATGTGATCGATCAGAGAACCTGGAAGCCATTTGCTCATCCTGTGAGAAAGTGCGAAACACCGTCCAAAAACGACCGGAGATAATAAAAAAACTCTGGCAGGAGTACCAAGACGAGCCTCTCCTGATCAAGCAGCAACAAAGCACCATCGATATAGAGATGGAACTCCCAGAGGTGCTCGATGGGAAACGCTACAGAGCCATTGACCGTGAAGATAACAAGTGGTACCTCTCCGTGAGCGAGATTGACGGCAGACCTGTTGAAATTTTTGCGTCAACGGCATTTGACCGGGACCATCAACTGCAGTCACGGATCTCCAACCTGACCACCATCACCAGGCTGATTTCCCTGATCTTAAGGCATGTCGTGCTGGGAGAACGCTTGACGCTGGAAAAATGCCTGAAACAAATTCAACGGAGTTCACGCCAACAAAACGACCTGCCAGACATGTTAAATGGTGTCTTGAGTAAATATGCAGACACACCACTTGGAGGCAAGGGAACACAATCTGCCGATGACTGTTGACAGGGAGACAGGGCTTGAATCCGTCATCCTGTCTCATCCGGCCATAACAGTTGCCAACAGGAGGAAGACACCCGCAATTATTGGGCAGAACGGACTTTTTCCATAAATGGATCAACCTCTATGATAAAACGTTCGTGGGTGCCCTCACCGATCCGCCCCCTTTCATCCTCTGCCTGGACTTCAAAAACCAGCCGACGACGGTCTCTTTCGATCAGTTTTGAGGTACACGTCACCCGCCCACCAATAGGCGTCGCCCGGGTATGGGTTAAGGCAAGCCTGGTTCCTACAGTTCCATAGCCCTCAGGCAAGAAGGGCAGGATAGAGAGCAGGCAGGTTTTCTCCATCAGGGCCGCCATGGCAGGAGTTGCATAGACCTCAACCAAACCGCTGCCGAAACTGGCTGCGGTATCTTGATACGTTACAACCTGTGCCTCTTTTCCTTCCTGTCCCAAAGGAATCTCGCAATGCATCCTCGCACCTCATCGTCTCTCACCTGGATGTCCCATCCACTCAGGCGACGCCATCTTTGGCAGTGTTTTGACAGCACATAGGGGGTACTGTCGGTGTCTTCGCCCCTCTATAGCCCGAATTGCTCATCAGCTCAGATGCTGCCAGATTCGAGACTTTTTGGCGCCTCATTCTACTTGGGCATATGGGTTACCAAAACAGTGGCGAAGATGATATCAAAGGGCTGAACTTTAAGGCCGATTGGGTCGAAATGTGCGACCGCTCACGGATAGCACAGACAGGTATTTTATGGCCTTTCTGCTCAAGTAAAACAAAAGAATCATGAGAAACCCGGACTCGTTATCGTTACAAACTTTGCATCTGCCGGGGCTTGAGCTGAGGAGAAATTCAGACTCAGCAATGCATAATAAAAAAAGCGTGGATATGTCCACCGCATATCCACGCTTATCCTTTCGCAATGGAGAAAAAACTGGTTATACTCCTAGACACTCCATCTATTGATCCGCCGGGATATGCGTATCATCAGGCCGCTTGAGCATAAGTGCAATAATAACGGAAACAACCAGCAATGCTGCTGACAGATAAAAGGCCATGTTTAAGCTGCCGGTTCTATCCTGGATTGTGCCGGCCAAGCGGGGCATAAATGCGCCGAGCCCCCAACCAAAGAAAACAACGCCAAAATTCATCCCAAGATTTTTAGGCCCGAAAAAGTCTGCGATAAAGGACGGCATCAGGGAAAGCAGACCCCCATATTGCCAGTATCCAATACCCACGGCCAGAAAGAGGAGAAAAATATTCTGGGAACTCATTATAAAAGGCATGCAGGCTAAGGCGATCGCTGCCAATCCGTTATTCAAGGCATAGGCTTTCATTCGGCTCCAGCCATCGGAATAAATGCCGGTGCAAGGTCGTCCGGCCGCATTCATTAGCCCTCCGTAGGACGCCAGAATCCAACCGTTGGCAGCCAGGAAAGGGATGGCTTTGGAGGTTTTGGCCAGCATACCGGCAGCCTTGCCGATAATGAGCAGTCCGGACTGGGTTGCCAGAATGAACATAATAAGCAGCATCCAGTACTGCGGGGTCTTGATCATTTGCTGCCACTGCCAGTTCTTGTTGGTTGCAACTGCCACTTTGGGTGCGATTGCGCCCTCTTTAACGGCAGCCGCTGGCGGCGTATACCCTTCAGGGGGGGTCAACAGAAGCTGACCGGCCACAATAACGACCACGGCAAAGAAAATCCCCAGCGCGATAAAACTGCCGGTGATACCGTATTTATCGATCAAAAAACGGGCAAGAGGAGCAATATAGATGGCCGCGCCACCATACCCCATAACCACAAGTCCTGCGATCAGGCCGCGGCGATGGGGACCAAACCAGGCCAGAGCCGCTGGAGTCGGAGAGGCGTAGCCGATACCCATGGCGGCCCCGCCCAGGATGCCAAATCCAATGATAAGCCCAGTATAACTTTTCATCAGACCGGCAACGATACAGCCGACAACAAGCAGCAGACCGCCCAGGGTCGCCCCAAATTTCGGTCCAAAAGCATCGCGAATTTTCCCCCCCGGGATCATGGTCAGAGCAAAGAAAATGACAGAGATGGAAAATGGTGTGGATGCCTGCGCGTTGGTCAGATAGGTCCAGCCGGTATTCACGCCGTCCATGGCCTGACCTGCAAGTTCCGGGTTGACGAGAGACTTGCTCCAGACACTCCAGGCATAGAGAATGCCCAGACAGGCATTAATCGCTGTACCCGCGAAAGTGGTTATCCAGGCTTGTACAGGCACTTTGTCTTGACTCATAAACTACCTCCCCCTTCGTAATGATTCACTATTGTAAATGGCATGAAGATTTTTCTTCATCCCTCTGGTGGACAACGTAATCAATACACCCCTGCTTCCTTAAAAAAACAATTGAAGCCCATATGTTGTACCAGCCTGGGCCAAGCGAGTCAAGAACTAATACCGACGAGGCTCCCCTGGGCAAGGGCTCCAGGCCCGGACTGCTCATCAGTAAGATTTAGAGAGCTCGATGAAATGCGCACCCAAGCTCAGTTCGGGTTCAAGCAGGTTGCAGAAAAAAGGTGGCGAGCACACCCTTTGCCCCCAGGGGAGTTTTGTACCAAGGGCACAAAACGTTTCCCAGTAGCTCTTTCTCCCCAGACCCCTTATCGGCAAACAGATTGAATCAAACAGCAGCATACGCCTCCCCCACCGAGATACCTTTAGGCCACCAGGTCAACCTGCTGTATAGTTCCCGCCGTGCCATTTTCACGCAGGAAGAGACCAGTGCTCCGTATTTCTCCCTGCAGCACATTGGTTTCGTCTTTTAAGGAGAAAGGAGTTGCGACATTACCCAGGTACACAGCACCAATGCCTTGCGCCCCTAAAGCAGTCAGCTGATCATGGCCGGCACTGTCCTTTGTCCAGATTTGCAGCCTGTCATAGATAGCATCCTGTTCATCAATCCAGGCGTTACCATCCTGGTCGTATGCTGCCAGCTCAGCAAAACCATTGCCGGTGAGAGCGCCGAACAGTTCGCTACCGTCGTTTACAACCCCATCCCCGTTCCTGTCCAGTGCCAAAAAACCGGAACCGGGCTTAACAAAGGCTATTTGGTCTTCCTGACCATCAGCATCAATATCAAAGAAAAAGCTGCGTTGTGTCAACTCGGCTGCTGTTCCGGAAAAATGCACCACAAGGGGGTCTTTCAGGACCTGGCCGGCCTCAACCTGAACCTCAGCAGACTCAAAGAATTCTCTGCTCATTTGAAGCGATAGATCAATATCTATCTCCTGTCCATCTCCTGTCTGAACCGTGCCCCTGGCCTGAAAGGCGGTCTTTTCTGCCTCATAATAGCTGTAGCTGTACTGGTACAGCATCCCCCAGTCATCGCCTTCCTCTGACCCCTGTTCTGCTATGGGAACGCTTGGGTTCTGGCCAGTGCCCGCTCCTGTTTGGGTGACGACTTCTTGTGGGCTGCGCAGGCTGAATTCAACCCCCAATATTGTTTCCATCAGGGCCTTCAAAAGACGAATATTCAGCTCATCAACGGGCTCTATATCGCCAAGTTCCGGCAAGGAGACCAGTTGCTGTCGGCCTTTTTGAGCAACCTCACTCAAGGCCACAGTATCCTGCAAAGCCTGCATGACGGTATCGCCTGCCTGCGCATTGCTTTCTGGCGGATGTTCTGCACGAGCCCCCTGCGCTCCAGATCGAATTTCCAGAGTTTCGCGCTCCTGTGTTTGTATTTCCTGGTGGTGGGTACTGCTGAGAAGAAATGAAGACTGAACGATTTTCATAAGACCCTCCCTGGCCGTTGTGAAAACAGTGACTTGAGAAGAAAAAAGAGACAAAGATGCAACATGCTGCTTATCTCTTCCTTGGCTGCGGCACTGTATACTCATCCTTGGGTGCACAGTTGCTGTGGTTTCTTATCGGTTCATTCATGGGAAACCTTAAGCCGCGCAAGACAGCGATCTTGTCTCATTGAGAAAAATCCCCCCGGCTTTTCATCAACGCCCTTGCCCAATCCACCTTGTCGTCCCATACCTCCGTTTGGATGACAATCACAACCATCTGTTTTCCTGTCTTTTTTCAAAGACGACAAAATGTTCATGAGGCATTGAGGGTAAAAAAGCCTTATCCTGCCGCCTGTTCCTGTCGATAGTATTCCATGGAGCTAACGAGCCAACAGAAGAGTGGGACATGCCGAGCAGGTCTGTACGCAAAGAGTTTGCCTGAGGGAGGCCATCCTCAAGAAAGGAGCATCTGGATGGCTGCCGACTACCACACTGCATTCACAGCGCCACCCTTGGACATGGCGAATGTACTGGACAGGAACCGAGCGCCACAATCAGTGCATTGGTCCATTGCCTGGTCGGATGTTATGATGACCATGTTTATCCTCTTTCTGACCCTGTTTGTCTATCAGTTGGCTCAACGGGAATTTCTTGCACCCGACAAGGGCCTCGTGCTTGCCGGGTCCGTTCTTTCAGTGCCGCCGAAAACAGACCCCTTCGCCACTCCTTTTCACCCGATTTCCCCCCAGCTGTCCAGACACAAGGCTGACAGACTCAAGCTGCTGGTGGGGGAGGAAGAAAAAACGCCGGACGACCTTGTGCCCTCTGTGCAGCCCCAGGAAAACTCCACCCCAGAACAGAGACAGCTCGCAGCCAACATCCTGCAATCACAAAAAAAGCAAAATAACAGTATCAGGAAACAAGCTGTACGTCCACCCATACAGGTCACCTCCCAAAGAGCAGGGACTGCTGCTGAAAAGCCCACGCTGCCCAAGCAGGAAAAAGAAATTATAACAGAGATATACGATCTTTCCCGGCTGATTGTTGGGGAAGAAAAGCTTGACAGGTTTGCCGCCATCGAGCTGATACCTGACAAAGCCATGCGCATTGTGCTCACCGGAGACCTTCTTTTTGCAACAGGCGAAACAAAACTGACCCCATCAGCAAAACAATCCCTTGGGAAGCTCTCCCCCTTCATAGCCCGGACCCCCTACATGATCAACGTGGTGGGGCACACGGACGCCACCCCCATGCACTCCGCACAATACCCCACCAACTGGGAGCTCTCTGTGGCCAGAGCCAGTACGGTGGCCAGATTTCTCATCCAAGAAATGGGCGTGCCAGGGTCACAGATTGTTGTCTCAGGATTCAGCTCCTTTCGGCCCGTACGACCCAATACCAACGAAGAAAACATGCGAGCCAACAGAAGAGTGGAAATTATCCTCTCCCGGGATTTACCTCCGGTGATGGCGGCGGATCAGATCTGACATCCAGGCTTTATGAACATGGGGACTTGTTTGAAAAAAAAGAGGCCCAAATGGACCAAGAGGCCTACGAGCAGCCTCTGCCCTGGTCAGACTGTTTCCAGCATGTCGCCCGGGACGCCCTCCCCGGCAGCCTTTGGGCAACACAGCGGCCCAGGTCCATTGCGTTACCCCACAACAACCTTCTCTCAAACCGTCTGGATTGTCGAGAAATCCGGGCCAAACTCTTCATGCCAGCAGATTGTACTATGAAACGATTGAACCTTCTCGGCCTTCTTCTTTGTCTCGCCGTTTTCATAACGGGTTTTATCCTCAATGGGCATGTAAGCCTGTACTTGAACATTTCCGGCCTGCTTATTGTTGTTGGCGGCACTCTGACGGCCGCCATAGTGAGTTTTCGCCTGCACCGTTTGAAGATTGTCGTCCGGGTGGTTCGCGCTTCCTTTGCACACCGTAGAATATCGGAGACCGAGATCGTCGATATCCTGATCAACCTGGCCGTTAAATCACGGGCAGAAGGAATACTCTCCCTGCAGGATGATGAAAATGAAACCTCCATACTCTTTCTCAGAAGAGGACTGGGATGCCTGGTGGATAACTATGAACCACACCAGATCCGCGATATTCTCAGCACGGAAATGTATTTTTTTACAATGCGCCGGGAAGACAGCGAACGAGTACTGCGAACCATGGCTGACTATCTTCCGGCCTTTGGCATCATCGGCTCTGTTGTCGGTCTTATTTCCATGCTCGGCGGCATCGGGGACACCTCGGTTATACTGCGTACCGTGCCTGTTGCATTGACTTCAACCCTGTATGGCCTTATCCTGGCAAACTTTTTTTTCATCCCCTTTGCTTCTGCTCTCAGAGAACGGACCAACCATGAGCTGCTCCTGCAGAAGATCATCCTTGAAGGTATTGTTGCCATTGCAAGCGAACTGAACCCAACCCTCCTGAAAACAAAACTCCTCTCCTTCCTGACCCCTTCCGCGAGAAAAGGTGACCTGGTTCCCCTGGCAAAAATCGGCGCCCGATTCAACATCCCGATCCATCGGCCGCCAACACCGCCTGAGAGGACGGGGTCGGAGTTTTCCCGAGAAGTTCATAGCCAAACGGCTCATTACATGGCATAGTAGAGGGCATGCATCGTCTTTTCCAATACGATGCATGCGCCACAATCAGGCTCGCCCTACCGTCCTGCGGGATGTTCAGAAAGAGTACAGACCAGATCGTAGCCTATGCGCTTCTTTACCGCGCCGGTATGCGATACCTGGATCGTACGGATACGACGTATAGACCAAGTACGTCACCACTGGGCATCTGTACTCTGAGTGTGCAAGGACAAGGGGCTTGCTAAGCCTTTTTCACCCTTACCCGGTACTCTATCCCCATGAGCGCACCATTTGTTCACTTGCATGTCCACAGCCATTTTTCCATGCTGGATGGCGCCATTCGCCTGGATGACCTGATCGACAAAGCGAAAGAATTTGACATGCCGGCCGTATCTCTGACTGACCACGGGGCCATGTACGGGGCTCTGCAGTTTTATGAAAAAGCGCACGATGCAGGTATTAAGCCCCTGGTTGGCTGCGAATTGTATGTCTCGGAAAAGGATATGCTCCAACATGACCGCCTGGCAGGGCATAACTTCCATCTCATAGCCCTTGCCATGAACGAGACAGGGTATCGCAACCTGATGAAGCTCACCTCCCTGGCGCAGACAAAAGGGTTTTACTATAAACCACGCATCGATACCCCAACCCTGTTTCAACACCACGAAGGTCTGATCATACTCACGGCCTGTCTGCACGGAGAAATACCATATCGTATCGTCCATAACGATCCACAAGCGGCCAGGGCAAAGGCCATGGCCTATAAAGAAGTGTTTGGAGACCGTTTTTATCTGGAACTGCAGGAAAACGGCATCCCGGAACAGGCAATCGCCAACAAAGGGCTCATGGAATTGTCCGAGGAGCTGGATATCAAGCTGGTGGCGACCAATGACTGCCATTACCTGACCGCCGAAGAAGCGTATGCCCACGAGGTGCTGCTCTCCATTCAAACCGGTACAACCATTAACGATCCCAACCGGTTTCGCTTTCCAACCAAAGAATTGTACTTCAAATCAGCAGAGGAAATAGGCAGGCAGTTCACCTACTGTCCCCAAGCCCTAAGCAACACCCTGGAAGTGGCGGAACGATGTGATTTGCAGTTGCAGTTCGGCCAAAACTATTTCCCCATCTTTCCAGTTCCTGCAGGTCAGACCCTGGACTCCTTGTTTGAACAGGGATGCCGAGAGGGGCTTAGGGAGAGGCTGAATCACCTTGGGGGAAGACAGGCAGTCAGTGCAGAGTTGCAACAGACCTACATTGATCGCTTGGAGATGGAAATTCAGGTCATCAAGGAAATGGGGTTCTCTGGCTACTTCCTCATTGTGGCTGACTTTATTACCTGGGCCAAGGAACATGCCATTCCAGTGGGTCCCGGCCGGGGATCAGGCGCAGGAAGTCTGGCGGCATATTGTCTGAAAATCACTGATATAGATCCCATACCCTACGGGCTCATCTTTGAACGTTTTCTCAACGTGGAACGTGTATCCATGCCTGACTTTGATGTGGATTTCTGTAAAGAACGCCGGGACGAAGTCATTGATTATGTTCGAGGTAAGTATGGGGGGGATGCCCATGTCGCCCAAATTGTCGCCTATGGTTCCATGAAAGCCAGAGCCGTACTCCGCGATGTGGGGCGAGTACTTGAAATTCCCCTTCCTGTGGTAGATAAGGTGGCCAAACTTGTTCCCGATGAGCTGAAAATCACGCTAAAAAAAGCCATCGAAAAGGAACCCAGGCTGCGGGAAGCCATGCAGGATGATACCATCCGTGAGCTGTTGACAGTCGCCAAATCGCTGGAAGGACTCTCCAGACATAAGACCACCCATGCCGCCGGCGTAGTCATCTCGCCGACTCCCATGGTGGATTACCTGCCTGTCTGTATGGGGCCAAACAAGGAGATCCTCACCCAGTATGACATGAAGTACACCGAGAAAACCGGGCTTATCAAATTCGATTTTCTCGGACTGAAGACCTTAACTGTCATTGACCGAGCCCTGAAACTGATCAAGTTCGATCTGGGCAAAGAGATAGATTTAAGCACGATTCCCATGGATGACCCCAAGAGCTATGATCTGCTCAGCCGGGGGGACAGTCTCGGGGTCTTTCAACTGGAAAGCGAGGGCATGCAGGAGCTCTTGATCAAAATGCAGCCAGAACAGTTCACCGATCTCATCGCCCTGGTCGCACTGTACCGCCCCGGGCCCCTGGAGTCAGGGATGGTCGACGCCTTTGTGGAGACCAAACATGGGCGTAGACCACCCGACTACCCCCTGCCTCAGATTAAATCCGTTCTCGAGGAGACCTATGGGGTCATTGTCTACCAGGAACAGGTCATGAAAATATCGAACATCCTGGCAGGATACAGTCTGGGCGATGCCGACATTCTCCGCCGGGCCATGGGTAAAAAGATCCCCAAGGTCATGGAGGAGGAACGAGAAAAATTCATGGCCGGAGCCAGGAAGCTGCATGTCCCTGAAGACAAAGCCAAATATATCTTTGATCTCATGGCCAAATTTGCCGGATACGGTTTCAACAAATCGCACTCTGCAGCCTATGCCCTGATCGCCTATCAGACGGCATTTCTTAAAGCCCATTATCCCTCACAGTTCTTTGCCGCCCTGCTCAGCTGCGACGTGGACAATACCGACAAGGTTGTCAAATACATCAACGAATGCCGCACCCAAAACATTGACGTCCTGCCCCCGGATATCAACGAATCCTACAATGACTTCACGGTTATCAATGACCGCATCCGCTTCGGCTTGGCCGCAGTAAAAAATGTCGGTGGCGCCGCGCTGGAATTTATCCTGGCAGACCGCAAAAAAAATGGCGCTTTTACCTCATTTTCCGACTTCTGTACCCGTCTCGACACCACAAAGGTTAACCGCAAGGTCATAGAAAGTCTTATCAAAGCTGGAGCTTTTGACTCCATGGGGGGAAAACGCGCTCAGTTCATGGCAATCCTTGACCAGGCCCTGGACAGGGCCAAAGCCATACAACGTGACCGGCTCAGCGGTCAGATGAGCCTTTTTTCACTGGAAGGAGCAGTACCAGACCGTGTTCAGCCTGATACCATTCAACTGCCGACCATGGATGAGTGGCCTGACCTGGAACGGCTTGCATATGAAAAGGAAACCATTGGCTTTTTCCTTACCGGACACCCTTTGGAAGGAGTGAACCAGAACTTGATGCTGGTTGCCGACTCAGCCATTGATCAGTCAGAAAACTGGCATGATGGTCAGGCCATCCGCATTGGTGGTCTGGTGAACAGCTACAAAGAACATCGCTCCAAAAAGGGCGATCCCATGGCCTTTCTTTCTGTGGAGGACATGACAGGTAAGATTGAGGTGGTGGTTTTTCCCTCCACCTTTGCAGAATGTGCCGAACTGTTGCGCAGTGAGCAACCACTCATCGTGTCCGGCGAGGTCCAGATCAGTGAGAGAGGGGCAAAAATTATTGCCCAGAGTGTGCACCAGCTGAATGACGCCATGGAGCAGTATACGGAAAAAGCACGGATTATCCTTCAGGCGCACGCCACATCACGCCAACACATGGGACAACTCAAGGAACTGCTCTACCAATACCATGGTGCAACACCCTTGAACCTGACCCTGCACTTTGACGGCAGAGGCGAAGTGGATATTGAAATCCTCAAAGACCTGACCATCCGGGCCTGTCCGCAGTTCTTCCATGAGGTCACCCAGCTCTGCGGCAGTTCAGCCCTGCAGCTCCAAATGCGGGCAGCACGAGCAACACGGGGTACAGGCAATGGCCGATACAGACATCAGCAGACAACACAGTAAAAGCCTGGAAAAAAGGAGCCGCTACCCAGAAACATGATGAACATCTCTCTTGGGTATGGCTCCCTGATCCGAACGTGAAGCCGGCCTTATCTTCGGCAGTCTTGTGGTCACACCTATACCCAAGTACAATGTGTTGCCCAAAACTCCCGAACCTGGCACCACCTGAACAAATCCGGGTTAGAGGATATACCGGCTCAAGTCTTCATTCTCACATATACTCTTGAGCTGTGTGCGTACGTACTCGGCAGTGACTGTGAACGTAAGTTCTTCTCGATCCGTGGCATCAAAAGATACCTCGTCCAGTACCCGTTCCATGATGGTATGCAGTCGGCGGGCGCCGATATCCTCTGTTTTCTGATTCACCTGAACCGCTATTCTTGCCATTTCCCGTATTGCGTCTTCGGTAAAGTGCAGATCAATATCTTCCGTGGCCAATAAAGCCCTGTACTGTCTTACCAGGGCATTCCGGGGTTCGGTAAGAATACGGAAAAAGTCCTCCTCACCCAGGGCGTTGAGACTGACCCGAATGGGAAAGCGCCCCTGCAGTTCGGGTGCGAGGTCTGAGGGTTTACACAGGTGAAAGGCACCGCTGGCAATAAAGAGGATATGATCCGTTTTCACTGGTCCGTATTTGGTGGTTACCGTCGCACCCTCGACAATGGGCAGCAGATCCCGTTGCACCCCCTCGCGGGAGACCTCGGGTGAACCGGTGTTCTGGCCGCTACGGGAGGCAATCTTGTCTATTTCATCAAGAAAAATAATCCCGGACTGCTCTGTTCGCCGGATGGCTTGTTCAACCACACTCTCGTTATCCACCAGGCTCTCAACCTCTTCTTTTTGCAAAGCTTCCAATGCCTGGGGCACTTTCATCTTCTTGGACTGTTTCTTTTTAGGAAAAAACTTGGAAAAGGCATCCTGCAGGGAATTCTGCATATCTTCAACGCCCGATGCCGAGAAGACTTCTATCATGGGTGCAGGGGCCGAGGCGGCGATATCAAGTTCCACTTCACGATTATCAAGGCGCCCATCTCTGAGCATATCACGAAACCGTTGCCTGGTAGTGGGGGGGGCTTTTTCTGCCGTCTCCTCTGGACCATAGCCCAGAGGAATCACATCAGGATGCGCCTCATGGGTTTGCTGAGAAGCAGGATAGGCAGGGGGGGTGTGCGGCAGCAGCAGGTCCAGCAGCCGCTCTTCGGCTCTCTTGGCAGCCAATTCCTCTACCCCCTGTTCCGCTTCCTTGGTCACCATGTTCACGGCGAGCTGCGTCAGGTCACGAACCATGGATTCCACATCCCGACCGACATACCCGACTTCCGTGAACTTGGAGGCTTCAACTTTAATAAACGGGCTTTGCGCGAGATGGGCCAGGCGGCGGGCGATCTCGGTTTTCCCCACGCCCGTTGGCCCCATCATAATAATGTTCTTCGGTGCGATCTCTTCCCGCAGAGGTGATTCGACCTGCTGACGACGCCACCGATTTCGCAGGGCTATGGCAACGGATCGTTTGGCTTCCGCCTGCCCGATGATGTAACGGTCGAGTTCCGCAACGGTTTCTCTGGGGGTCAATGAATTAATGGCATGCATCGTGAATGGTTTCGACTAGAATGTTTGAGTTGGTATACACACAGATGGAACCCGCTATTTCCAAAGATCTACGGGCTATTTCAGTGCCGCTGAGGTCGCTGTGATCGACCAGTGCTATGGCCGCAGCCTGGGCATAGGGACCGCCAGAGCCGATGGCCAAAATACCATTGTCTGATTCAATCACATCACCTGTTCCAGAGAGCAGCAGTGAGTATTGTCTGTCTACGGCAACCAGCATGGCTTCCAGTCGCCTGAGCATTTTATCCATACGCCAATCCTTGGCCAGTTCAACCGCTGCCCGCATCAGGTTGCCGTTATACTGCTCCAGCTTTCCCTCCAATCTGTCATAGAGGGTAAACGCATCAGCCGTGGACCCTGCAAAACCGGTTATCACCTGGTCGTGGTAGAGCCTTCGCACCTTCCGTCCCTGATGCTTGATCACCGTGGCGCCCAAGGTCACCTGCCCGTCACCGGCAACCACCACCTCACCCTTGTGACGCAGGGCCAATATTGTTGTAGAACGTATTGTTTTCATGAATGTCTCTGTACAGCAAAAAGAAAAAAGTTTTAATGCTGGATGATAGTAAGCATTGGCGGCCCCAGGGTCAATAGGACCAAGTGAATAAGGCCACACCTCAGGGTTCTGATCCGGTCACCTGCTTTTGTGCCTGAGGATGGGCCTGATCATACACCCGGCTGAGGTGTTCCACATCAACATGGGTGTATTTTTGAGTGGTCGACAGGCTGACGTGCCCCAGGAGTTCTTGCACGGTCCGCAGGTCAGCCCCCATCTCCAGGAGGTGGGTGGCAAAGGAGTGGCGCAGGGCGTGGGGGGTGACCCCGGTCAGGATACCCGCTCTTTCCCCGTATCGACTGACAATCCGCTCCACACTCCGTACACTCAGGCGGCCACCTCTGACATTGAGAAACATGGCATCCCGGTCGACCTTGTTCCCCTGAGCCGTTCGGGCAAGAAGAACTCGCTCGCGACCACCCATGTAGGTGGCGAGGGCCTCTCCGGCAACCGCACCAAAAGGGACGATCCGCTCTTTGCGGCCCTTTCCCCTCAGCCGAACCATGCCATCGCTGAGATCATAATCCGCCACATTGCTGCCGACCAATTCAGAAACACGCATGCCGGTCGAATAGAGCATCTCCATGATCGCCTGATCTCGATGCATACAACTATCCTGACTATTGGGGGCATCCAGCAGGGCAAAAACTTCGTCTACAGTTAAAAATCGGGGTATGTATCTGGTCAAGCGTGGATTGACGATCTGTTCCAGGGGGTCCTCAGAAACTTGACCTTCTTGGCGCAGATAGCGAAAAAAAGTCCGTAACGAGGACAATTTGCGGGCTATGGTCGCACTGGAATTGTGGCCATACAAAGAGGCCACGAACCCGCCAATTTCTTTGGAACCAACGGCCCTGACATCTCGCGGCTTTCCACAATAGACATACAGTTCCCGTACATCAGCCTGATACCCGGCAATGGTATGCGGCGAATATCCTTTCTGGACCTGCAGCCAAAGAATGAAGTGTTCTATAATCTCAATCATCATCAAACAGCTATTGAAACGAGCGGCTTATATGTTTAAAGTACAAGGTTACCTGCATCCTTGCAGGAGAGCAAGAAAGATTAACCCGCAGATGGGAAAGGGCAGAAAACCACCATGGCTCAAAAAAACTTTGAAAGCGCACTGGCCAAGCTGGAACAAATCACGGAAGAACTGGAAGCCGGTGATTTAACCTTGGAGTCAAGCCTGAAGAAGTTCGACGAAGGCATACAACTCGTCCGCTTCTGCAACAGCAAGCTGGAAGATGCCAAGAGTAAGGTCGAACTCCTGCTGCAAAAGGATGGGACCGCTACAACCATTCCTTTTCATGAGGAACCAGGTGATTAAACAGTATCTCCAAGAAAAGAAATCAATCGTCGAAACCGCACTCAAAGCATACATGTGGCCGGTCGAAGGTCCCTTTGCCGCCCACATAGAAGCCATGCGCTACAGCCTGTTCGTCGGCGGCAAACGGATACGGCCCATACTTTGCCTGGCCGGGGCAGAGGCTGTGGGGGAAGACCGCCGACTGGCAGAGATGGCCCTACCCGTCGCCTGTGCCCTGGAATGTATACATACCTACTCCCTTATCCATGACGACCTACCAGCCATGGACAATGACGATCTACGCCGGGGCAAACCAACCAATCACGTCGTTTACGGCGAAGCGGAGGCAATCCTGGCAGGCGACGGCCTGCTCACCTTTGCCTTTGATCTGTTAAGCAGGCCTGCATCCACGCAATTGTCCCCGGAAATACGGCTTGCAATCATCCATTGCATTGCCCGGGCTGCGGGCCCTGTCGGCATGGTTGGTGGACAGGCCCTGGATATCGCTCATGAGGGGAAGGAGGTTCCCTATGATGCCCTGAAAACCATGCACAAGAGTAAAACCGGGGCCCTGATAACCGCCTCGGTTCTCTGTGGCGGCCTGGTGGCAGGTGCCACCACAAAGCAGCAGGAAGCCTTGACCGCCTATGGCGACAATATCGGTCTCGCCTTTCAAATTGCCGACGACATCCTGGATATTGCCTCCACCACAGAAGAGCTTGGCAAACCTGTGGGCAGCGACCTTTCGGCACAGAAGGTCACCTATCCAGCCCTTTTCGGGCTGGATAGGTCTCAACACCTGGCCAAAGAAGCAGTGGACAAAGCCCTTGCTGCACTCACCTGTTTTAATCACTTTGCAGAGCCTCTCCGGGCTCTGGCAGTTTACATTATTGAGCGGAAGAATTAATATGTTATTGATGGACCCCCAATTGAGCCAGCAGGATACAATTCTTGAGGCTATAACATCACCGGATGATCTACGCAAACTCAATTTCAGGGAGTTGTTGACCCTTGCCAGGGAACTGCGTGCTACTATCATTAGCACGGTTGCGGAAACCGGGGGACACCTTGCTCCAAGCCTGGGCGTGGTTGAACTGACCATGGCCCTCCACTATGTCTTCAACACCCCCCAGGACAAACTCATCTGGGATGTAGGCCACCAGGCCTATGCCCATAAACTGCTGACAGGAAGAAAAAAACAGTTCTCCACTCTTCGGCGGCAGGGCGGGATGAGCGGGTTTCCCAAACGTTCTGAAAGCGAGTACGACCATGTGGAAACCGGACACAGTTCCACCTCCATATCCTACAGCCTGGGTATGGCCACGGCCAGGGAACTGCTGGGCGATAACGGCAGGACCATTGCCGTTATCGGGGATGGGTCCATGACCGCAGGCATGGCTTTTGAGGCCCTGAATCATGCCGGTGACCTGGATAAAAATCTTATTGTTATCCTCAACGACAATGAGATGTCGATCTCTGAGAATGTTGGCGCCATGTCCAGCTTCCTGAGCAGAAAAATGACCAGCAAGACCATCAGACGCCTGCGCGACCACATCGAGGAACGGCTGTTGGCCTTAAGCTCTGTAGGCGAAAACATCCTCTCCGTGCTCAGAAGAAGCGAGGAAAGCCTGAAGGTTTTTCTCACCCCCGGCATTCTTTTTGAAGCCTTCAAATTTAAGTATGTCGGTCCCATCCCCGGACACGATCTTGATGCCCTAATAACAACCCTACGAAACGTGCGCGACCACGAACACCGTCCAGTACTGGTACACGTGGTTACCCAAAAAGGAAAAGGCTATAAACCCGCAGAAGAAAATCCAGGGGCCTATCACGGTGTCGGGCCCTTTGACATCGAGACCGGGCAAGCAAAACCCGCAGCGCCAGCTCCACCCTCCTATACCAAAATCTTTGGCAGCACCCTGTGTGCGCTGGCGGAGCAGGACCATAGGATTGCGGCCATCACGGCCGCCATGCCTGGCGGTACGGGGTTACAGGGATTCTCCGAACAGTTCCCCACACGCTTTTTCGATGTCGGCATAGCCGAACAACATGCTGTCACCTTTTCCGCCGGTCTCGCCCTGGAAGGCATGCGGCCTGTTTTTGCGGTGTATTCGTCTTTTATGCAGCGAGCTTTGGATCAACTTATCCATGATGTCTGCCTACCCAACCTGCCCGTTGTCATAGCCCTTGACAGAAGCGGTGTTGTGGGGGCCGACGGCCCCACCCATCACGGAGTTTTTGACCTGGCGCTCCTCAGTTCTGTACCCAACTTAACCATCATGGCGCCTGGTGATGAAAATGAACTGCGACACATGCTCTGCACGGCTGTCAACCACCAGGGACCGGTAGTTCTGCGCTATCCGCGCGGCAAGGGGGTTGGTGTCAGCCTGGATCAGGAAATAGGTGTGCTGGAATACGGCAAGGGGATATTGCTGCAAAGCGGCGAGGATCTTCTGCTCCTGCCGGCGGGGAACAGGGTACACCCCGCCCTGGAAGCAGCAAGGGAATTGGAAAAACAGGGCATCCAGGCCGCTGTTATCAATCCCCGTTTCCTCAAACCGTTGGACAAAGATCTGATCGTGACCTGGGCGCGCAAAACAGGCCGGGTCATAACCATTGAAGATAACTGCGCGCAAGGGGGATTCGGCTCCGCAGTACTCCAGATGCTGGCGGCAGAGGGCCTGCATATCCCCATAACCATTCTCGGTTACCCAGATCAGTTCATGGAACATGCCTCACAGCAGGCCCTGTGGCGCACAGCAGGCATTGACACGCCGGGGATTGTTGCTGCCGCCAGGGCGCTCCTGCAGGCAAGCGGATAAACCAAGTAGGGCGTCGACTCAGGCCGCATCACCCTGGGAGGACACCGGCCCTAAAAGCCGCCCAACCTGGGGCGCCGCCTGAGTTGACATGAAATCCAAGAAAGCCGCCCCCACTCCTGCGCAGGCAGGAAAAATCAGGGATAAGCAGGGAACCAAGACATGCTCCCCAGATCAACAGTTATAATAGGCGCGATACCAATCCACAAACTTCTGAATTCCGTCTTCGATTGAGGTTTTCGGCTGAAACCCAACCGCACGAACAAGATCGTCCACATCAGCATAAGTTGCAGGCACATCTCCGTCTTGCATGGGCAAGAAGTTTTTTCTGGCCTCAATACCTAGGCACTGTTCCAGTACCTCAACATACCGCATCAATTTTTCCTTGTTGTTGTTTCCTATATTGAACACCCGCCAAGGACAATAACTGGTTGCCGGATCAGGAGTATCACAACGCCAGTCTGGGTTGGGCTGCGGTACATGATCCAATACCCGCACCACGCCTTCAATAATATCGTCGATATAGGTGAAATCCCGTTCCATATTACCGTGGTTAAAGATATTGATCGGCTCACCGGCCAACATGGCCCTGGTAAAGAGAAACAGAGCCATATCCGGTCTGCCCCAGGGACCATAAACAGTAAAAAAACGCAGACCAGTGGTCGGAATGTTAAAAAGGTGACTGTAGGTGTGCGCCATCAGCTCGTTGGCCTTTTTCGATGCGGCGTACAGAGACAGCGGATGATCCACGTTATCATGGACGGAAAAGGGCATACTGGTATTGGCGCCATAGACCGAGCTGGAGGAGGCATACACCAAGTGTCGAACACCACCATGCCGACAGCCTTCGAGGATATTGATAAATCCCACCAGGTTGGTATCCACATAGGAGTGAGGATTGATCAGCGAGTAACGAACACCGGCCTGGGCCGCCAGATTGATGACCGTATCAAACCTGTTTGAGGCAAACAAATCAGCCATTTGCAGGCGGTCGGCCATATCAAAATCAACATGCTGAAAGGTCTTGTGCTCAGTCAACTCAGCCAGTCTGTCTTTTTTCAGCTGAGGATCATAATACTCGTTCAGGTTATCCAGCCCCACAACGGTTTTCCCCTGCTGCAGCAATCTCTTTGCCAAAGCATGCCCAATAAACCCGGCAGCGCCGGTGATTAAAACTTTATCCATAGCTCTTTTAAAAAAGGTTTGTTTCATGAAAAGCGTCTTTATACGCCAACAGGGTGCTACTGTCTTCGCCTATGATTCCGGCATCGGTTCACCTCCGGTAGCGGTGAGCACGGACAACCCTACCTCCTTGACATGACCTCCCTTGTACCTTTTGGAACAAGACAGTATACCATTGCAGTCTCTCAACCGTAAGGAATTCAGGACTTGGAAAAACCGGGAAAGGTCTCACGGCCAAAAAAGGACACCGCCACGATGCTCACTTCATAGAGGACAATGAGGGGACCGGCCATAAGACACTGATTGACGACGTCCGGTGTAGGGGTAAGGATGGCGGCAACAATAAAGGCTGTCAGTACAGCGTAACTGCGTTTTTTCTGCAAAATCATTTTGTTGACAACACCAATTTTTGCAAGAAAAACCATACACACAGGGAGTTCAAAAATCAATCCAAAGGCAAGTAATAATCGCAGCGCCAGGGAGAAGTATTCGCGTACTGCAGGCATGGGCTGCAAAAACGTATTGGAATAGCCGAGTAAAAAACGAAAGGCCGGGCTGAAAACGACAAAATAACCAAAAGCCGCACCACCGAGAAAACACAGGGTGGATATGCATGTAAAAGGGAGGACTATACGTTTTTCATGGTCATATAATCCCGGAGCAATAAATTTCCAGACCTGATAAAAAAGGACTGGGCTCGCAAAAAAAATGCCACAGGCAAGCGCGAGTTTCAGGTAAAAAAAAACCCCTCCTGGTACGACATGAAAATCAAGGACGTGGTCTCAGGCAGCACCTTGACCAGAGGGGCAAAAAACCACCCGGCCACCGGGCGGATAATTCCATAGGCCGCGCCGAAACCGATCATGATCGCCAGCATGGAATACACCAGACAGGACCGCAGATCCGCGAGGTGTTCGCTCAAGGTCTGGGTATTAAAATTGTCTTGATCCTTTTCCAAAAATCTCTCCTCCCCACCTGAAAACAGGTCCCGGTACCAAGACTATCCGTCGAGGCGCAACCCGCCATACCGCACAAGAGGATGTCGCAGTTCTCTGCAATACGCCCGGCGATCATCCATGGTCGCTTCCTCTCTTCAGGACAATATTGTGGACTATATACCAGGCCGCATTTCTGAGCAAGCACGTTTTTTTAAAGAGTAGGGCGCCAAAAAAATACAGCCGGTCGCACAGGAAACAGGTCAGACCCAAAAAAGAAAAAAGGCTGAAATATGCGAAGTTCCCTGCACCACAGCCTACTGTCTCCTGCAAAGCGTGTAAACCAATAGCACGATAGTATTGACTTGGATATTCAGGGCAGGCTACAGTGCAGGTACATGTGCCGACAGCTTTTGACGGAAAACGACCTGTTCATCCCAACAGGCTTTTCCTTCTTTGCAGGCCGACCTGACCATTTTATCAACCGGTTATTCTTACAGGACTCGCTATGGCAACACTGCTCGTTGTAGATGATGAACTCAGTATGCGACAATTCCTTTCCATTCTTTTAACCAAGGAAGGCCATGAGGTGTTGACCGCAGAAAATGGCCAGGAAGCCCTCAGTATGGTTCGCCAGGCGAGCACACCCTTTGATCTGATTATCTCAGATATACGCATGCCAGACATGGGTGGGCTTGAACTGTTATCCTCGGTCAAAGAACATGACAGCTCCATCGGCGTGATCATGATTACCGCCTTTGCCAGCCCTGAAGACGCCGTATCCGCCATGAAACACGGCGCCTTTGACTATATCACCAAGCCGTTTAAAGTTGAGGAAATAACCACGATCATCCGGACAGCGCTGAACAAAAAAAAAGGATCTGACGAGCAGCAGCATGATTGTTTTCCAGAAATTATAGGGCAGAGCCCGGAGATGCTCAAAATCTTCGATCTGATAAAAAAAATTGCCCCGACCCCTGCCAATGTTCTTATTCTTGGAGAATCTGGAACCGGAAAAGAATTGGTGGCCCAGGCCATTCACAACCACTCCAGGGTTGCGCAGAACTCTTTTGTGCCGATTCTCTGTAGCGCCATCCCCGAAAGCCTGCTGGAAAGTGAACTCTTTGGTCATGTCAAAGGAGCCTTCACCGGTGCCATAGCAGACAAAGCCGGGTTGTTCCGTCGTGCTGATGGCGGCACAGCCTTTCTCGACGAGATAGGTGAGCTGACCCCAATTATCCAGACCAAACTGCTCCGATTTCTCCAGGAACGTGAATTCATGCCTGTGGGTTCGACCAAAACACAACGGGTCGATGTGCGAATTATTGCCGCAACCAACAGGATACTGGAGGAAGAGATCATTTCCAACCGGTTCAGAGAAGACCTCTACTACCGCTTAGCGGTCGTTCCCATCACCGTACCACCCCTGCGTGCACGTAAAGGAGATGTCCCGCTGCTGGTGGACTATTTTCTGAAAAAATACAGCAAACATCTTGGCAAAGAGATTCAGACCATTTCCTCCTATGGACTGGAAGTGCTGATGGAATATGATTTCCCCGGCAATGTCCGGGAACTGGAAAACATCATTGAGAGAGGGGTGGCCATGGAATCCTCCAATATCATCCTGCCTGAAAATCTCATTCTGTCCCTGCACCGAAAACAGAAAAACAGCAAGCTCTCAGCACCGGCCAAGTCGGCTCTGTTCATTGCCGCCGAGGATGAAGGCGAACTCTTTGATCGTGGATTGGAGGATATACTACAGGACCTAGAACGCCAAATGATTCAATATGCTCTGGAAAAAGCGGACAATTCCAAAATGCGGGCAGCGGAATTGCTGAAAATCAGTTTTCGTAGCCTGCGCTATAAAACGAAAAAATACAACATTGGCTGATCGCTGGCAGTTGTCTACAACCTCAAATAGTGCACGATGGCAAGGCGTATGAACATAGCCCATGTCTGGTCAGAATTCTTTTCACCGGTCTTTGATTCCCGGCAACAGTTACAAAGACACCTGCTTTCTTTGCTGTTGATCCGGGTTCTGTTATATACAGCCCTTCTGGTCATCACAACCTTCCTGCAGCACAAGGGACATGATGGCATTCAGCCGCCCTTTGCCGTTACCGTCCCATTCATCCTTCTCTTAACCGGACACTCTGTTATTTCCGCCATCATCCTCAAGCGCACCAGGAGAAACCTTGAGAAATTTTGTGGCATTCAGCTCCTCTCCGAGACCTTTTTTGCGGCTCTTCTGGTCTACGGCACCGGCTGCAGTCAATCCATTTTCACCCCCGTTTTTGTCCTGCCCGTCATCGCAGGAGGACTCATCCTGCACAAAACAGGCGGTCTTGTGACGGCTGCTTCTGCGACCTTGCTGTATGGCGCTGTTCTCTATCTGGAATACGCAAACATCATTCCAGAGTATCTTTTTTCCACGCCCTACAAGCCCATGGACAATCCCCTTACCGGCTCCAACCTCTTTGCCATACACGGGATAACCTTTTTCCTCGCTGCCCTGGTCAGCGGGCAGCTTGCCAGCAGGCTGAAAACAACGGAAAAAAAGCTTTCCAAAACCACACTTGAGTACGACCGGCTTTCTCTTTTATACAAACAGATTTTTGATGACATCTCCACAGGTATCATCACCACAAACGAACAGGAACTCATCACCTCTTTTAATAATGCCGCAGAAAAGATCACCGGGTACACCAGAGAGCAGGCTATTGGCCAACTGTTTCACACTCTTTTTCCAGATATTCTTTTCGACAGACAGCACACACGCAAGGTATGTGACCTGATCCGAGGTGATGACAACTGCCTGATCAGGATCGGGTATTCTTTCTCCCAACTCCATATGCCCTCTGACAATATGGGGACAAACCCACCACATCCATGGAAGGTTGTCACCATTGCAGACATCAGTCAGGTCGAAAAAATGGAAAAGCAGATCCGCCAGGCTGAAAAAATGGCAGCCATTGGTGAACTCAGTGCTTCCATAGCCCATGATTTCAGAAATCCATTGGCAGCGATCTCAGGTTCAGCCCAAATACTGACCGGGGCCCACGGGGAGCCTCCCACAACAGACCAGGAAACCATCCGTACCCTGATGACCATTATCCTCCGTGAATCGGCCCGCATGGCCCGGACCATAACAGATTTCCTCCAATTTGCCCGTCCAGCACCCTTGCATCGGGAGTGGTTTGATGTGGAACGACTGGTCGCATCGGTTCTGGAACAGATGGACGCTGAGAGAAACGATCTGGCTACGCGGACTATTCTCCAGGATATCGAATCCCACCTGCACTGCTATGCTGATTTGCAGCAGGTGCAGACCGTTCTCAAGCACCTGCTGGAAAATGCCCTGAACATGACCGGAGACCTGAACGCTGTGATTGCCATCAAGGCCGCCGAAAGACATTCCCAGGGCCAATCGTTTATCTGTATGGAGGTATGCGATACGGGACCGGGTATTGAAAAGGAAAAGCAGGACAAAATTTTCGAGCCTTTTTTTTCAACCCGCGAGGACGGCAGCGGACTAGGGCTGGCCATCGTCAGGCAGATTGTAGAAAGCCACGGAGGAACTGTCAAACTGACAGCCAATGAAAACTACTCCTGTATGCTCTGCTTCTGTTTGCCGACTCCTGGAGGCGAACTCGAAACCACGCACTAAGCCGGATTGCTCATCAGCTCAGGTAGCGCCAGCTTCAGGAGTCTTTGGCACCACATTCTCCTTGGGCATATGTGTTGCCAAAATACTGCCGAAGATGATACTGCCCGGGCTGAGCCCTGATCATGAAGAATCCGGGCGAACTCTGGCGATATCCGCACCAAGACCAGCTAATTTTTCAACCATGCTTTCATAGCCGCGTTCCAGATGATATATCCGTGCAATCTCGGTCATGCCGGAAGCGGCCAATCCTGCAATAACCAGAGAAGCCGAAGCGCGCAGATCAGTGGCCATGACTTGGGCACCGCTCAAGCCCCCCCTGCCCACGCCTCTGACCACAGCGCTGCCCGCTTCTATCTTGATATCCGCCCCCATACGTTCCAGTTCGGCAACATGCATAAAACGATTTTCAAAAATGGTTTCATGAATCACGGCCGTCCCCGTCGCCAAGGTCATAAGGGCCATGAACTGGGCCTGCAAATCCGTCGCAAATCCCGGATAGGGTAGCGTTGTCACGTCCACACTTTGTAACCGGCAATGATTGCTGCCGGTCGTTGCCGGACAATAGACATGAAAACTATTTTCCCCCACCTCTATGTCCACGCCGCAGCGCCCAAGTATTTCAGGAAGGGCAGGGAGATGCTTTGGCCTACAGTCTGTAATTTCGACTTCTCCGCCTGCCGCAGCGACGGCGATCATATATGTGCCGGTCTCAATGCGATCAGGGATGATAACAGCTGTCGTCGCACAGAGACGTTCCACCCCATGGATGACAAGACAATGGCTGTCTCTTCCCTCAATACGTGCGCCCATGGAAAGGAGCATATCGATCAAGTTCCCTATTTCAGGCTCCCTGGCCGCATTCTTGATCACGGTCTTCCCTTTGGCGCATACGGCAGCCATAAGAATGTTTTCCGTACCGGTAACCGTCGGCTTATCCAGGTAAATTGTCGCTCCCTTGAGACCGCTTTGTGCCCGGACTTCCACGTATCCCTGTTTGAGTTCTGTGACCGTTCCCAGCTTTTCAAACCCATGCAGATGATAATTGATAGGCCTGGCTCCAATGGCACAGCCACCGGGAAGAGAAACCCTGGCAAAGCCGGAGCGAGCTATTAGGGGTCCCAAGACCAGCACCGATGCCCGCATGGTTTTTACCAGCTCATAGGGCGCTTCAACTGTTTCCAGTCTTGTTGTATCCACAGTGACGGTTGATCCAGAACGCTGCCAGTCGGCTCCAAGTATTTCCAGCAAAGAGAGCATGGTCCGGGTATCTCGCAAATCAGGCACATTGTGCAGAGTGTGCGTTCCCGGAGCAAGAAGTGTGGCCGCAAGCAGGGGGAGCGCAGCATTTTTAGCCCCGCTCACAGCTACTTTTCCATGGAGCGGGTTACCGCCGCGAATAACTATCGTATCCATCTCACCGTATCGAATGATTGTACCCAGCCGGGTTGTAGAATATGGGAACCAAGGTCTTTTAAGGAACTCGCCTAAAGGTTCGGCCTGCACGCTTTTGATATTGCACAATATTGTTGTTCAACACAGCCAAGATAAACATCTCCGGCGGGGAGACAATATTGCATATTTGCTTCCAGATCACCCCTCTTCGGGCCAGCACGTTTGGCCGCAGTTTGGCCCCACAAAGAGGCAAGATGCCCGATGCAGAAACTGCCTGAGCATGCACAGCTGTCCCGATCCAGAGAAGAAAACAGCCTGTTTGTATCACTTGCACAACGCCCAAGAGTCCTGCTGAAAAGAGTACGGGCAACAATCAAGCACGCACCATGCCGTGGAACACCCGGTCTCGTCCAGACCAGTCCTTGAGGACGGAGAATGCAGAGTACCTCCCTGCCTCCTCAGCCAAACCCAGGACTTGCCTGCCTTGGGTGGCACCAATCTCGATGAACAGATTGCCACCGGATCGCAGATACAAAGGCGCTTCGCAGAGGACAGCAGTGATACAATCCAGGCCATCCTGACCGGCGAACAGGGCCAGATGGGGTTCATGATCTCGGACTTCCGGCTCCAGCGTCTCTTTTTCTGTGAGCCCGACATAGGGAGGATTGGTAACGATGCAGTCAAATTGCCTGTCCGGTGACACGGCGCCAAAGAGGTCACTTGCCACCAGTGTCACCTGATCGGCGCATGCATGTCTTATCAGATTTTGCTCGGCGACAGAGAGCGCCGCTAAAGAAAGATCCGTCGCAAGCACTGCTGCAGACATCTCCAAGGCAAGAATAATAGCAATCACCCCACTGCCGGTACCCAGATCAAGAACCAGGCTGGTATGTTCACCATCGACCCTGGCCAACACACATTCCAGGAGGAACTCCGTTTCAGGACGTGGTATCAAAGCATCAGGGCTGACAAGGAAATCAAGAGACCAGAATTCCCAATGACCGATAAGGTGCTGCAACGGAATCCGCCTGCAGCGTTTCTCTACCAGGAGGGTGAAGGCCTCACTTTGCGAGGGAGAGAGAGCCTGATGTGGATTGCTGTACAAAGTGGAGCGTGAACAGTTCAGCACATGCTGCAGCAAAAGCTCAGCTTCGAGCCGGGCTCCCGCGATACCGGCATGATGCAGTCTCCTGCCAGCCTTGGTAAGAAATTCCGCCAGATGCATTGCCCAGCGGGTTTAGCCTGGATTGCTCATCAGTCCAGGTGGTTTCAGGCGCGGTGGTTTTTGATACCTCATGCTACTTGGGTATATCTGTTGCCATAATACAGCCGAAGATGGTGCCACCTGGGCTGACCTTTGGTGCACTTTTCGTCGCAATCTGAATCTGCTCACGGAGATCACACAGATCTGGTTTTGTCTCTTTTTTCTCAAATAAGATACAACGTTCATGAGACATCCGAGTTAGGCATCTGCTTGCTTCAAGGCTTCTGTCTGGTAATGCGTAATAACCGGAACAATGACCTCATCCAGTGCCCCGGCCATGATCTGGTCGAGTTTATACACCGTCAGGTTGACGCGGTGATCAGTCACCCTGCCCTGGGGGAAATTATAGGTCCGAATACGCTCACTGCGGTCGCCACTTCCTACCTGATTTTTCCGGTCTGCTGAAATCTTATCGTGGCGTTCCTGCTCCATTCTGTCCAAAAGACGGGCACGTAGAACCTGCAGTGCTTTGGCCTTGTTTTTATGCTGCGACTTTTCATCCTGGCAGGTAACTACCAGCCCAGTAGGAAGATGGGTTACGCGCACGGCGGAATCGGTTGTGTTCACCGACTGCCCTCCGGGACCAGAAGAGCGGTACACATCGAATTTCAGCTCGTTAGGCTCCAGGTGGAGATCCACCTCTTCCGCCTCCGGTATGATGGCCACAGTGACGGCAGAGGTATGGATGCGGCCCTGGGTCTCGGTGTCAGGAACACGCTGCACCCTATGCACACCGGACTCGTACTTCAAATGGGAATAGACGCTGGTGCCGCTGACCAGGGCTATGATCTCCTTAAAGCCACCAATTCCAATGGGGTTGGAACTCATAACCTCCACTTTCCACTTTCTGGTCTCTGCATACCGGCTGTACATTCGGAAAAGGTCTGCCGCAAACAGAGCGGCCTCGTCGCCGCCCGTGCCTGCCCGCACTTCCAGAAAAATATTTTTCTCGTCATTGGGATCTTTGGGCAGAAGCAGAACACGTATATTCTGTTCCAGTGCGGTCTTGGTCTCGCCCATCTCCGCCAACTCGGCCTTTGCCAGCTCCACAAGATCAGGATCTTCGCTCTCATCCTTGATAAGAGCCGTGTTGTCCTCAATTTCACGGCAGAGACTCCGATAGCGGCCATACAGCGAGGCGAGCTTGGACACGATCGAGTGCTCACGAACAACCTGCTGAAACTTCTTCTGGTCCTGGACAAGCTCAGGATCAGCGAGCTGATGCTCCAGTATGGCCAGCTTTTCATCAATATCGCGGAGATTTTCAAACATGGGGTATCAAAAAAGAAAAAACTATCTCGCCCAGGGCTCACCAGCCAAAAGCCCAAACTGGGAGATGTTAACCGACTTTGCTGGTACAATCTTGCGGCTGTTTCCGCGTGTATGGCCACAAAAAATCCACATGACATGGCTCCGGCGTTGTCATGTGGATTGCCAGTTCGGATTGCTCATCAACTTTTTCCTCCTGGTAACAAACCCGACAAAGAGGCGATGGCAGTGAACAGGCATGGGATTCAAGAGAATATTGGACCGCAATCCGGATTGAAAAAATACTTCGGCCTGCAAGGGTGCACAAAGAAAACCTATCCCCTCGCACCATACTCTTTCCCAGAAAACAGGAATACGAGGAAACAATCAGGGGCACCAAGGCAGGTGCTAGGTGTTGAGATGGGCATATTTTTTCTTAAATTTCTCAATCCGACCAGCAGTATCGACCAATTTCTGTTTTCCAGTGAAAAAGGGATGACATGCTGAACAAATTTCAACCTGCATCTCCGGCAATACGGAGCCAAGCTCCACTTCATGACCGCAGGCACAGACGGCTTTCATCTTGTGGTATTCGGGATGGATATCTGCTTTCATTCCTCAGTACTCCTTGTGGACAATTCTTGGCACTATGTGCACAAAAAATATAATAATATCCTCTTTGCTCGTTTTTTTAAAGAAAAATATCAACTACCGATTCATAGAAGCGAAAAATTCCTGATTATTCTTGGTTTGCGACATCTTGTCCAGAAGAAAATCCATGGCATCGGCTGGATTCATGGAGGAGAGGAGTTTGCGGAGAATCCAGATACGGTTGAGATCATCGGGCGGCAGCAGCAGATCCTCTTTGCGGGTACCGCTTTTTTGAATGTCAATGGCTGGATAAATTCTCCTGTTGGCCATCTTGCGATCCAGAACAATCTCCATATTACCGGTTCCTTTGAATTCCTCAAAAATAACCTCATCCATTCGGCTGCCGGTATCAATGAGCGCAGTGGCCAGAATGGTCAGGCTCCCACCTTCTTCCATATTCCTGGCTGCACCAAAAAACAGTTTTGGTCTGTGCAGGGCGTTGGCCTCAACACCGCCAGAAAGAATCTTACCTGAGGCAGGAGTCACTGTGTTGTAGGCCCGGGCCAGACGGGTTATAGAATCAAGCAGAATAACCACGTCTTTTTTATGCTCCACCAGCCGTTTTGCCTTCTGGATAACCATTTCCGCAACCTGGATATGGCGCTGGGGCGGCTCATCAAAGGTTGAGCTGACCACCTCGGCATCTACGTGACGCTTCATGTCCGTCACCTCCTCTGGCCGCTCGTCTATGAGCAGGACAATGAGGTGCACTTCCTTGTGATTTTGGACAATGGAGTTGGCGATCTTCTGCATTAAGACAGTTTTCCCTGTCCTAGGAGGTGCGACAATCAACCCTCTCTGCCCCTTGCCCAAGGGTGCGGTGATATTCATGACCCGCATGGAATAATTATCCGGGGTGGTCTCAAGGTTGATCAGTTCATCTGGGTGCAAGGGAGTCAGATTGACAAAGGCAGTCTTATTCTTAGCTGCCTCAGGAGGTTGATAGTTGATTGTATCTATCTTCAACAGGGCAAAGTAGCGCTCATTGTCTTTGGGAGCCCGCACCTCACCCTCAATGGTGTCACCTGTTCTCAGATTCAGCCGTCGGATCTGGGAAGGTGAAACGTATATATCATCAGGTCCGGGCAGGTAGTTATAATCTGGTGCCCGTAAAAAACCAAAGCCATCCTGGAGGACTTCAAGAACCCCGCTGCCCCTGAGTTTGCCATCACCATCTGCCTGCGATTTGAGAATGGCAAAAATAAGCTCCTGCTTACGCATGTTGCTGTAGTCTTCGATATTGAGTGAAGCTGCCAAAGCAACAAGTTCCTTAATTTTTTTATTTTTCAACTCAGTGGGATTCATCGACCGGTTTTTCCTCCGTTTGGTCTTAAAGAGCTGCGAGGCATAACCGCACCGCGCTCAAAGAGTTGGACAGATAAACAATACAACTTCTATAAACAATGGCCTCTCATGCAACCGTACTGCCAGCTATTATACGGCTATGAAACCTTGAGGTTGAACAGGATACGTCAAGTTTCTTAGAAGAGAGATACTATACAAGTAGCTGAAAAAACAATGGCAGGGTAATTTTGATGGTATGTTGTCTGTTAGCCCGGATTGTTCATAAGCTCAGGCGGCGTCAAGTGCAAAAGTGTTGGCAGTGCATTATAATACCCTCTCTTTGCCTCCAAAACTCTGTTGAATATGATGCCGCCTGTGCTGAGCTTTGGTGAGCATTTGAGAGAAATTGTCTTTACATCATTTCATTGGTAACAAATTGTCTTTCTCTATTATGTTTCAATTTCCACACAATGTTCATGAGAAATAGGGGCGAAAAGTGCAAGATAAAGATAGGGGTCATGCTCCTGACCATCTCAGAGTATTGTACCTGTTCTCTTGTTTGTTGAGAACTATGAGAACGAGAAGTTAGCAGTCATCGGACAAGGTGTTGAGATGTATACGGCTAATTATTGGGTATGGGTGTTAGTGTCAAGTTTTTTTTACTCAAACAGCCAAATTTCTTTTCCAACAGAAGGCCCAGTTCCACCACTTTGACTCTAGTATCGGTCCAGCTCCCATTATTGTCAATAACATAATCAGCCAAGGCAACCTTTTTCTCAAGTGTCATCTGCGCCTCTATGGATTGCTTCACCTGCTGGCCGCTTACCCCGTCCCTCTCTCTGGTCCTGCTCACCTGCACTGCAGGCCCTGCCGTCACCACTGTAATAGCGGCGAAATCATCTTCCCAGCCAGCCTCAAAAACCAGCGGAACTTCTACAAACAGCATCGTTTGCTCATATTGGGCTATTTCGTTGCGCAGCCTGTCTCGGGCAATCGGGTGAAGCAGGGCATCTAGCTCTACACGCAACCCGGGGTTAGCGAACAACTCCGCCCGCAAACGCGGCCTGTCAACATGGCCATCTGGGGTAAAAAAGGTCGAGCCAAAGGCGCCCTGGACAGCGAGCCATCCCGGCCGTCCCGGCACCAGCAAATCTTTACAGCAGGCATCAATATCAATAAGTGGCACATTGCAGTATCCTGCCAGCAGGCGAGCCACACAGCTTTTCCCACTCCCAATACCGCCTGTTACACAGAGGGCGTGCGTCATGCTCTTCTCCTTAGCGGGTTAGCGTATCAAGACACAACTGCAGGTCAGGCCACAGCGGGGCTTTAAATTGCAGGGAATCCCCATTAACAGGGTGGGGAAAAGCCAGAGAATAGGCATGCAACATCTGGCGGGTGATGGTATGGGCCCCTATGGTTCTTCGCTTACCGCCGTACAGCTCATCCCCTGCTATTGGGGTATTCATTGAGGCCATATGCACTCTTATCTGGTGGGTGCGGCCTGTTTCAATACCAACCCTGGCCAGACACATGCCGTTGGCATAGGTCTTGACTATGGTATAACGTGAAACAGCATAACGCCCCCTGTCAAGCACAGCCATTTTCTGCCTGTGCACCGGATGCCGCCCAATGGGAGCGATAATACGTCCCTCTTTTTGGTCAGGGCAGCGCTCCAAAAGAGCATAATATGTTTTTTCTATAATCCGGTTCTTGAAGGCCTCGGTGAGATGCCGCAGGGCCTGTTCGGATTTGGCGGCCACCATAATGCCTGAAGTATCTTTATCAAGTCTGTGAACGATCCCAGGCCGACCACCTTCTGCACATGGCAAGGACCCGAATCTATACAGGAGGCCATGGACGAGGGTACCGCTTCTATGACCGGCTGCAGGGTGTACGACCAGGCCTGGCGGCTTGCTGATCACCAGGATATGTTCATCTTCAAAGATATCCTCATACGCCACCTCCTCCGGTTGCAGCTTTGCGGGTTCCCTGGGCGGCAGGTACACGGTAATCTGATCATCCGGGCGCAGCTTATAGCCGGCCTTTACTGCCTGGCCATTGACCAGAATACACTTGGCAGCGATGAGATTGGTGATATACGACCTGGACAGCTCAGACTGGTGCCGGACAAGGCAATGGTCCAGCCTCTGCTTCACTTCATGGGGGAGCACTGTGTGGATGAACAAGGTTTCAGAGCCAGCATTGCTCATATTTATTCACAACCAATTCGTTATCTGATGCTATGAAGTACAGTCGATAGGCCTGCAAAGCAAGTTGTTTGTAGCTACCTTTGCAAATAAATCAGGCTGGCAACAGATGCCTGCGGGGGGCTGTGGGCCAGTGGAGTCCTGCTGCGGCACTGGACTCGGATGAGATACCCAAGAGAGCCAGAGTGTCATCAGGCGCGTGGAGCGATTATCACCTTAGCCGGGATCAATGCCTCAACAAAATAACTGTTCAATCTGTTTCTCAATGGATTGCTCTTCCTGGTCCTGTGCAAGAGAGAGTTCCTTGACCAGAAGGCTTTTGGCCGTATCAAGCATTTTTCTCTCGCCATAGGAGAGATCTTTGTCTTCCCTGAGGAGAAAAAGATCCCTGAGGACCACGGCCACCTCAAACACAGAACCAGTTTTGATTTTTTCCATGTAATCACGGTATCTTCTATTCCATGTCTGAGCATTTATCTTGATATCTCGCTCTTTGAGGATATCGATAACTCTGGTTACCTCATCGGAGGAGATTATTGCTCGAAGCCCAACATTCGCACTGTTGGCGGTCGGAATCATAATTGTCATGTCATTATCAAGAATTTTCATAACATAAAAACTCTGATCAATGCCGCCAATAGTTTGTGTTTCGATGGCTTCAATGAGCCCCACGCCATGGGCGGGATACACAGCCATGTCACCTGCTGAAAACACGAGATCCTCCGGAAAAAATTAGGGAATTCTCCTTACGATGTGCACAGGGAGTCGTCACGAGATTATGACAGACTATTAGAGTACCATATTTTTCCGGAATAGCAAAGAGAAGCAGCAAGTTTTTACGAGTTGGCCAGATTACCCCGAATTTCTCATGAACATTGGATGGAGGTTAAACAATATAATATAAAAACAATACCTTAAAAATAAATGATTGGGAGCCACTTGTTCCTCAATGGGCGCCAAATGGGCGCCAAAGCTCAGATTGGCCGACATCATCTGCGGCAGTGTTTTGACAGCAAAAAGAGAGAAGTTGTATGCACTATCAAAACTTTGCACCTGGCACCGCCGGAGCTGATACAACATCCAAGTAAAGGCCGGTGCACCAGTACTCTTTTCAACCAAAAGCGGGTAATCCGTTTATGGTGTTCATACAGGCAGCAACACCCTGTCTCACGAACACATCCACCGCTGCACTGACCCGCTCAAACACTTGCTCCAGCATCGCCTGTTCCTGTGGGGAAAAACGAGAGAGGACAAACCTGTCCACAGGCATACTGACTCCCTCATCTTTTTCCTGAGGCCGCCCCACACCTATCTTGATGCGGCAAAACCCACTGCCTCCAACATGCTTGAAAATGGATCGCACCCCATTATGACCGCCTGCACCCCCTTGGGCCACGACCTTTATCCGCCCGAAAGGCAGGTCAATATCGTCATGCACCACAACCAAATGATCCAGTCCCACTTTATAATACTCCACAAAACGAGACACCGACTCACCAGATCTATTCATGAAGGTTTGCGGCTGCACAAAAATAAGTCCAGCCTGGGTCGATCGAACCCGGGCAAAGACACCCTGCCATTTGGTCTTCGGCTTGGGGCAATTATACTCAGCCATGAGCACGTCAATGGCCATGAACCCGATGTTATGCCGGGTCAGGGCGTATTTTTCTCCGGGGTTGCCAAGTCCCACGAGCAGATAATCCATCATCCTTTACAAAAAAAATGAGCCGGCTGTACAACCGACTCATGGTAATAACGAGCAACACACACTGTGATCATCTACCAGCAAAACTGTCACCTTCGCTGGCAAAGCCGACTGTCGTATCCTCTCTGCAAAGCCTTATTGAACAAAGACGCAGGTAATCTCGGCAGCATCAAGCATGGTGACTTTCTCAGGGAGCTCAAGATCACCATAGGTGATGCCCTCTCCGCCCTGCTCAAGATGGGTTATTTCAGCGGTAATCATGTCAGGGATATCCAGTGGACAGCCGCGAAGGCGTATACTGGTCCGATTGACAATAAGTTCGCCTCCAAGATCAACGCCTTTTGCCGTTCCGGTAAACTCGAGAGGGACTGTAAAATCCAGCTCCCTGTCCAAATCAATCTCACGAAAATCCACATGAATCAGGGTGCCGGTAACGGGATCTTTCTGAATTTCCTGCACCAGTGCGTACCGCTCCTGCTTGCTGTCGCCCTCGATGGTCAGAGTGACCACAGCGTTACGTCCGTGGATGAACAGCAGTTGTTTAAAAAGCTGCCCAGCGTCAAACTGTAAGGGCATTGCTGTGGTACCTCCGCTGTACACGACTGCCGGCGTAATGTTCTGCATCCTCAACTGCCGCATTGGACCTTTGCCGAATACGGTGCGCACTTTGGATGCCAAATCGACCTGTAACATGAAAGCCTCCCCAATTCCGGGTTACATATATACCCTGTACTATATTACACAAAAAGATAGCTGACGGAATCTTCGTTATGAATCCTTTTGATTGCTTCTCCAAGCAAGGTACCAACCGACAGCACGGTAATTTTATCACACAGTTTTGCCTCTTCCCTCAAGGGGATAGAGTTGGTCACCAAGAGTGTCTTGATAACCGAGTTCTGCAAACGCTCAATGGCAGGCCCCGAAAGCACGGCATGGGAACAACAGGCATGCACTTCCCGGGCACCGTTTTTTAACAATATCTCCGCACCGCTGCAAAGGGTGCCAGCAGTGTCAACCATATCATCAAGCAAGATTGCAGTTTTTCCGGTTACATCACCGATCACATGCACGGCTTCACACTCGTTGGCCTGCTCCCTGCGTTTGTCTACAATCGCCAGCCCGACGTTCAGCCTCTTGGCAAAGGCACGGGTACGTTCAACCCCGCCCGCATCTGGAGAGACAAGCAGTACATTCTCATAATTTTCTCTGATATAGTCCAACAAGATAGGTGCGGCGTAGAGATGATCAACGGGAATATTGAAAAAACCCTGGATTTGTCCCGCATGGAGATCCATGGTCAGGACCCGTCTGGTCCCGACAATCATGAGCATCTCTGCCACAGCCTTAGCTGTTATCGGAACACGAGGCCGTACTTTACGGTCCTGTCTGGCATATCCATAATAGGGGATAACCGCTGTAATTCTTCGCGCCGAGGCTCTCCGCAGAGCATCGACCATGATCAACAGTTCCATGAGATGATCGTTGACCGGCGTACAAGTGGGCTGGATAACAAAAACATCTGCGCCGCGCACATTTTCTCCGATTTCAACGGAGATCTCACCGTCGGAAAACTGTTTTACCTCGGCTGCACCCAAGGGAATATCGAGATACTCACAAATTTCTCGGGCAATGGCAGGGTTTGCGTTACCAGTGAAGATTTTTATTGCATTGGGCATAACGGATTCCTGATGCATCTCTCATTCGTATACGCCTGTATCCCCATACAAGACCAACAAAACTCGCCGGCCCTCCCGGTGACACAACCTGGCTGGGGCGGAGGGATTCGAACCCCCGAATGCAAGGATCAAAACCTTGTGTCTTACCGCTTGACGACGCCCCAGCCCAAAAAACTACCTTGAAAAAGGCCAAACCTGTTCACCCAGGGTCTGTGCCTGACAGATGAAATAATTCTGTTTCTCAAGCTGCTGCACACTCTCTGCAGCCTGCTTAGCCTCAGCAAACACGCCGAATACTGTGGGTCCTGAACCGGACATAAGCGTAGAGCACGCTCCACAATTCCTCAAAGCCTGCTTGATCTCTTGAATGGCCCCATAACGGGCGGCTGTGACCTGTTCCAGGTCGTTATACAGGCAATCCAGGGGGAACGACTGCTTCGTCCCCTGCTCGCATAACCGCCACCATTCCATGGCGCGTGAACGTGCTAGGCTAATTTCTTTTGCCGACTCTGTCAATACAAAATTTTCATACGCCCATTTGGTGGACACGGAAAAGCCTGGGTTGACCAGCACCAGGTTCAAAACAGGGCCAGAGACCACCGACGACAAGATTTCACCAATCCCCCTCCCCAGACTGATGGCCGCAGGCTGGAGAAAAAAGGGGATATCCGCCCCGAGCGCAAGTCCGATATCAAACAGTTCCCTGCTGCTTAAGGGGTATTGGTAGAGCCTATTCAACCCGAGAAGGACAGCCGCCGCATCACTGCTGCCGCCACCAAGCCCTGCGGCGACAGGGATCTGCTTACCCAAAGAAACAGTCACCCTGCACAGGGGGATCTCTCTTGCACGCAAAGCCTGGTGGAAATGCCAGGCAGCCTTGTGGACAAGATTGGACGAATCTGCGGGCAACGAGCTTCCCGGACAAGTCAGTGCTATACCCTCCCCTGCCCCCAGGGCCAGCTCGACCCTGTCGTACAGGGAAATCTTTTGCATGACCGTCCGTATGGTATGATAGCCGTCCGCTCTTTGCCCTGTAATCTCAAGATACAGATTTATTTTAGCAGGAGCCCTGAGAGAGAGCGCCCCCGAACATACCACCGCTGTTTGCCGCTCCACCTTTACTGAATCCGAACAAACTTCATTTTCAGTTCGTAGAGCACACGAGTCAGGAGTTCCTGTTCATCCCGGTTCAGATTATCCTTGGTCTTCTCCTCGAGCATGGACAGGGTGTCAATGGTGTGCTTTGCAAGGGCGTGATCCACAACCCGCTGCCCATTTTCGGGATGGGGCAGTTCCCCCATATGAAACAGTGCAGAAGTGTTTAAGGAAAGGACAAAAGAAGAAAAAGTCACCTTGGGCATAACACATCTCCCGGACTCATCCTTTACCATTCCATCGGGGCATTCACTGCAGCCTGTCTGCTTTTCCATCATCACACTCACTTGTTCTGTTTGCGGGTACACCGACACCACCAGAGTCAGATATACCGGTACCACCGGAGTCAGAACTACCTGGAAAAAAACACTTTCCTTAAAAAAACTTGGCCGCCCTGGCCCGGATTTCTCATCAACGCAAGCTCAACTGTTCAAGGTATAAACACAAAAGGTAGAACTATACAGAGATACCTGCTGTCGTACAACTCTTTTGTGCCTTGTTTTTTTGTTTCTCAACACCCACGAATACAAGTCCACCACAAGAAGAGAGCAAACCCTTGAAGATATCTTCTCTTCAGGCTATAAACACTGTTCTTGCCGTTTGAAAAAAGCAACACCGTATCCTGATCTTCCACTCATAGGGAACCGGCAAGCAAACCTGCTCCTCGATCCATGGCAGCTCCGAATCTGATATGGTATCTATTGCTGCCCAAGACACATTGGAGATAAACCAGAGTGCGAGGACAGCCTGCTCAGGCAGGCCCAGGCGGTGATCTGTAATGGTTTCAGACGGGGCGCTGTAAAAAAGCACCCCATACACTCTAGATGAGCGCCAGAAAGCTATCTTTTATCGTAACAGCTCTCAGGTTACCCAAATGTGGGCAACCTGAAATCAGTTACAGACTTAAAAGCATGTGAAACCAGGGTGATACCTGCCCTGTGAGCAGTTACCTTTTATCTTTCCGACGCCATAGACCAAAAAGCAAGGAGTTCTCATGGTAGATGTTCGTGTTCGTTTTCCCCCCAGCCCAACAGGGTATCTGCACATAGGAGGTGCGCGCACCGCTCTGGTGAACTGGCTGTTTGCAAAACAACAGAAGGGCAAACTCATCCTGCGCATTGAAGATACTGATACGGAGCGTTCCACCCAGGAATCCATCCAGGGTATCCTGGACGGTCTAGAATGGCTGGGACTGGGGTGGGACGAGGGCCCCTATTTCCAGAGCGCCTTTGCACAGGACCACATCCGTGCAGCAACCCGTCTTTTGGAACAGGGGCACGCCTACAAATGTTTTTGCACCAAAGAAGAGTTGGACCAAAAACGGGAGCACGCCCTGGCCCATAAACTCCAGCTCGGCTACGATGGCACATGCCGCAACCTCAGCCCTGAAGAAATCGCTGTAAAAACACAGCAGGGGCTGCCCTTCGTGATTCGCTTCAAGATCCCTGAACGGGAGGGGAGCCTCTTTTATGACGACAAGGTACTGGGCCGAATCGAACGGCAATACAGTGAAATGGAAGATTTTGTCATCGTCCGGTCCAACGGTAAGCCACTGTACCTGCTCTGCAACGTAGTCGACGACATTCGGGACCGCATCTCCCATGTCATCCGAGGCCAGGACCACATGACCAATACCACCAGGCAGATCCTGCTCTACGAAGCCCTGGGCGCCCCACCCCCAGTCTTTGCCCATATGCCCCTGACCCTGGATCTGCAAAAACGAAAAATTTCCAAACGCAGTCACGGTGCCATCGTATCTGTCCAGTTTTACAGGGACAAGGGATTTATCCCCTGGGCTTTGTGCAATTTTCTCTGCCTGCTTGGCTGGAACCCAGGAACGGATCAGGAAATCTTTTCCAGAGAGGAACTCCTCAAAGCCTTTACCCTGGAGAGGATCAGCAAAGTCAACTCGGTGTTCAATTTTCGCCCCGGCGATGAAAAATTTTTTACAGACCCCAAACTCATTGCCATCAATGCGCTCTACCTGAAAGCCATGGACATCGAAGAACTGGGTGATCTGGTCAGGAAACGTCTCCAGGATGCAGGCTTATGGCAAAAGGAGTATGCTGCTGAAAAAAGAGAGTGGTACCTGAAAACGCTGGCCCTGATCAGAGACAGGTTCCATACCCTGGAGGATTTTACCTCCTTGGGCCGGGCCTATTTCTCCGAAGATTATCCGATTGAAGAGAAACCCCTGAAAAAAAATGTGCTCAAACACCCCGACCTTGTCCAATGGCTTCCTATGTTGGCCAAACGGTTCAGCCACACTGAGCCCTTTGATAAAGACAACGCCGAGGCGGCTACCCGCATCCTTGCCGATACACTGGACATCAAGCCGGGCATCCTGATTAACGGCATGCGAACAGTCCTCACCGGACAACTGGCAGGGCCCTCCATGTTTGATATTCTGGAAGTCCTCGGCCGCCGGACCGTCGTACAGAGGCTGAGGGATATCAGTCACCTCTACCCAGAAGCCTAAAAAGCAGGGAGATACGATGCAAAACGAAAACAAGACCACACGACCGCCGGATTTTATCCGCCAGATCATTGCCGAAGACCTGGAATCAGGCAAACACCCTGCCATTGTGACCCGTTTTCCTCCCGAACCTAATGGTTTTCTCCATATCGGTCACGCCAAGTCGATCTGCCTCAATTTTGGCGTGGCGCAAGAAAACAACGCCAGGTGTCACCTCCGTTTCGATGACACCAATCCGGGCAGGGAATCTACGGAATATGTGGAAGCGATACAAAACGATGTCCACTGGCTCGGATACGACTGGGCTGAGCATCTCTACTATGCCTCGGACTATTTCGACAAGCTGCACGATTTTGCCGTCCAGCTCATCACCATGGGGAAGGCCTATGTCTGCCACCTCTCCAGCGAGCAGATACGCGCCTACCGGGGAACACTTACCCAGCCCGGTACAGAAAGCCCGTATCGCAACCGATCTGTAGAGGAAAACCTGGAGCTGTTCAAACAAATGCGGGCAGGCAAACTGGAGGAAGGGAGTTGCGTTCTGCGAGCAAAAATCGACATGTGTTCACCCAACTTCCTCATGCGAGACCCTGTCCTGTACCGTATTATGAAGACCCCCCATCACCGTACCGGAAAAAAATGGTGTATTTATCCCCTGTACGATTTTACCCACTGCCTCTCCGATATGCTGGAAGGGGTAACCCATTCCCTCTGCACCCTGGAATTTGAAAACAACCGGCCTCTGTATGACTGGGTGCTTGAGACTCTTGATACGCCTTGCCATCCAAGACAGATTGAATTTGCCCGTCTCAATATTAACTATACGGTCACAAGTAAAAGGAAGCTGCTGCAACTGGTCACCGAAGGGCATGTCTCCGGGTGGGATGACCCCCGTATGCTCACTATTTCAGGCCTTCGCCGCAGGGGCTATACTCCTGAGTCCATACGCAGCTTCTGTGAAGGGATCGGCATAGGGAAAAAGGAATCCTGGATAGATATGGGCACCCTGGAAAACGCCATTCGGGACGACCTCAATACAACCGCACCACGGGTTTTCGGTGTTCTTGATCCCATCAAGGTCATCATCACCAATTACCCGGAAGGACAGACCGAAATGCTGGAAGCGCAGAACCATCCACAGAACCCTGAGATGGGGACTCGTATGGTATCCTTTTCCAGAGAGCTGTACATAGAACGCAGCGACTACATGGCCAATGCCCCCAGGAAATTCTTTCGCTTCACCGAAGGCAGGGAGGTGCGGCTTCGCTACGCCTATCTTGTCACCTGTGACCGGGCCATGACCGACAGCGAGGGTAAGGTGGTAGAGCTGCATTGCCACTACGACCCGGCCAGTCGGGGAGGCAACGCACCGGACGGCCGCAAGGTCAAGGGCACCATACACTGGGTGAATGCTGCGGATGCCGTCTCTGCCGAGGTCCGTCTCTACGACCGTCTGTTCAATGCCGAATTTCCCGATGCGGACAAAGAAAAAGACTTCAAGGAATTTCTCAACCCGGCTTCCCTCCAGGTGGTACCAAACTGCAAAATTGAACCTGGGCTGGTAAATGCCAGACCGGAAGATCGGTACCAATTTGAGCGCCAGGGCTATTTTTGTCTGGATACCAAGGACAGCACTGCAGAAAAGCCAGTCTTCAACCGCATTGTAACCTTGAAGGATTCCTGGGCAAAGCTGACCGCCAAAGGAAAGCAGTCATCTTAAGGTCTGTAGGCAGCAAAACGCTCCTGCACCGCCTCCATTTCCTCTTTGGAGAGCAGGGGCGGTTGCGGCGTGATCTGCAATATCTGGACATATACCCTGGCCAAGGCTTCCACTTCCATGGCCAGGGGCAGGAGGGCATCCGGGTCAACGGTATGGCAGACCATACCGTGATGACCCAAAAGACAGGCCCGCAGAGCGCCCATGGTGGCGATGATGGTGTCTGAGAGTTCCTGAGAACCAAAAGGGGCATACCTGGTACAGGGGATGTGATCGCCACCGGCCATGGCGACCATATAATGGAATGGGGGAATACCACGCTCCAGGCAGGCCAAGGTCGTGCACCAGGGGGAATGGGCATGCAGTACAGCATTGCTCTGGGGATGATGCCGATAGATATCCCGGTGCAGCCGCCACTCTGAGGAAGGTTTTCTGGATCCCGCACTGCCGCCGTCGGCACCAACCAGGACCATATCCTGTTCCGTGCATTCTGCATAGGGCAACGCCGAAGGGGTGATGAGAAAGCCCTCTGCGCATCGCAGACTCACATTTCCTGCTGTCCCTTGATTGAGACCGCTGCTATTCATTGCCCGAGCTGTACGAAGGAGAAATTTCCGCAATACCTGGGTGTCCATGTCTGCTCCCTGAATCTGCGCCGGTTGCGCCCGGGTTGCTCATCATCTTTCTCGGCCAGATCTGTTCTCCTGGTCCCCCAGCCCGAATCCTCAGGGACAGTTCAAGTTAGGGGCGGCAATTTTTCTCTGGATACAACTGCCGCAGCCCTTTTCTGGAAGCAGAACAGATCCCTCGTTCAGTGATCAAGCCTGTTATCAGACGGGCTGGGGTAACATCAAAAGCATAGTTGGCAGCCGGTGTCTCCACCGGGGCGATGCCCAACATATCCACCCGTCCAGTACTGGACTGCCCCTGAACAAAGAGGACTTCTTCCTGGTCGCGTTCTTCAATGGGTATGGCAAATCCTTCCTCCGTTTGCCAGTCAATGGTCGAACCAGGAAGAGCGACATAAAACGGAACACCGTTGTCCCAGGCTGCCAATGCTTTGAGATAGGTGCCGATCTTATTGCAAACATCACCATTGGCTGCAGTTCTGTCCGTACCCACAATGCAGATATCCACCATACCGTGCTGCATCAGGTGGCCACCGGCATTGTCCACAATCAAGTGATGGTCTATCCCGGCCATGCAGAGTTCCCAGGCCGTCAAATGAGCGCCCTGATTTCGGGGCCGGGTTTCATCCACCCAAACATGGACCGGTATACCGTCCTGCTGCGCTCGGTAGACGGGCGCCAGAGCGGTCCCCCAATCCACAGTCGCCAGCCAACCTGCATTACAGTGGGTGAGGATACGCACAGGCCCGGACCGCCCTTTCTTCTCCCAGATATCCTGGATAAGCTTCACCCCATGTTCCCCCAAAGAGGCGTTGGTTGCCACATCTTCGTCACAGATGCATGCCGCCTCCTCATAGGCGGCCTCCACCCATTGGGCGGGATCTCTAGACAATACGACCTTGTGCATACGTTCCACAGCCCACCGCAGATTTACGGCCGTGGGTCGACTGCTGATAAGCTGCCGACCTACCTGCAACAGGTGCTCCTCTGTGCACGCTTCATGCAGACCCAGGCAGACCCCGTAAGCCGCCATGGCCCCTATAAGGGGAGCCCCCCTGACCCACATGTCCCGGATGGCCTCCACAGCCTCATCCACACTGGAAACCGTTGCCACCATAAAGGTATGGGGGAGACACCTCTGATCAATACACTCCACATCACGGCCATTTGCTGCCAGCCAGAGTGAACGGTGGGGTTTTCCTTGAACCTGCATACTGTCTTCCTGGTCTTACTATGATAACTCCCTATCAGGAAGGAGATCGCTGCCCGATCTCCTTCCTGATAGGTGTAGGTGTAACGGCATCATCTGGTCCAGTCATCCTGGGCCCCCCGCATTACTCATCTCGCCCGAATTGCTCATCAATCCAAGCAGCAACAGGTACAAAGATATTGGCCGGGCTTGAAAGGAAATGCCATCTATCTGTCAAAACACTGCCCAAGATGGTGCCGCCTGGGCCAACCTTTGGGGGAACCTTTTATCAGAATTTGAGACCGCGCAGGGGCACCACATATATTTATTTGGATGTCTTTTTCCTCAAATAAGACAAGGTGTTCGTGAGGAATACGGGCTAATGACCTACCGGCACCAGCTCAGGTGTCCAGAAAATCACCCCTTTCCCTTGCGCCTCTTCCCAAAACCCCTCACCATCCCACTCCATTGTCTGCTCATGAAAGCCTTCATGCATGACTTTCATGGTCACCTTGTCAGTATTTTCAAGCTCGTCTTCCTTGAACTGATGTATACCGCGCAGAGGGGTCTTGCCCAGATACACCCAACGATCCGCGCAAGGTATTTCCGTCCCCGTCAGTTTGTAGACCACATAGGCGCCTTCGGGCTCGGAATTGACCTTGAAATGAACCGTCGCGGTACTGGAACAACCACCAAGCAGAAAAAGAGAGCAACAAACAACAGCAAAAAAAACCACACTGGGAACCAAGCCCCTTTTGTCCGTGGTCAGCATGATTATTTCCCCCTCTTAATCAAGTCGGCATTGATAGGTTGCGCATCTTTCTCTGCCTGCTCGCGAGATGCATGACGGGTGTTGACCCAGAAAGAGGTTATCTCTTCCCTATAGCCTGCCTTACGCAACTGCACAGTAACATATTCAGGCTCTCCCCCCTTCCCTTCCCAAAAGACGACAACAGGGGTACTGCCCAGAGTGGCATCATCTTTCAAGTTGACCACTTCAGCGCCAGGCGGTTGTGTTATAAACTTGACAGCTCCATAGGTCGTCTGTTTGGCACAACCTGTCAGGGCAGCGACACAGGCGGCCACTGCGATATAAGCAACTGTGCGTTTCCTGTTTTGAATAAGCATTGTTCTCCTCTTGTATTCCCCGAAAACGATCAAACAGGGATGGTCGGTTAGTTGTGTCTGCCAAGAAGACTACCTAACCACACGCAGAAGGGTCAAGGTAAATTTGCAGAGAAATCCTTCTTGGAGATATTTCAGGCCTCACCTGGATTGCTTATCAACTCAGGCAATGCCAGGAGCCAAGTTTTTAGTGCATCCTTGTACTTGGGTCTAGGTGTTGCCCAAATACAGCCGAAAATGATACCACTTGAGCTGACCTTTGGGCCACATTGTGCCGATATTTCAAACCTGCTCACGGATATCACATCCCTTTGTTTTTGTCTGTTTTTTCAAATGAGACAGAAGGTTCATCAGAAATCCGGGTGCAATCAAAAGGGAAGAGGACAAGAGTTGTTATTAGAACAATACCCCGCCCTCTGCCGATTCATTCCAGATGTACAGTCTGTTCCCTGCACGCAGGCCATACCCCTCCCAAACTGTGCTTAAGGCAAGACGATCCTCATTCTCTTTTTTGTCGGCCTCCTGTCACATTTCATTGACTTTGCGCAGGCTAAACAATACCCTGTTCCCACGCATGGGTCATCAATGAAGCCACCCTTTTGTCAGAGGCACTACTTACCAAAACATTGCACCGTTTACGTGAGGAGTTTCCATAGTGAAAAAATTTTTTACAATCATCAGCTTTCCCTTCTGGCTCCTCTGGAAAATCATAACGACCGGAGCTACCTTGCTCTCGGCCACGGCCCTGCTCTGTATTGTCGGGATGATCTGCGCCTCAGTGTTGTACCAACCGCTCCCTCAAATATCTGACCAGACAGTATTCCTTCTCTCTCCCCAGGGTACAATTGTCGAACAGCGATCCAACATAGATCCGTTGACTCGCCTCATAAACGGTCTGTCTGGTCTCCCATTGGAACAAGATACCTTTCTCCAGGATATCATCGACGCCATCGATGCAGCGGCCCATGATAGCCGTATTCAAAGCATGGTCCTGGATACGGACAGGCTGGAAAGGATATCCCTGGATCAGGCCCAGGACATCGGCCGTGCCATGGAACGGTTTAAACAGACCGGAAAAACAATCTTTGCCCGAGGCAACGCATTCAGTCAAGGCCGCTATTACCTTGCTTCATGGGCCGATGACATAAGCCTGCACCCCATGGGGAGGGTAGACATCAAAGGTTTTGGTATCTTTCAAATTTACCTGGCTGACTTTCTTGATAAAATTCGCATTGATTGTCATATTTTTCGAGCAGGAACGTACAAGTCGGCCGTGGAACCGCTCATCCGAAACGATATGTCAGCCGCAGCCAGAGAAGCCCATCAATTGTGGCTGCAAAAATTATGGCTCAACTATTGCGGTACCATCGCAAAACACAGAGGTGTACCAACAACAAACGTTACGCTTTTTGCAGACAATCTGACCGCAAAACTGCAAGCAGCCCAGGGGGATCACGCTGTAATGGCCCTGCAAAACGGCCTGGTCGATCACCTGGAGACGGACCATCAGTTTATCAAGCGCCTGACTGAACACGGCGCGCTTCCCTCTCCTGTCCCGGAAGGCTACTGCTCTGTCACCTTGGACGAATACCGTCAGGTAATGCCGCACTCCTATGTGGTCGGCCCGGCAGTAAAAGATGTCATAGGTATTATCTCTGTTTCTGGCAACATCCTCTACGGTGAAAACATCATAAACCAGATCGGTTCAGAAGATCTCATCGCCCAGATACGCCAGGCCGCTGTGAACCCAACCATCAAGGCCTTGGTTCTCCGCATAACCACGGGCGGGGGCAGCGCTTTTGCTTCTGAACGTATCCGCCAGGAACTGATCGCTTTCCAGAAAACAGGCCGTCCTGTGGTTGTTTCCATGGGCGCCGTAACCGCTTCTGGAGGGTACTGGCTGGCCGCCAATGCTGATGCCATATATGCCTCACCGACCACCCTTACCGGTTCCATTGGTATTTTCGGTGTTATTCCTACCATTGACAGGGCAATCCAATCCCTGGGTATACACGGAGACGGAGTAGCCACCACCAGGAATGCCAATTTCGGCAACCCTGTCACGCCCATGTCTGAAACTGAAAAGCGCTATTTTCAACTCAGCGTTGACAACGGGTACAGGCGGTTCCTGGATATTGTTGCCCAGGGGCGAGACATGTCGTCGGAGACCGTCAAAAACATTGCCCAAGGCCGCGTCTGGGACGGAGCAACAGCCGTGGAAATCGGTCTGGTAGACAAACTGGGTTCCCTGCGGGATGCCGTTGCCGAAGCAGCCCGCCTGGCACACATTCCGGAAGAAAACGGCCTCTACCTCGCCCCGAGAAAAAGAGGTCTGCAGGGGGTGCTCGAACAGCTCAGCACCACAGCTTCCAAGGGCATACTGCGTCTGATTGGTGACACCCTTCCCGGGGTGAGCATGCTGCACCTACAGTCGAACCATGACTTCCCGGTGTTTGCCTCAGACCCTAACGGCATCTATGCACAGGCCTGGCTGCCGGACAATGTGGATGGGTTATAAAGCATCATCTCTCTCACATTGCTCATGATCCTCTGGCAGACCCTTTTCTGCAGGCCGCCTATGGCACCCTGCTACCGACATACGTCCTGCGCCTTGCCCGGTGAAAAACCTACTTGATGAACAGTCCGGGCTGTGCAGTTGTACAAAGACGCGTTCCTCACCAGGGACTTTGGAGAACCGGATGGGACAGGATCCTACACTGCTTTTTTCTCTCTGGCATGAGCTGGCAAGGCCCCTGCTTCGGCTTATGCTGTTCATCTCCATGGGGCTGCTGATTGCCAACTTTATCGAAGCGCTCAGATGGACAAGCAAGATAGCGGTCGCGACAAGCCTCTTAACCCGCTTCGGGCACCTCTCGCCACTGACCGGGGCCTCTTTCTCCATGGCTTTTTTTTCAGGAGTAGCGGCCAATACCATGCTCTCAGAGGGATATAACAAAAAAAAATTGAGCAAAAAAGAGCTTATCCTGGCCAACCTATTCAACAGCCTGCCGACCTATTTTCTGCACCTGCCCACGACCTTTTTCATTGCCGCGCCATTGATCAAAGGCGCAGCCGTGGTCTATGTAGGGCTGACCTTTGGAGCCGCCTTTGTGCGGACCCTTTTCATTACCCTGCTCGCACACTTTCTCTTGCCCGGTTCGACGCTGCCCGTTCCGCCTCCGCAGGAGAGTCCTTCTGTTCCCTTAAAACAGGTCCTGACCAAAACCTGGAAAAGATTCAGAAAACGAATCCGTCACATTGCGCTCCGTACGCTCCCCATCTACACCTTGTTTTATTTTCTTAATACAGCAGGGATCTTTGAACAACTGGAGCGTTTGTTCACCGAACAATTTCTCTGGTTATCCTGGCTCTCTCCCCAGGCGGTTTCCATTGTGGTACTGTACGTGGCTACTGAATTTTCAGCCGGTTTGGCGGCGGCAGGGGCAATGCTTGCTGATGGCTCCATGTCAACACGCGAGATCATCCTGGCCCTGTTGGTCGGCAATATTTTTTCGTCCCCTGTTCGAGCCATTCGGCATCAGTTTCCCTACTATGCCGGTATTTTCAAGCCAATCCTTGCGTCCCAGCTTATCTTGTTCAGCCAGTCGTTTCGGATGCTGAGCATTGCCGCGATGGCCTTGGTTTATTTCATGCTCACGCAGTAGATTCTTCTGGTACAATGCAGGTGGAGTGTATATGATCCATCGTTTAGTACAAAATGCCCTCACCCTTTCCTCTAACCCGGATATCTCATGAAAAAATCAATTTTGGTGGCCATAGATGGCTCGGTATACAGTACCAGCAGCCTTGACTATCTCCGTACCATCTTCGGTCCCTGCCCCGAAATGCATATCCACCTCTTCAGTGTCGTCCCCTGTACCAGTGCCGGACAGGAATGGATGTGTGATGTCGATCCCCTAAGAGAACACACCCCCCAGACTGAAAAAAAAACACGCCTGGCTCGCCGCAACCTCAAAGAGGCCAAGGCACACCTGGTCAGAAACGGTTTTTCCGAAGATAATGTGGACAGCAGTGTCACCATGGCCGCAACAACCATTTCCAGCGCCATTCATCATGAGGCCAATCGCGGCAACTATGATGCTCTGCTCCTTGGTCGAAGAGGGATAGGAGCTGTGGGGACCATGCTCTTTGGCTCCACCTCTGGAGAACTCCTGGGTAAATGCCACGAAACACCACTCTGGATTATCGATGGGGAGGTGTCCTCCAATCGCTTTTTGCTCGCAGTACAGAGCCGACCCGAATCACTCATGGCCGCCGATCACCTAGCCTACATTCTACACGATCAACCTGCCGTAGAGATCTGCCTGTATCACTCCCGCTCTCTGTTCGGTAGTCAAGACCCGGCACCCAGTGAACACTTCCATGACCAATGGGGCAAAGAGTGGTGCGATCAGTATCTGGATCAAGAGAACTATCTTTTTTACGCCCATGCCCAGGTGCTCAAGGATCATGGTATCGACCCCTCACGTATCAGACAGCTTCCCGCCCAAATGCACCTGGACGCAGGATTCGACCTGCTCAAACAGGCAAAAAAACATGACTGCGGCACGGTTGTCATCGGCCGCAGAGGACGCAGTGCGGAAAAGGGACTGTTCAAAGGAGTTTCCGACCGGACGATGCAACAGGCGCAAGATGCGGCGATATGGCTCGTAGGATAACGGGCGTATTGTGCCCTCGATCATCTGCCTTGCAAAAAAGACTTGTCCACCCCAGCCTGCTGCGGCCCGATCCTGAGAGGGCGCTACCTGTCACGGAAGGCTCTCCCCCCTGATCTCTCATGAATATATGGTGCATGTGAGAAAAAAGAAACAAAAACAGATGGATGTCATCTCTGTAAGCAGGCTTCTTTTTTGCCACAATGCACATCAAAAATCAGCCCCGGACTCACCGATTTCGGCAGTCTTTTGGCGACACATATACCCAAGGAGAAGGCAGTACCAAAAGCTACCGAAACTGGGCCACCTGGACGGACATCAGTTTGTATTGGAAACAATCACCACAGCAGCTTGCGCAGGCTGCAGGTACTCTGCTGCCAGCTGCCTGAGGTCATCTGCGGATACGGCTTGATAATCAGCAGAGATCGACAAAGGCCACTGTAACTGCTCAGGATGTCGGCCAGCCAGGCCAAGCACAGAATCCCGCCAGTACCGATTGGTGCGTTTCAAGTCCCTTATCGAAGTCAATGCAGGGTGTACAATCCTCTGCAGTTCCTCCTGCCCTATGGGTACACGCGCAAGCTGATTAGCCTCCTCCAGTACTATCTGGGCGACACGTTCAGCCTGATCAGGGGCAACGACCAACTGGGCGCGAAGGACGCCGTACCCCTCAAACACCTTGCTGGAGCGATTATACACCTCAGGCGAATACGTGGCCCCCAGCTTTTCCCTAATAGTTACCCGCAGCCGGTCATCAAGCAATAATGCCAGAACATTCAGAGTTCTTGTACGGGAGACATCCCAGAAATCATCGGTTTTCCAGGCCACGGTCACCAGGGCTTTATCAATGGCAGAGTCCACTACAAGATGTTTTCTTTTGCCGGTTGGGAAATTGGCTGTTTCCATGGTGGGAACAACGGTTTTTTGTCCGGGGCGATCACCAAAGTAACGGCTGACCAGGAAAATGACCCGGTCCGGGTCCACATCACCAACCACATCGATTTCCAGAGCGGCACTGCGAAAAACAGGAGTTAGCCAGGAAACGATCTCTGCCCGCTCCAGGTTGGCCACCTGCCTGTGATCGGCAACAGCGTACATCTGCCTACCATCAGCAAGAAAGGGTTCACCTTGAATGCGCATCACCCCCTCTACGCTTGATGCCATCTGTTCATACATCTGCTCCATACGTTGCATGGTCTTGTTCCAGGCTGTATCCCGAAACCCGGGGTCCTTGAGATAGGCAGAGAGCAATTGCAGGAGCTGTTCCAGTTCAGTACTGAGTCCCTCTCCAAAAAAAACAAAACTCTCAGGAGCTACCGTAAACCTGCAATCAATACTCGTTCCTGCCAATGCTTCCTTGAGCTGTTCAATGGTCAATTGTCCAAGCCCGCCGTGCTCGACAAACTGTTCCGCGACCATGGCCATGCCTGGTTTCGGTTCAGCCAATTTCCCGCTGCCAAAGCGAACAGCCACCTGCACCTGGTTCTTTTGAAATTTGGTTGGCTTGATTTGCAACAGAATATTGTTTGCCAACTGTACTCTTCTCACATCGATCTGTTCAATCAGCTCTGTGGTGACAATGGCCGCAGGTTGAGGGGGTACAGGCAGGTAGGGAAAGGGTACGGTTGCATCATCGACCACCTCTCGCAATTGAGAACCCACCATCGGCTCCTCCACCACCGCCAAAATCTGCTGCTTCGGTGTGGTGGTCTTGTGACGCAGATCTGCGGTACCCAACACCTCGTATAGCCTTTGGCCGTGGTCCCACAACTCCCGCATAGCCCTGTTGACCTGATCAACAGTTATGGTCTCAAGCATGGGCTGATACAGCTCCAGTTCCTGCTCAGGTGACAAAAAGACCTGATGGTTGTTGAGTTTGTGCGTTATCTGCTGGGCCAACATACTGCTGTCCCTGGTTGCAGCAGTCCGAACTTGCTTATGCAGGTATGCTGCCAGCTCCTTCTTCACCCGAACCAACTCAGCTTCGGTTATTCCCTGGGTCAACACCTGCTCTAAAGTACGAATCAGCAGCCCCATGCTCTCCTGCCAGCGGTCGGCACCGGTTCGTGCAACCAGAGTGGCATAGCCGTATCGATGGACAAACAACCCATTGTATACTTTGGCCTTAGTAAAAGGACTTCCTGCCTGCTCGCTTCTTTTGTCCAGTCGATGTTGGAATGCCGAAACAGCCAATTTTTGCTGCAGTTGCTGTCTCTTCCATGCACGTGTGTCCGCCTGAGGCTCAAAGTTGTACACTGTCGCTAGAGAAACTTCCGTATACCCCAGTTCTGGTTCATAGAGATACATGGCTTCCCTGCCTGTTACCGACACCTTACCCAGGTCGGGACACTGGACATCGACTGATGCACCTCGCAGAGAGCGAAAATTCTTGTTGAGCAAGGTTTCCGCTTTGCTCACGTCCATGTCACCGACTGCGATCACAATCATATTTTCCGGTCTGTACCAGGCATCATAATACGAGCGCAGCTGCTCGTTGTCCGCTTTGTACAAAACCTCTTCAATACCTATGGGATCACGTTCAGCCACCTTTGTCCCTGAAAATTCAAAAGCCATTCGCTGTTTCCACACCCTGGCAGAGGCCGTATCACGAGCACGCTTTTCCGCTAAAATAACCCCCCGTTCACGGTCGACCTCCTCCTCAAGGAGAAGAGCACCGCGGGCATAGTCTGCCAGAACAAGAAACCCTTCATCCAGTATCTCTTCTCCGCCGCCAGGCAATAAGAGCTTGTATACAGTCTCGTCATAAGTGGTATGGGCGTTGGTGTCCGCGCCAAATGCCATGCCGATGGATTGAAAGTATTCTATCAGCTCACCTGGAGGATAATGGGTGGTGCCGTTAAACAACATGTGCTCCAGATAATGGGCCAGTCCGCGCTGGTGCTCCTCTTCATGCAATGATCCCGACTGCACATCAAGATAGAGGGCAACACGATCCCTGGGTTCGTCATTGTGCATCAAGACATACCGTACTCCGTTCTCCAGCCTGCCAAAATGCAGGGCCGCATCCGGCTCCAGATCACTGCCTTCATGGGGCCAGGCCGTAGCAAAACAGTCTGCATGCTCCCGATGCATATCCATGCCGCGAAATGTACATCCAACAAGCGCAGCCATGCAGCAGACCAACAAAAGAGAACTGTGGCAATAATAAAAAACAGATTGTTTTCGAGCTTTCATATGGTCTCTCTTTAGGCAATATAAGATGGGTACCTATGGTAAAGATCTCACAGAGAGATTTCACCGAACCCGGTTTTTTCATAAAGATTTTGTCTCATTGAAGGGAAAAATACACAATCTACTTCGGAGTTTATCATAAAAAAGCCAATCGTCAAGAGGTGTGCAGGACTGGATATCCACAAAATGGGAGTGGTTGCCACTTTTCAGTTACTGTCGGAGGATGGTAATGTTGCTGAGGAGACCAGAAGTCTTGGAACTTTTGGCAAACACCGTCGGCAACTATGTCGTTGGCTCAAGAGGCACGATATTGAACTCGTTATGATAAAGAGTACCGGAATGTATTGAAAGAGCATCCATGAATCTCTGGAGGATGCCGGACTGCAGACGTTCGTGGTCAATACGCGGCACCTTAAAGGCAAAAGTTCACCGGCGCCGTAAGGAGAATTCTCTGTGGGGCTGCCAATGCAGCCAGGAAGACAAACAGTCAGTTCAAAGGCAAGTACCAGGAGCTTGTAATTCGACGGGGGGCACAAGCGGGCCTGCATTACCGCCTGCCACAAAATTCTTTGAGCAGTTTATTCTCTTTTTAAAAAACGGTTAAGCTTATATTGATCCCGAGATAGACGCCTGCAGCCGTTGTGGCAAAGAAAACCCCGCCACAATGGATGCAGGCGTTGAAGAAATACGGCCATTGGCCGAAGGCTCAAGTAGCGACCGTTTGACCCACTTGACCGGTAATACCTGTTTTGATTGGTAACCTTCGATCACGTCCGGTGGAAGATGGGGGAAATTGCGCTCTCAGCCACAAAGTAGTTTCACGGTAAAGAGATTCTTTGTTGCCACTGTGTTTGTCTCACCATGCTTGTCTCCGAGGTGAACCCTCTCTGCTGAGGGCAGCATCACTCGCACATTTTCAGTGTCCAAATTTTTTCTCCCTCTCCATACAAAGAAGATTCAGAAACAATCATGATGACAGACAGGACGGACTCAAAAGAGCAACGCAAAACAGTGGCAGAGTACCCCTGGTTTGTGGGTCTCAGAAAAACACGACAGGCTTCAGAAGAAAACTACATGAGCATTTCCAAACCGGAAAAGAAATAGCTGATTTCAAAAGCCGCAGTTTCGGGGGCATCTGAGCCATGAACGGCATTGGCCTCCAGGGAATCGCCAAATTCTTTACGCAAGGTGCCCTCTGCCGCATCTGCAGGATTGGTTGCTCCCATCAGATCACGCCACTTTTTGATAGCGTCTTCTGCTTCCAGTACCATAACAAGACAGGGCCCACTGGACATAAAATCGGTCAGTTCACCAAAAAATGGCCGTTCCCGGTGCACGAAATAAAACCCTTCCGCTTCTTCTTTGCTGAGGTACAATTTTTTTATGCCAACAACAGTAAACCCTTCACTATAGATCCGGGCAAGAATTTTCCCGGCATTTCCGGCCTTAAAGGCGTTTGGTTTAATGATTGCAAATGTTTTTTCCATGGTATGCGTACTCTCCTTATTCCTTCTATCAGTTTGCAGGCAATGTTTGGGGTGACAACAGTCTGAACGCACCGTCTTTGACCGTCAACATGACAAAGGCATCCAGATCCAGTCCTCCATGATCTTGGGCAGAAAAGGTGAAAATACCAGCCGTACCGATCAATCCCGTGATGGATTCAATGGCCTGGCGCACCTTTTCCTTGTCCGTACCTGCTGTTTCAATGGCCTTGACAAGAATGTTCATGGCATCATAGCTGTGACCGCCAAAGGTGGAAACATTCTCGTTAAACCTTTGTTTATACTCATTTTCATACTGAAGCAGCGCGGCCTTGACAGGGCCTTCTTCCAGCTCCTCTGCCACCAGGATTCGACTTGCTGGAAACAGGACGCCTTCTGCTGCTGCCCCGGCAGCTTGCACATATCGAATATTGGCAAAGCCATGACTTTGGAAAAGTGGTATCTCCCAACCCACCTGACGAATATTTGTGGCCACAATAGACTGGGCAGGAACGACCGACCAATTGACAACCGCCTGGATCTGGGCATCAGCCTTGAGTTTTGCCACAACCGCAGAGAGATCAGTGGCCTTCTTATCATAGACTTCTTTGGCCACGATGGTTATACCATACTCTGCGGCATACTTTTCCAACTGTTTTTTTCCTGCCTTGCCGAAACCTGTATTTCCTGTCAGAACAGCAATTTGAGAGATCCCCATGGTGTTCATGGTTTCATAAATCCGACGAACGGCAAAGCTGTCGCTGGGAGCTGTCTTAAACACATAGGGAGCAACCGGATGGGTAATGAGCTCCGCTGCTGAGCAGGAAATAAGAATGGTTTTACCAGCCTGACAGATTTTTTTAATCTTCAGGGTTTCACCGCTGGTGGAAGGACCTATAATCGCGAACACCTGCTCTTCTTCTATCAACTGCCTTGCAAAACTGATCGCTTTTTCAGGGCTTCCCTGAGAATCTTTAACGATCAATTCAATTTTCTTTCCCTGGATACCTCCCTGCGCATTCAACTGCTCCACCCGCATCCGCAGCGACCGGACTGCCGGCACCCCAAGAAATGAAACCGGACCCGTTTCAGCCAGAATAGCCCCGATCTTTATGGTCCCAGCCAGTAGTGTCCCCGACCAGACGGTGATAAGAGCTGTTGTCAGGATAACCAGCCAGGCCATTATTTGCTTTGGTTTTCTCCTCATTGCTTTCTCCACTCGTATGCTCTTTGCTGGAGCTCTGGGTATAGTCAACAGAAATGAAGCACCACTGGGGCGATGTGCTGACGAAATACTGGGGTACAAGATGCCGCCTGCCTTGCCCCAAGGCGTACATGCCAGCGAACGTTGCGCCTGCATACTGACAACGCAGGTCTTCCCTCTCCTACCTGTTTTCTTAAAAGAAATCGTCACACATTGCGGCTCAGCTCGCCTGAGTGAGGCCTGTCAGCGGCTACGCTACCCGCCGACGCCTGTACTCTTTTTACCTGATCGACAAAAAACGGCAATGATTTGGTGACGTTTCCTGGAAAGAAAAAACGGGTTAATCCAGATGGTACGCTTTCCCCCAGACATGACGCAAGGTTGAACTCCAGGATCACCCCACCCTTTCGGTGCACGGTAGATGGAATATCTGCTGCTGGATAGGTGGCACAGGACGTTCCGATAACAAGAAGAAGATCGGCTTGTGCTGCCAGGTATTCGACTTCCTCCATACGGTGAACACTTTCTCCAAAAAGGACAATATTTGGTTTAAGCGGAGCCTCACACACTGGACAACAAGGGTAAGGCATGCGCCTGAGATCGTTGGCTTCCATCGGTCGTTGAAATGAACACTCAAGACAATGCACCCAATGATGGGTACCATGTATTTCCAGACACTGTTCGGACCCGGCTGATTGGTGCAGCCCATCAATATTTTGTGTAATCAGGCCGCGTAACCAGGGCAACTGTTCCAACTTTGCCAATGCCTTATGAGCGGTATTGGGTTGTTTTCCCTCCAGGGTTTCTCCCAAAGCCCGATACAGCAACCACGCTTTGCCCGGATCTCTTTGAAACACTCGTAAAGTGGCATATTCCAGAGGATCGAACATGGTCCACAAGCCATCTGCTGAACGGAAATCTGGAATTCCAGATGGCACAGATATCCCGGCACCGGTCAGTGCAAGGGGGAATCTGCTTTGAGCAAGGACATCAACCAGCTCCTGCGGCACAGGATTCTCTTGCCAATAGCGCACAATAGTCATGGTTCATTGACCTCCTGATACACGCCATCCAAAACAAGGCTCCGCTTTGGTGGAAAAAGGTTTCTGGAAATCGGTCGATCAACCCATCCCCCCTCTTGTTTTGCAATATATTGGTCCATGCTGTAAAGAAAAGTCAATCAAATTCATGATCGCACCCTACAATCATTTTTTTTAAAAATAATACAGGAACAACCTATGTCGTACAAAAGAGCCATACACGCTCCTACAAGGACAAATACTCCTGCCCCGGATTTCTCATCAACATTTCTCTTATTTGAAAAAAATCTATAAAAACAAATGGATGCGTTATCTGTAAGCAGGCTCAAATTGCGCCAAACTGTCCACCAGCCCTCAGCCCAGGCGATACCAACATCAGCAGCCTTTTGGCTACACATATACCCTGGTATTATAAGCTGCCAAAAAAAACCGAACCTGGCGCCGCTTGAGCTGATGAGACATCTGGACCGCGTGCAACATACGTCCACATATTTGAAAAAACTTGGGTGGATGAGAAAAGTATATCGCTCTCTCATCTCGTGATGGCACAAGACCTCTGTGGTGAAATCCAGGTAGCCTGCATGTAGAACCCGTTCTCTCAATGAGGCCCCAAAAAAAAAGCAGTTCAGGGGTGAATTCCTGAACTGCTTTTTGGCCTATTAGTGGGGTGAGCGATGGGACTTGAACCCACGACCTCCGAGGCCACAACCCGGTGCTGCCACCAGCTGAGCTACGCTCACCACCTGAAGTGCTGGGCTATATACTCTTAAGCAGACTTTTTAGCAAGTACAAAAATCACCCCCCTATACAGTTCGTGCTATAATTCTTGATGGCAATGTTTACACAATTTGGCCCTTCTTTTAACCAGTTCTGTGCAATATGGGCATTCCTTGAGATAATGCCTCTCCAGAATCTTGTTAATAGCCATATTAACGGACATTGCCAACTCTTCGTTCCGAAAGGTGGTGTTGCGTAACGGCTCAATACAATCCAGGTTGTTCAATTCTACCAGATACTGAACAGCTCTTTTCAACACCTCAATATTTGCCTGGCCGGATGTCAGAAGAAAGAGCACGGGTTCCAAATCATTCTCAGCAATGCAAGTATCCAGGGCCTGGGTAGCTTTTTTCACTTTCTGGTATTGTTCGTTCTGCCTTTTGAGTTCATCAATATTGACCACACTACCCTTAAAGGCGGATTTACCGACCACCATCATGTTGATAGCTTCCTTTGAATTAGGGAGCTGCATATGACGGTAGGATCCGACATGACCGTACTGGTTTTCAATGTATTGCCAGCCCTTCACAAACAGCGGGCAATCGTCATTAAGACAGATATACAGGTATTCCGATCCCCAGCCGAGACCGTCTCCAACATGAATGGGCGGCGCATGACAAAGGCTGAGCTCCTGGCTGCAGTGGGGGCAGGCATGTTTTTCTTCCAGATATTTCAGAACAGTAGATAACATAAACGGGATTTTCCTCCTCTCAAAACCCAGTCATTTGCCTCTCCAGGTTCAGAGTTTTCATTGTTCTCAATATCGGTGCGCCTTTTCCTGAATCCGAGAGCGTATCCACACAGTACCGAGCCAAGGCGATTCGATCATGGCTGATACAACCGGCACTGCAATCCTTTTCAGACACGACAAGGTACATACGATCACAGCAGAGCCTTGACCCTGCTACCTACAATCGCATTACACATCAAGAAAGATCCAGGCACAGGGTGTTGGTTTGATCAGCATTACCTCTTTTTTCACCTGTTATTACCCCTGTGGTACAAACACGCAGGTGTACCCTGCCACCGATGCACACTTTTTCATACACCTATACATAACCATCCCTGCCTTGAAGGTCAACAGCACCCCCATCCTTCACATCATCTTGCCGAGCACATCGTCAACCTCTTTGGCCTGTGCCATGCGGGTCTCAAGAAATGCCTCGCTGAATTGCCGGGTGTTATCCTCTATGAGAGTCACAAGCCTGTCAATCTCCGCCTCTTCGGCAAGATTCATGATCCAGGAGAAATTCTTGAGAAAATCGTTCACTATCTTTCTGCTGTCACCACTGGTGGACATAATCTCCGCATATGTTCTGGGATTTTGTGAGTGGACTCGGGCCATGGCAAGGATGGGATAAAGAGATGTCAAGGTGGAATGACTGGCCAAATCCTCACTGGTAATCTTGTTTTGATGCAGGGTCAAGGCCAATGCCACCGAGATGGCTGTGGGCAGCTTTTGCCCCACGCCCATGAGCAGATCATGTTTCTCTGGAGAATCGTGGTAAATATCCGCTCCGTGTTTGTACAGAAATGCTTCAAACTCCGAGCAGAATAGACCGCTGCGGGATGTACGAACAACGATGGCGTTCTTGTCCTTCATACTTGCGGCCTGCGGCCCCCACAGATTATGCACCAGCATGATCTCCACAGCATCGTTGGTCACCTCCAGGGCTGTATCAATACTCTGCTCTGATTCGCCTGCAAGAATGATCAGGGCCTTGTTTCCCGCAAGCAAAGGACCAATTTTTTGAATGATTTGAGCGGTGATCGAAATAGGAACGCAGACAACCACCACGTCCACGTGGTGAACCATCTCTTCCGGACGTACCACTGAGGTCCGGCCAGTGAGAACAACCTGGTATCCCTCACTCTCCAGCCTTTGGGCAAACCAGCGGCTCATTTTTCCCGTTCCGATGAATCCAAATGATCGGATATGCTTTGTCCGCATATCGATGCGTGGGAAACTGCCCAATATCCTGATGGCTTTCTTTTGCTGGATAACCTTGTTCTCAATATGCGCAATGGCCTTCCGCATCTGATCATGCTGGATGTGGCCTTCGGCTTCTAAATAAATCTGGAGTTTCTGGGTGATCAAATCATTCTCGGTTCGCATATCCACTATATTGATCCCCCGGGAAGAAAATTCCCGAAGGAGATCAACCAGAAGACCAACCCTGTCATCAAGAGGGACCGTTACCAAGGTGGTGGCGTCATATCCGGTAGGTTGAACCAGCTTATGCGCAAACACTGCAAACCGTGTTCTGTTATGAGCAGCAATGCCCCTTTCCAGAACAGATATGCCTTTCGCCTGCAGCAGATCCTGGGATTCGACGATACCAACCCCTGTATCACCCTTTTCCCGAAAGGACGTACTCGCACTCTCCACATCCTGAACATGGAGCTGGGAGATGCCTGCAAGGTAGGTGTCCAAAAATTCCGCGCCTTGGGTAAACGCTTCCCTGCGGCCTATGAGTACGCTGATATCCGAAAGCTTGGTGTCAGGATCAAGTACGCCCAAAGACAGGTCTGAATGGAGGATGACATTATCGATCCAATAGCCATGCTTAAGCATCTCAAAAAGCCGAAAATACTGCTTATTATCTCCTTCACGTGTGTTATAAACCGGCAGGACGATACAATCGACCTCCTTCTTGTTGAACACACTGAGAATCTGCGTCATGCTGGCGTAGGTCCTGATGTCAGCCTGCCGGTCAAACTGCCTGGCTGCAGTCCAGGATAATGAGCCCTCTGGTCCTAAGGTGGCAATGATACACATAAGTCAACAGCCTGTTGATAAAGATGACAGTGCGGTCCCGATCTACTGGGACATGCTTGCATACCTGATACAATGTGTGATAACCACAGTACAGCTTGTTTCTTTTGAAAAAAACAAAAAACATGAAAACTGCGGGTACACGATATCTTCCCGGCCACATTGTTCTGAAAAAGAAAAAAAAGCAATGCGAAAAAAGACGATACAGCCGGCCACCTGCCGGTGGTCCAGAAACAAATTCGCCCTTGCCATAGCCAGGATTTCTCATCAGCCCAGGCGGCATCATCTTGGGCAGTAAACTGCCCAAGATGATGCCGCCTGGGCCGAGCTTTGGTGGAGATTTTGTTGAAGTTTGAGTCGGCTTACGATCAAGACTTTTACCTTATTTTTGTGTATTTTTTCTCCAATGAAAAAATGTTCATGAGAAATCAGGGGGAGCCTCCTGGCTTTTCTCCCTCGGTGGCAGGGGATTGATGAACACCCAAACGTCTTGCGCCTACCTTGTGTATCAAGGCGCACAGGTTCTGGTGCCAGTCAAAGCTATAAAAAGACCATCCACATAAAGCAGAATGTCCGGTATAGAGGAAAATGTTGGTGAATATCTTCAGGCCATGAAAGAGTCCGAGCGTTTCAGCAGGCAGCTTGTCGCCCATAAGCTGCTGCCGGAGAAGACAGCACAGACGATCTCCGCCGGGGCGCTTGGGGCCGAGTTGCAACAGATCCTGCGGCAAATCGGCATCCCCTCACTGTACTCGCACCAGTACAAAGCCATCAACCAGATACTGGCCGACAACAATATCATCATATCGACCCCGACATCCTCTGGTAAAAGCCTGGTCTACAACCTGCCGGTACTTCTCCAGGCCTGCCGAGGTGCAAAGAGGCATAAAGCTCTCTACCTCTTTCCTCTGAAAGCCCTTGCCCAGGATCAACATCGCACAGTATGCGGCCTGTTTGCACAACTGCGGCACAGTATTCCGGATGATGTCCCGCCTGCAGCAATCTATGATGGCGACACCTCTGCCTACAGAAGAAAGATAATACGAAAAAAACCACCCCGAGTGCTGATTACCAATCCAGATATGCTGCACAGGGCCATTTTGCCGTACCATGAACAGTGGGCACATTTCTTTGCCGGATTACGCTATGTGATTCTTGATGAAGTCCATACGTTAAAGGGAGTTTTTGGCTCCCATGCGGCCTGGCTGTTGAGGAGGCTGCGAAGAATCTGCTCGATATATTCGGTTGAGCCGACATTTATCCTCGCATCTGCCACCATAGGCAACCCCATAGAGCTGGCTACCGAGCTTACTGGCCTTGCATTTACAGGCATGACCGAGTCAGGCGCCAAAACGGCCCCCAAGCATATCACGCTGCTCAACCCCATCGACTCGGCAGCCGGTGCAGCCACAGTGCTTGTAGAGTCAGCCATGCGCCGTTCTCTGCGTACCATTGTGTATACCCAGTCCAGAAAAATGACCGAATTGATCGCCATCTGGGCCGCTCAGCGGATGCCGAAGCATAAAGACCTTATCGCCTCCTATCGAGCCGGCTTCCTGCCAGAAGACCGAAGGGCCATCGAAAAACGTCTCTCTTCTGGCGCCCTGCTTACCGTCATTGCCACCTCAGCCTTAGAACTCGGTATCGACATAGGCTGCCTGGATATATGCATACTCGTTGGCTACCCGGGTTCAATCATGGCAACCTGGCAGAGAGCTGGCCGTGTCGGTCGTGCGGGCAAGGAGTCCCTGGTCATCCTCCTTGGACAGGAAGATGCCCTGGATCAATATTTCATGCGTCACCCCGAGGATTTTTTCACCCGACCTGTCGAACCGGTCACCATCAATCCGAATAACCCGGCCATTGCCAGGCAGCACCTGATCTGCGCTGCCGCCGAATACCCTCTCAAGAGCGGGGAAGACCTGCTTTCTACGCAAAAACAGTCTACTCTCCTTTGCGAGCTCTGTGCCAGCGGCGCACTTCTGCAGTCTGCTACCGGTGAGCAATGGTACGCTGCCCGGAAATATCCGCAACGGCATGTCCACCTCAGAGGCGGGGGGAAACGTTTTACCCTGTACAGGACGGGGGAAGACACAACCTTTGGGGATATTGACGGCCACCGGGTGTATGCCGAGTGTCACCCTGGAGCAGTCTATCTCCATATGGCCCAACCCTACCTGGTCGATCACCTGGACCTGGAAAACCACCATGTACAGCTCTCTTTGTTTGCTGGAGCATACTATACAAGACCGCTGACCGAAAAAACAACCGAGATCCTGGAGATATATGAACAGGTCACCCTTCCCGGAGCCCGCCTTTTCTTTGGTTTGCTCAAGGTGCGTGAACAGATAACCTCCTTCCTCCGCATTCTGAAAGGCAATCATCGGGTCATCGGCAAAACAGCCCTGGAGCTTCCGGCCCATATCTTTGAAACCGAAGGATTCTGGCTGGTCCTCCCTGATTCCCTCAAGACCACGATGGACAAGGAGCAGCTTCATTACATGGGTGGCATCCACGCCATGGAACATGCCATTATCGGGCTACTGCCTCTTTTTGTGCTCTGTGACCGCAACGATATCGGCGGTATCTCCTTTTCCTGGAACCAACAACTGGATGCCTCAGCGGTTGTTATCTACGATGGCTATGCCGGGGGAATGGGACTGACCAGAGCAGCTTTTCAGGACATCGAAGCGCTTCTGCGCAAAACCCTGGAGGCGGTGCGGACATGCAGGTGCGCAAGCGGTTGCCCCAGCTGCGTACATTCTCCCAAATGCGGCTCAGGGAATCGCCCGATAGATAAAGCCGCCTGCGTCAAAACCCTGGAGAGTATCCTGAGCCCTGGATCCGCTCCAAAATGCCAGCATCGGATACCACTTTCCACTCCTCCTCTCACCGGTACCCCGGAAAAAGACAAGGATGTGCTCGCAAGTCTGCGCTTTGGAGTGTTTGACCTGGAAACGCAGAAGAGTGCCCAGGAGGTCGGGGGATGGAGCCGCTGTCACCTGATGGGCATCAGTGTGGCCGGGTTATTTGATAGTAGAGAGGACCGATATGTCAGTTACCAAGAGGATGCCATTGACGATTTTCTCGAGCATTTAGCTGCTTTTGATCTAGTGATCGGCTTTAACAACAAACGCTTTGACAACAAGGTCCTCTCTGCCTATACCAATACCTCACTGTCTGCCCTGCCCTCGATAGATCTTCTGGAAATTATTTATACCCAGTTGGGATACCGGTTGAGCCTGGACCGAGTGGCAGAACATACACTGGGAGTACACAAGAGAGGCAATGGGCTTCTGGCATTGAAATGGTACCGTCAAGGGAGAATGGAGGAATTAATCGCCTATTGTTTACACGATGTGAAAATCACAAAAGACCTCTTTCTTTTTGCTTACCGGCAGCAGCACCTGCTTTTTCAAAACAAAGCTGGCAATACGGTACGGCTGCCGGTTGACCTCCGCAGGGTTATAGATCAAGTGATGCATGGCCCCAAAGGTTGACTCAAGGCCAGACCAGACTTTCATGCACCCAACCTTCTATCTGCGGGTGGTTGACCTTGTACCACTCGCCTTGCTGACTCACCTTTTTCAGAATCACATCTCTAAAGACACTACCGACCTTCGCCTCCTTGGTACTGGGACCGGTACGAACATTGCCTTCCTTGACTGTAACAATAAGGTAGGCGGCGTCGCTGAGCAGGGAATGGTAAATCCACCCTTTGTCTCCTTCATAGTCTTCCACCTTATACCACTGATCTCGCTGGGAAAGAACCTTGACAGGGTACCCTTTGGGCAGCTGAAAAATAATCTCGTACTTCTCGCCGGGGCCTGAACGCATATTTATACCGTCTTTCGCCACACTTTTATAGGCCGCAGCAGATGCATTCAAGACAGCACCGCTTACAAGTGCGCCACTTATCAAGCCTGTGACAATCCACTTTTTAACTGATTGTACATCCATGTTATTCTCCTTTCTACCTTATTGGGAGGTTTTACTCACTCCAGTGAGGTGTATTAAAAATTCCTGATTGCCCTTTTTCCCCTGTATCGGGGCGGGAAGTACCCCTTGTGTCCGCAGTCCTATATCGGCTGCATACCCGCTTACCATGTCAATGGCCTCTCTGTGCAGAAGAGGGTCGGAAACAATACCACCCTCTCCTACTTTTTCACGGGGCAGTTGAAACTGTGGTTTGATCAATGCAATAATAATGATGGTATCTGTAAAAAATGAAAGTACAGGTTCAAGTAACCGGGTCAAGGAGATAAAAGAGGCGTCTATGACGCAAAGATGTATGGGCTCGGGTATCTCTTTTCTGCTAAGGAAACGAGCATTGGTCCGTTCCAGGACCACCACATTGCTCTGCCGACGAATTTTCCAGTCCAGCACCCCATAACCAACGTCTACACAATACACCTTTGCCGCACCATGCTGCAAGAGACAGTCGGTGAACCCCCCTGTGGAACATCCGATATCAAGGCAGGTCATTCCTCGGGGAGACAAGGCGAACTCCATCAGCGCCGCTTCCAGTTTATACGCCCCCCGACTGACATATTTTTTCGCTTGCACCAGACCGATACAGACATGCTCGTTATACAGCCCGTTGGTTTTGCTGCGAACTATCCCGCCGACCGTAACCTGCTCACCTTCTATAAGAAGACGGGCATCCTCAATGGTGGATGCAATCTGCCTTTCCAGGAGCAATGTATCAAGCCTCTTTTTCTTTGCCACAGGAGATATGCTCAAGCACTACTGTTACAGATAGAGCGCTGACACCTCACCCCTGTTCTGTCAACACAAGACGTTCCCAGAGCACATGCAACTACTTGTACAATTGGAATAAATACCATTTTTTAACGGGCGCTCTCCACCCCACATTCCTGATGGTGTTTCTTACTTCCGTTTGAACCGGTTAGATCAACAACACGACCGAAGATGGTGCCGCCTGGGCTGAACCTGGGTGAACAATTTGACGAAATCTCAACCCGCTTGCGGACTGCGCATCCATCTATTGTGGTCTCTTTTTCTCAAATGAGGCAAATCGTTCAAGAGAAATTCGGGTTAGAGGCTCTCGAGCTTACGTCGTGCCGTCCCGGCCTCACTGCTCTTGGCATATTCCTTGAGCAGTTTATTGTAAATAATCTTTGCGGTTTCAATATCAGTTATCTTCTCAAAGGACATTCCTTGTTTCAGAAGCGCCTTGGGCGCAAGACTATCTTGGGCGTGGTTGGAAATAACCTTCTGATAATCGAGAATGGCCAGGTCGTACTCACCTTGGGCAAAAAAACACTCGCCCATATAGAAGAGGGTTAAGGCTGCTGTATGCCCCTGTGGATTTGAAACTAACAACTCTTCAAGGCTCTGGTACGCCTGTTGATATTTCCCGGCTTTATAAAGTCCAATGGCCAACTCCAAGGGAGATGATTGTTTCTCTGACGGAGACTTCATCCCGGATGGGTCTTTTTCTGAGGATTTGGGTGGTGTATTTCCCTGAAAGGTTTCCATCTCTGAACTGAGAGGTCCTCCAAAAGCCCCACCGTCAACAACCGTCGCGTTGCCAATCTTTCTTTTTTTCGCACTTGGCCGCACGACGATTGCGGCCATCGAGCTTTCTTCTTGCGCCCACCGTCTTGTCCGCTCGATGCGCTTCTTTTGGGCAGCTTCTTCTGCGGCCTTACGTGCTCGCAGTTCCGCCTCTTGCACCCGTGCCCTCTGTAGTCGGTCATAACTGCTGGTCAGTCCGGCGAGCTGACTCTCGATCCGGCGTATCTTTTCATGTAGGCCGTCTATTTCACTCTGGGTTGACTGCACCAGTTCAGCCAGGGCCGTCTGGAGCGTCGCGATATCCTCCTTGGCCTGTTCCCGTGTTTGACTGGACTGGTGGGCACTCTCTTCGATAAGTCCTTTGAGACGGAGCGTTTCGGACTCCACACGATCTATTTTGTTGACAGAACTGGCCTGGCGCCGCTGCATCCTGTTTACGGTATTGCTTTTGACATCTTCAAGCTTTTGGTTAACAGCGCGTAACTGATAGTGCAAATCACGTACTTCATCCTGGGTTGCGCACTGCGTCAGCAGGACAAGCGAGCAACCGGCCAGAGCAAGGTGGCGTATTCTTTTCATAGACGCTCCTGTATAGTGATATGAGGCCCGATAAAACTTTTCATTGCGGTCTCGGCGACCATTGCGGGTAGGATTGATTACCCTTCAGGCTCAAAAGTACCCGCATATTTTTCCCATTGACTCCAACGACACATATAGTTGATTGACCATTTCTTTTCCGTGTAAATGCCAACATTTTCCCATCAGGAGACCAACTGGGCGACTCAAAATCTCCCCAGCCACTACTCAATTGCCGAACATTTTTCCCATGCGTATCCATAACAAAGAGTTGATAATGGCCTCCGACCATTCCAGTAAAAGCAATACGATCACCCTTGGGCGACCAGACCGGCTCACTATTTTCCGATCGTTTGAAAGTCAACCGCCTGACACGTTTCGAGGCCATCTCCATGATGTAAATCTGGGGTTTACTACTGCGGTCGGACACGAAAACAATACAACGACCGTCTGGTGCATATGAAGCAGATACATTGATGCCAGAGTCGTGTGTTAACTGCTCAAGTATTTTCCCTTCCCTGGTCATCAGGTAGAGGTCAGGGTGCCCTCCCTTGCTCAGAGTCAGCACCATATGTTTGCCGTCCGGGGAAAAGGCAGGCCCCAGGTTCATACCTGCACGCCTGGAAAGGGAACGGGTTACCGCCGATTGCCTCAGATCAGTGATATAGAGGTCCTGGTTGCCCCGATGATAGGTACTGTAGGCCAAATATTTACCGTCCGGGGTATATCGTGGGGCCACGCAGAGATGCCTGTGCCGGGTAACCTGTTTTTGGGTACGACCGAGGATATCGCTCACATAAACTTCCTTTCTTCCCGTTGCATCTGATATATAGGCAATGGAAGTCCTGCTGACACCCGGCTCCTCTGTCAATTCCTCAATAAGGGCATCTGCCAGACGAAGCGTCATATCATCAAGCTGGAGGGGCTTGCCACGATACCTCCGCCCAGAAAGAAGTCTATTTTCAGCAACATCAAGCAACCTGCCTTCCAGGGTACACTCCGGACCCTGGTCATCATACTTGCCGACCACCACATAATCAACGCCCAGGCTCTGCCAATCTGTCTGCTGGAGGTCTTTCTGCCGTGCAGTGTCAACAGTTTCGATAAAACCGTGCAGTTCAAGCGCCTGACCAAGCAGATCGGCTATGGCTCGCCCCTTGTTTCCCATTGGCGAGGAAAAGGCGGGTACGGCAATCAGAACTTTACGGACATCTTGAGGAATGAAATCGAGGTAGAGACGTTTGGCGGCCAAAGCAGTGCTCATGGTGCAGCTGAGCGACAAAACAATAGCGGCCATCAAAGTAACAAAACGTGTACAGGGCATCATTCTCCTTTCTCACAAAACTGAACTCTACGCTTACATGACAAGCTCACCAGGTCGGAAACGAAGACCGACTTCCAGGGTAGCTTCCTGCATTAATTGGGGAAACCTGGGCATTGGAGCCGCACTGTTAATGGTTTTGATAACAAACTGGTCAAAAAAAGGGTCATTGGATTTTCGTTCAAATGCGGTACGCAATACCCGTCCACTCCGATCAATGGTCACAACCACCACGGCTTCAAGATTGCTATCCCATTTTTTCATCTCCGGAAGAATCCAATAACTCTGTACCTGTTGATACAGGGTGGCAATATACTGCTTAAACACATCAGAGTTGACCTGAGCAGATCCTCTCCCCCGTCTTGTTGGCGATCTCCTCAAAACGCCCTGGCCTCGCATGGCCGCCTGCTCTTTGTACATGGTGGCCAGTTCTTCCCGGGCTCTCTTTGCCGCCGCATCAGCTCGTTGCTGAGAACGCTTCAGTTCCAGCTCTCTCTTGCGACGCTCCCGCTCCTGCTGCTTGCGGAGTTGCTCTTGCCTGGCTTTTATCCTGTTCTGGGCAGCGAGTTTTTCCCGTTCTCTTTCTTCGGCCAGCCGTGTATCTTTGGCTTTTTTAATTTTTCGTCTCTTTGGCTTGACTGAAACGGGCTTTGCCTCAACAACAACCGGCGGCTCAGGCTCTGGAATGGCAATCTCCTTCTCAGGGATGACCTCCTCAGGCTCGGGAGGAGGATCCTGTGCTTCTGTAACGGATTTGGACGCCACCTGCTTGGGCGGCTCAGCCGGAGCAGATACAGGGCGCCTTTCCGGTAGAGGCATAGAGACCAGATCAACGGTTATGATCTCTTCAAACAACGGTTTGCTCTCAAACATTTGAGGAAGATACAAAGAACCATACAGCAAGACAACATGCAAAAGAAACGCCAGTCCAATGGCTGGTTTCCAGAGAGTATCTTCAGACGCCTGCTGCCGGAAGAAATCCTTTTCAGAAAGTTGTACGTTTGACACAGGCTATTGTCCCTGCTGTATCTTTTCAGACGGTACAGTTATCATCCCAACCTTCTCAAAACCCGATGCCCTGATATCGCTCATGGCAGCGACCACGATACCGTAGGGCACCTCCTTGTCTGCGCGCAAATAAACGGGTTCCCTCTTTTTTTGTTCTGCCAATGCACCCAACTGCTGCCTGAGCAGCGAAGCGCTCACCTGAACAGAACCCAGCAGCACCTCACCATTTTGCTTGATGGTGACAACGATTGGATCTTCCTGTTGACGCAGGGTTTTGGCCGTTGTCTTAGGCAGATCGACTTCAAGCCCCTGGGTCATCATGGGAGCAGTAACCATAAAAATAATGAGCAGGACAAGCATGACATCGACCAACGGGGTGACGTTGATTTCAGCGACCAGCCCTTTCCTGTTTTTCCCGCCAAGTGGTCCCATGATCGTCAAGCCCGTGCCAGAATATCTCGTTCAATCAAATTCAAGAAATCGGAACTGAAATTTTCAATATCCGATTCCCTGGCTGCCACTGTATTGGAAAAATGATTAAAAAAGATGACCGCAGGGATAGCCACTGCCAACCCTGCTGCTGTGGCCACGAGAGCTTCCGATATGCCAGGGGCAACAACCGCCAGGGAGGCCGACCCCCGCACTCCTATATCCTGGAAAGAAGTCATTATCCCCCAAACCGTACCAAACAAGCCGATAAAGGGGGTGGAGCTGCCGGTGGTTGCTAAAAAACCCAAGGAACGAGACATTCTATCGCCCTCCAGTATCTGCGCTTTGCGCACCGACCGCTTCAGGTTTTCCATGGTTGCCAACTGCATTGCCAGGGGGGGATTATTATCTCCGGCTGCCCTGGCGGCATTGAGTTTTTTTAATTCAGTATAGCCGGTAACAAAAACAGAAGCCTCAGGGCTTTGTGTATGATGCTGGGCTGCTCCAAAGGCCTCGTTGAGATTCTTGCATCTCCAGAATATTTCAAGAAATGATCGCGACGCTCGAACCGAGCGCCTGAACATAAAATACTTGGTAACCACAATAGTCCAGGAGACCAGAGAAAAAAGAAGCAGCGTCAGCATAACCGCTTTAACCATCATCCCGGCATTGAGCATCATTTCAATGATTGAGAAAGTCACAATATACCTGTCACAACGCAATAGTTTTACGATCACCAGGACCGGGCCTTGCCCAGTCTTCCGGCGCCTGTCTCCACGTGATCACTCTGCAGTGCACGCGTACCTGAGCTTGCATAAAAGTCTCATTTTTCGGCGGGGACTCTCCGATGCAGGGGGCATCGAAATACACAAGACAGTGGGTACACTGTCACGCAATAAGGTACGACATGAGCAAGGTCTGAGCAACCCCGATGCCACCTCTGTTCAACCCAGAGGTGAACCAGATATGAGAGAGGGGACCTGCAATCTTCCTAAATCCGTAATGGCTGAACGCCCTGTTATTCATAACCCATTGTGGCCAAAGAGTGAAAATGAGCAAAAGATAGGTGTCAGGATGAGCCAATCGCCCTGCGTGGGCGTTCAAATTCAGGTTTCAGGTAAAACTTTATGCAAAACGAAACGCTCAATTATAAATGAAAAGAATAAATCTGTCGACCTCCATCTAGGGATGGTGTACAAATATTGTGAAAAAAAATGTTACCCGGTACCTGAGCGTGCCGGACACCATATTCAGTTTTTCCTGAGGTTCATAATGAGCGATGCACTCTACGATGTGGTTATCATAGGTTCAGGGCCGGCAGGTATCCAGGCTGCCATTCACGCGTCCCGAAAAAAAGCGCAGGTCCTCATGCTGGGTCGGATAGAAAACTCTGCCCTCTCTGTGGCCCATGTTGAGAACTATGCCTGCATTAGCGGGGTCTCCGATGGGAGAGAACTCCTGGAAAAAGGTTTGGGACAGGTCCAGAGCTTCGGTACTGCAATCGCCCAGGAAGATGTGCTGAAAATTACCGGACCGAACCCTCTTTTTGATATTGTCCTTGAAAGTGGACGATCCGTCCGTTCTCGGACAGTCATTTTTTGCATGGGTGTTTCGAAAACCAAGCTAAACATCCCCGGAGAAAAAGAATTTTCCGGTCGTGGCGTGAGTTACTGTGTGGATTGCGATGCCAATTTCTACAAAGGTGCTGTGGTGGCGGTCACAGGTAACCGCAGTGCGGCTGTGGACGGTGCCCTCACCCTGCTCGACTATGCTTCCAGAGTTTACCTGATCGCGAAAGACCTGGAGGTTTCCGAGGATCTGCGCCAGAAACTTGAGGCCAGTGAGGTGGAATGGATCACAAGCTCCATCGAGGCCGTGGAAGGCGAACAGGCTGTCCAGTCCCTTCGCCTCACGGATGGCCGTGACATAGAAACCGAGGGGCTCTTTATCGAACTTGGTTCGAAAGGCGCCCTGCAGTTAGCCACCCAAATAGGGGTGCAGTTGGATACGGAATCCTTCAAGTACATCAATACCAACAAAAAACAGGAAACCAATATTGCAGGCGTTTATGCTGCCGGCGACATAGTCGGGCCTCCCCTGCAGATGGCCAAAGCTGTGGGCGAAGGATGTGTAGCCGGCATGGAAGCGGCCACCTATGCCAAAAAACAAAAAAGGGCTGAGGCGCAATAAAAAAGTATGCAGTACCGTTGCTTCAGCGGTACTGCTCCTGCTCTTTCTGTGCCATGAGGTACCGAAAAATCTCGCGACTGTGCCGGGGATTTCTGGTCTGGGCAAACAGGTAGGCCAACCGGAGCAATGCGTTTTTCTCAACAGCAGGCAGCTCTTGCTCGATCACATCCATCACCCTACTCTTCCACAGCTCGCTCCATTCCAGCCCTTCGGCCTCACACACTCTTTTTCTTTGCAAAGCCTCATTGATCAGTTGATCACGCAGATAGACGATCTCCTGCATTTGCTTGTTTTTATGAAGTTTTTCTCCTTTTCGTTCAGAAACGAATATATAGAGTTCTTCCTGGCCCTGGTCGCGGAGCAGTTTGGTAATGTATTTCAATTGCCGTTTTTTAGCCCCGCCCTTCAGGGTTTGGGCATCGAGAAAAAGGTCCCTGACGGCCCTGCTGCATGGGACCTGCCTGATGGTCTGTGCTGGCAGGGTAACTATCTCCTGTACAAGCTTTTCTATTTGCTTGACTCGTCGTTTCTGCTCAGATCTGCTCACTTGCATGGGAGTCACTTGGGCCAAAGGGATTGCCGCCTGCGTCCAACGCCAGCTGCCTTATCGACGGTGCAGTGCTTGGATGTGGTATCGCGAAAGCGGTAGCATGCCGGTTTTTTCGTTTCTTTTTTGTGTACCTGACATCGGCTCAACCTGTCGGCAACACGCTTTTTCGCCTCAACAGGGTAACGATTTTATCCAGGATACGTGCAGCCGTTTCCTCCTTACTGAGCAACGGTAACATGATGCTCTCTTGGTCGTCAATGAGCAATACCTGGTTGGTATCGACATCAAAGCCTGTCCCATCCCCCAGGATATCGTTGACCGCAATGAGATCTAATTGTTTTTCAATCAATTTTTTCCGGCCTTCCTGCTCGTGATTGTGGCTTTCGGCTGCAAATCCCACCAGTACCTGCACATCGGGTTTGCGAGTTCCAAGGCCAGCAAGGATGTCCCTGTTTTTGACCAGCTCAAGGCTGCAATACTCCTGCTTTTTTTTTATTTTCTGCGCCCTGACCTCAACCGGGCGATAATCAGCAACAGCGGCAGCCTTGATAACCACCGCAGCAGTATCGGAGACGGTCGCCACCGCTTTTTCCATATCGGCAGCAGATACAACCTGAACACATGCCACTTCCGGAGGCAGCGGCAGATGGACCGGACCGGTCACCAAGGTCACCTCCGCGCCCCTTCTTTTGGCAGCACGGGCCAACGCATATCCCATTTTACCGCTGGAACGATTGGTCAGATAACGTGCCGGATCAATCCGCTCCTGTGTCGGTCCTGCTGTAATGACAACCTTTTGCCCCTTGAGATCCTGTGGTGTGAGCGCGGCAAGGAGTCGTTCACGAACCGTATCCCAGTTGGCAAGACGCCCTCTACCTGTCTCTCCGCAAGCCAGATGTCCCCTCTCCGGTTGGATGACATGATACCCAAAGTCCAGTAATCTAGAAATACTCTCCTGCGTTGCAGGATGCCCATACATGGCGGCATTCATCGCCGGGCAGACAACGACAGGAATGTGTGCAGCCAATACCGCTGTGGAGAGAAGATCCTCGGCGCTCCCTGTCGCCAGTCGGGTAATGGTCTGTGCAGTTGCAGGAGCAATCAAAATAATATCGTGTTCTCTGGACAGATTGATGTGAGCCATCACACCTTCCGGGTCCAGGGCAAACATATCCGAGTGGACTCGATTGCCGGTCAGGGCCGCAAAGGTGAGCGGGGTAATAAACTGTTGCGAGGCCGCTGTCATGACAACGGTGACAACGGCCTCTTCCTTGATCATCTCGCTCGCCCATTGAGCGGCCTTATATGCGGCTATGGAACCGGTGATGCCCAACAGAATTCGAGTACCTGAAAGCTTATTCATGAAAGCGGCTGGAGAACAGTGAGCTGTTCCACACCTCCTCTGTTCTAAGAGAAAAAAAGTCTAACGACACATGGTCAGCTGAGCCACTACCATCTACAGTGGTAGTATGACAACACATATGCCCAACCAAGTAGAATGAGAAGCCAAAAACCGCCGAACCTGGCCCAGCCTGAGCTGTTGAGGAATTGGGGCTTTTCCGAAGGGCGGTTTGCCGGTCCAGCAGTCGGTCTCCTGGTCGGAAGATCAGGCAACCTGTTTGCGAAACAGGTTGCCTGAGAAAAAGAGAAACGGCATGAAGAATGAGGGCGAAAAATTATTCGCCCACTGCCTCGCCGAAAGGATTGAGCGCCGTGGCAGCAGTCTGATCGATGGTGACATAGAAGGCAAGGGTTGTCTTCCCCAGCCTACCGCCATCACTGATAATCATCATACAGGTTTTACTGGGCTTCACAAAGGCGAGCATAATATCTTTAGTCGAGGTCTCCCCGACCTTCTTCCATTTGTTCCCCTGCATCGACTGAACCATATAATCTTTCAAAGAGAGCATCGAGACATTCCCCTTATAAACATATACCCCCCCACGAAAAGACTCGGTTTCAATGCCATTAGTTTGCGAACGATCTATCTCCATTTCCGCCGGAACATTAATATCACGAATATCGCCGGCAAAACTTGCCACGGGCGGAAGCCCTGGAACCTCCCCTGGCGTTGCGGACAAAGACGTTTTGCTCGGAACGCAACCATTCAAAACAGGCAGCAACCCGAACATGCAAACAAAAGTAATTGTTGCGGCGACTTGTTTTTTCATCAGAAAAATCCTCCGTGGAAATGTGCTTGAATCCAATGAATACTCTTTCAAACCCGAACAAGAGCGGCCTGCAATCCATGGCCTGCTCTCAACCCTTTCATACGACTACAATCTTGCATACTTTTTTGATCTCTTCTCACCACCTTGCACGTCAGTACAATATCTGCCACAGAGAAGATGCAAGAATCGTACCCCAAAATATGAACACTGACAAACAAAGACTCTTGAACCTTACGGGATCGTGTCTCTTCCCCTGTCCTTTGGGTACTGATACTTTTCAGCAGTACGCCAGAAGACGACAGAGCGGTATCGATGCCTTGCATCTCTGGCAGGCACGCCTGTGCAAGGTTGAGATAAAATGCTAAATTTATTGTTGTAAAAAATTAAGGTTTCAATGTCAATAAACATTCACTATGATAGTAGGTATTGAAATGTTCCGCCTTCCATTCCAGAGCATCGCCTGCCGTCACCAGAAGGCCTCTGAACATGTTGACCAGAGATTACAATACAGGCAGGGGCCGCCCTGCTCCTGAACCTGGCATTTTAATGGGCCAGGGGACAAAAACACAACCTTAGGTACTACCTACAAGATGTAATACCAATGAGCAATTTCCAATTTCGCCCAAATAGACACCACAGGTCAACGCCAATCGCAGCAGCTTTGGTCGTCTTTTGGCAATACCAAGATCCTCTACACTGCGTTACGCTTAAAAAAACGCACCGGGCAAAGCCTGAGCTGAGGAGAAATACGGCATAACAAAGACTCGCCGTCCCGAACACGCAGGGGCCCCATAGTTTCCCCGGTTTTGTATACACTCCATCCAATGATACGAATTATCGTGAAAGAAAACACTGTACCTGTTCCCCAAGATCCCGCGACTGTCTTTACAGATACCCACTGCCACTTGGATATGGCCGCCTATGAAGAAGACCGCGCCGAAGTTATCAGGCAGGCACGGGAGGACCATGTCACCACTCTTATCACCATCGGTATAGACCTGGACAGCTCCACACGGGCTGTTGCGCTGACTGACGATTTTGAAGGTGTTTTCGCCGCTGTTGGGATCCACCCGCATGAAGCGGCAACGGCAACGCCTGAAACATTGCATCAAATAAAACAGCTTGCCAAGAAGCCAAGAGTGGTGGGGTATGGCGAAATTGGACTTGATTATGCCAAGAAGTATTCCCCGGTGAAGACACAGCAAAAAGCTTGCCTAAAACAGCTGATTCTGGCTGATGAGCTTGGCTTGCCAGTCATCATCCATGACCGGGATGCCCATGACGACATACTGCGTCTGCTCCAGGCACAAGCTCCTTTTCCTGCCGCAGGCGTTATGCACTGCTTTTCAGGAGACTGGGCCTTTGCCCGGAACATTCTTGATCTTGGCTTTTATATTTCTATCCCTGGAATCGTCACCTTCAAAAATGCCAGGAAACTGCACGAGGTGGCAAGAAAAACCCCCCTGGATAGGCTGCTCGTCGAGACCGATGGACCATTTCTCGCCCCTGTCCCCTACAGGGGCAAAAGAAACACGCCGTCCCTGTTGCTCTATACCGCGCAAAAAATAGCTGAACTCCGCAATATTTCCTTAAGGGACATTGCCGCAGCAACGACAAGGAACGCGCAAACACTTTTCAGGTTACCCTAAATAGACATCTCATGATAGCAGAAAACCTTGCCCATCTTCGCAGTCGTATCAGGAAGGCGGCACAACGTTGTAACAGAAAGTATCAGGATATTACTCTGATTGCGGTTTCCAAAAAGAAATCAGATGAGGACATACTCCAGGCCTATACTGCCGGACAACTGGCCTTTGGAGAGAATTATCTCCAAGAAGCTGCGGCAAAGATCAATATCCTGCCAGATGATATCTGCTGGCATTTTATCGGCCATCTGCAAAGGAACAAGGCAAAGCTTGCCGTGTCTCACTTTGCCGTTATTGAAACTGTGGACAGGCTGCAACTGGCCAGTTTGCTGAATACCCATGCCGCAGCCCTGAAGAAAACCATCAAAATCCTCATACAGGTGAACATCGGGGAGGAACAGCAGAAATCAGGAGTTTCCCCGGCAGAGACAGCAACTCTGCTCACCCAGATTAAAAAAATGCCCCATCTCCAGGCAACCGGACTCATGATTATCCCGCCATACTGTCCAGACCCGGATGATGCTCGTCTGTTTTTCATCAAGGCCAGGCAGTTGAGTCGGCAACTTGCGGACAAGGGCCTTTTTTACGACAACAACAAGGTGGACTTATCCATGGGGATGTCCCATGACTTTGAAGTAGCCATTGAAGAAGGTGCAACCATAATTAGAGTAGGCACCGCATTGTTTGGAGCCAGAACCTACTGAGGAGCAGTACATGAAAATCACTATAATAGGAACTGGTTACGTGGGACTGGTTACCGGTACCTGTTTTGCGGAATTCGGTCACACCGTTACCTGTATCGATACCAATGCGGAAAAGATCGACAACCTGAGAAAAGGACTCATACCAATATACGAACCCGGGCTGGATGTATTGGTCCAAAAAAACACCACAGAAGCCAGGCTGCACTTTACCACCAATTTTGCGGACTCCATCCCGGAGGCTGAGGCGGTATTTCTTGCGGTAGGAACACCGAGTTCGAGACGCGGTGATGGATATGCGGATCTGAGCTATATTTACGAAGCGGCAAGATCCATAGCCCCTTACCTTACCAACTACACGGTGGTTGTGGATAAGAGTACAGTGCCTGTAGGGACCGCCCGGCAGGTACAAAGGATTATTGCGGAGGTTCATCCGCAGGCGGATTTCAGTGTCGCCTCAAACCCAGAATTTCTGCGGGAAGGTGCTGCCATCAACGATTTCATGCGCCCTGACCGTGTTGTCATAGGAGTGGTAGACGAACGTGCAGAAAATGTGCTTCGCGAAATCTACAAACCACTCTATCTGCGGGACACCCCGATTGTCTGCACCACTGTTGAATCAGCCGAACTTGCCAAATATGCGGCCAATGCCTTCCTGGCAGTAAAGATTAGTTTCATTAACGAAATTGCCAATGTCTGTGAAGCTGTAGGCGCCGATGTCACTGCTATTGCAAAAGCGATTGGCATGGATGGTCGCATTGGCAGCAAATTTCTCCATGCAGGACCGGGATACGGCGGTTCATGCTTTCCCAAGGATACCCTGGCCCTCTTACGCATCGTACAGGAACATGGCGAAAATGTGCGTATTGTAGAAGCTGCAATCGAAGCCAATGCAGCGCAAAAAGCACGTATGGTTAAAAAAATACGGGAAGCCTTGGGCGGTACCATAGCAAGGAAACGAATCGGGGTATTCGGTTTGACCTTCAAACCTGAGACAGATGACATGCGAGATGCCCCATCCCTCACAATTCTACCCGCTCTTCTGGAAAAAGGAGCAGTGATCAAAGCCCATGACCCCAAGGGCATGGACGAGGCAAGAGTGCATCTCCCCGCTGGCATTGAGTATGTACAGAACGCCTACGAGGCTGCTGACGGAGCCGACGGCGTCATTCTTATGACGGAATGGAACCAGTACCGGGCCCTGGATCTGGAGCGCATCAAGTCATCCATGCGATCTCCGGTATTTGTAGACCTGCGTAACGTCTATGATTCCCAGCAAATGCAACAGGTTGGCTTTTCGTATACGGGTGTGGGTACCGTTTGAAACGGCCTCGATCTGAAGCCCATATGTCGTCTTGTGTCTATTCCTCAATCAAGGAGGCTCACCCAAGTTGCCCATGAGATATTTGGCAAATCAGCCGCAACGAATCAACCATGTAACTAATTGTTTTTATCTTATATTTCAAACAATCCACAAAACACTCATGCGCAATTTAGGTGAGTTCTATATTGGAACGCCCTGCCACCTTGTGGATGTACGTCGTTGTGAATCGTGTACTGATGCAGAGTACAGCATCAAAATAAAAAAAACCGGTCCCTCACAGAGGAAAGGTTCCGGTTTGGATACAGGGGACGAAGGGGCACAAATGGCTTATGACTTGCGCTTTGATGCCCTTTTTGCGGCCTTCAAAGGGTTGATACGAACCTTGACCACCTTTACTTCCGGCTTGGCATGGGTTGCGAAATTGCAGATCCCCATTCGCCATTTAGCTGCAGGCTGCACATAGGTGGAACAAAATCTGCCATCCTCAACCTCTACAATCCTATCACATCCTTCACACTGCTCAGCAACGGGCTGAAATCCACTTGCAGTTGCCTTCTCTACACTGTCTGTTTGCATAGCGCCAACTCCTGAAAAAATATAAACTTTTTCTTGAACCAAGAAAAAAACTTCCATACAATATTATAGACTGCAAGCAGTCGGTTTTGCTACTAAAGAGGGAAGTTTATAAAAGCAATTAGGTGATCTGTCAATACATTTACTCGATGCACACCCAAAAATATCTTTGACGCTGTCTGGAGAACAAGGCATGCCTATTTATATATGGAAAGGAAAAAACAGCTTCGGCGAAAAGCGCAAGGGTGAGATTGAGGCGGTTGACGAAACTTCAGCCAAAGCCCAACTCAAACGCTTGCGTATAGAGGATGCCGTTGTCAAGGAAAAACCAAAGGATATCCTGGAAAGCATTCCCCTGTTCCAACCCAAGGTAACCGGCAAAGATGTCGTCATCTTTACCCGGCAGTTGTCCACCATGATCGATGCCGGCCTGCCGCTGGTGCAATGCCTGCAGGTTCTTGGTAAACAGCAGGACAACAGAACATTTAAAAAAATCCTGACGGATATCCAGGTTGATGTCGAAACGGGAACCACCCTGGCTGACTCCATGCGCAAACATCCCAAGGCCTTTGACAAGCTGTACAGTAACATGATTGAAGCCGGTGAGTTGGGCGGTATTCTGGATACTATTTTATCCCGCCTGGCGATTTTTAAAGAAAAATCCATGGCATTGCAGAAGAGAATCAAAGGCGCCATGACCTACCCTAGCATCTGTCTGGGTATTTCAATCATTATCCTGATCGTCATTCTCTTGTTCGTTATCCCGGTATTTGATAAAATGTTCAAAGACTTTGGTTCAGCATTACCTTTACCGACCCAAATAGTCGTCAACATGAGCAACGGATTTAAGGCAAACTGGTTCTGGTTTCTTCTCGTGGCTCTTATATTTTTTTGGGGGATCAAAAAAATATATGCAAGCGAGAAGGGAAGACTGGTTATAGATTCCCTCTTGCTCCGCGCTCCTGTTATTGGCCCCCTGACCCGAAGAATTGCTGTGGCCAAGTTTACCAGAACGCTGAGCACCATGTTACAAAGTGGTGTCCCCATTCTGGACGCCCTGCAGGTCGTCGGTAAGACAGCGGGCAACAAGGTCATTGAACAAGCCGTATTCAGAGTCGCGGACGCTATTGCCGAAGGCCGCCCTATTGCGGATCCCCTTGAAGAATCAGGCGTGTTTCCTAACATGGTTGTCCAGATGATAAATGTAGGTGAATCCGTTGGGGCACTGGATACCATGCTGGAAAAAATTGCTGATTTTTATGACGAAGAGGTTGACCAGGCGGTTGAAAACCTTACTGCCATGATAGAGCCATTCATGATGGTCTTTCTCGGGGGCATGATCGGGGGACTGGTTGTTGCCATGTACCTGCCGATTTTTCAGATGGCCTCCGTTGTCGGCGGATAAAACATCCGAATAACATATCAAAAACTTTATATAATCTCTTATACATTGGAGCAAGGCAGCCATGGGCGAAATAAGTGATGTTGTGGGAAGAGAAATCCTTGATTCCCGAGGGAATCCCACCGTTGAAGTAGAAATCTATCTTGAAACAGGGGCTGTGGGAAGAGCAGCTGTCCCCTCTGGAGCCTCCACTGGAAAACGCGAGGCCTTGGAACTTCGCGATACCCGAAAAAAACGATTTGGCGGAAAGGGAGTACAAAAGGCGGTAAAAAATATAAACGATCTCATTGCCCCGGCCATTTTGGGATTCGAGTCCTCACAGCAGGTGCTTATCGACACCATCCTGTTGCAGCTTGATGGCACAAAAAACAAAAAGAAACTGGGCGCCAATGCCATTCTCGGCGTTTCCATGGCCCTGGCCAAGGCAACAGCCGCTGAGCTTGACCTTCCCCTTTACAACTACATCGGCGGCATCAATGCCAAAATTCTACCCGTACCGATGATGAACATTTTGAACGGGGGGGCCCATGCTGACAACAACGTGGATATTCAGGAATTCATGGTTCTGCCCGTTGGTGCCCAATCATTTGCTGAAGCGTTGTGCATGGGGACCGAAACCTTCCACTCACTCAAGGGTGTACTTAAAAGCCGGGGTCTGCAGACCGCTGTAGGTGACGAAGGAGGATTCGCCCCCAACTTGCGTTCCAATGAAGAAGCCATGGAAGCAATTCTGGAAGGCATTACCCAGGCAGGCTATAAACCGGGTAAAGATATATGCATCGGCATTGATGCGGCAGCCAGTGAATTTTATTCTGAAGAAAAAAAGGCATACATCCTGAGCGCTGAAAAAAAGCCTAAAAAAAGCGCTGAGGAGATGATTGAATTCTACAGTAACTGGGTCGAAAAGTATCCCCTCATTACCATTGAAGACGGACTTGACGAATCAGACTGGAAGGGATGGGAGAAACTTACCAAAAAACTCGGCAGTTCAATTCAGCTTGTCGGGGATGATATCTTTGTCACAAACACTGAGATTCTAAAAAAAGGTATTCGTCGTAATGTCGCCAACTCTATCCTGGTTAAATTAAATCAGATAGGCTCGGTTACAGAAACCCTTGACGCTGTGGACATGGCTCACCGGGCAGGATACACCTCCGTGATCTCCCATCGGTCTGGTGAAACAGAGGACGCGACTATTGCCGACCTTGCGGTGGCCTTGAACACCGGGCAGATTAAAACCGGCGCACCTTCACGCAGCGACAGGGTGGCAAAATACAACCAGTTGCTCCGCATTGAGGAAGAACTAGGAAATGCCGCACAATATGCAGGAACAGGGGCTTTTCATTTCTTGTCGAAATGAATTGACACCCAATATCTAGTGTCCTGTCAACGCTGCTCTGTCGTATCCTGCTTGTCTTTTTCAGCCCTTATGCAGCCTTGCCCTGGGTCACATAGCACTACTATGCAACCCAGGACAAGACTGCATAAGAACAAGAAAAATCCGGCGCAATATACTGACATTCCAGCGTTGACATGACACTAGTGAACATAACCTAGCCCGGATTGCTCATGAACATTTTGTTGCCTGGGGGAACAAATTGACCCAAACGGATGGATGTGATGTTCGTGAGCAGGCTCACATTTCGGCAAAATGTGTCTGAGCAGGCCGGGCTAGCACGAGGCAAAAAAAGCTGGCTTGTTTTTTTTGTTTATATAGATCACCATCTTTTCACAACAAGACAAAGTGCTCTCCACTTTGTCAACATACAGTCTCAATCGTCACAAACCGAAAAAGCCCTGGCCGACCCTTGGATGCAATCATCATCCACAATTCGGGCCAGCAGTATCACTGGAGGTCAAGCATGACTTTAACAAAAGCTGATCTGGTGCAGCAAGTGTACAAAAAACACCCCTCACTCACAAAGTCACAGTCAACAGACTCTGTTGAAACGTTTTTAAAGCTGTCCAAGAATTCCCTGATAAAGGGGCAGGATTTGCTCCTAAGCGGCTTTGGAAAATTTAATATCAAGGACAAAAAATCCAGGAGGGGGAGAAACCCGCAAACGGGCAATGAACTTATTCTGGATGCCAGAAGAGTGGTAACGTTTAAACCCTCCGGTATTCTGCGTACTCGAATCAATAATCCTTTCTAAGTAACACCTTCCCTCCACCGATGAGGATACCAAATACAATTCAGTCCGTTCCAGAAGGTTGTTAGGTAAACAATCTTCTGGAACATCCTTTAGAGCTGCTATTATGCTTTGTTCGGCAGTGGCCCCCAAAAATTGGCCAATGTGGTAAGCTATACTTCAGACCACATTCAGGAGGATCTGCCAATGGATAAAAAACGCAAAACACACAGTCCACAGTTCAAGGCAAAGGTCGCTTGAGCAGCCATTCAAAACGACGAATTGAACCTAAAAGCCTAAGCTGAGCATATCCAGACAGTGCAAGTTCTTAGACGTCAGCCGGTCGTCTTCCTCTTATCGCCAACAGCCCATACAACAAGAAAACTTGGACTTGATGCGAAAAAGAGATGCATTGTACCTGGAAAATCCATCCTCCGGTAGCCGGACAATCCGCCGGCAATGAAAGCGCGAGGGCCTAAAGGTCAGCCGCAAACGGATCCAGGGGTCAAAGCGATTGATGGGTATTGAGGCAGTCTATCCCAAACCCGGAACCAGTCGTCCCCATCCCCAGCCCAAAGAATACCCTATCTGTTGAAGGGATGAACCATCAATCGACCTAATCAGGTGGGGCAAACGATATCACATACATCCCCATGGATCGCGGATATATGTATCTTGTGGCGATTATGGACTGGCACAGCCGCAAATTCTTGTCCTGGCGGATTTCCAATACACCGGATTCGGCATTTTGCCTAAATGCTCTGGAGGAAGCCAGAGGCCGTTTTGGACCTCCTTATATTTTCAATACTGACCAAGCATCCCAATGCACCAGCAATGCTGTTACCAGGTTCTCCAGGACAACCAAGTGTCCATCGGCAAGGATGGCCGAGGCCGTTGCCAGGACAATGTTTTTGGAGAGTGGTTATGGTGGACCCTCAAGCACCAGTACATTTATCTACACTCATTTGAAAACGGCAGGTCGCTTCGCGTCGGACTTGCCAAGTGGATCCAGTGCTACAATTTGGCAAGAGGCCATTCTTCTCTTGACCACAAAACCCCGGATGAGGTTAACTTTGGTTTGCCTTGCCCGTTCGCCGAGGCTGCCTGATACCTCTTTTTCATTTTCTCATCTCAGGGCTTGTGGCTTATCCCACCCATCAGGCTGTCCCATTAATGGGGGTCCACCACCCTCCCACTCTTTTCAAGATAATATTCAACCAAGTATCCCGGTAAGTTACTCCCTGTAAGTACTAGAGGTAAGAAACGACATATAGTTTTCCATCTCAAATTTTTTTTAGAAAAACTCGCAAAAATAGTGTACCCACAGGGTATTGGTTTTTCTATCTGCACCAAGATGCCACCACAATATGATCAACCCAACCGGCCTTCTGTTGCTGTAAAGCCAGATCTGTGTTGATTAGGTGAAAAAGATGAAAGAACTTGGTTGATTGAAGTATTTCTGGTAACATTTCCTGCCTTATTGTTGTAGGCAGGATCCCTCTGGTAGTATTTGCACAGTACTGAGGGGGCTCCTTACCCTTCCATCACGTACCAAGCACAATTTTTAACTTATTTGCCATTTGTTATTGTGCCCATACGCACCAAAGGAGAGTGGTCATCATTGTATGCTTGGCTTTGTCGCCTTCTTGCACTGTATCGTGACTTTGACAGTGATGCGGGGAGGTTTGGGGGCCATCTCGAGCACGAATGAGAGGCGCGCTTTCCTTTCCTCATTGAAGAAGGGGATGAGCCAACTCATAACTTCACCAAACGAATGATCCGCTTTACCGTGCTCTGGCGAAAACGTGGCCAGGAAAACCAAGAGTAAAAAAGGAAACCGCTAGCTGCAGCGAATTTTCTCGCTCAGGCAGACCTGTCGAATCCAGGATCAATAAGGATCAAAGTTCTGATCTAGAATAAATTGGGCTGGCCAGTTAAACGAGGCCCTGTGATCGGTAACTACATTTGTCATTTATCTGCTGCGCCAACAATTATTGACCATTCGATGGTCACGTAGATTATACCGATTTCTGGTTGATACAGCCTTAAACGCTCCACGATCATAAAGAGCTCGGTTGTATAGGTTAATACTCAAATGCAATACTATGTATATTAAATAGAAGGAGGTGAAAAAGTCTAATATACATATATTTTAGTTTTTAATACAAGACAAGTAAAACCTATCAAATGATACAAGGGTGTTATTATGAATGATATGCAGAAAGACGATTATGGTATCGTTATATTTAAGGAGGGGACATCTCCGAGCAAAAAAAGAAGAGGTTTGATCTTTTTCACAATAATGAGTTTGATTGTTTTAGGGCAATCCTTTTATTGGGTATTTGCCAACAGAGTTGAACCGATTATACTTGGCATGCCGTTTAGTTTGTTTACTGTTGCTATGTTCATTGTATTGGAGTTTATTGTTCTTTTGGTGATGTATTCAATGGAATTAAAAGAAGATAATTTGACAGGAGGTAAAGAATGAGCTGGATGATCACCATGGGGGTTATTGTTGTATATCTGAGCATTGTTTTTTTTATTGGCTCTTTTGCCAGTAAAGGTCATGAAAGCTCTGTCAAAGAATATATCGCAGCTGACTCCAGCCTTGGTTTTGTTGTCCTTTATTTTTTAATGGGCGGTGCGATTTTCAGTGCATTTGCTTATCTTGGTGGGCCAGGGTGGGCTTATTCAAAAGGTGCTGCCTCCTTCTTTATTCTCGGATACTGTGCGCTCGGCCTTGTTCCCTGGTGGCTCTGGGGACCCCGTGCTGCAAAGGCCGGTAAAAAGTTCAATTATGTAACTCAGGCTCAGCTCTTTGCAGGGCGTTTTCAGTCCAAGGCCCTATCAATTATTGTTGCCGTGGTTTCTATCCTTGCATTCATTCAATACATTACTCTGCAAATGAAGGGGAGCGCATATGTTTTTGAGGTCGCTTCTGGCGGAAGAATTCCCTTTTGGGCAGGAGCCGCAATTGCCTACGTAGTTGTGGTCGCCTATGTTTTCTTTGGTGGGGTCAGGGCCGTTGCCTGGACAAATGTTTTTCAGGGCGTATTTATGGTAGTAACAGCATGGGTCTTAGGCCTCTACTTTGCTTTTTCCCTTTATGGCGGGCCTACCAATATGTTTACCCAGATTGCTGAAAAAATGCCGACCCACCTCCTTGTAGGTCCTGGGACGAAAATGGGGTACATTGAATACGCGACAGCAGTTATTGTTTCTGTACTGGGCTTTTCCATGTGGCCTCATCTCTTTATGAAGGCATACACTGCTGAAAGTGAACGTACTCTCAAACGAACGATTGTGTGGTATCCATCGTTTGCTATCTTTCTTGTCCCGGTACTTTTTATTGGTTTTGCAGGTATTATGCAGGTAGAGCCCGATGTTTTAGGTGCCCCAGACAGAATACTTCCCTGGATGTTTGCGAATATGAACTTCGGTCCTCTTGCCATCGGTATGGTGCTTGCTGCAGCCCTTGCAGCGGCAATGTCTACCCAAGATACTATAACCCACGCAGCAGGTTCAATTTTTGCGCAGGATCTGGTACAGCCCCTGAAAAAGAAAAAACAAACTGAAGGGGAAGCTACCTGGTGGATAAGAATCTCTGTTTTGGGATTCGGCCTGGTATCTTATCTGGTAGCAATATTTGGTGGCCAGACTCTCGTTTCTTTGCTGCTTGGCTCCTACGGCTCTATTGTTCAGCTTCTTCCTTTGACCGCAGCAACTTTTTTCTGGCCCAGAGCAACTAAGGCCGGTGCTATATGTGGTATTCTCACTGGAGTAGTTTTTAATTACCTTATTGTGTTAAAAGTAATACCTAAATTTGCCGGAATACATGCAGGGTTACAGGGGCTTATTTTAAACATTCTGGTTTTAGTTATAGTATCGTTGTTAACTACGCCTATGGACAAAAAACATGTACGGCAATATGTTAATTTATGATTTTGTATGATTGTAGAGGAAAGAATGATTGATTTAAAATCTATAGTGGCATCCTGTAAGCCTGAAGTAATTGATTTCAGACGTGCACTTCATCAGATTCCGGAAACAGGATTTGCCGAGGAAAAAACATCCAGCTTTATTGAGAAAAAAATCAAAGAGATGGGGCTCGTACCCGAGACGGGTATTGCTAAAACCGGGTTAACCTGCCTTTTGCGGGGAAGTGGCCCAAAGGCGACACAGGGCCAAACTCTTATGATTCGTGCAGATATGGATGCCTTGGCAGTAACTGAAGAAACTGATTTACCTTTTTCCTCGACCCATCAGGGCTTTATGCATGCATGTGGACATGATGCCCATATGGCTATGGTGCTGGGAGCTGCTAAGGTTCTTAGCACCATGACAGATGAATTGAACGGCAATGTCAAGTTCGTTTTTCAACCGGCCGAAGAAGGACCTGGGGGGGCCAAACCGATGGTGGATGCTGGGGTCATGGAGAATCCTCATGTAGATTATGTCATAGGAGCCCATGTTTGGCCCGCTTTAGAAAAGGGGAAGGTGGGCATCAAAGAGGGACCACTCATGGCTGCTATGGATTTTTTTGATTTGACAATTCAAGGCAAGGGAGGTCACGGTGCGATGCCTCATAATTGTGTTGATCCTGTTGATACAGCAGCTCAGGTGATTAATGCACTACAAAGAATTGTCAGTCGTCAGATGAGTCCCATCAATCCTACTGTGGTAACCATCGGCAGTATTGAAGGTGGTTCAAGTTACAATATTATTCCTGACTCCGTCAGGCTGAAAGGGACAACCCGTACATTTGACAGAGATATCTGGGCGTCCTGGCCTGAAAGGATGGAGAAAATTGTCAAAGGTGTTTGTAATGCCATGGGAGCGAGTTACATCTTGGATTACAATGTTGGATACCCTCCCACAATAAACGATGCTGAGATGGCTGAACTGGCTGTCGCCTCAGCAACACGTGTTGTTGGAAAAGACAATGTTGTTGAACCTGAGATGACCATGGGGGGGGAGGACATGTCCTTTTACCTGGAAAAGGCCAAGGGCTGTTTTATCTTTCTTGGGACGGGAACAGATGGATGTGCTCCACTCCATAACAGCCGCTTTGTGTTCGATGAAAATGTGCTGGAGACAGGGGTTGAGATCTTTTGTGATATGGCTCTGACACTTCTCAAATCTCCCAGATTTTCGTAGAGTATAGTGCAATGCCATTTCGGGAATCAACGATTTCCGAAATGGCAGCTACTCCCGTTTAAGGATGGCCATCATGACAAAATAATCCAACTAGCTATTAATATAGTCTTTTTTCTTTCCGGAGCGGATTCAGGGCAGAGCACTGCTTTTGACCTGCAAAAAATGACGAAATACCAGTTTTCAGGACAAACCATGTCCCCACCCTGCCCGGCAGCCCCTAACCTTTGACAATTTTTCTCCTCCCTATTAGGGCCTTATTTCTCATTTCCTATCAGACTAAACAAGAAAATCAAGCTGCCAGTTTCAATAAATCTTCAATAGATGCGGCTAAAAAGGCATTGGGCATGTTGGTTAACCGTACCCGGACAGGCGCGATGAAAAATGCCTCGCTGCTCAGGAACACCCCAACGTACCAAAACGCTATCGTACTGTTCTCACAAGTGTGGCAGGTTGGAAAAATCGGACGCACATAATCTTTGGGAGAGAGTGAACAAGCATGGCTTTTTACAAAAAAAGGCATGTTCCATTCACAAATAACAGGGCAGAGAGAGAACTCCGCATGGCCAAAGTAAAGCAAAAAATATCTGGCTGTTTCCGTAAGCAACAAAATGCCCACGCATATTGTCGGATATCGCAGTATTTGCAAACCATGGCGGCTAAAAGTGTCAATCCGCTGGTTGCGATTCAACTGGTTTTAATAAAACACAATGTATCTCACGAGCAATCGTAGGGGCCGAACAGTTAGCATATTGTCTTTTTTCCGGGGATCACTCTCCTTTGTTTTGTCAGGAGCAAACTCCTGGTTATACGTGCCTAGGCGTTTGAGGAAGAACCCGATCCACCGTAACTTCTCACAGGGCCGGTTATTTTAAAAATCCCCCCCCCACAACCCTCCCTAGGCAGACCATTACCAGCCCGACAACAACTTGGACAACGGCGTTCAAGGCAGCCAAATCAAAACGTCCCCCTCTGATCAGCATCAACGTGTCGTTGCCAAAGGTAGAAAAGGTGGTAAATGCCCCCAATACACCGACAAACAGAAAGGACCGGAGTTCCACGCTGAAAAAGGACTTGGTCTCAACCAGCATGGTACAAAAACCTATACAAAAACAGCCTATTAGATTAACCCCCATGGTACCGAAAGGGAAAAAAAACTGTCCTGACTTATTCTGTAACCAGCCACTGACAAGAAAACGCAGGATAGCCCCGACAAATCCACCTGCACCGATAATGGCTAAACGAAGAGCTGTTTCCATAGATATCACCTTGAAAAAAGACGGCCCCAAAAGCCTTGATCCTCCTTCTGATCTCTCAACCTCTGCTCTGCCGCCTGCTCTATGAGCTGCCCCAGATTGTGCTGCAGCTGCCGGGCATCAAAACGCGGTTCATCTACGGTCCCTGTCACTGGGACCTCCAGAATCGTACCCTGCAACAAGTCATAGGCTTTTTCTCCGACCAGTTTTTCTGTCACCGGCACCAAGAAGGTATAGTCCAGTTCGCCGTCATAACCAACTGAGCCAGATACGGTCAGCTCAGTGTCTGCCGCCAGGAAACGAACTGGTGAACAATGCACCCTGGCGTTCTGGCCCGTGCAGGTCACTGTACTCTCTTCAAACTGCAGTTCCCCTTCTTCCAAACCGGTGGCCAATAAAATCTCTGCAAGCAGACCGTTTCGCGGCAAGCGAATATCACTGGTCTCCAGTGTGCTCCTAAAGGCCAAGCTGTCAGGGCTTCCAGCAGAGTATTGCAGGCGATCAAGGCGAGCGGACAGGCTACCCTCTGGTTGGACAATCGACCCAAGCAGGGGATGTATTCTGGCAAGCAGAAGGCCCATCAACGGTTTCGTCACGGCAACATCAGTCAACACCTCCTGGGGGCTTTTTGTGGCCGCAACGCAAACGTGTTCGCTACAATCCAATTCAGACTGAAAACGGAAAAAACCCTCACCTAGTTTGCCCTGCACAGTAAGGTTGCCGTTTTTTGTGCCCAGCTCGAGAGCGGCTTGGATCTTGGCCAACTGCAGGTTCTCATAAAAAAGATTATCAACCGTCCCATGATATCCGAAACGAACAAGATCTTGATTTCCCTGGCCATCGGCTGGTCGTGTAAAAACACCGCTGAACCGCCAGGGCTCTGTTCCCTTGAGACTGACTGTTTTTCCGGTACGAGCAGCGACCCAGGCCTTGACTGCTCCATAATCAGGCGTAAAAAAAGCTTCTCCAGAAAGGGTCTGGTCAGTATCCAGCCGTATCTCTCCCTGGAGTTGCCCCAAAGGGGAGCCGACGGTCAACTCTCTCAGGTGCAGAACTTTTTTTTCTCGGTTATAGAGAAAGGCAGTATGCACGGTCCCATTCTGGTTGGAAAAAAAGCTACGATCGCCTTTTTGCACCCTTGCTTGTTTGACATCCATCCGAATCCGCCCTTCCTGTTTTGGTCCGCGTCCAGCCACCTGGACCTGGGCAGTAATTGCCCCGCCAGCAGCAAGATCTGCAGAAATGACCTCTTTTTCCTGGAGGATTTCCAGACAGTTTTCTGCCAGAAAAAAGGCGTTAACATCAGCGTTGAAATATCGAAGCGGTTGTGACCAGTCCCTGATGTCCAGGGAAGAATCATCCAGGGTCAACAGACCAGCATCCAGATCAATATGCTCAAGTTGCAGTCTCCGCTCGGCAGGTAGGATACTGACACCGCCGTTGGGGGCAAGAAGGAACGCCTGTATATCTCCAGCCTGCTGTAACGGTCTGACCCGAACCTGACGATGGGCAGCGGTTTTCTGCTCTTCCAGGTTTACCTTGATCTGTACCCGTTTATCCTCATAGGTCATCGGCCCATACTGCAGGAAAAACTCCTGGAAATCCAGCAGAGCGCGGTCAATAGTATACATCTCTGTTGTAATTTTTCCCGATGCAGCCAGATGCATCATGCCCCGGGCAGTCAGGGGGTGATCCCCTGGAAGAAAGGGTGCGGCTAGAGGGAGCAGCTCTGTCAGGTTACAGCTGCTGTGTATACGATATTGTGCCGCAGGCACCGGCTGCAAAGAGACTGTATCAGTGTGCAGTTTGAGGCTGCCAAACCACCCCTGCATATCCAGATCTATCTGGCCGGAGTCCGCTCCCTGGAATGTCTTTTTGTCGACAAAGCCATCAACCTGTAACGACAAAGAACCAGGACTCTCCATGTTGAGGATCAGCAGGTCCTGGACCTGTAGTGTGGTTGCAAGCTGATACCTGTCCTGCTCATCTTTAACAACAGCGCTCTCCCAGTGCACCATCCCCTGCATGTTTTCAGGCAGTTCAATCAGGCGGCCAAGCTGCTCCCTTGCCTTGGCAAGATCTGTCTGCCCCTGCACAGCAAAATCATCCACAGTGCCGCGACCGTTCAACCGCGCAAAGGGCGTCTCCACCAGGATACTCTGCAGAGAAGAGGTCTGCTGGTCTGCGAACAGGTGGACCTCTGCCATTATCGGGTAATCCCAATACAGGGGAGCAGATCCGACCCGGCCCTGAAGGACCTGATTGGAACATGCAAAGACCAGGTCCCTGCTATGGCGGTCCCTGAGCTGATAGACCAAGGAAAAATCGACCTGTCCCTGATCCAGATGCAGCCCTTCCCGTGCCCTCACCGTATGGGGAAAGAGGGCAAAAAGTTGCGGAAGCTGCACCTTACCCTCAAGCTGCATCCCCCCCTCGGTACCAGAAATATGTCCACCTCCTTGAAAATCAAGGAGTTCGGAGTGCAAAGCAAAGGTGTTTATCTGCACCTGGTCCCCCTGTTGTTTGTGGGCATCAAGGCTCAACCGAACGGTCTTCAATTCTGGTCTATCCTCCCCTAGTATGCCCCCAAAGAGCTGCAGGTCATCTACCAGCGCATCGCCCTTGATGCTGAGGTTGTCCAAACCGGAGGTCCGTACCACCCATTCTCCGCTGAGAGTACCCTTGCCCTGGGGCATGGCGCTGACAGAGGCAGCAAATTGCAAGAGAGGATTCAGGTCAAGATGGGACACATGCACGGTGGTGTCTGAAACCAAGGTGTCAAGAAGAGTACCCCTGCCTGACGGCAGGTTGAAAAAACCCACGGCATCTGCCGTACCCTCGCCAAGCGGGGACCCCAGACTGAGTGCATAATCTACAGTTCCGTTGTATAATCTGGCCTCCACCTCAAGTTCCCGGACCATCGCATGCTCCAGTCCCCTCTGGTCCCGGTAGAGCAGACTTCCCTTTCGGATCTGCAACCCTGCGGTGACATCTTCCCAAAACAGTTTCCTCTTGGCCTGCAGCGCACTTTTCTCAAGCTCGGCCCTCACCTCCCCCGCTCCTGTCCGCTCCATATCCGCTTCAGTCTGCTCGGCCTCCGAAGGGGATTGCACCAGTAGCAGTGCAGGACTGTCCAGGGTTATGGTACCGGGATTCTTAGGGGCGAGCAGGAGTTTAAACATACCCCGGTCAAGGCTGACCTCTTCGGTAAACACATGTAGACGAGCATCCTCATAGTGGACCGCTGTACAGGAGAGCGGGCTGAACCAGCCCAGGGAACAGGATTGGGCCTGAACATTGAACGAACGCTGTTGACTCAGGCGGGAGATGATCTTCTCCAAAACAGGAGAAAAACCGATGCAGGTCGGCAACAGGGCGAAGAAGGAAAAAGAGAGCACGAGTACTAACAAGCACACCATCCATCCTCTTCTTGCATGTCGATTTTCCATCACCTCCCCACCCCGGTTTTCCTGTTATATTCGAATTTTTTAAAAAAATATAATATAAAAACCATTTTTTAGGAAATAAATGAAATACAAACAATTGCTCCAAAAGAGTCATGCAAAATCCAGATTGGCGGCACCCATCATCTTCGCTCAAACAGAAAGCGAGCAATGGCAGCCGCACCGTCAGCGGCAACCCTGGCCGCCACCTGAGAGTTCATAGACAATAGCTGTTTTAGTGACTCATCCCAGGTGGCATCACCCAAGGCCTCTCTGGAAACAGGAACCGAAGCCATATTCTCGGTAATATAACGTACCAGGTGCGGGGATTCAGGAAACATCGGCCTTTCCACATAACCAAAGGGCGTGCCTGCTTGCACCACCTCTGCCGTGGTGGAATAGCCGACTTTCCCCACCACCACATCAGCAGCCGCGACCAGGTCAGGATGGTAACAGGACGAATGCGCCGGCAGAGTACGGACATTCGCAGGTAGGTTCCTAGCGGCATAACCTGGGGCCAAAAAGAGACATTGGGGAAACCGTGCGGCGAGATCAAAAGAAATGGCTCCCCGACCACCGCCGCCCATGGTCAACAAGATAATCGAGGTGTATCCATCAGCCAGAAACTCGCGGCGGATTGCTTCTGCAGTCCCGCGCAGGGGTCGAGCGACGGGGTTGACGACCAGGTCCGCCGATTGGGGATAACAGAAGGGCTGGGCCTGGATATGATAGTCAGCCTGCGCAAAGACCTGGCCCAGGTATTCCAGGTGCGGCTGCAGTTGGGGACAGACGTTTAGATATGCTGCATAAATCCTGTCCCAGGTAAAATTTTCAACCAAAACCGAGGGAATGGAGAGCGCACGAGCTGCAAGAATACCCAGGGGAGAAATATCACAGACAATAAGCGAACACTCTTTAAAAAGTGAGGCACACGCCCTGATCCGCTCTTTTGAGAGCGGATACATGGCATCCAGGGCTCTGCAGGTCTGCTGGATACCTTCCTCCAGAGAGGTCATCTGGACAAAGCCAACATCAGTCTCCATACTATGGTAATGTGCAAGCGACTGAAAAGACTGTTCAAAAAAAAATGCAGGTACCTGGGTAACCCAAACCGGCTCTAATGGCGTCATTTGGCTCAGGTGCGCCATTATTCCGCTGACACGGGCGGCATGTCCCCAGCCGTGCGAAGTAACACAGCAGCCAATTTTATAGTTCTCCACTGGCCGCCTCCCTGGTATACACCGGCAGACTAACCGTAAATCGGCTCCCCTGTCCGGCAGCGCTGAAAACAGTAATACAGCCGTTATGTTTCTCAACAATGTTCTTTGCGATGGCCAGCCCCAGCCCTGTTCCTTTGTTTTTGTCCGTGTAAAAGGGGGTAAAGATCTGCTCGATATTTTCTTCTTTTATACCGGTACCGGTATCCTCAATGGATAAACAAACCATGTTCTTCGCCCTGTCCAGGCTGGAAGACAAGCGAATCTCACCCCCGGTGGGCATGGCCTGCACACCATTGTACATGATATTGAACAGAACCTGGTATATCTGCTCCCCGTCCATGCATATTTCGGGAAGATCCGGTGACAAACGGGTCTTTAGAGTGATATCCTTCTGGATCATCTCAGGCTCCATGAAACGAACCAAACGGTCAATCAGGGGCAACACAGATTCCGGTTTCATGGCTCCTTCCTTGGGATGGGCAAAATCAAGAAACTCACGGACGATACGGTCAAGCCTCAAGGTCTCTTCAACAATAATGCCGGCAAGATGTTCGTTGCCTGGTGCAATTTTAGAGATACGTTTTTTTAAGATCTCGGCTGTGGAACGAACAATGCCCAGGGGATTCTTTATCTCATGGGAAACAGCGGCAACCATTTTGCCAAGTGAAGCCAGACGTTGAGACTCATTGAGCCGTTCCTCCAGTTCTATGCGTTCCTCAGCGCGTCGCGCCATAATACGATTGGCGCGCACCACGATCAGACTGAGAATGGAAAAAAGAACAGCCATGATCGCCAGGGAGATAAAGATAATGCGTGCCTGTAACAGAATAACAGCTTCCAGGTCTTCTGAAAGATTTTGGGTCACCTCAACGACCCCCATGATCTCCCCTGTCCGTGTTCCCAGGCGATCTTCCTGCCGAAAGGGAACATAGGTCTTTAAGGTACAGTATACGGCCGGCATACCAGGGATCAGGCTGAACAGGGAACCACCGGAAACAATCACCGTGGAACTCTCTCCCGCCAAAGCCCTTGTGTATTCAAGCCCCCCCATATTGCGTTTGCCCTTCAGTTCTGACTGGGTGGAGTAACTGATGCGGTTTTCCTTGGAATCAAAGATCGTGACGGAATCAATACGCATACCCCGGGTCACGTTGGAGACAATTCGGTTCAGACGTTCATACTGATTTTTTTCAGCCAGGGCAATGCGACCGTACCGAACAACGGTCGGCAGGACAAACTGAAGAAACACCTGACGGTTAAGATTATCGGCAAAGAGCTGCGCATAGGCCTCGCTACGTTCGAGCAGGACCATACGCGCATTATTGGATACCATCCATGCGAGTACCAGGGATGCCAGCAGCATCGCCAGCAGAGCCGTAAAGGCAAAATATTTTACCAGCTCAAAGGGCAACAGTCCCTTGCCGTCATCAGCTTTTCTCAGGACTGATCGAATTCGATGGCTTGAACGCTTCGGGATCGCCCGCACAAACGCCGCAACTGCGGCAATAAGCTGGTCGGCATGGTGGTGTGCTTTTCCCTGCCATTGATTTTTCATATTCTTTCCACAAATATGCAGAGTGTATTCCGTGATCGATAATTTCCCAGCAAAGAAACTCTTCCCTGGTACGAGGCCTGACAGCATACTGCCAATCCTGGATACCGTGCTTGCGCACGGCCTGCTTATAGGAGTGCTTCCCCATGCCTATATCCAGTAATGGCTGTGCCATACGGCGATCGGCCCGCGCCAGAACCGCCTGTTGATATACGCGGCCAGGATGGTCGGTTTTAAGCTGCACGTTGGGAAGTTTTGTCAACGCCTTACGAAGATACTTTATTTTCCCCTTGAGCGCTGTGGTTGCCTTGGCCGCTGCGGCAGGGCCCCGGGCCTCACCAGGGTCAAGCCCCCCATAGGATGCATACTGGAACGGGGTCCATGGCTTGGGCACAAAAGAGTTAACTGACAGGCTGATCTCCGTCAATCTGCCTCGGCTTTTGCCGATCCCCAGCATATCCTCTCGGATTAGGTGGATCAGCTCAACCAGCTCTTCCAGGTCGGTCAGGGTTTCCGTGGGAAGCCCTATCATGATATACAGTTTCAGATGAAAGAGACCGGCCTCGCAGAGCCTGACGGCCGCAGAACGGAGATCCCAGGTTTTCAGTCCTTTATTGATAACGGTGCGCAAGCGTTCTGAGGCACCGTCAGGGGCTATGGCAACACTTTTTAAACCAGAATGAGCCAGAACATCAATAATCTGTTGGGTGATGTGATCCGCACGCAAGGATGAGAAAGATAACCTACACTGATTCCCGGCCAGGAAATCAGCTATCCGGTTCAAGGTGTGCTCAGGAGCCATTTCCATTCCGACCAGGCCCACGGTATCGACCCCCACCGGCCGATCCGCCAGCGCCTTGAGAATGGAATCACTCTGCCAAAGTCTGGGTGCTCTATAGATAAATCCTGCGGTACAAAACCTGCAGCCCCGGCTGCATCCCCTGCCTAACTCGACCATATACATGTCCAGTTCCGCCCGGGGAGAGAGAACTGTGGAATGGCCAGCAATCTCTGCCTGCTTCTGAACGACTTTTTCTATCCTCTCAGGCACATCCGCGTCACGGGTTACCCGGACCACTTGACCCAGAGCATCATAGGAAAAGGTGTAATGTCCCGGCGCATAGATCCCTTGCATGCTCCCTGCCATCTCCGCTGTAAGCACTGTACGGCGGAACTGGCGATACAACAGCAGGTGATCCACCACCCTATCCAGCATGGCCTCGGCCTCACCGATAAACATGATATCGCTGAAAGGCGCAAGGGGTTCCGGATTCATGGAGACAGCGACACCGCCCAGCAAGACCAGGGGATCACCAGGTGCTATTTTTTCCGAACGTTGCCCATGCAAGGGTGGGATTCTACCGGCTGCCAGGAGGGCCGTTATCCGCGGATAATCTTCTTCAAAACTCACTGAACCGAACACGATGGGGAAATCCTGAAGACGATGTCCGGACTCAAGAGAGACAAAGGGCTCGTTGGCAGTGGGATAGACAAAGCGTTCGCACACTACATCCTCCCGGCTGTTGAGCAGGCTGTAGACTATCTGGAAACCAAGATTGGAAGCGGCAACGGGATACGAGTTGGCGTAGATAAGTGCTATGGGAAGACGGTTGGTCCATTTTTTACGAATGGCGCCAGTTTCCTGCTGAACAACGTTTCGCACCTGTTACTGGGACAGCAGATGTTGCGACTCCGGGCCGGGTATGCTCCCCGGGCCCGAAGTTCTGTTATCCTGCTGATTGCTAGTTTGCTTTTTTTCGCAAATAGGCTGGCTTATCAAATTTATCATCCTGGTGTTCCGTATCCTCAAAGACAGGCCTGGGCATGCGCGGCAGTCCTTTGGGCAGCTTATTGGGCTTGGCAATGGCAATGCTGCCTGAATCTTGTACCAAAGTCTCTTCAACCAAGCCGTTGACCACGGCAGCCCCCTGGGTCTGTACAGGCTGCTGAACCTCCCTAGGCTGGGTCTGTGGGGTACGCACCATATCAAGCTGTGAGATGGTCTCGGAATCCTCCATGCTTTGGATACCGGTGGCAATGACGGTTACCCGCAGCTCATCCCCAAGTGCATCGTCAAACCGTGCACCGATGATAACATTTGCGTCATCATGTGCCTTTTCCTGGATGAGGGCGGATGCCTCCATGAACTCATTCATGGTAAGGGTTTCCTGGGCCGCAGAGATATTAATCAAGATACCCCGCGCACCGTCAATCCCTACATCTTCTAACAGCTGGTTATCAATGGCTCGCTTGGCTGCCTCACTGGCCCTATTCTCCCCGACGGCTGATCCCGCACCCATGATGGCCGGTCCAATTTCCTTCATAACAGCCTTCAGGTCCGCAAAGTCAACATTGATATGGCCGGGCAGATTGATCAGATCCGTAATGCCTTTCACCGCCTGCAAGAGAACATTGTCGACCATTTTCATCATGTCGACAAGGGTGGAATTTTTATTCATCAGTCCCAAAAGCCGGTCATTGGGAATGGTTATGATAGTATCCGCATACTCCTTGAGCTGCTCCCAACCGGCTTCTGCATTAATCATCCGTCTCTTGGCTTCAAAAAAAAACGGTTTGGTGACCACCGCCACGGTCAAAGCTCCTGCTTCCCGGCTCAGCTTGGCAATGACCGGCGCCGCGCCCGTTCCTGTGCCTCCGCCAAGACCGGCGGTAATAAAGACCATATCAGCCCCTCGCAAGGCATTCTGGAGCACATCATAACTTTCTTTGGCCGCTTCACTACCGGTTTCAGGATCCGCACCGGCTCCCAAGCCTTTTGTTATGCCAGGCCCAAGCTGCAGACGAATATCTGCACGTGATTCCTCCAGCGCCTGCATATCGGTATTCGCTGCTATGAACTCAACGCCGATCAATCGGTTATCCACCATGGTGTTGATGGCATTTCCGCCACCACCGCCGACACCGACCACCTTAATTACTGCCACAGACTCCTCTTCAGGCATTCTAAACGGCATATGATTCTCCCACAATCTGAGTTTCTTAATTCACGACAATCTGATAGTATTGTACACTCTCCATAGACGCTGTACGCGCTCTGAGGTACCACCGAAGGACCTCCTTACAGCTATGCATTGCGTTATTCATCGGCTGGGTACAGCGCGGTTAGCCGCAGGTACGTAAAGGTCCTGCAGGACATCTCTGAGGGCTGCACCTGCATGCAGCTCCGCCTGAGCATACATGCTTAAAAAAGGGTACTGAGAGTACCTGTCCAGTCAGCTCAAAGCATGCTCTTATACTTATGCTATAAGTGTTGCAAATTTGCGAGAAACTTGCAATATGCTATCCGGTTTTTTCCAACGCCCTGTGCAGCAACCGGTATCTGCTTCAGATAATATTTTTTAACCAGTGTTTGAACTTTGCCAGGATTCTTCCGCTATCCCTGGGAGCAAACGTCCTTGCCTGACTGCCGTACAAAACCAAGCCCACGCCTGTGGTGCACCTGGGAGAGTTGATATCTTCACTGCGTCCTCCGACTTCTCCCGGGTAGCCAACCCGAACAGGCATATCAAAAATCTGTTCAGCCATCTCGACAATATTGGCCAACAAGGCGGTCCCCCCTGTCAGCACAATGCCGGAATTGATGCGGTTGCGATAGCCACTGGTATGGATATTCTTGTTGACCATCTGCAAAATTTCTTCTATACGGGCCTCCAGGATTTCCACCAAGACCCGCTGCGACACCTTCCTCGATTTGCGATCCCCAACTGTGGGCACCTCAATAATATGGTTTTCCTTGACCATTGAGGAGAGAGCGCCTCCATAGAGATACTTCAATTCCTCGGCTTCCAGCAGCGGCGTGCGCAGCCCCACACTGAGGTCATTGGTCAAATTGTTCCCCCCAAGCGCCAGTTCCCAGGTGTGCTTAACGGTGCCGTTATAAAAGATGGCCAGATCCGTGGTGCCGCCCCCTATATCAACCAACGCGACCCCAAGATCCATTTCGTCTTTACCCAAGACGGCATGGGAAGATGCTACGGATTCGAGCACTATTTCTGAAACGCCCAGACCGGCCCTGTTACAGCTCGTAACGAGGTTGTGCAAGGCCGTGACATCTGCAGTGACGATATGCACGTTGGTCACCAGACGAACCCCTGTCATCCCCAACGGGTTCTGGATACCGGTATGGTCATCAACCATATATTCCTGAGGGAGCACATGCACGATCTGTTGATTATCGGAAATTTTCACAGTCTGTGCAGCCTGGATCACAGCCTCAATATGCTTCTCCCTGATCTCTTGATTGTTTACGGCAACGATGCCTGGAGAGTTGAACCCCTTGATATGGTTACCGGCAATGCCCACATAGACGGTTTCGATATCGCACCCCGCCATATCCGAAGCAATGCGCACCGCTTCGCGAATGGCCTGGACAATGCCTTCAATGTTGACCACCACGCCTTTTTTTAATCCGCTTGAAGCTGCTGTACCCACACCTATGATATCGATTCTGTCATGAAAGACCTCCCCGATTACAGCCAGCACTTTGGTGGTCCCGATATCAAGGCCAGCAACCAGTTCACCTGCCTCTCTCATCTCAAAATCGCCTTTGATTTTCACCTCTCTGCCTCCGCCTTGGCAACCAGTACCTTGTTGTGCATATAATCCATGCGAATAGCCTGTACTCCATCAATAGTTTTTTCCCTGTACCGTTGATCAAGGATGTCAACCAGCCTATTATACTTGGCTTCCATGTCATCCTGTCCGAAATAAATAGGGAAGGGTGTCTCCACGAGATACAGCACCACGCCCTTGTGCCTGTCCAGATGTATTTCCGAAATGGACTGGATAGGTAACACCACATTACCCTGCGCCGCCAGCCGCAGAAGGGTGATTGCCTCCCCGGTCAACCCGTCATCCGGCAAGGAAACATTTGTTTGTAGATCAGGTATCTGAATACCCGTGATCACGGGAAAATCAATCTCCTGCCCCTGCCCCCTCGCTGCAAACAGTTTCCCGGCTTGATCCATGTAATACAGGACATCCCCGGCTGGATTTTCCACATACACCATGGCAACAGGAAAAAACTCCAGCACCTGAATCTTCAAGGTCGATGGCCAGTGTCTTTTCACCTCTGCTACGGCTATGTGATCCAGCGATTCCAATCGCTGTTCTATTTCCAGAGGGCGCATACCAATCAGAGAATCACCTCGGTCCACCCCGGCGGCATTGAGAATATTTTGGCGGCTTGTGACCTTGTTTCCGCTGATCTCAATCTCTGCGAGATGAAAAACATCAGATTTTTGCACGAGTTGGAACCCAAAATACCCAGCCACCGCAATGATCCCACCACAAACAAGCAGGGTACACAGCCTGGTGCAGAAGGTGACAGGAGACGTTTTTTGTCTCTGTATTGCGGCAAGGGTCTTTTGGGATAAGGGCGTACGGGCACGCCCCGGCAACCAGACGCGCAACCACTCCCGCACCCGGTACCTTATCTTCTGTGTTTTTCTTTTCCACGGAGTTGGTGAAAAACTCTTCTGGGGGATGTAGGCAGCCATAGATATTCTACAAATCAAAAAATTTGCACTTCAGGTTCCAAATCAATCCCCGATTGATTTTTAACCTCTGCCTGAACGACCTGCATGAGAGCAACGATGTCCGTCGCTGTTGCCTGCCCTCTATTGATTATAACATTGGCATGTCTGAAAGATACTTCCGCGTCTCCGACTCTTGTTCCTTTGAGACCGGCGGCATCTATAAGGCGGCCAGCATAATCGCCACTGGGATTCTTAAAAAACGATCCTGCGGTACCAACACCTCCTGGTAATTTCTGTTTTCTTTGCCGCCTATTTGCTCGGCACCGTTCCTGAATAGCCCGGCCATCATCGAGTTGCAAGACTACAGTTGTACCAAGAATTACAGGAGATGGCCCGACAATATTATCAGGAAATACTGTTTTTCTGTACCGAAAACCTAATTGCCTAGCAGACAAGATATGAAGCCTGCCTCGGTGGTCCAAACATGCAAGATCTTCAATATGCGCTCCCATGGTGCTGCCATAGGCCCCGGCATTCATACAGATAGCGCCGCCCACGGTCCCCGGTATGCCAACAGCCCACTCAAGACCGCTCAATGATTTCCCGGCGCATGACCAGGCCAGTCGAGATAAGCTGTATCCTGCACCCACCTGCACCAGCACCTCTGCCCCGGTCCCTGCTGCGCTGACTGGGGCTGCCACCTCCTTGAATGCTCCCCGGAGCCGTACAAAAATACCAGGAAAATGGTCTGATGCGACCAACACATTGGATCCTGCGCCGATCACCTGCCACCTGATAGTGTTTTCCCTGCACCAGGACAGCAGAGCACGTAAGGCTTCCAGATCCCGGACATCGACAAGTGCCTGCGCCTGTCCCCCTGCTCCAAGGGTGGTAAAGGCTCCCATATTCACGTTTAGGCGAATATCAAGCCGCTGGCTGGCGAGGCTGTCCATGGTCTGTTGAGGCATACTTTTCAACCTTTTCGGGTTAGCCCGGATTGCCCATCAGTTCAGGCGGTTTCAGGTGCGGGTGTTTTTGCTCACCCATCTGTTTTTGTTTCTTTTTTCTCAGCTGAGACAAAATGTTCATGAGAATTGCGGGCTAAAAGGGCAAGCACCTGTTCTCCCACACACACGATATTTCCTGCGCCCAGGGTCAACAGAAGGTCCCCTGGTCTCAGGATATCCAGAAGTGCTGCCGGCTCCGCAGTCAGATTAGCCAGCAGCCTGGTATTCTTTTGACCATGCAATTTGATGGCATCCAGGAGGGCGGCGGCGGAGACCCCCTCAATGGGGTCCTCCCCGGCTGGATAAATATCGCACATAACCAGGATATCTGCTCTATGAAAAGAGGCGGTAAACTCTTGAAACAGTCCCCTGGTCCGGCTGTAGCGATGTGGCTGAAAGGCCACCACCAGCCTCCGGTCCGGCCATCCATCACGTATGGCGCTCAAGGTTGCCTTGATTTCAGTCGGATGATGCCCATAGTCGTCAACCACCAGGACGCCCTGCTGCTCGCCCTTCTCCTGCAGTCGTCGCTCCACGCCCTGAAATTGTTCCAACGCCCTGACAATGAGGGCAAAATCTATTTCCAGTTCCAGGCCGACAGCTATGGCGGCCAGGCTATTGTAAATGGTATGTCTGCCTGGCCGGGGCAGCCTGACAACGCCCAATTCTTCACCCTGATACCGGACGACAAACTCATTGCCCATGCCCAGGGAAACGATCCGGGTCGCGTGAATGTCTGCCTGCTCAGAGAGTCCATAGGTGACGGTTCTTTTCTGTATCTGCGGCAGGATTTGAGCGATATTGGTATCATCCTTACAGACAATGGCCGCGCCATAAAAAGGCAGCCGGTCTATAAACTTAAGGAACACCTCTTTGATGTGGTTGAGATCCCGATAATACTCCAGGTGCTCCAGATCAATATTCGTCACCACCTCAATCACAGGCGATAGTTTTAAAAAGGAGCCGTCACTCTCGTCAGCCTCAGCAACCAGGAACTCACCTGCTCCCAGCCTGGCATTACTGCCCAGGCTGTCCACCTTGCCCCCAACCACGACAGTCGGATCCAATCCCGCCTCCGCTAGTACCGTGGCCACCAGAGATGTGGTCGAGGTCTTTCCATGACTCCCGGCAACGGCTATACCATACTTTTTCAGCCGCATCAGCTCCGCCAGCATTTCGGCCCGGGCAATGACTGGAATATGCTCTTCCCTGGCCTGCAGGACTTCCGGGTTATCTGCTGCTATGGCTGTTGAGGTAACCACGACATCGGCGCCTTTGACCCACTCCTTCCGGTGCCCTCTGTGGACCACTGCTCCCTGCTTCTCCAGGCACCTTGTCAACTGGGAGGCAGCCAGGTCCGAGCCGCTTACCCTGTACCCCAGGCTGAGCAAAAGTTCCGCTATGCCGGACATGCCAATGCCGCCAATGCCTACAAAATGAATATGTTGATTCTTTCTATACATTAAAGCTCAGGTGACTGTTCTTTTTTGCACGAGCATCTGGCACTGTTTGAGGATGTTCTTTGTTGCCTCGGGTGTTGCCGCAGAGCGCATACACGCTCCCATCCGCTCTCTTTGTTCGCAGTCAGCAAGCAATTCCTGGAGGCGAGCCGCCAGGACGGCTGGTTCTGTCTGCTGCTGTTCAAACACTTCGCACCCACCCAAACGGGCATAATAGTGGGCATTGCCGAGCTGGTGGTTATCAGCGGCATGTGGGTAGGGTATCAGCAAAGCAGGCAGCCCAGTTACCGCCAGTTCTGCCAGCGTGGTGGCCCCGGCCCTGGAAACCACTATATCAGCCTGGCTATAACGATCTGCCATATCTGAAAAAAAAGAGCACACGGTCGCCACAACTCCTGCCTCTTCATACGTCCTTTGTACCATTGCCATATCCTTTTCTCCGGTCTGATGGATAATCTCCAGCGCCACGCCACGCTGGTGCAGCAAGACAGCGGCCTCCACCATCAATTCATTGACACGGTGCGCGCCCTGGCTCCCGCCAAGGACCAGTACAGTTGGTTTTTTTCTATTTGCAGTCGAAACCTGCCGAACACTTTGCAGGATTTCCCTGCGAACCGGATTACCTGTCTGCACCACCTTGTCGGCGGGAAAATATTCGCCACAGGGAATAGAGGTACAAATGACACTGGCCAGCCTGCCAGCAAGTCTGTTGGCCAAGCCTGGAACAGCATTCTGTTCATGAACGCAAACCGGAATACCCAGCAGCCGGGCGGCGAAAACCACGGGACCGGTGACATATCCACCCACGGCAACAACAATATCCGCCCGGAACCGCCTCAGCAGGCGCCAAGCATCGAAAACAGCCAAGGGTTGGATAAACAGGCTCTGCAGCGTTCCAGCCAGGCCGACACCTTTGAGCCCCGACCCTCGAATGGTCGTACACTCAAAAGGCTCAGACCTCAGTACCATCTGGTCCATACTCCGGGGCGTGGCAATATACAAAACCCTAGTGGTATTGTCCAGAGTCAGAGCAGCCCGGGCCACGGCAAGTCCAGGAAACAGATGTCCACCGGTGCCCCCTCCTGTGACAACCATTCGCATACGCTCAGAACCTCACCCCCAATGTTTCCGATCTCTGGGACAGTGTCCATGCCGGAGAAGAAACACCCTCATGAAACGCCTTAAGGGTCATGGCCAAACAGGGAGGGCAGTATCCGTGACTTACCTGCCTGGTATCGACTAGGTCCCCCACCTTTTTCCACCTTCCATTCTGCTCCCTTCTCCCGCATTCGCAACATATCGTAATCATTGTCCTCTTTCTCCCTCAAGGTGCTGTTTTGCCAGCTGGACAACACAATCCGTAAAAACCCTGCCCCGGTGGTCATATCCAGTATACATATCAAAACTGGCACAGCCAGGCGCCAATAAAACCACATCCCCTTCAGAGGCCATGGTTGCAGCAGTTGTTACCGCCACATTCATGGACGGCACCCTGGTTACCGGAACCGTGGCCTGAAAGGCGTTCTCCATGATCGGTGCAGCCTCGCCCATGAGTATCAGGTGTTTCACCTTTTCTGCCATAAGCGTGATAACTGAACTGAAATCACTTTTTTTATCGCGACCGCCGGCGATCAGTACCACCGATTCCTTACAGCTGGCCAGGGCCGCAGCCATGGCGCCGATGTTGGTAGCCTTGGAATCATTGATATAACGAACCCCATTTAGCACGGCCACCGGCTCCATTCTGTGTGGGGGGGGGACAAAAGCCTCCAAACCCGACTGTATAACTTTTGGAGGCACACCGTAACTGGAAGCAGCCAGGACTGCGGCGGCGGCGTTCAGCCTATTCACCAGGGAGGAGAGCCTGGTGGCCTCCAGGGGAAAACGCTCCGTCTTCTGTCCGTCCTCAGCCTGCAACACGATGTCATGGTCCCGCACCCATGCCTGATGCCCTGCATCCTGTCCAAATCGCAACACCCTGACTCCTGGATATGCTGCCCAGGTTCTCAGCACTGGGTCGTCGACACCCAAGACAGCCGCATCGCCTGGAATTTGATTGCGCAGGAGATTTCTTTTAGCTTCTGTGTACCGCTCCATACTGTGATGCCGGTCCAGATGATCCGGGCTCAGGTTGAGAACAACCGCGACATCAGCTCGAAAGGCCCCGACCAACTCCAGCTGAAAAGAAGACAGTTCCAGCACAGCTGCATCATAGACAAGACCATCGGTAAAGAAATCAAGCAGGGGGGTACCGATATTGCCGCCAATAAAAACCCTTGCCCCATTTTGGGCCAACAATTTGCCAACCAGACCGGTTACCGTTGTTTTCCCGTTGGAACCTGTTACCGCGATCACTGGCACCTTGAACCTACCTGCCGCCAGTCCCAGCTCCCCATATATGTTCACCCCCATGGTGCGAGCGGCCTGGATAATCTTCGCATCCAGCGGAACCCCTGGGCTTGGCACCAGAAAATCCGCTTGCCGTATAAAATCCAGGTTATGCGCCCCGCATTCATAGTCTGTGGCCTGCTCTCGGAGGACATCGATCAGCTCCAGGGGCAAGTCCTTTTCTTCCCTGCTTTCCGAAACCAGGACCTGCACACCCATTTGGCGCAAAAAGCGGACAGCAGACAGGCCCGCCTTGCCGCAGCCAAGAACAACCGCTGTATCGGAGGTACGCAGCTCCATAACTACCTCAGCTTCAAGGTGGCCAGAGCAATCAGGCCAAGAATGACCGAAACGATCCAAAAACGGACAACAATTTTGGGTTCGACCCAGCCTTTCTTCTCGAAATGGTGATGAAAAGGAGCCATGAGAAAGATCCGTTTTCCACCTGAAATCTTGAAATATCCTACCTGCAGGATGACCGAAAGCGCCTCCATAACGAAGATACCGCCAACGATAGCCAACAGGAACTCCTGTTTGGTAATGATGGCAACAGCCCCAACGGTTCCTCCCAGGGAAAGGGATCCTGCATCCCCCATGAAAATCTGCGCCGGATAGGCGTTGAACCAAAGGAACCCGAGACAGGCGCCCACCAGGGTCCCGCAGAAAACAGCCACCTCACCGGCACCCTGCACATAGGGGATCTGTAAGTATCCAGAGACGACGGCATTCCCTGCCACATAGGAGAAAATGAGATACACAGCGCCGGTTATAATCAACGGGCCTGCTGCCAGTCCATCCAGGCCATCGGTCAGGTTGACTGCATTGGATGCCCCGACGATAATCAGGACGGCAAAAGGCATATACCACCAGCCAAGATCAGGATGAATCCCTTTAAAAAAGGGCAGGCTCAGGGCGCCATCATATTCAGGATGCACAATCAGGTACAACCCCACCATGGAGGCCCCGAAGACCTGCAGTACAATTTTTTCCCCAGCACTCAACCCTCGGGAATTCCCCTTTCTGATTTTTTTAAGGTCATCAACCGAGCCTATGACCCCAAAAAAGAGACTGATAGTCATCAATAACCAGACCAGGCCATTGGTGAGATCTGTCCAGAGGAACGAGGAAAGAATCATGGCAAAGAGAATCAGGGCCCCGCCCATGGTCGGCACACCCTGCTTGGAAAAATGAGACACAGGACCATCTTCCCGAATCACCTGACCGATCTGCCTCTGCTTGAGCCATGCAATGCAATGCGGGGCAGCAAGAACCATTATAGCAAATGCGGTCACAGCGGCCATGATGGTGCGGAAGGTGATATAACGGAACACATTGAGCCAGCTCCAGTCAACGTGCAGGGGATAAAGAACATGATACAACATTGCATTACTCTACGTTATGATGCAACTGCCTTCGCAGCTCATCGATGATTGTCTCCATGCGCATCCCCCTGGATCCTTTCAACAGGATCCAATCGTTGCCAGTCAGGACGCCATTGGCAATAAGATGAAAAAGCCAGGTTGCCACGGCCTGGGTTGTCTCAAAAACATGGACCTGTCCCGAGGCCATGCCACTATTCAAGGCCCCGGCCGCCACAGCTTCGGCATAGGAGCCGGTCACGGCAAGCATATCATACCCCTGTCTGACGGTCTCAAACCCCACCTGCGCATGCAGCTCAGCAGCATCGGCTCCCAACTCCAGCATATCACCAAGCACTGCCGCTTTTCTGCCTGGACCTCCAAAGGTGGCTACCGTCCTCAGGGCGGCGGCCATGGACGCAGGATTGGCATTGTAGGTATCGTTCACCAGATGCACGCCACCGGGCAGCTCTTCCATCATCATACGATTATCCAGGCTTTTGTACCCCTCCACCGCTTGAATAATGGGGGCAAACGGCACTCCCGCTGCCCAGGCTATGGCACTTGCTGCCACCCAGTTGCTCACATTGTGCAGCCCCGGGACAGGGACCCTGAGCCGCTGACTGGCCTGCTCCACCTGCAGGGTGCAGAGAGAACCCTTTTCCCCACATTCCTTGATGCGTGTTGCCCTGACAGCAGGTCTATGCCTCCTGCCGGCTGCTGTGATGGCAAACCCAGTATGTGCTCCGCCAGATACCTTTGCCTGGATTCGGCAATGGGGATCATCGTAATTGACGATGCGGACCGCTTCCGGACGCATGACTGCAAACAGTTCACCCTTGGCCCGCGCCACACCTTCTATACTGCCAAGCCCCTCCAGGTGAGCGGCCTGAACATTGTTGATGCACCCAATATCTGGATCGGCAATCTCTGTGAGGCGCCTGATCTCTCCCAAACTGTTCATACCCATTTCGAGGATCACGGCATCATGCTGACCATTCAGGGGCAGCAGCGAAAGGGGAACGCCCACCAGGTTGTTCCAATTGCCCCTGGTTTTCAAGACCCGCTCAGGACCACCATCAGTGCCTACCATGTGCTGCCTGAGTATAGCGGCTGTCATTTCTTTGACCGTAGTTTTTCCGGAACTGCCGGTAACTGCCGCCACAACGACCCGGTCACGCATTCTGTTTCTCAGGTATCGAGCCAGTTCGCCCAAAGCATGGAGGGTATCATCCACCTGAATACAGACCAGGTGGTCGGGAACCCTCTCAGGGGGCTGCTCCACAATAACGGCTGCCGCACCCTTACAGACAGCCTCATCCACAAACAGGTGCCCATCGAATTTTTCCCCGCAAAGGGCAACAAAAATATCGCCCTCTTCAAGGGTTCGGCTGTCGGTCACCACCCGCTCAAAGAGTCTGCTCTGCTTCCCTGACAGCAGCCGACCCCCAACGGCCTCCAGTAATCGCCGGGTATTCCAGGTCAGCAAACCGGTGACAGCTTCCCGGCGATCATCAAAAAAGCGTTTTCGGGTGCCGATGATCTGATAGTTTTCATGCCCTTTCCCGGCAAGAACCACACAATCCCCCTGGCCGGCAAAGGAACAGGCCGTTCGAATGGCCCTTGCTCGATCACCGATGACCACAAAACCACCCGATATTTCGTTCTGGCTCCATAATGCACTCTCCTCTATGGCTACCGCACCGGCCTGCTCCAGGCCGGGCACTATATCAGCCAATATGGACGAGCTTTGCTCGGTGCGCGGATTATCAGCCGTTACAATGGCCAAATCAGCCTGTTCGCCCACGACCCTGCCCATCTCTGGTCTTTTTCCAGCGTCCCGGTCGCCTCCACAGCCAAAAACACAGATCAACCTGCCAGGCGTTAGCTCCCTGGCTGTCCGCAGCACATTGAGCAGGGCATCAGGCGTGTGTGCGTAATCAACAAACACCTCTGGTAAAACATCGGCTAAATGGTCCGCTCCTGCGGCATGCAGACACACCCTTTCCAATCGACCGGGGACGCTCCGGACCTGCTGCAGGGCACTGCAGACCACCTCAAAATCCAACCCCAACCGTACACCGACTCCAACGGCAGCAACCATATTACGCAGATTGAAACGACCGGCCAGCTGACTGGTAAACAAGGCCTGCTTATTCAACGCCGCCAGGGTACACTGCGTACCATCGTACTGTTGCCGTATTTCCCGGACAGTGACATCATTTTCCGGACCCAACCCGCAACGCAGCACCTGCGACTCAGGTACAAGAGCTGCTATTTCAGCTCCCCAATCCTGCTCTGCAGGTTCCTCATCCACGACCACCACAACCTGACCTCCCTCTGCAAGGTGTTCGGTAAACAGAGTGGATTTGGTCTGGAAATAGGCCTCCATATCGTAATGATAATCCAGGTGATCCCGGCTCAAATTGGTAAAAACAGCCACATCAAACACCATTTGCCCGATCCGTGATTGGTCAAGCGCGTGGGAAGATACCTCCATAAGCAAGTGGGTCACCCCGTTCTCGGCCATGTCCAACAGGGTTTTCTGCAACACCAGGGGAGCCGGTGTGGTTAATGGCGCCTCTTGCAGCAGGGTACAGCCTGCCTGGTCCCGATATCGGTAGTTCACCGTACCAATTACCCCTGTCTTATATCCGCAGGCAACAAGCATCTCCTCTATCAGCCAGGTGCAGGTAGTTTTCCCATTGGTGCCGGTTATGCCGATCTTCGTCATCCCATCAGCAGGATATCCGTACCAGGCAGCTGCCATTGCAGCCAGTGCGGCGTGGGTGTCTGATACAATGACCAGAGCAGTATCATGCAGATCCAGACCGACGACATCCACAACGTCCTCTTGGACAACCAGAGCAGCGCAGCCAGAGGCAAGCGCCTCCTGGAGATACTCATGGCCGTCACAACGGCTGCCTTTAAGGGCAACAAAAACAGCACCCCTGTCCACCTGTCGGGAATCAGCAACCAGATCACGAACCTGCAAAGAGGCGATGGGCCTTCCCTGACACGCAGGTGAAAGATGCGCTATGCTCTGAAATAACGAATCGAAAGTCTTCATTGTCCTCTGTACGACTCTCCCGGCTCCAGCCGTATAGTGCAGACCGTGACACCCTGCAATGGCTGTCCTGCCGCAGGATCCTGCTCCACAACGGTTCCGGTCCCGATGACTCGAATCTTGGCAACCTGCCGTCCCAGGCGCTGCATTGCTTTTCGCAGGCTTAACCCCTTGATCAGGGGCATTTCCATAACTGGTTCGCTGCGCGGGGTATCCGAGACCTGCCGGTTTAACCGCTTACTGACAAAAAAGGTGTTCATATTGTCCCGCGCTTTTTCTCCAGGATGATCTGACACGCTCGTCAGATCGGCTGCCAGGGCCTTTGTGAGGATAGTATCACCCACTTTTTCCAGGCTTTTGTTTCTGCCAATGGCAGTCAGGGGCTTCGGAGAGAGCTGGTCTTCTTCCACCGCAATCACAAGGAAATACTTAGGTTTTTTTGGCGGGACCATCCCGACATACAACTGCTGATTGATATATTCGGATCTCTGGCCCGAATATATGATCTCCGAGTGGGTAAATATCTCCGAAGCCACCTTTGCTGTCCTCTTTCCCTTTCTGCCTTTTGCCCGTCCTCTGTCAGCGAACAATTCGCGCCGTAAAAGAACACCATTGGCTGGCCCAAGGACCATTGCGCGGTGGATCCTGTTTTTGTTGAAAGGATACATCCGGCTCGTGCCATGATCGTACATACCCTCCAGGAGCCAAGGCGCCAGCCGCCAGCCGCCATTGATCAGGCTGGCCAAAGCCACCTGGATCTGTATGCCCGTCAGGGTGCTGTTCATCCCCCGGATGGACTCCCGCACAGCCTGGAAGCGATCCTTGGCGCCTGATTCCCAGCTACTCTCAACCGGAGCATAAAGATGCAGTTCTTTTTGCAGCGAGGTTATCGCTGCATCGGAAACGCCGTACTCAGGTGCACTCACGCCTTCCGGCAGCATACCCTCATAGGTCAATCCTTCCCGCAGTATTGCAGCTGCCCGTGCAAGAATGGGACGCAGCAGCTCTTTGCGTAATTTCTGTCGATAGATTCTATCTTCCTGAACGGCTGCATCAGCCTGCCAGAAAACATTCGGGTTAAAGGTCGGCTGGTTACTCAGGGCGAAGATACGGCCGGTATACGGGTCGACCAAAATTCCCATGCCTTTGGTCAGCCCTTGCGCTGAAAGATAGTTTCGCAATTGCCGGGCCAACACCTTCTGCAAGGACAAATCCAGGCTCAACTTGATATCAGCGGCCCCTGCTCCAAGAATCTCCTCTTGGACCTGGAAATCCCGAATATCGCCTGCCATGAAGCAGCCAGGACGAAGAATAACATCATACTGGCCTTCGATGCCTGTTAACCCGATACCGCCACCGACAAAGCCCAGAACATACGCGCCCACACTGTTTGCAGGATAAAAACGCGCCTCTTCCATCGTACAGTACAGCCCTTGCGCGCCAAGCTGTTTGATCTGCTCAGCCTGGCGTGCGTCTAAATATGTCGCTAGTCTGACAACGGGTTCATGACTTTTTAAAAGCCCGGCCAGGTCACTTTTCCTTCGACCGGTGATTGCGGCTAATGAGGCTATCAGCTCCTCGTTCACCTGAACACCGACAGGTTGGGCAAAAAGAGCGTATACAGGATAAGAAACTGCCAACTCTTTATATTTATGGTCGTATATCGTACCCCTTAAAACAGAATCAGCGGGCTCTGTGCCCGCTGAGTTCCGAACAATTCTACTGGCAAAGGACTGTATGGTGGCCGCATGTTTCTGCCAGGAAGGCAGAACCTTGTCGACCATCAGAACCATCCCTGCCAACAACCCAGTACACACCAAAACAGCCGTCCGGTACCTCTTCTTTCCCCCGGACCTGGTTGTCGTTCTGTTTCTCACCATTTCGGGCATCTAATGCATGCGATGCACTTGATTTTTTGCAGGCACATACAACCCCAATCTTTCAGCAGCCACCACGTACACTCTGCTCGCTGATCTGAGCCGGGTTCGTTCCGCCAATAGACGGGTATGTTCGCTTTTAAGCGCAGCACCGGTCTGCTCTATGGCCCGGCTCATCGCGAGAACCGTACCGGTGCGCCATTGTAAGAAATACCCGGCTGCGGCTGCAACGCACAAAGTGACCGCGACCATACTGACCAGGACGCGCCACAGCTCTCGCATCGATCCAAAAGCAGATATTGACGCCGCAATACGCTGACGGGAAGGTGGGCGGCCTCGCCCCGCTCTATAGGCTTGTGCATGAAACTGAGCAATCATGGTTATCCTCCAAAAAATGATCGGCAAAAAGGGACGTATCAGTTTTTCTCAACAACCCTCAACCGGGCGCTTCGAGCCCTGGGGTTGTCTGCCAGCTCAGTAGTGCTGGCCCGTATCGGTTTTCGAGTCAGTACTGTGTACTCTGATTGTTGAAAGAGCTGTTTGACCAGCCGATCTTCCAGGGAGTGAAAACTGATGGCGCAAAACCGGCCTCTGGCCGCAAGTACCTCTGGTGCCTGCCGAAGCAAAGCGGTTATATTGTCAAATTCACGATTAACAGCAATCCTGAGAGCCTGGAAGACCTTGGTGGCGACATGTATTTTTTTGGGGTGGTATTTACGGGGAACCGCAGCAGCCACCACCTCGGCCAGTTGCAGGGTGGTCTGTATTGGCTCCACTTCCCTACGCTGCACAATTCTACGGGCAATCCTTCTCGCCTGACGCTCCTCACCGTAGTGGTACAATACGTCCGCCAGCTGCTCTTCCTGTAAATCGGCTACCAGTTCAGCGGCGCTCACGCTGATGTCGGCCCCCATGCGCATGTCCAGAGGAGCATCCTCCTGGAAGGAAAACCCGCGCTCCGGTCGATTGAGCTGCAAGGACGAAACTCCGAAATCAGCAAGTACGCCAGCCACTTTCCTGACCCCAAGCTTCTCCAGTTCCCTGACAAGATAGACATAGGAGACGGGGACCAGGGTAAAACGATCGCCATGGGGCCGCAATCTTTCCGCAGCTATTTCGGCGGCGTGAGTATCCCATTCAAACCCAATAATCCGGCCCACACCTACCTTACTCTGCAACAGTCGCTCACTATGTCCACCCAAACCAAGAGTGGCATCAACATAGACTTCACCCGGCTTCAAAGCCAGCCAATGAACGACTTCCTGAGCCAGTACCGGCAAATGCCTGTCCCAGGGTTTCACGCTTTTTCGGGCACTCTGGCTTGACGAGTCACCCCTCTGTAAATCCTGGAAAAATCACGCTTGAGCATCTGCTCTTCATGATCCCAGGTTGCCTTGTCCCAGATTTCAAAAAAATGCAGCATACCATTGAGGACCACGTCCTTGTTCAGACCAAATGCGTTGCGCAGGTGTATGGGGAGAAGGATCCTGCCTTGCTTGTCCAACGGACATTCTGTGACAGCTGAGACCACATACCGAATGAACTGCTCTTCCTCCTCAGTAGGATGTTCTCTTGAAAGAAGATCCTCCTCAAACACATCCCATTCATCTTCGGGATAGGCGCGGAGACAATTTTGCCAGTTGGTGACGATGAGCAAGTCGGATTCATATTTGTTCTTTAAAGTTTCACGAAAACGTGCCGGGATATTCAAGCGGCCCTTGACATCCAGAGCATGCTCAGAGCGACTGCGAAATCTGTTTTTCGTGATCTTTTTCTTCAAACTCTTCTTTGCCAGCGCTGATTTTTAACCACTAATCACCACATAACGCCTTATTTATTTATCTATACCATGCAGCATCCAGAGTCAAGAAAAATTACCAAAACATCAACGAGTTGACCAATCTTCCTGTCAACAAAAAACACTATATATAGTGTACACCCCTGTAGAAAAAACACAATTTTGACAAGCCAATCATCCCACATCCACAGTTATGAGCAAAGAAGAAACCGAACCAAAAAAGCATGTATAAAGTTCAATAAACTGAAATGAAACGATTTTCAAAGCAATAGTTGTGTGGGTAAAAGTGGGTCAAAAAAAAAGAGAGAAAAAGACTACTTCTTTTTCGCAAACAAAAAAGAAGATACCTAAAGCGGACAGGGGGCAGCTTTCCTCTTGGAGCCAAAAGCTCTCTTTTGGAGCATCAACACTGCCTGAGCTGATAAGAAATCTGGGCTAGAACAATCTTGTCTGTGGATTCCGCCCGCCTGGTACGGGCAACTGAAGGTGGGTGCAGGCCAGCTCCGTGGCCATCCTGCCTCTGGGAGTTCTGATCAGAAAACCGGACTGGATCAGGAACGGTTCATAGACATCTTCAAGGGTGTTTTTTTCTTCACACACCGCAGTGGCGAGGGTTTCAAGGCCAATGGGACCGCCGCTGAACTTTTCCACCAGGGTAACCAGGATACGGCGATCCATTTCATCAAGACCATACTGGTCCACGTTGAGCATATTTAAGGCCGCGTCCGCTATGGCACCAGTGATAACGGGGTGTCCTCCAACCTCTGAATAATCCCTGACCCGTTTCAGCAGTCGGTTGGCTATGCGAGGTGTACCCCGTGAGCGTCTTCCCAATTCGTAGGCGCCCTCTTCATCGATCCCTATTTGAAACAGCCGGGCGGAACGCTGGACAATGACTTTCAGCTCTTCCGGGGAATAATAGTCCAGGCGGAGTAGCACCCCAAACCGGTCGCGCAGGGGTGGGGTCAATAGCCCTGTTCTAGTTGTCGCGCCAACCAGGGTAAAGCGGGGTAAGTCCACCTTCACCGATCGGGCACCGGGCCCCTGCCCCACCACCAGGTCGAGTTGATAATCTTCCATGGCCGGGTACAGTATTTCTTCCACCACATGGTTCAACCGGTGGATTTCGTCGATAAAGAGTACGTCACCCGCCTGTAGGCTGGTGAGGATCGCGGCCAGGTCACCTGGCCGCTCAATGACTGGGCCGCTGGTTACCTTGATACCGGCACTCATCTCATGGGCAATAATATAGGCAAGGGTTGTTTTGCCCAGCCCCGGAAAGCCATGAAAAAGAACATGATCAAGGGGTTCCCCGCGCAGACGGGCAGCCTGAATAAAGATGCCCAGACTCTCCTTCACCTTGTCCTGGCCGATATACTGGGCCAGTTGCTTGGGCCGAAGATCGACGCCTGTTCCCTGGTCCTCCTGTTGAAGCTCTCCAGTGACCAAGCGTTTTCCGGTTAGGTTTTCTTCAAGGTTCATTCTCGTCTTCCCTGCTGGCTCACAGACAACCAACGATTCCTCTTGACAACACCCTAGGGTCCTGTCAACGCTGCTCTGTCGTATCCTGCTTGTCTTTTTCAGCCCTTATGCAGCCTTGCCCTGTGTCACATAGCACTACTATGCAACTCAGGACAAGGCTGCATAAGAACAAGAAAAATCCGGCGCAATATACTGACATTTCATCGTTGACATGACCCTAGATGAACACGGGAGTAGCATTACTGCTGTGCCAACCCCTGCAGGCTCAGGCGGATCAGCTCTTCCACGCTCATATTGCTGTTCTCAGAGCCATGACGGATAGACACACTACGCAGTGCCTGCCAGGCGATATTTTGCGGGTACCCTAAGTTGACCAGGGCGGAAACAGCATCATGCATCAGCCTGCCTTCCTCATGATTGAGAGCAGGCGGAGCCGATGCCTCGGAAGGGGTATCCACCTGCAGTCGGCCTACCTTCTCCCCCAACTCCATGCACAGTCGTTGGGCAGTTTTCTTGCCCACACCGGGCAAAGCGATCAGACGACTGTAATCTTTAAGCATTATAGCATCACGCAGATCTCTGCCAGGCATACCGGAAAGCATAGCCAGTCCAAGCTTGGGACCTATGCCGGAAACGCCGACAAGCATGAGAAACAACTGTTTTTCCTCCATCTGCTCAAAACCATAGAGCACAATGGCATCCTCACGAACATTGGTGTACACATGGAGGAAATAGTCTTCTCCCACCGGAGGTAAGGCATCATAAGTCCGGCTGGAAATAGCCAGTTCATAACCAACACCCGCCACGTCGAGAACGACAGAGGTCGGATCTTTGTAGCGAACAATGCCGCTGAGGGTTGCAATCATAGATCAGCCTGAACGACTAAAGAGAACAAAGTGTGTTAAAAGCACAATGTTGTGCATGACAAATGGCAATGGCCAGGGCATCGGCGGCATCCTGACTGGGCGAATCGTTCAACTCCAGCAGAGTGGTGACCATATGCTGCATCTGTCGTTTATCGGCCTGCCCATATCCGGTGACCGTCTGCTTCACAGTACGGGCACTGTAGTGGTGCACCTGCATCCCGTTTTCCATGGCAGCGATAATGGCCGCGCCCCTGGCATGACCAAGCTTGAGGGCACTGCGGACATTGCGATCAACAAAGACCTCTTCCACCGCTGCCACCTGCGGCGTATGCATCTTGATAACCTGGGACAGACTGGAAAAAATAACCCAGAGACGCCTGGCAAACTCCTCCTCATGGGTTGTCCGAATAGTACCACAGGATACATACCCCAGTTCGGTGCCGGAACAGTCAATTATGCCGTACCCGGTTATCCGGGACCCAGGATCCACTCCAAGAATACGCATGGCCTGCCCCTGAAAAATTGTTTGCTCACCCAACAAGGGCCGAGATCAAAGTCTGGGTGACGCCATCTGGGCAGCCAAGCTTCCCCCAGGCCAGCGCCCGGCCGATGTAGGTGCCACGTTTTGCCAGGGCCTGTCTGCGGGGTTGCGGTGAGAGTACAAAGACAACGGGCGCACTGGCCATTTGCAGAAAATCAGGACAAAGCTTCCATAAGTTCATCTGGAATATCAAAGTTGGCATGCACCTTCTGCACATCATCGTGATCTTCCAGGTTTTCCAGAAGCTTGAGCAATGATTTTGCAGGCTTTTCTTCGGCAACATCGACCACGTTTTTGGGGATCATGGTGATGGTGGCCTCACTGCAGGGAACACTGCTCGCCTCAAGGGAATCCACGACCTCACTGAAATCTTCCGGCGCGGTCACCACCTGATAGACGTCGCCCTCGTCCACCACATCCTCGGCACCAGCTTCCAGGGCCAGGTCCATGAGTTCTTCTTCGTCTACTCCCTCCTTATCAATCAGCATGGTCCCTTTTTTGTCAAACATCCAGGCAACGCAGCCTGTCTCCCCCAGATTACCACCGCTTTTGGAAAAATAGTGACGAATATCGGCAACGGTCCTGTTTTTGTTGTCGGTCATGGTCTCTACAAGTACCGCCACTCCGCCAGGGCCATACCCTTCGTACAGGATTTCTTCATACACTGCACCATCCAGGTCACCTGTTCCCTTCTTGATGGCGCGATCAATGTTATCCTTGGGCATGTTTTCTGCTTTGGCAGCAGTGATGGCGCTCCGCAGCCGTGGATTGCCATCTGGATCGCCACCCCCCATCTTGGCGGCAATGGTGATCTCCTTGATCAATTTGGTGAAAATTTTTCCACGCTTGGCATCATTAGCCCCTTTCTTACGCTTAATTGTGCTCCACTTTGAATGTCCTGACACTGCGGGTTTCCTCTACTTGGTTCATCTGATTGATCATCCGTCCAGATGGTATGCCCCCCTTTTCTGTTGGGCATCTATCCGATTCGGAGTTCCTTCTGCTTTCTCTTGAGCCGGAATTTCTTATCAGCTCAGGTAGTGCCAGGTTCAGGCGTTTTTGGTACCGCGTTCTCCTTGGGTCCATGTGCTGCCAAAATACTGCCGAAAATGGTGCTGCCTGGGCTGAGCCTGGGTGTACAGCTTGTCGAAATGTGCTTTATCTTTGTAAAACGTACTTGCGTCCCAGAATAAAAACCTCGCGGCTCTCCTGCCGTGAGCTTTTGGGTTTGACCACCTTAATGGTTTTGAAAGACGCTTTGCACTCCTCGATCAAAGCCGGAAAATCTTCCCCTTGAAAAGCCTTGCAGTACATGGTCCCGTTTTCATGCAGGAGTTCACGGGAGACCTCCAGAACCCTTTGGACCAGCCTGAGGGAATGCTGATGATCCGCATAACGGCTACCGGTAGTGCGCGGCGCCATATCACTCAACACCACATGAAAGCCAAACCACTGCTTTTTGAGTAATGCAGGCAGCTCATCAGCATAGACATCATAACAGAGCCAGTGGATTTCAGCATCGGGTTTTTGACTCGGGAGGTCTGTCTTCTGGAGATCCACACCGACAACGGTCCCTTTTTCGCCGACTATGGAGGCCGCATACAGGCTCCAACTGCCGGGGAAACAGCCAAAGTCGATAATACGCTGTCCCTTTTTGAGAAAACGATATTTGTGCTGGGCCTCTTCCAACTTGTAGACAGATCTGGCAGGATACTTCTCTTTTTTTGCCTTTTTAAAATAAAAATCCTGAGGTGTACGCATGGGTTCTTGTTCCTTCTCATTGCTCGCCTGAGACCAGGGAACTTGCCAGTGACAAGGCCTGATCTTTTGTTTGAACCTGTCCTTCAATCCGTGCCTCCTCTACGGCCTCCAAAATCTCCTTGAAGACAGGTCCCGGCTGCAGCCCCAGGGAATGAATGAGATCATGGCCGTCAATCAGGGGCGGGACCCGGAGGGCTGGTTGTACATGATCCCGCTCCACTGCAAGAACACGGCGGACCACAGCCTCCAGATCCTGTTCCAACGTAGCAGGCCTGTCTTCTCCTTTCCCGGCCATGGTGTCGGCCAGAGCAAGCAGGAAAAGGCCTGGTATAAGGCGTCCGGCTTTTCGGATCAATCTTGAGCAGGCCCGGATGGACAGTTCCCTGTCCTTTGCCGCCTGAATCAAGTGAAAGGGCCGCATATGCAGCCCGATAAGCTGCCCCACATGGTTTCGTTCCCAATTGCTCAGGCGAAGCCGCAAGGCAATCTCATTAAAAATTCGCTGCCCAGCCTGGTCATGATTATAAAAGGTTATCCGCCGCTCGCCCTCCTGGTTCAGGGCCCGGGTCACCGGTTTTCCCACATCATGAAACAGGGCTGCCCACTTCAACAGTGTCCTCTGCCTATCCACAGCCAGATAGGCTGCCAGCTCCTTATATTCCCTGGCGTAACCATAACAGGGGTCCCGCAAAAGACTCTCCAGGCAGCGCAGGGTTTCCAGATTATGGGAGAACACATCCAGATGATGACTGGCGGGTTGCTGCATTCCCACCCCTCTCTCAAGTTCGGGAAACAACACCCAGAGCAAACCTGCCTCCGCCATGGCGCCGATGACTGCCGCACTGTTCTCCGACTCCAGAATGAGCCGAAACTCATGACAGATTCGCTCCGGGGCGCAGTGGCGGAGTTCCTCAGACAATGCCCCTACCCAGCGGGCTGTTTGTACCTCCACCCGAAACCCCAGGGCCGCACTGAACCGATACACCCGGAGCATCCGCAAGGGATCGCTGTGCAGAATCTGGACATCCGGGCAACGGATAACCTGCTGCTCTATATCCAACAGTCCCCCGCACGGATCAAGGAGCGTAACCTGTTCACCCTGGCGCCGAACCCCATGGCGTAAAAACGGGGTCAGGCAAATTGCCATGGCATTGATGGACAAATCCCGTTTTGCCAGATCTTCTTCAATGGTCAGGCTGCCATCCCGAAAAGAGGAAACATCCACAGCCTGCCCTTGAAAAACCACCCGTGCCGCGTCCTCGCCGCCAAGAGGCACAAAGGCTCCGCCCACTGCTTTTGCCAGCGCCCGAGCCCAAGAATGACTTTTGTCCGGGACCACCAAATCCAGGTCATGGGGTGTTCTCCCCAGTACCAGATCACGAACGGTACCGCCAGCAAGATAGACTTCCGCCTGCATCTGCTGCTGCAGACGTTGCAGCGGCAGATACAGCCACGCAGGCAGCGCCGTACCCATCTCTACGACCCCAGGTATTGGCCTGTCTTTCCTCTTCATTGCCCCTTTAGTCCATGACAATTCAGCCCCTCTTACGGCCCATTTTTTCCGAAAGCAAAGCGTAGCTCGAGCAGTGGAAGCCCTCACCCACCAGCAACCCGTCAAAAAACCTTGCCAAAATTCTGCCAGGCTGCCCTGCACGAGCCGATACAGACCTCAGGATAGTTGCCAAGACCGCACCAAGTCCTCATCAGAGGGCATGAATTGCCGGCATTCGCTCTGCGCCCCTCTTTCAATCTGCACCTCGGCGGGTACAGGCCTATTGTCCACCTTTTTCGAATAACGAACCACGATCCCCGCTGCCTGGCACATCACGGTTTCCTGTTCTTCCCGAGCCACAGTCGCAGCAGCCCGGCGTAACAGGGCTGTTGGGCCAGGGTGTGTTGTCGTGGCCAGCAACCAGTCACCTTCTCTGCACAGGGCACGAATACGCTGGTTTTCCCCCTGATTACGCCCCACAACCAGCCAGTGTTTCCCATGGATCTGGAACTGCCTGCCTGTGAGGATCAGGTGGACATCTTCTAAAGAAAGACGGTCTCCCGCCCCCCCGAGGCTGCCCTGGAACAAGGCTTTAATCCGGCTGCCCAGGTTGGGATCAGTCAGCAGACATCCCCCTGCGGGATTGGGGTGCTCCGTCATCCCGAAGCGCCGGGCCAGTTCCATCTGCGGTCTACGTCCCCTGCCTGAAAAACCATGTAGACGTGCTCTGTCAACCATGCCCTCTGCCTCGACAAAGGTGGGCGGCAAAAGCTGCGCCGACAAGGGTCGCAGGAGCAGCCCCGTACACCCGGAATCACGTTCAATAATCCGCATGGCATCACGACGCTGGGACATGGGGCGCTGCCCCACAACCTCTCCGGTGACCAGGAAAGAGGCGCCATAGGAGGCCATGAGCGACCGGGCAGTGCTGAGCATCAGGATCTTGCAATCTATACAGGGGTTACAATATTTTCCAAACCCATGGGTCGGGTTGTGCAACAACGAAAGATACCCTCTACTTAAATCCACCAACTCGACCTTCAGGCCGTATTTTGCACGCACCTCCCGTTGATACTCCTCTTTGCACTCCAACAGATGGCTATCAAAAAAAGGGGTGACAAACTTCAGCCCAATCACCTGCACCCCCTGCTCCGCTACAGTACGGCAGGCCAAAATGGAATCCAGCCCTCCCGAAAACAAGCCCAGCGCTATTAGCTGTTGCACGGTCTATTTCACTCCATCTTTTCTCGCTGCCAGCTCCCTGGCATAAGCCAAGGTCTGCTGCGTGGGCTTTCGGCCCCCGAGCATCCTTGCCAGCTCAGCGATTTTAGCCTCTGGAGTCAGTCTCTGGACCGTTGTTCTGGTTCGTCCTCCTTCCACCACCTTTTCTATCCTAAAATGCATATCAGCCCTGGCTGCGATCTGGGGTAAATGGGTGATGCACAATACCTGATGATGACCGGCCAACTCCTCAATTTTTCCTGCCACAGCTTCGGCTGCCTCCCCACTGATGCCCGCATCTATTTCATCAAAAATCACTGTCTCCACTTTATCTCGTTTGGCTAAAACACATTTCATGGCCAGCATAAAACGAGACAACTCACCGCCAGAAGCTATTTTTGCCAAAGGTCTGGGCGGTTCTCCGGGGTTTGCCGAAAATAAAAAAACAAGGGTATCCCTTCCTGTGGGCGACACCCCTTCAAGTCCTAATTGCTCGGGAAGGGACAACTCTGCCTTAAACACGGCTTGATCGAAACTCAGCGAGACAAGCTCGGACTCCATGGCCTTTTCAAGGCGTAAAGCCACTTCCTTGCGGACCGCAGAAAGCTCAGTTGCCATGAGCAGCGCTTCTGTGCTGGCTTTTTCCACCTCCTTTTCAAGCTGGGCGATGTCGGCCTCCAAGCCATCCAACTGTGCCAGTTCGTCCCGGAGTTGATCCCTGCGGGCCAGGACATCGTCCAAGGTGGGACCGTATTTACGCTGCAGTTGTTTGATCAGGGCCAGGCGTTCGCTTATCTCTTCCATCCGCCTTGGATCGCCGGGGATGCCTGCCTGGTATCGTCCCAGCTCCTGTTCAATATCGTCGACCTCATAACAGGCGGAAATGATGCGCTCGGCCAGAGGGCCCGCTTCTTTGTCCAGGGCTGCGACCTGTTCCATATCTTTTCTGATTTCAGCCAGCGTATCGATAACATGCGCGGCAAAGAGGTTGCTGGCCTTTTGGGTATGCTCTACCAAGAGGCTGGATACTTTCAGGCGCTCTTTCTCCAGGTACAGTTGTTCATCCTCTCCCGTGAGCAGCCGGGCGTTTTCAATTTCCTCAAGTTGAAAACGGAGGAACTCCCTGTGCTGCTCCTTACCATGCTCTTTTTCCAAAAGCTGGCGAACTTCACTGGAGAGCTTCTGCCACCTGGCAAACAGTTGGCCAAAATGTGCCCGCATGGGCAGCAGATTCCCGTAGCTGTCTAAAAAGTCAAGCTGATGACGGCTGCTTAGTAGTTGCTGATTATCATGTTGACTGGCAATATTCACCAGTCCAACGGCCAGTTCACCTGCGATCCGTGAGGTCACCTGCCCGTCGTTGACGTACAACCTGCTCCGCCCCTGACTGGTAATTACCCGCCGGACGAGGCACCCCGTACCATCCCGCAAGGACAGCTCTTCCAGGACGGTTAACAGATCTTCATGGGTGGGATCGACATCAAAAATTGCTTCAATAACTGCCTGCTCGCTCCCGTTTCGTACCCAGCTCGCGGAGCTCCGGCCTCCTCCCAGCAGATGTACGGCCTGGAGAATAATCGATTTTCCGGCTCCGGTTTCGCCGGTTAACACGATCAGCCCTGTTTCCTGTTGAGATAAATCAAGGTGGAGGCTGTCAATGAGGGCCAGGTTGTGTACACGCAGTTGATGTAACATTATTCCAATAAAAAAAGGTTGTTGTTTTATTCACCTATATATTCCTTGACGCTCATCCCCTCAGACTGTATCCTCCTAAATATGCATTAGAATTATATTATGCCTGGAGGTAACGTGTCCACTACACCACAACTGAGCGCTAGCCTGGAAGATTACATAGAAGCTATCTATCACATTGTTGAAGAAAAAAAGGTCGCCAGGGGCAAGGATATTTCCTCACGACTACAGGTCAGCGGCCCTTCTGTCACAGAAGCCCTGCGAGCTCTGTCCAAAAAGGGGCTTATCAACTATGCTCCTTATGAGGTCATTACCATGACCGATCAGGGCAGACTCATTGCCGAAGACGTTATCAGCAGACATACTGCGCTCAAACAATTCTTCACCAGTGTCCTTGCCATTGAAGACGAGATTGCCGAAGAAGGCGCCTGCAAAATTGAGCATACAGCACCACCTGAGATTATAAACAGAATGGTGCAGTTTATCAAATTCCTTGAAGTATGCCCCCGCGGAGGCGAGGAACTGATCATGGGCTTTGCCAATTTCTGCGAAAAAGGCGAACCCAAATACTCCTGCAAGAAATGCGTGGCCCAGTGCCTACCCAATCTGGTTGACGATCTGTAGATCACCGTTAACGGAGAACATCATGCTGTTCTCACTCATGCGAAGCGCCGTCCCCTAGGCACGTCCTGCAGGTATCGATAATCCGCGTGTGCCTGTCGACTATTGTTTGCAACAAAAAATGCGCTTATAATAGCATACTCTGTTGATGACGCAATGGACATGTTATAAGAGTTCTTCTTTTCCTGACAGGTAGCACAGCATAGAGACCATAACCGAACTCCTGCCATCTGCCTTCTGGTACATACCCATGCCCGTTTTTGAGTACACAGCCCTGGACACCACTGGGAAAAAACGTAAAGGTATCCTCGAAGCAGACTCCCCTGCAACCGCGCGTCAAAAAATCCGCAGTCAGGGGAATTATCCTGTTTCCATCAAGGAAACCTCAACCAGAAAAAAACAGCAAGGCTCCCTGTTATCCATGCAGATCGGGCGTGGAGTCAAACAGGAAGAGATCAACATCGCCACCCGCCAACTGGCAACGCTTCTGGGGGCTGGTATCCCCTTGATACCGGCCCTGGACGGGTTGATCCAGCAAACAGATAACACCATCCTCAAAAAAAGTATTGCCCAAATAAAGGATGCCGTCAATGAAGGCAACTCCCTGACCTTGGCGATGGGAGAGCATCCACGCCTGTTTTCAAACATCTATACCAACATGGTCCGCGCCGGTGAAGCTTCTGGTTCCCTGGACGTGGTCCTGGAACAGCTGGCCGAGTTCCACGAAAACCAGCAGGCTCTTCGCTCCAGAATCAAGGCTGCCCTGACCTACCCCTGCATCATGGCTATTGTCTGTCTTCTCGTCCTGACCGGTCTTCTGACCTATATTGTTCCCAGCATCACCTCGGTATTTGAGGAGTCCCAGCACGCCCTACCGCTGCCCACGATCATTCTTCTGGCAGCAAGCGATTTTATCAAACAATATTGGTGGCTGTTGGCAGGACTCCTCGGCGGACTGGTCGCAGGGTTACGGTTCTATATCCATCAGCCTCAGGGGAAAAGGCAATGGGACAGGTTCAAACTAACCTTGCTCCCTTTCAAGGATCTGAACCGAAAAATCACCTCTGCCCGCCTGGGCAGGACTCTTTCCAGCCTGCTAACAGCCGGCGTGCCCCTGACAACTGCCTTACAGATCGTGCGGAGCATTGTCAATAATGTCATGCTGGCTGAAACCATTGACGAAGCCTGCCTGGAGCTGGAAAAAGGTCGGAGTCTTTCTCAATTTTTCAAAGGGAGTCCATACATACCGCCAATGCTGGTGCAAATGATGGGCGTGGGTGAACAAAGTGGTACCCTGGATGCAATGCTCGGCAAGGCGGCAGATGCCTATGAAAGGGAAGTGGAATCAAAAATAATGGCCCTGACCTCGCTGATAGAACCGTTCATGATCCTGTTTATGGGCGTGGTGGTCCTCTTTGTCGTCGTCTCCATCCTGCTGCCGATTTTTGAAATGAACCAGCTCATCAAGTAGGAGCCGGTCCGCATTTGCAGTGCCGCCTACACACCTGTTAGGAGAAAAAGATATTCTCAAATTTCTGAGTTACCTTAACTCACTAAATATTGTGGTTAAAGCATGACAGCTTTCTACTCTCTTGAATCAAGTCAACAGCAATACTCATGATTGTATCAACCAGCAAAAGCACTACATTCTCAATAACTATGCCTGCTACACAAACTTTTTCCATGGCAAGGCTGGTCACGCGTTGTAATGCCTCCGCCAGGTTAAGGCCCCTCATTTCCCTGCTGCAGGCATAAAAAAGCTTCCAAGGGTCCTTGGATCATCATGACAGCGCTGCTCAAACGACAGGAATATGTACCGAGACATAGCGATTGTGATATGAGCTAGCATCCCGTCATAGCCATGTAACGGGGTTTCTTGTTCAAGGTTCAGATAGTCTTTCATCATTTTAAAGAACCCCACAATGTCCCGACGTTTACCGTAAACACGTACTCACTCTTCATCGGGCAAATCGATCCTGGTCGACATTACAGCCAGCCATTTACGTTTTGCATGGTGACAAGCAAAAACGATTTTGACTTTTTACCCTTGTTTAGTTTCCTTTACTACACTGGCTAGTATTTTTTCTTTACCTGGTCTTTTCTTTTTCTTTCAACTGGGAAAACAACCTGCCAGGAGTCAGAAGTTTTCCCTGATAACGATAGGACACTTGGGGCATATTCTTAGCCATGCAGATAACAGGCAGGTAAAGTGGCCCCCTTCGTCAAGACAAAAATAAGTTTTTTTGGTGTAAATCTTTTCTTATTGATCCTCCTTCCTTAAACTTGATTCCGATATGTTATAGGTTGTCCTCTGAGGAGATAAGGATATTTTTTATGCTCTGGATGAGGTTTGCTTGGTTTCTGGCTCCCATCACCGCGACAAATACTTGCACTTTGCCTAACTCACCGGTTCGGGGATCTATAATCTCTATGGTCTGACCAGTATAATCAACGAACAGCTTCTCGCCAGCTCGGTGTTCCTGGAGCATGACCACATCTAATTGCCCTGCCCAGTCACGGTAGCTGTGGCAAAACCAGCTGTATTGGCGACCCTCAGGGTGCTTTTCCTTGTATTCCTGCGATAACAAATGAAGGGTCACGTGCTTGCGCGACAGGAGTTCTTTATGCACTTCATGGAAATCATGAAGTGGACTGGAAACGGTGCAAAAAGTCGTTGTTCAAGGGCGGCATCGTCAAAAACTGCTGGCAGAGGCCAGTCCAATCCTCTATGCGTTGCTTCTCTCTGCTTTAGGTGTCCGGATTGGAATGGAATCAGTGTCCGCTTTCGTCTGGAATACGCAGGTTGTGCCTGTTTTGATTGGAAACCACCGATCATGTCCGGAGGAAGATGGGGGGAAATTGCGCTCTCAACCGCAGATTTTTTTCATATTTTCACGGTAAAAAGGCAAGAGTTCTCATTTTTTTGTAAAAAGTTATTTTAGGCCTTGCAAATTAAATTAGTATGCGCTAAAAAGAGAACGTGCATGACAAGTCCCCTTGAAAATGGAGTTCACTGTCCTGAAACGCCACAGGGCTCCACCTCCATGGTGTATGAGTATAGAAAACGACCGCACATCCTGATGTCATGCATAGCCTGGGAACACAAACTGTACATTCCACCCAAGGTGGATTATACAGATTCCAGGACCCTACCCAGAGACCCGGCTCACTCCTCCGGGTCTCTTCTTTTTTTAACTCCATAAATAAGGCACAGGGACAACGCACTCTGAAAGCAGAACATGTTGATTTGTCTCCGTGCTGCTCCCAGACTTCTGGTGACCATTGCGGATCATCTGAGACAATCTAGCGCGGATTTCTCATCAGCTCAGTTGGTCAATTTTAGAGTACTATTACGATACCAGGGTCAAAGATTGTGGTAGTGCACAGTGCAGGCAGTGCATTATATCGTAACCACTGTAACCACTTTAGCTGTCAAAACACTGTTAAAGAGGGGGCCGCTTGAGCTAACCTTATGCGCACATTTTATCAAAATATGCGTCTGCCTGCGGCCACCACATGTATCTGGTATTGTATATTTCTTTCAATGAGACAAAACGTTCATCAGAAATGCAGGCTGAGATGATGTATTCGCAGGGAGAATTTCCCTGCCCAGCATCAGTCTACAACACCTTCAGTGCCCAATGCCCACAGCCATAAGCGATACAAAGAAAGGCAAAGGAGTCGGTAATGACGCGGACCGACTTTCTACCGCGCAGGTTACGGATGAAATGGATGCAGATACACAGAACATATAGGCACCACACCACCAGAGTGCTCACAATCAGTCCAGAACAGGACGGCAGGTTATCGGTCTTAATGATTGAGATAATCTCAAAGAGAGGAAAGCCCATGGTAAATACCATAAAGCCAAGGACCACAAGCTGGATACTGAGTTGTTCCAGACGTGCCAGGCTGGGAAACCAGGAGCCGCCTGTTTTTAATTGTTTTTTGGCCTTGATGGCCTTCTCCTGACGAATATAGAGAGAGGCAGGCAAACAGGCCGCGCCGTGGAAGACGAACCCAATCACAGAACAAGAATGCAGGTAAAACATCTCGCTGGTCATGGTTTTCGTCTCCCACGCATGCACAGGATTCAGGTCGTGTTTATTTCCTCATCACAGGTACCGTGCACAAGCAAGCTAAGATGTACCACCAAGTCATGCAAGGATAACAGTTCATTCCACAAAACACGGCCCTTTCCCTGCATGCTTACAGAACGGCTTTAGCAACCTCTTCCGCCCATTCCTTGGTCTCGCCTTCCGCATCCCCAGGGTCACCGTCAATGCGCAGAGGCTCGTTCACGATCTTGGCACCAAGATCACCCATAGCTTCTTCCAATTTATCCACTGCACCACAAAAGTATTCGTAGCTGGTATCACCGCAGCCAAACAGGGCTACATTTTTTCCGCTTAACTGTTTTGCGTCACCAATCTGCTCATAAAAGGGTTCGAAATCTTCTTGAAACTCGATCTCATCATCGCCCCAAGTGGAAGAACCAAGCAGGGTGACGTCGTACTCACCACCTAACTCTTCAATAGTGGTATCAGTGACATTTTTAACCGTCGCTTCAACACCCTGCGCCTGCAGGACTTCACCGATGGTGTTGGCAACGGTTTCGGTATTTCCAGTGGTGGAACCATAAACGACTAATGCTTTAGGCATGACTCTCTCCTTTCATCAAATGTTTATTTTTTAGGTTATTATAGCTGTATGTTGCCTTCAACAGGGTAACATGATGCCCTTTCACAGTACACTCTCTTGAAAAGAGCCCAACCAAAAACCCTGGCGGAGACAACATCAGATACAATTTTTTCAGCTTGAGCGCCTTCTATTATTGGTGAGGCAGAGCGGCGCCCATACATCTTTCACATAAACAACGTCCTCGGGTAGTACACACCAGCACATGCGATCTGTTGCCCAGGATCTGGTATCCTTTCTCTCCAGTGCAGTAGACATGGTCCAGTGAAAGTCCCGTCGCCTGAAGAAGCTGCTCGAACAATTTGCCGGAACCAGGCTCTATGGCTGTCAATTCCGCTGTATGAATAATCATGTCGCTTTGGTTGTGGCAGGCGTTGCGCATGGCCGCAGTCAGCTCCATCGCCATGCTCATTGTAAAGCGTCCCTGCAAACGGAAATGCAACGCCTCCTTACCTGGTTGCCCTGAGTCCAACGTCGGTTTTGTCAAGCTTGTGCTCCTTTCACGGGTTGCGCGATCTGCAACATTAAAATCAGCTAAACATATTAAGACCGCCTAATTATTTGACAACATTTTTTGCACCTGGACAACCTTTTTTACCCTACAGATGTCTTACACAGCAGGCATCGTCCAAACACGACACCTTATACACATGTCTGCAGCCATAACAGCTCAAAGGCTGTTATGAGGTAACTCCTCACTGAGGAGTTACTCTGAATATCGCGGGCTGCAATCCCGTTACTGCTTTCAGGTTGCCCAAATCCGGGCAAGCGCGGTTGGCCGCTATAGGTACTCTATGGGGCCAATCACGATCACCCAAATCTTCTCACATGAGACACAAGAGTCTAGATACATCCTGGTCAATGAGATTACACCATACTGCTTGTCTCATCAAAAGCTGGTCAATATCTGGGTGTTTGCGGACGCTCACGAAATCAGATTATAGGGCTCGCGAAGCAACTTAGCACTGACTAATATTTTTGGCAATAATTTCTGGTCATATATCGCATTTTCTCACCTAAAAAAAAGATACAAGGCGATCTTAGACGATCCCCACTCAATGCCGTTTACTCCTCTTCAGCAGCTTCTTTTATATCTCCCACACCGCTGGGCTGGAGGGTGAACAGATGAAAAAAAACAGCAACGGCCGAAAACCAAACCACGTAGCACGTTATACCCCAACCCCAATAGAGGAGAGAGTCAGTCTAGGGGCAAAAACAGCACATACGTTCATATTACTGCAGGTGATCTCGCGCACGGGGGCAGGCAAGTCTGCCCTCCCTGATACCTTTGGCTGCTATACGAACTGCTTGAAATAAGCTATAGTCGCAGCCAACCCTTCTTCCAGTTTGACCTTGGGGCGCCACCCCAGGGCTTTACCGGCCAAACTAATATCCGGCTTTCGCTGAGTAGGATCATCGCTTGGCAAAGGCTTATATTCAATTACAGAAGAAGACCCTGTCAATTGAATAACTATTTCAGCCAGCTCCTTAATGGTAAATTCCGACGGATTGCCCAGATTAATTGGCCCAATAACATCGTCTTCTGATTCCATAAACGCGATAAAGGCATCTATCATATCTGACACATAACAAAAAGACCGTGTCTGACTACCGTCACCATAGACAGTTAACGGACGCCCCTGAATAGCCTGAACAATAAAATTGGAAACAACACGCCCGTCGTTAGGGAGCATTTTAGGACCATAGGTGTTAAAAATACGCCCCACCTTGATTTTCAGGTCATGTTGTCGGTGATAATCGAAAAACAAGGTTTCAGCACATCGTTTTCCCTCATCATAGCATGATCGGTACCCGACAGGATTGACCCGTCCCCAGTAGGATTCTGGCTGAGGGTGGATCTCAGGATCTCCGTACACCTCGCTGGTCGATGCCTGAAAGACCTTAGCTTTGACCCGTTTTGCAAGCCCCAGAATATTGATGGCGCCATGCACACAGGTCTTTGTCGTCTGAACAGGATCAGATTGATAATGTATGGGCGAGGCCGGGCAGGCGAGATTATATATCTCATCAACCTCTACATACAGAGGAAAGGTTATGTCATGCCGTACAATTTCAAAGTTAGGACGCCCTATCAAATGATGGATATTTTCTTTATTTCCTGTAAAAAAATTATCGAGGCAGAGAACATCATTACCTTGTTCGACCAGACGCTCACAAAGATGAGAGCCAAGAAACCCGCTCCCTCCTGTGATCAGTATTCGCTTGCCGGAAAAGAGCATACTCCCTCCATTACTTGTGGTACATACAACGATGCTATGGTCACAATGTACCTGCGACATATGATTTCTCTGACATGCTCCCGGAACCAGAGAGTCTGTCAAAAAGAAAACATCATGCCTCACTTCTGCAAACCATTCCTTATTTACTGTGGCTCATCGCCCACAAATCCCTGCGCGCCACCTGGGATTTTACACTGTCTCCGCAACACCAACCAAAGAAATCTGTACTCTTGACTACCTTTTCGTGCAAAAACTGCTGTCTGGTTTCGCAAAGAGAGGAGGTATGAAGAGTTCCTTCTTGTAGAGCGTTGTTGTCCCTCAGACAGGGGCCGACTAAGAAAGTCATCCCTATCCCCATGGTAACACGGTTGGCCCCCAAAAACTGGACAATGTGGTAAGCTATAAGTCAGACCACATTCAGGAGGATCTGACAATGGGTAAAAAACGCAAAACACACAGTCCACAGTTTAAGGCAAAGGTTGCTTGAGCCGCCATTCAAAACGACGAAACAATGTCTCAGATCGCCAGCAGATTCGGTGTCCATCCCACCATGGTTTCCAACTGGAAACGATAAATGATCGAAGGTGCCGCCGACATCTTTGACCAGAACAACAAATCCAGGAAACAGACGGAAGCCCAGACCGATGAGTTTTTTCGCCAAATCGGCCAACTAAAGGTGGAAAACGATTTTTTAGCACGAAAGCTCGGCAGCTGACTCTAAAACAGCGCCAAACAATGATTGAAGTCAAAAGCTGAGCATATCCAGACAGTGCAAGTTATTGGGCGTCAGCCGGTCGTCTTACTCTTATCGCCCAAAGCCCATACAACAAGAAAACTTGGACTTAATGCGAAAACATGTATCTTGTGGCGATCATGGACTGGCACAGCCGCAATTTCTTGTCTTGGCGGATTTCCAATACACTGGATTCGACATTTTGCATAAATGCCCTGGAGGAAGACATAGACCGTTTTGGACCTCCTGATATTTTCAATACTGACCAGGGTCACCAGCAACGCTGTTACCCAGGTTCTCCGGACAACCAAGTGTCCATCGGCATGGATGGCCAAGGCCGTTGCCAGGACAATATTATTGTAGAGCGGTTATGGTGGACTCTCAAGCACCAGTACATTTATCTACATTCATTTGAAAGCGGCAGGTCGCTCCCTGTCGGACTTGCCAAGTGGATCCAGTACTACAATTTGGCAAGAGGCCATTCTTCTCTTGACGATAAAACCCCGGATGAGTTTTACTTTGGTTTGCCTTACCCGTTCGCCGAGGCTGCCTGATGCCAGTTTTTATTTTTCTCATCTCAGGGCTTGTAGCTTATCCCACCCACCTGGCTGGCCAATTAATTGGGTCCACCGCCGTGACAAAGGGGGTACTCCAAATGAACAAATTGATCGTGTTGTTCCTGACGTTTGCTTTAGGGGTGGTTTATGCCAAAGCGACAGACATGCACTTTGTTCAGGCTCCGGTATCGGCAATACTTGAAGACAGGGGAGAGGGTATACTTTTATTGGGAGACCAAAAAATAAAACTTACCTTTGCTGCGGGTGCCATAAACACTTCTTTTGGGAAAAACCGTGCCCTTATTTACCTTTCCAATGGCGTGATCGACCCGTTTGGCAGTGAGCTGGCAGGGCAAATTGAGCGGGGAGAAAGGCACCTAGTTGAGATACATATCGATGAAAAAGGTGATGTATTGGGATTTAACCTTGGCAGCGACATAAACAAAAGCGGTGCGTTAATGGGCCTTAATGCTGCCCCTCTAACTTTTAAACCCGAGCTGCTAAAAGGTGATCGGCTTTCAGGAAAAGTTTTCAATACGGAGCCGGTTTTAATGTCCGTTGCAGATCGCAAAATAGAAATCAAGATTGATGCCCGTTTCTCAACTGCATTGCTGAAAATTGGCGCCAATCGTTCCAAACAAAAGGAGGGCAATTCGTTCCAGCCGGTTGCAAAGAAGAAAAATAGAGCCTCCAAGCCTATCTGGAAAAATGCCAAAGCCGCCATGGATAGAGCCTTAAAGGCTGCAGGTAGCGAGGCTCAGCCCTTAACCATTAATTTTATGGCCATCGGGGAAGAGAGGCTGACTTTTAACTATTATGCCAGTGCCACAGATAAAACCCTCAAGCAGATATATATTTCAGGTGACCGGTTGGATCGGCCACGTGTCCACGACCCAATGGGACAACACTGCCCCCCACTTGCTCTTGAAAATGTTAATTTTGATATCGTGTCAAAAATATTCAGCGATATGCAAAAGCGAACGGACAGAGGTTGGAGTATTGCAGTCAATCTTTGCAGGTGGCCACCCACAAATTGCAAAGAAACAGTATGGCAAGCTGCCGCTACATATCTGTATGAGTATTTAATAGTCATTTATTCCATTGATGGCAACATAATCGATATTCAGAAAGGTACTGCCCAAAAAGGTTCAAGCTAAGCAACCTTTATAGATCGTCGAATTATCCTTTGATTTTTATACAGGTTGGATTTTTTTTGTTAAACCTTGGGATACATCTTAAGGGAGATAAAAGGAAAAAAAAATGAATATTGTTAGACCTTTTTTAGCGCTAATATTGGTATTGACACTGTCGTCATGTGTAAATCAGATTACTTCAGTGACAAGTACCAAAGAAGTAACTGTGGAGGATTTAGCCACAAAATGCAACGAAGGTGACATGGATGCATGCTTTAGAGCAGGTCATACCTATAGATACAGCGCACCAATTGATTTAGACCTTGCAACCAAATACTATATATCGGGCTGTGATGGTAAAAATCAAAAAGCCTGCAAAGAACTCTATGAGATGTATAAAGAGTTACTCAGGAAAAAAGAGTTTGCAAGGGGACACCCGACAATACTGGACATATATGGCAGATCATGTACTGGGGGTTATGGGCCTGCCTGCTCATCAGTGGCATATAACTACGAAAACGGAAAGGGTGTAGATAAAAACCAAATCAAAGCCCTTGCATTGTACGAAAAGGGATGTAACTCAGGGAGTCGTGTGGGTTGCGACCATGCCGGTGACATATATATGAAAGGAAAGCATGTAACTCGAAATCCAATCAAGGCCAAACATTTTTATGAAAAGGCCTGCGGTTGGGGTTACGTAAATTCCTGTGCAGAACTAGGTCTCATGTATCTCAAAGGTGATACTGTTAAAAAGGATATTAAGAAAGCCTATACCTATTTTGTAAGTTCTTGCAGTGGGTCTATAGTCGACAATGACACCACCGGATGCTATAATCTAGCCAAAATGTATGAAAAAGGAATAGGTTGTGAAAAGAACGAGGCACAAGCGACCAAACTGTACAGTCAAGCTTGTCGCAGGAAGCCAAGAATCGGTGATGCATGTGTAAAGCTTGCTCGCGCTTACCAGACTGGCAAGGGTGTCCAACTGGATGACAACGCCGCCCGAGAATACTTCCGCTACGCTTGTGACCTCGGTAATTTTGAAGGGTGTGTGGGCTATCATAGCGACGGGTGCGATCGACTTAAAAACCCACTTGCTTGTGAATGGTTGAAAAAGCACGATTTATACTGATAATCTGTTAGGCTGACAATCATCTATTTTCTGCTAATACATACAACTGGTCCGTTTATTTGGGCGGTGGACCCAATTGATTGGACAGCCTGATGGGTGGAATAAGCTACAAGCCCTGAGAAAAAAAAAGAAATAGGCATCAGGCAGCCCCGGCAAAGGGGGAAGATAAACCGAAGTAAACCTCATCCGGGGTTTTGTCGTCAAGAGAGGAATGGCCTCTTGCCAACTTGTAGTATTTGATCCACTTGGCAAGAAAGACACGGAGCGACCTGCCGTTTTCAAATGAATACAGATAGATGTACAGGTGCTCAAGGGTCCACCATAACCGCTCTCCAAAAATATTTTCTGGCAACGTCCTCGGCCATCCATACTGATGGATACTTGGTCAGTATTGAAAATATCAGGTGGTCCAAAACGATCTATGGCTTCCTCCAGGGCATTTATGCAAAATGTCGAATCGGATGTGTTGAAAATTCGCCAAGACAAGTGTAAGCGCCTCATAAAGTACTTCTATTTTTTCTCACAGGCATGAGGCATGATGAATTTTCTCATCAACTCACCTTAGCTCAAGGAGGTATCCCATGCCT
>PDTD01000036.1 GCA_002748755.1 Desulfobulbus propionicus | reverse complement strand
ACAGCTACTCTGGCAACACTGCCGTCAACAAAGTTAATATAGAATTCCAACTTTTTTTGAAAATAGTCCTGATTACTGAAGACCCATGTGCATTTTTTTGATGAGTTCGTTATCCTCACAAAATCATTTGAAAAAACTGTTGCTTTCGAACCGTGTTCACTCTGGTTGAAAACTTTCATAAATTCTGGTCTGCCAAGAATTGAAATCACCTGTTCGGCAGACATCTCAGGTCGGATTGAAAACAGTTGTGATTTTGATAAATTATCTTTCGGTACTGGCAGGCAATACATCCAGAGAAAATGCATCCCCAAAAAGACTCCCGCTATGAGAACCACCCCCAATACTCTTTTTTTTAACCGCGTCATCTTGTTACTCATCGCGTCGATCTCCCCAAAATACTGTTCTTCCGAAAAGACCACTCTTTCCATCGGCCGGGATCAGGAAAATATCCACACTCTTCACCAGCGGGCTTGCAATCCTCGCCAGCCTCTGGCATGTTACGTCTCTTACCGAACAGATCCATGAAGACAACTCTGTGGAGGAGTGGCCGAGCGGTTGAAGGCGGTGCTCTCGAAAAGCATTGTGCGGGTCAGACCGCACCGGGGGTTCGAATCCCTCCTCCTCCGCCACTGTTACAAAGGCCCGGCAGCCGCACTCTGCGGTTTTCGGGCCTTTCTGCGTCCGGGGCAGGCAGCCCGACATGGTCTCAACGAGCAAAAAGAGCAACAAAAGAGGCGGCTGCAGGCGCCTCCTCCTCACTCCTCCTCTTTTGGTGGAACAACCTCTGCGACCGAGATCTCAAGGTGTTTGATGATAATGCCGGTATAGCGCTGGATCATACTGCAGATGTAGTTGCGCAGCCCCTCAAGGTCACTGTTTATCGTGGTGCCAAAGGTGACGCTGATGTCAACCTCGACACTGAAACCGGAGCTGAGCACCTTTATCTTCAGCTTCTTGACCTCGACACTGCTGTCAAACTCGTCAATACAGTGGAAGATCATCTGCGACAGCGCCGCCTCTGTGATCGTCACCTTGCCCGAGCGGCGCTCTTCGCCGTCAAAATCCGGATGGACAATCGATTTTTCGTAAAACTTTGACTGCTTCTCACCCTTTCGCTTCTCTCCCCAGGGGAAGAAGATCCGGATGGTATCTGCAAGGATGCGTGAATAGTCTCTCTTGATCTCGATGGCCGGAACGGGAATGACGTGGCTGCCCTCTTCACGCGATTTGATCGCCGCCTCAATCTCCTCTTTGCTGGCGATCTCCTCAATGGCGATAATCTGGTTGATCGCCGGCAGGTCAAGCCGTGCCGCCACCCGCCGGACCATCTTCTCCGAGGTCCCGAGCAGCAGCAGCTTTTTCACCCGGTGCTCTTTGAGGGCGGCCATGACAATGTCACGATGGGCATCTTCGCTGAAAAGTGCGGTCTTGATCGCATTCAGATACCCCGCCTCCTGTTTGGCAGAACGCCCGGCAACGATGATGTCACCATGAATAAGCAGGCCGTCATCAATGATATAGGAGACACCGAGGTTCTCTCCGAGGATCCGGGCACGAAAGCTTTTGCCGGTACCGCTCCTGCCGACGAGGGCATAGACAGTGACACCGGAGAATCGATTCTTGACCCGGCGGAAGAAGTTATAGATCTCCTGCCCGGAGAAATAGACCCGCTGATTGTCACCTTTACGCGC
>PDTD01000027.1 GCA_002748755.1 Desulfobulbus propionicus | reverse complement strand
ATTTTCAGCAAAAAAACAGTTCTGTCCATATTTTGGCAAAACACCATTCAGTTCACGGATAATCATCTTCGCCTCTATTAATTTTCGTTGTTACCGGCAGGCTATCTGATCCTGTGCAGTAGACGACTCAACTACATTATAGTATACCCGGCAATACAGCCTGTTGCAAATATTTGCGCGGAATAAAACTACTCTCTGATTCCAAGGAAGAAAGGTTTATTGCGCAAAGCTACGATCTGCAGGAGCAGAAGCCCTGCCTCTACCGAAACAGTGACAGCAGCGAGGATCCGTGCTTTGATTGAAAACGGACAGTCACTGGCAATCCATCAATCCGCTTTTCTACCGGGACCTGTTCTGTAAATTCAAGAGGAACCTGTAACAAGAGTTCCCGGGTACCGATAGGCGCAGCAAGATCAGCCGGTAATCTTTTTACCAGTGTCGCATCCTGCTGGACAATGACCTGCTGAACAGAGCCGTCTGGAAAAGTAATCTGTGCCTGGTTCCCTTTTGTTGCGTATTGCGCATATTTGGGCGCCAGATAGCACAATACACCTGGCTTTTCCGTTCTGCCCAAAACCATAAGCAGAGTACCGGGAGTTACCGACTGTCCTTCGGTTACAACGATCTCAAGGATCCTGCCGGCATGGGGTGCCCGCTGCTTGAGACGGGTGATCTGATTTTCAATGGCATCCCGTTCTGCCTGCAAGCGCTGCAAATGCTGCTGACGATCCAGATCTGCTGGTTCTGCCACTCCTTCAGAATTTGTTGTCAACCTCGCTTTATAATTCAAATACCCCTGTTCGGCACGACTCTTCGCCAGCAGGGCGCTATGGAGAGCCGACTCTGCTTGTTTGAGCTCTGCAATGGTAGCGGCACTCTGCTTTTTCAGGAAACGGATGTCATTTAAATATTTCTCCTGAGAGGCTGCCATCTCCTGTGCCAGTTGATACTGCTCTTGCAGATACTGAAGCTCATCTTCAGCTCTCGAAACTCCCTTTGCCTTGAGATCTCCTGCTGTTTCTTCGTGCAGACCCTCCACTGTTGCGTCAAGGATCATCGCTCGCTCCTGTAACACCGGACTCTCCAACTGTACCAGAGGATCCCCACCCAAAACTTCGGCACCAACAGGAATCAGGAGTCTGCGGACAATCCCGGTTGAATCACTGTTAATCGGAACTTTTCCCAGTGACAGATAGCCGGGAGCTGTAACCATAACATATGAGAACAAGGTTGTTATAAGCAGATAAAGTAATGGGCTGGTGACAACAAGAACAATAAAATACCAGCGCCATTGAGCTACAATGCGTTTGCCGCCCGCATAGGGAATCTTTATACCGCCAACGCGCTCAGGTTCCCGCTGATAAGGGGTTTTAAATTGAATCTTCATACAGACCTCAGTTTCAGGGAGCCATTGATTGAAAATCCTGAAATGCCTGAATCAGGATAGAACGTGATGTCGTTTGGGGTAAACGTTGCTGTAACGTAACCATTTTTTGCCAGAAAACGTCTTTGCCTTGCCTGAAATGGCTCTCTTCTCTGGCCAGAATCGGCTCCACACTCTGAGCAATACTAAAAGCGATATTTGGATATTGCTCTATGATTGGCATCACTATCTCACTTACTTTTCCGGGATTGGCAATATAGGACATCAGGGCTACTTCAGAAATATCCAACTTGCTTAAAGCGCAACCAAGACAAACTTCACTATTTGTCGTCAGATAACGAGGATGAAGGCTTAACCCAACCGGCCAGGGACTTGTTTTAACGACAACTTCAATGGTTTGCAGCAGCTCTCTCAGCAGATAGGCCTCATCATACTTTTTTTGATTAAGCTGATTGATCTCCAGATCAAGATGCAACCCGGTAAAAGAAAACGAACCTAATTTCTCAATGATCTCCAGTAAATCCTGACGATACCGAGGAAGAATCCAGAGAGGTTCACCGAGAAGCAACTCCACTGCAATTCCGTGCCCAGTCATCTCTTCAATAAAAAGACGCCATTTTTTTGCTGTTGCTGGTTGCTGCTGCAGTTCTCTGATCTGCTGACGGTCAAATGAGATAAGCAGCCGCTGCGCACGCATTGCTGAAAGTCTCTGATAAAAATGCTTTTCCTTCCATTGCCGGAGAAGTTTACGGCTGTTCCAGACATAATAGCCAAATTCTGATGGCGGCATGGCAGAGTCATTTTTTACATCCTGATCTTGTTTAATTATTGACGGATTACTCTGTTTTCCCACTTTTTTAATCCATAACGCTTGCAGATAGTCTTTATTAATAACCAGATCAGGGTTCGCAGCAGAGGCTGTTTTCGCATCTTCCTCTCCAGATTGAGAAGAACAACCATCAAAGAGAGCTAAAAGAGCAGTATGGATATGCATCTTTTGTGTCAGCATATCAAGATAATTCATCGCTGCGCTATAGTAGCGATAACGGCTCCGTTCCAGCTTTTCAATCATATCGCCAGGAAGATACTTTGCCCGCAGACTATTTTTACGTATGGCCTCATCTGCAGCCTTCAGCTGTTGTCTGCTAAACAGAACGGTGCTATCTGCAATTTCAAGCTCCCCGAAAAGATTTTCGACGTCGGCAATCAGTTCTGCGGTCACCTTTTTTAACATCAACTGCTTCTCCCTGAACGAAGCATGAGCCGCTCCCTTTGCCGCATTTTCGCTTGACTGCCAATGAACCGGAAGATCGACAACAATTCCCATGGTAACACCATATTCCATTCCATCTGCCGCATCTTCCCGGCTGACATGTCCGCCCAGATCAAAACTTCCTTCCAGCGCGTTATTCTGACCTGCCTGAATCTTTTCAAGCTCCGTGTTAACCCTGTCCCGATACATCTCCAGTTGAGGATGGTTACGAACTATGGCTGCCTTATATGCAGCCCGTTCACCATAAAGCGGCGGTAGTTGCGGAAAAACTGCCGTAAAAAGCGGATAATTAGTCCGGGTAAGTAACCGCATAGCCCTGATGGTACGCTGCATAACATTTTTCTGGATGGTAATATTACGCCTTACGGCCTCAAAGTTTGTCAGATATTCTTGTCTGTCAGCATCAAGAAGCTGCCCTTTCTTTGTACGTTGTTCAAGAAAATCTCTCACCGGTTTTTCATCCTCCAGAAAAGCCTCACTTACGCGCAACTTTTCGGCAGCACTCCAATAATCAATATAGTGATCCCGCAGCCCCCGGAGAGTCTCCACTCCTACCAGTTCTGAGGCAAAGTGGCCTTGCCGAACTGCTGCCTCAGAATCCAGTATGGCGACCTTTGATTTATCATAGCTGCCAAACAACGGATAACGTAACCCACCACCGGCAACGAACTTGTCGAATTCCCGTGCCCTGTTCAGGTCTGCAAGTTCCCGATAATGTCCAGCATTAACATAACCATTCATCCGCCAGCCGTTACCTGCCTTCTTCTCTTTAAGGATATTGAGATTTTTTTTCATGCCGGCTGCAGCAATCAACGCATCCGGCGAATCTTTCACCCGCGCTTCAAGCTCCTGCAGAGAGTGGCGATTAAGGCTTTTTCCGGTATTAACTGGAGGCTCTACTCTTTTTTTTCTCTCTATCTTCTTGTTTCTGCCCGCATCAAGATAGAGAAATTTTCGTGACGAGATCGCAGATGATTCAGCATACACACAATCTGCTGATACTAAAACCAGAAGAAGTATCAGGAACAAAAAGGAAATAAAAAGAAATGGCCTTGTATGATCCATGATTCCCAAAAGCAACCTAAAATTTTGTCCGTTTCAGAACCCACCAGGGAGCCATTGAGGAGTCAAGATGGGATTTAAAAAGTATCTCTTTCAACACTGCCAGACCATTCCATACCCTGAGAATAAACATGAACCCGGGGAAGAGGGGAAGATATATCCCCAGTTTTATATCCTGTTTCTTGCGTTCCGAGACAAGAAGAAGATAAGTCAGAAAAAGTATCGCAGTAATTGAAAAATAGACAAGATAAACAAGCAGCCAGATAGTAAGAAAGAGATAAAACGGATAGATAACAAGCATTACAATGGTAGAGAAAATAATGACCATCGGCATCACTAGTTGAAAAAAGACACCGGTCCATAAGGAGATAATAAGATTACGGATACCAATCACTTTCCTGTTAAAATTGAGACGACGTTTACGTATATACAAATAAAACAGATCTCCGTCCCAACGGAGCCGCTGTCCAAGCAGTCCCGCCAGTGTTTCCGGGGCATCGGTATGTCCCATAGCATAGGGTTCAAAGACTATTTTTAATTCAGGATGCATACCAAAATAGGATTTTATCTTCATGGTTATATCAAGATCTTCGGCCGTACCACTGTCCCAGCCCCCAATCTTATGCAAAATACTTTTGCGAAAAACACCAAATGCCCCCGAAATATTATTGACCACGTTGAATTCACTCAAGCCGATCTTAGCGGCATGAATAGAGAGCATATATTCAACCGCCTGCAGGCGGGTAACCAGACTTTTATGAAAATTTCTGACACGAAGATTCCCGGCCACAGCCATAACATGGGGATCGGCAAAATGAGAAACGGCATTACGTACCATGGTATTATCAAAGGAAGTATCACCATCCAATGCCATGACAATACTTCCCGTTGCCAGCGTCAATGCTGCATTAAGCGAAGAGACTCTCCCTCCCCGCTGCCATTTTGGGATAACTCGTAACATACGATTGGGACGTTTTTCCACCTTAACGCGCAATGACATAGCCGCGTCATACGTTTCCCTGTTACGATAAGCGCCATCAATCACAGCAAGAATTTCAATCGATCCTGGATATATCTGTTCAGTCAGCGATATAATAGCCTTCTGGACATCTTCACCTTCACTGTAACAGGAAACAATACAGGATACTGTGGGTGAAAATGGAGTGGAGACATTTCTATGGCCGTTACGCCTTTTTAAGTGATACAGTACAATACCAATCCAGATAAGCAGATAAATCGGCAATTCAAAAAAGACAACAACGGGGAAAACTCTGTAAATAAATGACCAGGAACCTTCTCCGCCCGAACCTTCTACAAGAAGAACAAAGGCGTGCCAGATATTGACAATTATGGAGATCAAGGTATCCATACTATGACAATGCTCCCTGCAGACGGGCAATCAAAAGTTTTGCATCTTCCTGCTCATCAACCTCTTCCGGGATGATACAGGTAACCATTGAAAACTCCAGTCCCACCCCTTCAGGCTGCCAGGAGAGCTCTTTTATTTCGAGAATTCGCTCTTGCAGGGTATGGCATCCGTTTTCAGAAATCCTGGGCAACAGCAACCACAAATCCTGCTGGGTTGTTCGGCAGGTAAGATCTGTATTACGAACAATATTCCGTATCCGCGTGACAAACTCATCCATCAACTCCCAAAGCCGCTGCCGCCCCAGAGTATTGGTTAACTCAAGGATATTGGACAAGCGAATGCCGATCAAATTGAAAGGAGCTTCCGGGTAGCGTTTACTCAACTGTAACGCCCAATCAAGAAAATGATTGAAATAAATGGGAGTTATATTGTTTAATGTATCAAGAATGGCATAAACATTCTCCAGAGAACCCGTTCGTGCAGCAATGCTTCCCTGTTCAGTAAGCTGGAACGAATAGATGTTCCGCGGAATCAACTCTTCCGGTTTTGCCGCCTGTAAACAGTGATGACATCTTGCCACCACTCCTGTTTCACAGAACGAGGCTCTGCAATCGCGGCAAAAGTAATTTTCAAGTGCCCGATCATAGTCAGTACCGATATGGCGCAATTTTGTACGACAGTTGGGGCATTCGAGTCCGGCGGGAGTAATAAAGCCATCTTCCCCGGTAACATGACCACATGTAAAACAGTGGAGAAACTGCTGTTGGAGAATGTTGATACTTCCACACTGGGGACAGATATCAACGAAATTGAGATGACAGCCATTACAGTGGGGACAGTGACGAATTCTGTCTATTAGCCGCCCCTGGCTAATCAATCCCCGATCCCGCAGGCTCTCAAGTTGGCGTAAATTACTTTCACCATCACCCAGTAAAACATCAGCCAGAGGGTAGCGATAGACCTCTTTCGTCTGCCAGTCGACAACCGGTACCAGCTGCTGCTCCGGCCGACTGTACAGGTAACTCAAAAGTAAAAAGATATCCCCTTTCTCATCAGACTGCTCCACGTTGATACTTGCAAGTCGCTGTAAAATTGGCGCCGCCTTCTCGGAAGCTTCACTCATTGAAGAGACTGTACCATCGCCTAACAGTAACTCTTCTCCTTTATAAGCAGTAGTCAAAAAAACCGGCTTCAGCGCAGTTGCAGGATCAGACCTGATTTTCTTCACAAGCTCACGACAACCTGTCTTATCCTGCAGAGTTATAACAACGGCTACAGAATCTATAACCGCACTTTTTACCCCGGCTGCGCCCCTGTCCGAATAGAGATACTCTTCAACAGGAGTTATGCCCCTTCCAGTACTCCTTGTTTTCTCTTTACGAACAATCAGCAGAGGCAATGTTTGTGAGCGTGATACATTTCCGTTTATTTCCATAATCCCGATCCTTTACGGAAAAGGTTATTAGCCAGGCGATACTGTAAGTATTTTAAAATCTGTAATACTGATTTCCCTTCATATTTCCTTGCTGAAATGCTGGAAAAACAATACAATTTGACTTAAGATCGTCCTTTACAGGAAGAATTCTCACTAAAATAGTTGGGGGGATATGGGGGGGACAGAAATTTGCTAAAAGATTTGAGCAGGCAAGCTGTGAACCTTGAACCTTCAAACAGATCCCAGAATTCCTCATTACCTGAACAAAAGCAAACACGCAATTACAAAGACACTACTTGCAATCTGAAATCAGAGGGGGACGGAGCGTCAGTGCACTCAGACACTAACCGATATGGCTGAATACAACCTGTCAGCCATAATAACATGAACACCGGGACTTCAGGGCATAATGCCCTGTTTTTGAATGAATCTTACATAAAATCCGGGCTGTTCTACTCAGCCTCCTTGCGTTGAGTAAAACTCAGGGAGCATTACAATACTTGCTCTGTTGGTACCTGTCAAGCTGGAAATAGTGTTTGCTCAGGATGGAAATTTTTCTTGAACAGATACCGCTGGAACAACACCTCAAGATGCCACAACTCCCGTCTGCACAAAATCTTGCGAAGAGGAGTCATGCTTACCCAAATCCCGCCTGTCTGAAAACACTTACAAACAGGTAAATCTCCCCAGATTAAAAGGTGTCAAACTCTGATATCCCTTTTCTGTTACCAGAATAGTCTGCTCAAACTGGGCGGAAAGACTGCCATCTCTGGTTACCGCCGTCCAGCCGTCATCCAGCAGTTCCAGCTCCCTGCCACCCAGATTTATCATTGGCTCAATGGTAAAAACCATGCCCGGCACCAGAGGGATTCCCTTGCCCGGCCGTCCCACATGGGAGACCTGCGGTGCTTCATGAAAATCAAGGCCAACACCATGGCCGACAAATTCACGCACCACAGAACAGCCCTGCCCTTCCGCATAACTCTGAATGGCATGGCCAATATCACCAAGGGTGGCACCCGGACGTACTACCGCCATCGCCAGCTCCAGACTTCTGGCGGCAACGGAGACAATCTTTCTGCCGCTCTCTGTCGGGGTGCCAACAAAAAAAGTTTTGTTGGCATCAGCATAATATCCACCTAAAATAGGTGTAATATCAACATTGACAATATCGCCGTCCTGCAGCACATCATTACCGGGAATCCCATGACAGATAACCTCATTTACCGAGGTACAGACACTTTTAGGAAAACCACGATAATTCAGCGGAGCAGGTATGCCGCCGGCAGCGACCGTCTTGTCATGGACAAAACGATTGATCTCTTCTGTTGCAAGACCAGGGGCAATCATCGCCTCAACCCCATCCATAATCTCCGCCAGCAATTTACCGGCCTCAATAATGCCCGCCACCTGTTCAGGGGTTTTCAGCGTAATCCCATAACGCTGCTGGTATTGTTCCGCTATAGAAACACTTTTTTTGCCAAGACAGCACTGTTTATATTTTTTCCCGGAACCACATGGACAGGGAGAATTTCGCCCTATTTTACCAGTCTTCATTGTTTTATAAAACTCCCTATATCAATATTATAATATGAAACGCCATTTGCTGACAGAAGGTTGTCTGCCGAAGTTCCTGTTTTGTTTTTCATTGTGGCTGACAAGCTATCAAACCAAACCATAAAGGTTACTGAGACTGCTATCAGCAAAATAACTTCCATCTTCTCTTTTTACCATATACCAGTTCCTATCGTTATCTGCCTTCTATCTTCTCTTTGTCCATATAAGAACTGACGCAAGAAGATGGGCTATCAATACAGCAAAGCGCCAGTAAACCATAAATTCCAAATAAAAAAACGATAGCAAAGGAGGCCGGAGCAATCCTCTGCCGCCGCAGCTTCACCAGACAGATATAGAAAAAAGCGGCGGCGACCATCCCCACCAGACCATAACAACTACTATAGAAATGGATATCTATAAAACCATTCCCCTCTTTTCTGTCTGTCAAAATAAAAGGGAAAATCATGCGGTAGACAAGCCTGGCGGAATCTCTTCTGCTACGGGACATCTGATGATGGTAACGAGCGACCAGAGCAAATTTTTTGTCCATCGCCACCGCATAGATATGCTTATCATCAGAGAAAAC
>PDTD01000035.1 GCA_002748755.1 Desulfobulbus propionicus | reverse complement strand
TGGTGAGAGTTCCCTGCAATACAGGGATATGCGGGCGAGTTTTTTCAAGGAGTTGACAGAGAGGTGGAGTGTCTCTGGTGAAAACGTCTTCTCCCTGAGTAAAAATGATGATGAGAATCGGGAGACAGCGGAAGAGGAAACGGCAGAACCGGAGATTTCCACAGCAGAAGATGGCAGTGTTGAATCCTCTCCCAACCTCTCTGCCGAAACAGATAATACCCGTTATTATCGAAATCGTCTCAGTATGGACAGTCGCTATAGATACGGCGATAACAGCTCTGTGGATATTGGCAGCAGTTATGATCTGCTGCGTGAGGATGTAGATAGCGATGAGTCTGAAGCGAAAAAGAATGATTATGACCGCTACTCCACATATATAAGAAATGAGCATCGTTTTAACAGCAAGTGGGGGACAACAGTACAGGGAAGCTATGTCCGCGGCAGGTATAAAGATGATATCGTCCGTAAACCGATAACAGAAAAGACCGCTGTCGGTGCGGCTGGTGAAGCAGCGTCTGCTGAAGAAAAGGAAAATTTTGTCAGTGGTGATGTCTCGGAATATCGTTTTGCCGGAAGTGTTACAAATTTTCTCAGTCAGGAAAATAGTCTTACCGTCGAGTATGACTATACAGCAGCTGTTTATGATGAGGGTATATTAAATGACAGCACTATCCATATAGGGATGTTACGCTGGCATCATCGTTTTTCCGAGATATTCGAAGGCTCCGCCGGTATTGGTTCCTCGCTGACACAAACAGAGGGGAGCGATGACCATGTTGGCTTGAATGGTCTGCTGGAGCTGAGTTATCTGCAGAAACTGGGGCGTTACAGTTTTCAGCTGAACAAAACCTCTGATATGAAAAACTTTGATGGAACAGATAACCGCGGTGCGGTGGACAGGTTGAATTATCGTCTCAGTGCTGACCGTCAGCTGGGAAGAGATCTGAGTATCAGCGGAACGTTGGAATATACTGAAGAAGAGGGTGACAGGGCAGCCTCCGCTGAACGGGATGAAACAGGAGAGTTGACGGCTGCCATTGAAGAGTATCAGAAAAAGATATGGCAGGCAGCGTTTGGTTTGCGGTATCATTTAATGGAAGAAGTTGATGCCGGGGTGAGATATTCCTTTTCTCACCTTGAGGCGGACAAGGATGTTGATTCCTATGATGAGCATCGGTTGATAATGAGTCTGGATTGGGATCGGGAATGGTTGCGATGGTGACAGGGAAAAAGAGTAACTCTGGGGTGTTTCTGCGCTTTTTTTTTGTATTGGTTCTGCTTGTTGCCACAGCGTTTCTGCTGCAGCAGACAGGTGAAGTTCGGCCGGTGGCAATACGCAAAAGTCTCGCCTCTTTTCCGCATACCATAGGGGCATGGCAGTTGGCAAAAACATTCCAGTCTTCCAGTGATGTGGTGGAGTTGCTGGGAGTTGATGATTATATCCAGTATAATTATATCTCTCCATCAAATGAGATGATTAATCTCTATGCGGGATATTATCGTGCTGTTGTCAGGTCGTGCTCTACTGGTTTCAGAACCGGGGGCGGATTATTGCTTCAGAATATTGGGAGAAGTTTTATCTTGTGTGGGATGCTCTTTTTATGGGGCGGCGGGATGGTGCTTTTGTCCGTATTATCATGTTTGCCAGGGATGGAGATATTGCCGCCACCAAAGATAAGGCAAAGCGATTTGCCGAATCTGTTATGATGGAGCTGACAGAGTATCTTCCGGGGGAGAGATTGTGAATATTGAGTCTCCTTCTGTAAACAGGGTTCCTCTGCTATTGATTACAGCAGCTATTGTCGCCCTGATTCTTCTCTATCTGCCGTTTTTTAAAACGCTGGTTGTTGCTTGGGAGCACAATGAAAATTATTCTCATGGCTACTTTATCCCCTTTATCTCCCTCTATATGGTCTATCTGTTGCGGTTTCGTCTGCAGAAAGAGGCTTTTACCGGCAGCCTGCTCGGTCTTCTTATTCTGATCCCGGGTCTACTGCTGCTTATCGCCGGCAAGGTGGGTTCCGAGTTCTTTATACAGCGCTTTTCTTTTCTTCTCTGTCTGTTGGGGATCATTCTTCTTCTTGCCGGAACGCGTATTGCCAGAATTGTTCTGGTGCCTGTTTTTTATCTTGTTTTCATGATCCCTCTGCCGGCAATTATCTGGAACAAGCTTGCTTTTCCTCTGCAGCTTTTTGGATCAGCTCTTACCGAGGAGGTTATCCGTTTTCTTGGTATACCCGTTTTTCGTGAGGGGAATGTTTTACACCTTGCTGAGACTTCGCTGGAAGTGGTCGCCGCATGCTCCGGGTTACGTTCACTGGTAACGATGTTTGCTCTTGCCGGTCTGCTTGCTTTTCTGGCAAAATTACCTCTATGGAAGCAGCTGGTGCTTTTTGTTTCGGCAGCGCCGGCGGCAATTATTGCCAACATTATACGGCTTACAGGGACTGCTCTGC
>PDTD01000023.1 GCA_002748755.1 Desulfobulbus propionicus | reverse complement strand
GGTACCTCCGTTAAGGGGAAGATCGTTATGCTGAAGCCTTTCAACTACAGTATAACATGAGCTAGTTAACCCTACCGGACATACGCCCTAATCGGAACTTGTAGCGAAACGACGATACCAACGTACCAGGTAGCACATGTTTTCAAGCATCGTAATCTTATGCCAAAGAGCTGCGACCAATTCCATGCCATGAAAGGCCGACCGGAATCATACGTAACCAGGTTACTCCTCTGAATTTTTCATCAACTCCCAAAAAAGGAGGGAAATGGCTGAGCATTTTTTGGTTTGTTGTACTTCGAAATTCCTCACTTGCTTATGACCTCAGCGGGGCACTAACAATTTAAACGCCAGTAGATCAAAAAACAGGACAAACCATGAGAATCTGGGACATACATCCAGGATATCTGAACAGGCAAAGTTTACTTGGAGAGCATCGAGAGTTACATGGTATAGCTTCCATAATTACCCACAATAAAAAAGGCTATTCCAAGCATCCTGAAACCCTCAGATGGTTGGAGTATGGGTGGGCGTTGACAGCACGACATAACTTGTTGTCAGCAGAGATGCAATTGAGATCTTTTAATGAACGAACGCCCTTGCATATGCCCAGCAATGAAGGATTATGGCCACCTATGTACATCGATCAACCAGGTGCTCAGTTTGCAATTTTGGCAGAAAAATATAAAGCCAAGGAGAAAGGACGTATTGTATTGCCGAACACTCCTCAAGAAATATGGAGTCATCATAAATATTCCATCTTGGCCAGAGATCATGGCATGTATAAAGAAATTGGCAGACGTGTCTCAACGATGAAACCAAATGATAATTTCTCAGAACTTGCTCAATTACTCACAGAAACAATACGTTATCCGCCTTCTTTGGGAGGCATAAAAAATGCCTTGCAACATATGTGGGGGCATGTTTCCAACGCTTATTCGGGATCACGAAAAGAGGTATCTACATGGTCTCTTGGTGATTTATTGGCCAAGACGCAAAAAATTGCTGTTGCCATAAAAGAGCCATATTTACTGCATTCAACGGCTTTAAGTGAATTGAAAATATGGCTATAACTGCCAATCTCGCCTGTCTGAATCCTGGCAACCTGCGCGATGTCACAGGCCTAACCCGACTTTCTCATGCGCATTGTGTTTCATTTGAAAAAAAGAGAAATTACAGATGCATGTGGTGACCGTGAGCAGGCTTAAATTCCGACACAATGAGCAAAAAATTCGGCCCAGGAGGCACCATCGGCGACAGTATTTGGGCAACACATATACCCAAGTAGATCGCGTTACCAACAACTACCGAACCTGGCACCACCTGAGCTGATGAGAGATCCGGGCTCAACCATGATCAACTCTGGTACTCACTTTCGCTCAGGCTGTTCAATTGTTGTTCAAGGAGTGCCCTGAACTCAACGGAGGCGGCATCATATTCCGCGATGCTCCCCGAGCAGGCCTGCTTGAAAAACCGTTCAGCCACCGCCCGTTGCTCCCTGCTCCATAGGGTGGTATATCCCCCGCGGGTATCGGAACCCGTGACCTCGGAGGGTACGTAATCACGTCGTCCATGTGCCCAGTTGATCACATGGCTGTAAAAAAGAAAAAAGCGGTCAAGCAGCACGTAGAGTAACTGTACATTGTTCACGGGGCCGACCTGCACCTGATCACCTCCGACATGCATTCCCAGCAAGCGCAGCTCACCAAGCCACTGTTTTCCTTTCAAAGCAGTACCCAGCCCCCCGAGGACCCCTCCAAGGGTGGAAAAAAGACCAAATGAGATACCTGCAGCGGCGAGGTCAACCCCAGCGCCCACAGCAGCGCCTCCCATGGCTCCGGCCATAATCACCTGTCGGTCAGAAAGGCCCAGGAATTTCCAGGTCTGTTCGCTGAACAGATCCTCCTGGAGAATGGACTGACGAGGCAAAGTCACATTAAAGATATTGTGCTTGAATAACCTGCGAATCGCATCCTGGACTCTGCGCTCCTTATCCGCCACATGCTGCTCAAACCGCTCCCGTACTTTTCGCCGGGCCTGTTCTTCCTCTTCCTTGGCGCAGGGCAGGGTCTCTGTGTAGGCTAACACTTCTTCCAGAAACTCCACAATACAGGCAACGGTCTTCTGGGTTCGGGCCTGCCAGTTAGCTGTAAAGGAGAGGATCACCCTGCGCAGGGCCGGTTCCCACTTCTGATCAATGGATTTCAGGCTTTCGAGCAGCTCGATACGCTGCACATAGGTTGCTTTAGCCGAATTGAACAGGCGAGTGGCGTTGAAGTGCTTGCGAAAGGCCACATGCCAGTTCTCCAGAAACCCGGTCTCATTATCCTTGCTGTTCAAGATTGCCATACGAGGGGCGCCGGTCAGTCGCAAAATTTCCATTTCCGCACGATCAACATTACGAACAGGCTTGGAGCCATCTGCCACAAAAATGACCCCTGCCCCTGCCGCCACTGGCGCCAGGAGTTCACAGTCATCACGAAAGTCGGGATTATCTTTATGCGCCTGGATAAAGGCCTGAATAAGCAAAATTTCTTCACCAGTATAGGCCTGCATCCATTGCAGAATTTCTTTTGGATTTTGAAAACCCGGGGTATCGATAAAACGGATAATTTCCTGCCCGTCAATAACCACGGGAAAAGTCTGACAAGCCACGGTTTCTCCGGGCATTGGGCTGACACGCACCGAATCGTCTTCCGCCAGGGTTGATAACACCGAGGACTTCCCTTCGTTGGGGTGACCGATAATGGCAAACTCAGGTATCGTATGGGATGCTTTATTCATGGGAAAAACGTACTATATCAAGATGTGGATCCACAAGCTCTTTAACCTTCTCCTGCCAGATGCTCAGATCACCCTCTCCACCTGGATTCAGCAAAGATTGCGGTGTTGGTTTCCCCAGCAGCCACAGGGTAATTGCAGTTTCCCGGCCTGCCGATTCCCGTAGCAGGCGTAGAAAAGACAGGGTTTCCCGGATAGGCGGTTGCCACCCCTCTGCTAACATTGTTACAGCCAGAAGGGTACCGCCTGTTTTCCTCTGCCTGATATCGGCAAGAAGCCCTTCATCTCCCTCAAGGCTTCCATACCGAAGGATCTCAGCATGGCCGGTACCCGTAAGGGGATGCGGCTTGTCCTGAAGCTCGGACAAAGGGATATCATCGTAGATTTCATCTGGAACCAGGAGAACCACCTCCTCAGGGAGCACCACGCTGGGCATGGCTGATTGCTCCGTTTCCTGGATTCCCCTGGGTTCTTTGAATGCCTTGAGTTCCTGGGAATCGTCACTTCCCTCTTGGCGCATATCAAGGACGGATTGGGGCCCCAGTGTTTGTCCCAATTCCAGTTCAGATGCTAAATCCGCTGTTGTTTTCCGTTCCAGACCTGCTTCCATCTGAGCCATTGGCACTGTGACCGAAAGCCCCTGACGGGTAGACGATGCCGGGGAACTCCTTTCAGGGGCGGATCGAATCTCGGATGGCGCCGTTTTTCTCTTCACAGGCTGGGCGGCAGTTGCTACCACTGCATTGGTCATCCGCTGTATCACCATATACATGGCTGTGGAAATCCGGGGCTGTACAGAGAGCAAAGCACCGATTTTTTTCCTGCTCCACAGATACAAAAGCAGGCGAGGCAACAGACCGTATGTCAGCACCGAAAAACAGAGAAAGGGCCACCACGCAACCAAGTCATTGGTGGTCAAATGATACAGCCCCTCCTTAAGTATCATCTTGCTCCCTGCTATGGCCTCCAGGCTGGGATAGGCTATCTGTTCAGGAACAAACCAGCTCCAGGGGGTTGCCGCCCATTGCACCAGCCAGCCTAACTGGGCTGCGTCGATCTGCAGGGTGGACTGCCAGCCAAAAGCGATGTCGGTGACCAGAACCTTACCCAGGGTTACCAACAACACCCCACCATTAAATCCCATTCCTAAGAGCTGCAGCCAGAGAAACATAGACCAGAGTACAATCGGGGTGCAGGCATCATATCGACGGGCACTCAGGCGAATTGCATGCAGAGAGTGGACAGTGGATGGAGTCCGCTTTTGAGCCAGTCTGTTCAACAGCTTTTCCACTAAGGCAAACAACTTCTGCTGCATCAGGGTAAGAACCAAAGAGGCCGGCATTTTTCTACCTTGCACGCCATTGTATGTCAAGGCGCCCAACTGCAAGAAAAAAAGCAGAATCTGTAGTCCCACAAAGAAAAAAAAGTAAAAGGTTACATTGATCGGCGCTTCACCAGAATAACTGAGCACCGGTACGGTGACCACAAACCCAGACACAATCCCGGTTAGGAGAAACAACCAACTCAGGGTGCAGTTGATCTCCTGCCAGAAGGCGCCGGGCAAGCCAGGGAAGTCTTGTGAGTCCGTAACCTGTTGTCTGCGAGCCTCCACCCAATGGCGTAACAGGGTGCGTGGATCCATCTTCGCACCCGCACTGTGTGAAGATGGATTGATTCCGAGATAAATGGTTCGATCACGTGTATCGAAATCCAACTCTCCGGGAGATCGACCGTTCTTTTTATCAAGATCAAGTAAAAACAAAAGATCAAGGAGATCTTGTAAAAGCCATGATTTTGCCATCAACAATCCCCCTGCCACATGTACCGGGTCATCGGCAACAGGAACACCAAAGCCCTCTGATCAGCCCACTCACGCTCCATTGGACATGGCAGCATGCCAGGCCGCACAAACAAAGACGCTACAGCATGATCCCGACCACCGGAAAAAGCATTGCGTACTGCCTGTATTCTGTATAGATAAGATTTCTGGTTCATACGATCATTGAAAAGTTTAAAACCCTCAGGCAAAGAGGAGCATTGCATAGCGCTCTGCAACGCTTAGGCCGGGTTTCCCATGATCATTTTGTTCCATTTGAGAAAAAAGACAAAAACAGATATATATGGTCTCTGTAAGCCGACTCAAATTTCGACAAAATGTTCACCAAAGGTTAGCTCAGACGATCCCATCTTCGGCAGTCTTTTGGAAACACCCATACCCAAGTATAACGAAGTACCAAAAACTCCCGAACCTGTCACCACCTGAGCTGATGAGCAATCCGAGTTAGTCGTGTTCCTGCATCCATGATGGCTGAAAACTTGATTTTTCATAACACCTTGTTCAGGAGGAACATACAAAAAACAAAACAAAAACACCAGGCTCAGTCAAGTATCCAGGGAAGCCTCTTGGCAAAGCACAGCCGCTGTGTTCCTGCCATACTGATTAATAATCAAGTACGTCACCTTTTGCTCCTGCACAGATTCGAACGCTTAGGAATGCAAAGTGTGAAAAAAATCTATACATATCGGAAATGACGAGAGACCACAAGAACAGAGAAACTTGTCTGCAAGAAAACCGTCTGGTCACCCAGCTCAGGCAGGGAAGTACTGTCGGCTGGCCCATCTGCCTGGGGTACATCCCCATAGGCCTGGCTTTGGGGGTTCTGGCGCAACAGTCGGGGTTCCCTTACTGGGCAGTGGGTATGATGTCCATCCTGGTTTTTGCAGGGAGCGCCCAGTTTATCTGCGTAGCCATGGTAACCAACCAGGCATCTGCCGCAGCCATTATCCTGACCACCCTGGTCGTAAACCTGCGCCATGCGCTGATGAGTTCGGCGCTGGCCGTGCATCTGTCAGGGGTGAACCGCTGGTTTCTCGCTTTTTTCTCCTACGGCATCACCGATGAAAGTTTTGCGGTCAACATGGCTCAATTTCGGACCACAGACTGGACCAGATGGCATGGGCTGGCCGTGAACCAGAGTACTAACCTGGTCTGGATTTTCTCAACGGTTGCAGGATGCCTGATCGGACAATTCATACCGCAGGGGGCTTTTGGGATCGACTACGCCCTGATCGCCATGTTCCTTTGCCTCCTGGGATACCAGTTAACCAGTCCCATCCACCTGTGCACAGCTGCTATGGCTACACTCATCAGTGTCCTCTGGTACCTGAACATACCCGGTGAATCATATATCGTGGGTGCGTCCATGAGCGCAGCCACTTTGGGCTACCTGATACAACGAACCTGGATACGATCATGACCTTTCAGGATTATCTCTTCCTGTTCACAGGCATGGGAGTGGTCACCTATATTCCCCGCTGCCTGCCCCTGCTCTTTCTCGCCCACAAACGTCTTCCCCAGTGGCTAGTGGACTGGCTCAGCCTCATTCCGGCAGCTATACTGAGCAGCCTCCTGGCGCCTATCCTGTTCACCACCGATGCCCCACGGATACTTGCCTTGGATAAACCTGAGCTGCTGGTTGCGATCCCAACGCTGCTTTTTGCTCTAAAGACCAGAAGCCTGGGTGGAACCGTGGTGGTAGGCATGTTTTTGTATTGGCTTGCCGACCTGATCCTTTCGCCCGAATTTCTTTTGAACATGGTGGAAAAATTAAAAAATATTTAAAGCCAATTGCTCCAAAATGTTCCTAAGAAATCCGGGTTATCCCTGCCGAGATCGTTGCCGTAAAGCCATATCCATGAGCACCAAGGCAGCCATAGATTCCACAATGGGCACAGCCCGGGGCACCACGCAGGGATCATGTCGGCCCTTGGCAGCCAGCTCGACATCTTCCCCTGCAAAGTCAACGGTCTGTTGAGCCATCCCGATGGTGGCAACAGGCTTAAACCCCACCCGGAAGAGGATCGGTTCCCCATTGGAAATACCTCCCTGGATACCACCGCTGTTATTGGTGAGCGTCCCGATGGTGCTTCCTTTACGGATAAAGGGATCGTTGTGCAGGCTGCCGCGCATCCTGGTTCCGGCAAAACCCGAGCCAACATCAAACCCTTTGCTTGCCGGCAGGGAGAGCATGGCTTGGGCGAGTTTGGCATCAAGCTTGTCAAAGACGGGTTCTCCCAGACCCACAGGAACCTGTCGGCAGACGCACGTCAGAACACCGCCGATGGAATCCTTTGCCTCTAGGACCTGGGCAACTTGCTGCTCCATCCGTTCTGCTGTCTCCTCGTGAGGGCAACGGATGGTAGTGGCATCAACCATTGACCTGGTAATGGTCAGAGGGTCAACCTCTGGCGCCTCAATGTCCCCGACAGCGCTGACCCAGGAGACAATCACCGTACCGTAAATGGTACGCAGCCATTTTTCGGCAATAGCTCCGGCCGCTACTCTACCGATGGTCTCCCTGGCGCTGGAACGTCCGCCCCCGCTGGAAGCGCGGGTGCCATATTTCATCTGATAGGTGAAATCAGCATGGGAAGGCCTGGGTACTGTACTCATCTCCCCATAATCCTGTGGCCGCTGATCCTTGTTGTGAATCAGCAGCATAATGGGAGTACCCAATGTTCTGCCAAACTCCGTACCGGAATAGATCGTCACCTGATCGGCCTCCTGCCTGGGTGTGGTATAATCGCTTTGTCCAGGACGACGCCGGGAAAGCTGCGGCTGAATATCAGCTTCTGTCAGCTCCATGCCTGGAGGGCATCCGTCCACAACAACGCCAACGCCCCGGCAATGCGATTCTCCAAAAGTACTGACCCTATACAGGGTCCCAAAGCTGCTGGACATCAAAACTCCTTCTATGCAGAGTGAAAAAAAGAAAGTTACAACAGAAGTCACAACTTTCTAAAATATTATGATTTCTGGTCAACTCAATTGCTTTTGCTCCAGCCGAAAAGAGGTATTTTTTACCTCAAACACAAGTTTCACGTTTATAATGAGAAGTCATTATGTTAAACGCAGTTCCATAACTCTGGTTGAAGATTAGTGCTCATCTCATAAAAATACTCAATATAACATTTTGGAGGTAAAAAACATTTTTTACCTCCAAAATGAGCCAAGAAAACACAGAAAAGAAAAGATACTATCTAAAAAAATGAGCCAACTCTTCTTTTTCTTTTATATAATTAATTGATAATACTTTTCTATTTTTAATTATATAAATACTAACATGATCATCTTTTTTATTAAAAATCTTGGCTTGTTCTTTATCAATTAAAAGAACAGAAAAAGGATACTCCTTCATTTTTGGAATTGCGAATAATTTGGAAATCATACTTGGCATTTGAGATATATCAGCAATATAATAAGCGTTATTATTTTTCAGAAAATCTTTTTCTTGATCTAATAAATACTCCTTAACAATCTCACCAGTTAATTTGCTTGATGTTACTATAAGAATATTTGTATCAGAAGATAAAACATGCTCTTTTTCAAACTGATCGAATATTTTATATTTTGGCAAATTATCACCAACTTTCATTGCATGCGCAACTGTTGCAACAAATAGTATTGATACTAAAAAAAATATTTTTTTCATTTCTCTCCCCAGAGAATATATTATAATTGACAGTAAAACTGTGTTGATATAATATTTACTAGGTGAATCGACGTGGAGTGATGTGTTCCGCCAAACGTTTTAGCCACGGCGACCCAAGTTGATTGGACAGCCCAATGTGTGCCATACGCTGCCAGGTTAGCCACTACAGGGTATAATTTTTTACGGTCGACGAAAAGAAAAATCTGCTACGGTATTTCCCAAACAGGAGAAACTACCTTGGCAGAACATATTTATCAAATACGGGGTCGTATCATCGACCAAGAAGCTCTTAACCCGGTCCACCACTCATTGGGATCAGGGACGTACAGCTCTATCCAGGGTCCTTTGTATCCAGTGGAACCGGTATCAGGCAAACGGTAATCTGAAAGACCGAGCCTGCCGGGTCATGCCTTTGAAACCGGAGGAACAAGACGAAATCACTCTGCCTCCAAGAAAAAGAGAACCATTCCGGTATCCCAAAAAGGCTGACCGCAAGCAATAAACTTACAATTCCTCGCAATTGAGCGGTACGGTCTCCGAGTTTGGCTCTTTACCAATCAAGCTGGTCCGTCGTTCTCCTGAAAAAGGCTTAGGGGATGACCTGATTGATCGTTCCCATTCCCTGGGAAATCCCTGGATAGTCGGTTCCCATCTGAAATATCTTGATGATCGGTTGGTTGCAAGCCGTGATCAGTTCATCGGCTGGGGTCTGCTCACCAGAGAGACAAACCTGCACAAGGTGGTCAATAACGTCCGGTTCCTTGTCCTGCCCTCTTGTCAATACCCGCCACCTTGCCTCCAAAGTGTTGGCCCTAACACCCGTTGCCTGCAGGACGACTGGTCCGCTTTTTACAAACAGCCCATCTCCCTGCGGGAAACTTTTATCGAAACAGGCCGTTACCAGGGAACCTGCCACAAGGCTGCCAGCTGGCGCTATGTCGGCAAAACAAAGGGTCGCGGCAAGTATGGACAGCAAGCAACGTAAGCCGATTAAGGCCGTCTACCTGTATCCTTTGTCAAAGAGGTTTTGGGAGAAGTTGTGAGTTTGACAAAAGCATCCTACCCAAAGGCCCTGAGATTACAGAACAAAATCTGGCCAACACTCGGCCAGGAGTCAGGATACAAACCACCTGGAAAAACAGCGGCAAGCTGCACTGGATTTTGGTAATGACCAACACAGTGATTGCCTTTTTCATGGTTCATCCCTACCGTTCCCAGGTTGCTTTTGAAAAACTTGTGGGGACATGAAAAGGAATACTGGTCAGTGATGGCTACAGGCTATATCAAAACTGGATCAACATGCGGCAAACCTACCTGGCCCATCTCATTCGCAATCCAAACGGGTTGTCGGAGCATCAGAACCCGGATCCTGCCAGGTGTGGAAAATGGGCAACCGCAGAACTGCAGTGATTATGCAAGTGGGCAAGAGATCCACCAACCAAAGGAGAGTGGTCATCATTTTATGCCCGGCTTTGTCGTCTCACTTAACTGTATGGTGGCTCTAACTGTATGGTGGCTCTGACAGTGAAGGGGGGAGGTTTGTGACCATATTGAAAACGAACTCGACGCGCTCTTTCCGTGCCTCTTTGAAGAAGATGTGGAGCCAAACAATAACTTGGCCGAACGAATGATCAACTTTGCCGGGCTCTGGCGAAAACGAAGCCAGGGAACCAGGAGTGAAAAAGGAATCCGCTGGGGAGAGCGAATTGTCTCGCTCAGGCAGACCTGTCGATGCCATGGACTGATATTTAAAAAAAAATCAAAAGCCTGATCTGGAATGGATCAGGCGAGCCACTTAAACGTAACCCTGTGATGGGTTACGCTGCTAATACTGTAGTTAAAGCAATGGACATACATTTCAGGCTACCTCGACGACCGGGCTAGAGACACCAAAGTAAACCTCGTCCGGGTGTTATCGTCATGAGAAGAATGAACTCTGACCAATCTATACCAGTGCATCCAGTTGGTACGTCCGATGCGAGAGAACCTGCCGTTTGCAACTCAATACAAATAAAGGTGCTGGCGGTAAAAGAACCACCAGAGTTGCTTTAACCTTAGATTGTGGGGTGAGTGTGTTTCGACACCTATCTGTTTTTGTCTATTTTTTTAAATGGGAACACATTGTTCATGCGACATTCGGGCAAACAGATTGTTCAGTTTTTAGGGCCACCGCCCAGCTTATAAGTCATGCACAGCGTCTGCATCCATAAGGTCCAGAATGCCAGGAAACCGGTGATGAGAAAAATTGTTCACATAGACATGGACGCCTTTTTTGCCTCCATTGAACAAAGAGACCATGCAGATCTGCGCGGTAAGCCGGTTATAGTTGGTGGGGACCCCAACGGAAGAGGAGTTGTGGCGGCCTGCTCGTATGAGGCCAGGGCTTTCGGTATCCACTCTGCCATGCCCTGCGCCCAGGCGTATCAACGCTGTCCACAGGCAGTGTTCATACGACCGAGAAAGGAACGGTACGCAGAGGTCTCTCAAACAATCGTGGCCATTTTTCGTACCTATACCGAACTGGTGGAGCCGCTGTCACTGGATGAAGCCTTCCTGGACATCACCGTGAACACACACGGCCAGCCGTCAGCCACCCTGCTTGCCCAACAGATCCGTCAAGATATTCTGCGCCGAACCGGACTCACCGCCTCTGCTGGGGTATCCTACAACAAATTCCTGGCCAAGGTGGCTTGTGCCCACAACAAACCCAATGGTCTGACGGTTATCACTCCAAACCAGGCTCGGCCTTTTCTGAGGCAACTGCCCATTCGCAAATTCTTTGGGGTTGGTAAAGTCACAGAACAAAAAATGCTGGCCAGGGGGATTACCCATGGCCGCGATCTCATGAGCTATAGCCGCGAGGAGCTGGTTGTGTTTTTAGGGGCAACCGGGCACTTCTTATACGACAGTATTCGCGGTATTGATCATCGCCCGGTACAACCAAATCGCAAACGAAAATCTATCGGCAAGGAAACGACCCTGGCAAGAGACATTCTTCAACGCAACCAGGTCCTGCAATTAACGGAAAGGCTTGCTGAAAAGGTCGGTTCTGCGCTGGAAAGGAAAAAAATTGGCGGCAGAACTTTGACCCTGAAGCTTCGTTACCATGATTTTACTACCATTACCCGCTCCCGCAGTACCAGTACAGGTTTTTTCCGTGCTGCAGACATACAACCCTTTCTTGAACCACTGCTGTTGTCCACCGAGGTAGGCTTCCGGAAAGTCCGGCTGGTCGGTCTGACTGTCTCCAATCTCTTTGAACCCGGCCAAGTACCTCTGTACAGACAGCTCAGGTTGCCCTTCATCCCCCCGGCCTCTAACGATGGCAGCACACCCACGCCAGGGGAAAAATTCTAGTCCGGATTTCTCATCAGCTCAGGTGGTGCCGCCTGAGCTGATCTTGGGTGAACAATTTGGCGAAACTTGATCCTGCTCACGGACATCACATACATCTGTCTTTCTATACCTTTTCTCCAAGGAGACCCATTGGCCATGAAAAATCCGGGCTCCTGCAGCTGGGTCAATTGGTCGCATAGCTCACCAGCTTCCTGTAGAGCGTCTTGCGACTGATACCCAGCATATCGGCTGTTTTCTGCCTGTTGCCGTCAAAAAACTCAAGCATTTTCAAGATGTGCTTCCGCTCCACCGACTCCAGCGACAAGGCATCCTCATTACCCTCGGACTGGAGGATAAGCTCATGGGGGAGACATCTCTCGGTGATAATGGAATTTTCCGCCAGGATGATAGAACGCTCAATGACATTGCGCAGCTCGCGTACATTGCCCGGCCAATCGTAGCGTAACAGGCAGTTCATGGCGCTGTCGACAATGCGAAAGGAGGTATTGTCTGGACTGAGCGTGGTTAGAAAATAATTTACCAGTAGCGGCAGGTCCTCCTTGCGCTCCGACAACATGGGTACCTTGATGTTAAAAGCGTTGATACGATGAAAAAAGGCCTCGTTAAACCGCCCATACTCGACCTCTTCCGCCAGGTTACGATTGGTGGCAAAAAGAAACCGAATATTGACTTTCCGTTCTTCTTTCTCCCCTACTCTCCGGTAGGTCTGCGTTTCAAGGGCCCTGAGCAGAGAGGCCTGCACCTCCAGGGGCAACTCTCCTATTTCGTCAAGAAAGAGGGTACCTTCATGGGCAAAGGCCATAAGTCCGTCTCGGGTGTCGGTGGCACCGGTAAACGAGCCTTTGACATGCCCGAACAATTCACTGCGTGCAAGCTCCTTCTGCAGGGAAGCGCAGTTCTTGATGATCATTGGGTTTCCTGCACAGGCCGAGCGCTGATGAATCAGCCGGGCAATGACATCCTTACCCACACCTGACTCCCCGGTTATCAGCACGGGTATCTGCGCAGGGGCCACTTTTTCCACCAGAAAAAGAATCTCCCTGACAGCATGCGAGTTGCCAATGTAGGTAACAGGTTTATCTTTGCTTTCTGCGCGTTGTCTGAGTACGGCGTTTTCCCTGGCCAGCACCACCTTTTGGTGCGCTTTTTCAACGACCAGCTCCAGACGCTCCAAATTAAACGGCTTGCGAATGAAATCATAGGCCCCTAATTTCATGGCCTCTACGGCTATATCCACCTCCCCATGTCCAGTAATCATTATAATTTCGACATGCGCAAGGGTTTCCTTAAGTTTGATCAACAGTTCAAGCTCACTGACATCTGGCAGCCGCAAATCCATAACGATCACATCAAAAAAATGCTCGCGAATCATCTCCATGGTTTCACAGGCATCTGCGGCCACCACAACATTCCGGCGGGATTGCGCCAGTTCCTTCTGTATAAGACGACGTATGGACTCTTCATCGTCTATGATCAAGACCGAATATCTATCTCTATCCATTATGCTGGTATCCCTGGTAAGGTGACAATAAACAACGAACCTTCCCCCTCGGTACTCTCAACGGTTATTTCGCCCCCATGACGGTTAACAATGGCATAGCAGGTGGACAGACCAATTCCGATACCCTTGCCCACTGGCTTGGTTGTGAAAAAAGGTTCAAACAACTTGTCAATGACCTCAGGAGAGATACCATCACCTGAGTCTTCAACAACCACTTGCACCCCCCCGCTCTCCTCTTCCCGAGTATGCACTGTGATGGCGCCGCCCTCTGCCGTGGCATCAAAGGCGTTGGTCAACAGGTTGATAATAACCTGCTTCAGCTGCGACTCATCCCCCATAATCATAGGAAGTTTGTCATCAAGCATAACCTGCACGGTCAGGTCATGCTTGTCTCTGAAATGATGTTTGAGGATGAACAGTGTATCAGAAACACACTGATTCAGATCTACCGGTCGTCGGCTGGAAGAAACCGGCCTGCTGAACGTAAGCAGGGTCCGCACGATATCACGGCAACGATAGCACTCCTTGATGATCGTATCGATATATTCCTTAAAATCTTCACAATCGTCGGATTCGATTTTCCCCTCAAGGCGGCTGATTCGCCTTTTCAATCCTTCGGCAAAACCGCTGATAGCCGTGAGCGGATTATTTATTTCATGGGCTACGCCCGCTGCCAGTGTCCCAACGGTAGCCATCTTTTCAGCCTGATAAAACTGGGCTTGAAACTCTTGCTCCATGGTAACATCACGCTTAAAGAGCAACACTTGCCGTTCGCCAGTTGGTTCGGATCGCAAAGGTGAAGCAATGATCTCAAACTGGCGGAACTTACCATGCACTCTGTAAATACAGCGATCCTTGACAATCTCGTCCCGGTCCAGAGAACGTAAGGCCGGGCAGTCATTGCAGACGGAGAGATTGCCCCTGAACACCTCATAACAGTACCGCCCCACGGGATCCACATCCTCATACCAGTCTTGAAAAACATGGTTCACCTCTTGGAAGCGTAAATCCTCACTCAAAACAGCCATCATGTCGGTGATGCCATCAAGGACGGCCTGCATTTCCTTTCGTTTTTTCTCCAACTCTATATTGGATGTTTTCAGCAGCTCAACTTTTTGTTGCAGCTCCCGGTAGAATCCCTGTTTACAATGCTCAATACCTATCAAATCATGCAAAGTAGTGGTTGGAATCATCTACCATACCTCCTCACATATTTTATAAAACTCCTGCCAGGATGCAGGACGAGGGTTGGTGAGATTACAAACATCATGCACCGCCATTTTGCAGATTGGTTCCAGGTACTGTCTGCCTTGCTCGTCAATGATGTCGCTCAACCGCTGCGGCACATCGAAAGAAGCAAAAAAATCGTTCAGGGCATCAATACCCGCATGGGCAAGATCAACGTCCAGGCCTTTCTCTTTGTTCATCAGTATCTTACCGACCCCAGCCATTTTTTCGATGCAGAACTTCATATTAAAACGCATGAACTGGGTCAAAAGTATTGGGTGAATAACCCCATGGCGCATATCAAAGTGTCCCCCGAGGGAATGGGCCAATGCATGCTCAGCCCCAAGTCCCGCATTGCTAAAAGCCATGGATGCAGAAACAGCCGCAGAGCTCAACTGTTCCAGGGCATCAAGGTTTTTCGTCTCCACTGCACACGGTAAATGACGATATATCAGCTCAATCGCCTTAAGAGACTGCATTTCTGTAAAAGGTGAGGCGATACGGGAAAGATAGGCCTCAATGGCATGGGACAGTGCATCCACCGCTGACTGAATGATCAAGGTTTCACTTTTTGTGCGCAGAATCAAGGGATCGACAATGGAGATATTGGGGACCAGTGTCCTGGTAATTATAGACATTTTGACACCTCGGTCCACATCGGTGATAATACAAAACTGGGACACGTCAGAACCGCTTCCAGCTGTGGTGGTAATAAACAACATGGGCGGCAGTGGACGCTGGACCTTGTTCGCCCCCTCATAATCACGTATTTTTCCGCCGTTGCCAGCCAGTATGGCTATGCCCTTTGCCGTATCCATGGGACTACCGCCGCCAATGGCGATAATAACATCAGTTCCGTTCTTCAGATACATCTCGGCACCCTGCTCCACCTGAAAATCCCGAGGATTGGAGGTCACGCCTGGATAGTACACCCACTCAATTTTTTCTTTACTGAGGATATTCATCAGACGCTCCAGCCAACCGGTCTCTTCGATACCTTGATCGCTTACCAGGAACACCTTATTCGCTCCCAGCCTGCGGGCACAGAGCCCGGCATAATTTAAACTTCCGCGTCCAAAAATAATCTCTGGGACGGCAAACTTGGTAATGGCCATGTGTACGAGTACTCCTCATGAAACCGGGGACCGGATACGTGTCGGCATCTTGTCAGTCGAACGCGCTTTCCGAATTCGGTGCAGGACCGCCTTGCACCCACACTGTTATTGAACGTTCACGGGTTCAGGCGCTCCACACCCTGAAACGGTATCATACCGAAACACCTGTCTCAATCCCCATTTCGAGACAGCCCCGTCTATTAATTTTTCTTGCTACCTGGTAACGCTATACAACAAACCTCTGACCACCAGGTACCAGCATACCACAAAAGAGTCATTTTGTCCCGTATTCTGAGTAGTATTGTCCCACACCCCCCAAATACGCCTCTAGCTCGGATTTCTCATGAAGATTTTGTCCCATTTAACATGTAAGCTAACAATTCATAAAAACACATGTATGTAATATCGGTGAGCGGTCTCAAATTTCAATCGGGATAGGACTCCCCATTACTGTGGAGCCCTCCCACAGCACCCGGCATACAGATCACCTACCAAGGCGGTTCGGCTGACTGCGACGCAGCAAAGAGTTCCAGCGGCTGTGGCGTTCTCTTCACAAGTACACACTTCCTCCTTGGCATTATCATTTCCCTCCTCTGCTGACTTCTCCAGTGCGGTCAAGAGCAGTTACTTGCTCCTCAGCCGAAATTCCTTCGCACGCGACTTCTCAAACGGGCCTCCTGGGATAAACACATGTCTTTCTGTACGTGAGTGCAGGGTTTACGGATACGCCCTTAATGGATAGAGGACTTTATCCTACCCAGCAGACTCGTCCCGAGGTATGCGCCTTCTACCCGATCTCTGTTCGTCACCCCGTACAGTTGCAGTACCCGGCAATGTCTGAACCTATGAGAAATACGGGGAAATCCCAAATCGATCCTCACCTTCTAAGGAAGGAGCTGATTTTCTAAAAAAAGCACCCAAGATGTATCCATGGGCTGGCCATGGATGCCCCTTGGGTCAAAATGTGAGGTTGCTCACTAGCCAGAAATCCTTCTGGTGGCATGTCTGGAAAAAGAGTCAGGTCATCACAATGAGCAGCAATAAAAAGGGGCTCCAGTACCGATATCGTACGAAATAACAACCTGTAAAAAGCATAAGGAAAAATATCTTTTTTCATCATTTCAACTGCTACCGTGAAAAATTGTTTGACGAAACACCTGAACATCAGTACAAGCTGAATGAATACTCAGTCAAATAATTACGACGAATATTCCTGGTCATGCAACCTTCTTTCCTACAACTGTCAGAAGCTATGCGCACCGCCCTCGATAGCCTGGGTTTGCGCTCACGCCGCCCATTCTGCGCGCCCCATGAGGTACCAAATGCTCTGGATATGCGCAAGTCTTTCCCCACCTTGTGCGGGCAACAGGCCCCTAAAAAAAAGAAATGGTTGCTGCTCTTGTCAGGCCGACAGCACTCCCAACAAGCCGAAGACAGCCAAAATAGGAGGCATGACCTGAAAGCACTTGATCCAGGACCGCTCGCACTTGGCACCATCCCTTCGTTGACCAGGGACAATTCCCCCCATAAGCCTGCGCAAGGAAACAATACTGGCTGTTCAAATTTGGAACACTCCAGGCTGACACTGGAAGGGCATGAAAAACTCGCAACCTGTTATCGCCACCCTGTGCTCCTGCCTTTTCTCAAGACCTTTACCTTAGCTCTCAACAGGCAACCGAAAAAGACATCCATCAGTGCTGTCTCCACTCAAAACAAAGCCTTGCCTAATGTTACCTTGGTAAACGGTCTCCCCAGGCTCCACACCTCTTTGTTTTACAGGGCAGACATGCTCTTCGACGATCTTGTTGGGTCGCTCCAAAGCATGCTGCAATCAATACTTTAAACTACACTACAGACCACTATGCGACTACTCACGAAATTTTTTCCCTTTCTTGGTTGGTTTCAAGGCTATGGGGCCAAAAGCTTACAGGTGGATATTCTTGCAGGCTTAACCGTTGCCCTCGTCCTTATTCCTCAATCCATGGCCTATGCACAACTTGCAGGCCTGCCAGCGTATTACGGACTCTATGCGGCTTTTCTGCCCCCCATGATAGCGGCCCTGTTTGGCTCCAGCCGGCAGCTGGCGACAGGACCGGTTGCTGTCGTTTCCCTCATGTCCGCAGCTTCCCTGGAGCCCCTGGCCACCGCAGGTAGCTCAGAGTTCATTGCCTACTCCATCCTACTGGCCCTGGTGGTGGGGATTTTCCAGTTCTCCCTGGGCTTACTCCGCCTCGGCATGGTGGTCAACTTTCTCTCACATCCAGTGGTGAACGGATTTACCAATGCAGCTGCGATCATCATTGCCTCGTCACAGTTCTCGAAATTCTTCGGAGTCTATGTGGACAAGGCGCCCCACCATTATGAAACCATGATCAGGGTTACCAAGGCCGCCTTTGATTATACACACTGGCCCACCTTGGCTTTCGGCGTTGGTGCAGTTGGTATTATGTTGCTTCTCCGAAAAATAAATCCGAGAATCCCCAACGTACTGGTAGCAGTGGCCATCACCACCTGCATCTCCTACCTGATAGGATTCAACCATGATGCCACGGTTAAAATTACGGCAGTACAACTAAAGGGATTGGAAGAAACCGTTATTCAGTTTAATAGCAGTATCGAAGAGATAAAACGCCTGGGCAGTGTCCGTGCAGATGTAGGAAAACAACTCGACGGGCTGAAAAAAAATGATTCTGGCAACCACGGTCCCTCCATCGAGGTGATTAAACTGAACAATAAGATTGCCCTGCTCACCGCTGAAATCGATAAGGTAAAACACCAGAGCCATCTACTGCGTAAAAAATTGCGCGGGCTCAAGTTTGAAGGTATTGAGTCTGAAGGCAGGTATACCTTTTATCCCAAGGAGAACCTGCCCACAGACATAAAAACCGACAGGCGAACCTGGAGAATAAAGGTGGGGAACACACCACTCGCCACCGATGCACTACTGCTCACAGGTGGCGGCGCTATAGTCGGAAAAATCCCGAAAGGCCTGCCCACCTTCAAAGTACCTCATCTCAGCCTGGATTCTTTTTTCAAACTGCTGCCCACAGCGATTATCATTTCCCTGCTGGGCTTCATGGAAGCCATTGCCATTGCCAAGGCCATGGCCGCCAAGACCGGTCAAAAACTGGATCCCAATCAGGAGTTGATCGGCCAGGGCCTGGCCAATATTCTGGGTTCCATAGGCTCATCCTATGCTGTCTCAGGATCTTTTTCCCGCTCTGCCGTAAACCTGCAGGCCGGCGCAATATCTGGTGTGTCCAGTGTCCTCACCAGTATCATGGTTTTGGTCACCTTGCTCTTCCTGACTCCTTTGCTCTACCACCTGCCCCAGGCGGTCCTGGCGGCCGTCATCATGATGGCCGTTATCGGCTTGGTCAACGTCAAGGGCTTTATACATGCCTACAAGGCACAAAAACACGACGGCATCATCTCAGTCATCACCTTTGTTGTCACCCTGGCATACGCTCCCCATCTGGATAAAGGCATCATGGTCGGTGTCGCCCTGTCCATGGGTGTTTTTCTCTATCGTTCCATGCATCCAGTGGTGGCGAAACTGTCCATGTACAAAGACAAATCCCTGCAGAGCATGGAACATTATCGCCTGCGCGGATGCCGCCACATCGCTGTGGTTCGCTTTGACGGCGCCCTGTTTTTTGCCAACGCCAGTTATCTGGATGAGCAGATTATCAAATTCCGCAACGACATGCCGGATCTGCGATATATCCTCCTGGACGCACGAGGTATCAACGACATTGACGCCTCGGGTGAGGAAGAACTTGCCCTGATTGTTGACCGGATGCATTCCGCTCAACTGGGCTTTGCCGTGTGCAATGCCAAAGCCCCTATCCTGGAAGTAATGGAGCGGACCCAACTCTTTGAAAAAATCGGCAAGGAGAACTTCTACGCCGAAACCAAAGATGCCGTGGCCGACATCATCTCCAAAATTCACGACAACACAGACCTGCCAGGCAAAGGCTGTATGAGCTGTCCTCTCACGCAGTACCTGCCGCAAAGCTCTGAATAAACCTATACCACCCCCTCAACAGAAAAAGGGTGTTCCCAAAGAACACCCTTTTTCTGTTCTGGATGGTGTTGCGGGAAAGAGAGCCGATCCAACAGCTTTTGGCTCGAAAAATCCCAAGCAATTACGTCAAGATTATCGTATAGTTCAAGAAGTAAACTGCGTTGCCCATCCACATTGCGTCTTGTTTGTAGATACGCCATAAATACAAATCCATGGAAAGTCTGTGGCCGCCAAACAAGGCAACAAAGATGCGATACACTGTGTACAAAGGTCGCGCAGACAGCCCATCTTCGGCTGGGTTTTGGCAACACATATACCCACGTATAATGCGGCACCCAAAACTCCCAAACTTGGCATAGCCTGAACTCATCAAGTATCCAGGTTAGGCCGACAAAACAAACCCCATACCTCTATTGTGCCCGACAAACATTATGTGTATTTCCTCTGGAGATAGTATCCCCCGCGCAGTGGACCATCAGTGTCCGTCTCAGCATGCGATATCTGCACCCCATGTAACCAAAGCATCAAACTGGTACCCACCCAACAAAAAGCAGATAATGAAAACCATTAAGCTCCTCTCCAGAAGCTCTCAACAGTACTGCGCCATTTTTGACTTTGACAACACCTGCATCTTTCGTGACATAGGTCAAGCAGTTTTTCGCTATCAGATTGTTAACCTGGAATACAGGCTTTCCCCTGAAGCTTTTGCCGATCTGCTCCCCGAACTGGATGGCCAACTGGGTGGAACACCTCACGCCTCAATCAAAAAAGCCCTGATCAGCCTATATACAGCGCTGATGCAAAGGGTGCAAAACGGATCTCGTCAGGAGGCCTGCAGTTGTCCGGCCCACCAACAGTTCCGAACCCTGTTACTCTGGTATGCTACAATGGCACGCAAGGACAAGCGGCTTGGCCCCCAGTTTGTCCTCCCACTGATGACAAAACTCCTGAGCGGTTTTTCCATCAAAGAACTGCATCAGCTCACGGCCCGGACTATTGCTGCAATCACCCCGGAGCCACTTGCTGAACAGGAATTGCGTACCGTTCTCCCAGGCCCCATCGGCACGCTCACAACGACTTACCCCATGGGGATGCAACCTTTCCAGGAAATGCGACAGCTGATGGCCGATCTGAACAGCATCGGCATATCCTGCAACGTTATTTCAGCCAGCACGGGCTGGATGGTGCAGGAGGCCGTTCGGGTCTTTGGTTTTCCTGTCCGGGAAGAGAATATCTTTGGTGTCCAGGTACAGCTCTCTGAAGACCGACTGCTAACCACCAAGGAGAAACAGGGCTATCCCTTAACATTCCGTGCAGGCAAGGTGGATGTCATACAAAAATATATCAACAAACCCATTGCCCTAATAGCAGGAGACGCCGATACAGACTATGAGATGCTGACTCTGCCGGACATTCGCTTACGCCTGATCATCAACCGCAACCAGACCGGAATAATCAGCACCCTATATCAAAACCCGGAGTATCTACTGCAGGGGCTGGATACTTCCAAGGGCATTTTTCGCCCCTCACGAACAACTATCTCCTCCTGAGCAAACCTACAGAAAATCCCAGTTTTTTATCGTGCAACCAGGGGGCTGGGCTGCTCTATTCGCAACAGACCTGGATCTCGTTACCAATGAGAAAAGCCGCCCTTTGGCTTGAGAAAGTGTTCCACTGACACTTCCTTGCCGAGCGCATGCGGCAGAGTACTGGAGCTGTACGTTCTGCCCTTGGATCGGTGGAAAACTCTCTTCCAACAACTGTGGGCAACTCCTCACCTCTTCAAGACTGTTTCATCCTGGCTGCAAAGTCCAGCATACGCTGAATAGGTATTTTGGCCTGCTCGGCCAGCTCAGGGGCAACATGCACTTCGTTGTCCCCCGTATCCAGGACGCGGACCAATTTCCGCAGGGTGTTCATCCCCATCCATGGACAAAGGGCACGCCCCACCCCTTCAGCTCCCTCGGCCAGCCCCAGGGTCGGGGCAGGCAATAATTTCTTGTCTGGGGCCAACTGCTGCATCTTATGCAGAATCCCCGCCTCTGTTGCCACGATATATTCAGGATTGTCCATATGGACCACAGCGTCAATCATCGCGGTCGTTGAACCAACCACATCAGCGAGAGCAACCACGCTCTGCGGCGATTCTGGATGGACCAGTACAGCTGCCTGCGGATGCTTGCGCTGCATCTGCTTTATGGCATTCGCCTTGAACTCTTCATGAACCAGGCATGAGCCCGGCCAAAAGATCATCTCCACCCCGGTCATTTGCTGTACATACTGCCCCAGATGCTTATCTGGAGCCCAAAGAATTTTTTCCCCTTTTTCAGCAAGATGTCTGATAATCGGCAAGGCGATACCAGATGTCACGACCCAGTCTGAGCGCGCCTTGACCTCTGCGCTGGTATTTGCATACACTATGACCGTATGCTCTGGATACTGATCGCAATAGGCATTGAACAACTCAATGGGACAGCACTCGTCCAAAGAACAGGTTGCGGTGAGGTCCGGCATGAGCACCCGCTTTTCAACATTGAGAATTTTGGAGGTTTCTCCCATGAAACGAACACCGGCAACGACCAGGGTAGAAGCCCTATGTGTGGTGCCGAAACGCGCCATCTCTAAAGAGTCCGCAACACATCCCCCGGTTTCCTCGGCCAAGTCCTGCAACTCTCCATCGGTATAATAATGAGCAACCAAAACCCCATTTAGCTCTTTTAATTTTTGTCTGATATCTTCTTTAAGCGCTTCTTTTTCTTTCCTATCCAGGCGCTCCTGCTCTGGATAGGGTGGAGCCTTGATCACCGGTATGCAAACATCTGCCTCTTGTTTTATCAATTCAGTACTCATAGCTTTTTATCCTAAACGTAGTATCTGGCCAGAAGAGTATTTCAAGCCAACGCCATGCTCTGCAAAGCAGCGCATGGCGCCTGGGCATCAATCAGTATCTACAGTCTGCCGTTGCAACCAAAGTCGACCTAGTACTGTAAATTCACTGGAAAGACAATCGTTTTTCTCTTGTCTCGCTCAATGATCATGCCAATCCAAAGCACAGACCTGCCTACCCAAATTGGGAAAACCCATAAAAAAGCGTCACTCGTAACGTCAGATTCCCAACGGAGCATCATGGGTAGCAATGTACTATAGCTGTCCCCAGAAATGAGACAATATGTTCAATTTCATTCTCATAACCATGAGAGGCCACGATGACAAAGCGAAAAATTACACCAATGAGTTTACAAGCAAGGTAGCCCTTACAGGCCAGGAAGGGAGAACAAAGGACGAATGAGATCGCTTCTGAGTTTGGGATTCATCCTAACCAGGTAAACCGTAAGCGAGTTGGGCGACTAATGAGGCTGATGTAGTTGTACTCTGTAGTTCCATCGCCAGGGACAAGCAAACCGCACCTCGAACATAAAAGATATCCTTATCTCCTCAGAAAAGTTCCCATAACACATCGAAATCAAGCGTATTATTCTGGTATTACATCTATTCGGTTAGCAGGTGGATTTGTCTCTCTCACTGCTGGAATTGATTGGTATAATCGTTATGTTCTTTCCTGGGAATTGTCTGTGACAATGAATTGAGGGTTTTGTCGTTCTGCTCTGGTGCGAAATATACGCAAGCTCGAGGCGCCAGAGGTTTTTAAGACGGTCCAGGGAAGCCAATGTAGCAGTCAGGAATATGTTCAGATGTTGAAGAATAATGGTTACCGGATCAGCAACTATTATCGCTGCTCGTGAAGAGCAACATAAGAAGAGATGTGCATCTTAAAAAACTCTTTTTTTCTTGGCAAAGGGGACCACTTTACCAATTAAAACAGGTACAACCGGTTCAGTGGCTCAAGCGGTCGCTATTTGCTCTTGCCGTTTTTTCTTTTTCCCGTGCTTTCGTTGTTCCCTGGACACATTCCTGCCCAAGAGACTCATCAATATGAGGCAGTTCTTCAGTTAAGAAACCCATGTGATGGTGAATCGTAGACAGCAATAAACGATGACGTTCTCCCAGAGGTTCATCAAGAGAATCCAATAATTCTTGAGCCTTCGATTTGAGAGGCCCTCGGGCAAACCAGACAAGTTCTTCCGGTGACTTCCCTTCTATCAGCCCGGCAATCATGGCCTGGGCAGATACTCCCTTGATGTCGCTTACTACTCCCCCGAGACGATCCCCAGAATCATCAAGTGCCTTATGCAGTCTGTTCGTCTCAGCATTGAGAGTATCTTTTGCCGCTGGCGTGTCAGCATCCCAAGCTCAGGAAGATTCCTGGGTGGGATAAAGCTCGGCCTGAGCAAACCATACCTGCCAAGGGTCGCAGGCCACTGGCTGTCTTTAACATCTGTTTTCCGGCCAGGAAATTGTTTAACGTGCCGCGCATTGACCACGAACGCCTGTAGGCCGGTATCCTCCAGAGATTCATAGATGCTCTTGAAAAAAATTGCCCTAGTTGCCCTGACAACCAGCGCAATATCGAGCTTTTTGAGCCAACGACATAGCTGCCGACGGTGTTTGCTAAAAGTTCCAAAACTTCTGGTTTCCTCAGCGACATTACCATCCTCCAACATTGGTTGAAGAGTGGCAGCCACTCTCATTTTGTGGATATCCGGTCCTGCACACCTCTTGACGATTGGATTTTTTATGATAAACTCCGAAGTGCTAAATGGTTGTACCAATGGGGTGGAACTGGATTTCCTGGTGGCCATCCACCAAAAAGGTACAGGTCTTTTCACCATGTGTCCCATGCCATTGAGCTGCATGGTAAAATCGAGGGTACGTGCCCTAAATCCGGGTCCGTTTAGCTCTCAGGGTTGAGAGCCACTATAAGGTATTTGACCATGAAGTCCCACACCATCTTTTTCTCCATGATAGCGTGGACTATAAATAGTTTCATGCTCGGGAGGGGGACCAACTCCTCGATCATGTGTGTTTAGCCTGCAACTTAAAAAAAACGACCGCAACGATCAAATAGCTCGATCATGCTGCTCGTTTATTACTTTTCAACACCCTTCTTAATAACATTTTGCTCTTTCTCTTGTAGCACTAACCAGGGGCCGACACCCATCTGCATTGTTTTTAAACGCCAACCAATACTGGTAACGGGGTGTCAAAAGTAGACGCATCCTTGCGGAACCAAAACTGTTTTTTCCAGGTACACTGCGAGGTTTTATTTTATTTTTACACAGTTGAGGGTATCCTTTCATTCGGCAGTTACCGTGCAATGTAGCAGAGGCAATCCATACCCATATTTCTCATCCACGCCCATATTCCATGCATGTCTATCCCTTTGAACTTGTTTCCCTGATTATTGAAAAATGGCAATCACTCCAACCTGTCGGCTGTACAGATAAACAGACAACACATCCCATGTCGGATACCAGGAAACTGGAAGATGTGATTTCCACCTGTTATCAAGTCAGTATGATGCGAGAAGAAGACCGACCGGTCAACATTCGCCTGATTATCGTTTCACCAGAGCACTTCCCAGGAGGCCAAGGCCCGCCGATTGGTTTTCACAGTATCCTCTTCTCCACCAAAAGACCGTTTAACGAATACGAACTGCGTCGTCTTTCTCCGGCCGTGGACTTTGAGCGATCACTGGTGGGTATCGATTGCACCCCAAAAACTGGTTTACACATCTGGGGTATTATTAACTCGGGCAAGCGTTGGCTGCAAAGTGAACGCGGCGGCAGCAAACACTCCAATACGCTGCCGGATGCTCTTGTCATCCAGGTCAACGGACCGGGTATGCTGACCATATGCCGAGGAAACAGAACACTGGCCGTTTTAAGCGGCGGCAAAGTTGTTGACTCCTCGGCCAACGTATTTACCTCGCAATGGATGAAAAAGCTCTTGGCCAATGACCGGGAGGACATTATTGCCCTGCATGAAGCGTTCAGGGCTTCAGCCACGATACCAGCGGCAAAAGTCAACGATGAGTTCATAGAAAGTATGCAGTTCCAGCTCCTGAAACGAATCATAAGTGCCACCCGAATGGCGCAACATGGTGGCAGTTTTCTTATTTTCCCCGGAAACAGCCCCCCAGAATTGGGGAAGGACTCCCCCCATATATTGCTGAAATATACCTTTGCCGGCGATGAAGGGCTACTCATGCAGCAGAAACTTTTTCTCCGGACCATTGCAAATGCTGCCACCCTTCTGGCTGACCCAGACAATCCGGACAAGATCATTACCTGGGAAGATTATGCTGGCCTGCGGCACGAATCCATTTATGATCTTGAAGAAGCCTTTGCCGAGCAGGCGCGATTCGTGGCCAGCCTCGCTGCTGTAGACGGCGCTGTTGTGGTCAGCGGTGGCGGCATCATAGGTTTTGGCGGGATGATTGTGGGTTCCCTGGACAAGCTTACGGAAATCGCCATGGCCAATGATACAGAGGGCAAGATCGTTACTCTTGAGAAAATAGAAGGCTCCGGTTCACGCCATCGCTCTGTCTATCATCTCTGTAACGCCCTGCACACTGTTATGGCCTTTGTCGTCTCCCAAGACGGCAGCGTTCAGCTTGCCAAATGGCGCAACGGTATTGTCACCTGCTGGGACCTGACCTCCTCTTCCTTCACCGTAGAGGCATAAACGTATCGCCAGAGGCATGGTACAATAGCAAGGTGCGCGTATTCTTCGGATACCGTTTTCTGTTGTCTCTGCACAACCAGTCGATTAGCCCCGATTTTTCACCAGCTCAGGTAATGCCAGATAGGGGCGTTTTGGAAGCACATTCTTCTGGCTTATATAGCCCGGATTTGTGATGAACATTTTGTCTCGTTTGCAAAAAAAGAGACAAAACGGATGGATGTGCTGTCTGTCAGCGGTCTCACATTTTGACCAAATGAGCACCAGCGCTCAGCCAAGACGGTACCCTCTTCGGCAGCCTATTGGCAACCCATATACCCAATTATTTTGAGGTACCAAAAACTACCGAACCAGGCCCTACATGAGCTGACGAACAATCCGGGAGAGGCTGTAAAAAATGGCCTCTGCCATCAATGCTCAGGTGTTCCCCCCCCGGCAACGCCCCTGCGAACATCAATAGGCAAAAAAAGAAATTTATTTTTCCTGCCAAACAGGTGAGCGTTTCTCAAAAAAGGCTTTGACGCCCTCCTTGGCATCATCGGTGGTGCAGAGGCGAGCAAAAAACTCGTTCATCAAGTCAAACTGACGGAAGTACTCCATGTCTTCAGAGGCGTAATATCCCTGCTTGGCAATCTGTACAGCAACAGGACTCCTTTGGGCCAGGTCTTCGGCCCACTGCATTCCCTCAGCCTCCAACGCCTCACCGGGCACCACCTTGTTCACCAATCCCAAAGCTAATGCCTCTGGAGCCTTGATAAGTTCACCATACAAAAGGAGTTCCAGGGCCTTTTTCCTACCTACGCAGCGGGCAACAGGGATCACCGGACCGACACAATTCAAGCCAACATTGATGGCGGTAAGTCCCATTTTGGTATGATCACCGATAATGGCTAAATCGGCGGCGGCAACCAATCCCATACCGTTGGCAGCAGCCACCCCATGCGCCTGGGCGATGACCGGTTTTTTCATCCTGGCAATGGTCACCAGAGGGCGCTCCATACGTTCAATCCAGGCTCGATATTCCATGGCGGTTTGGCCTTCGAGTTCATTGACATCAATGCCTGCACAAAAGGCCTTTCCTGAACCTTTAACAAGGACCACTCTCACCCTAGGATCAGCATCCATTGTCTCCAGCACCTGCCCAAGCTCCTGCGCCAGCTGGGTATTGAAGGTATTCAATTGCTCTGGCCGGTTCAAGATAATGGTACCCACAAAACTCTTACTCACTTCAGTCAGAATATGCGTATAAGACATGAGGTTCTCCCACTCAATTTATGATGCTGCTTCTTCGTTCCAGTTAACTGCATTCAAACCCGTTCGTCAACAGACATACCGCATTTGCTGGCCTTCTTTGTACGTGTCAGGAGTCAGATCGATCCCATATCTCTCGCACCCATTATGCCAAAATTTAGAAGGACACCTGGAAATGGCTTCCATCTTTTTCCTGTCTATTCATAAGCAATTCACCAAGGAGGATGCACTGTCCAGAGAACATCCAGGTCCTGCATCAGTAATTCTCTGTTGGCGAGCGGGACAATTGATAGGCAAACAAATAATTGCACCCTGAGTTTGAACCGACTATACTCTTTTCCAGCACACTATCCCACAAAAAGAATGGCCAGCCTTAAACGTGGCTATGTTTCCAGGGGCGCCCCCTGACCATCCGCAATTTCCAACGGGCTGAAAACACAAAAAGACCAACCATCTGAAACCATTGTACATAAAAAAAAGCCTGTTGCTATACAGGACATTTTCCCAACAACCATGAACAAAGAAATACTAATACGCTTTGAACGTGTCAGTAAATGGTATGGTGATTTTCAAGTGCTCACCGATATTGACCTGACCATTGAAAAAGGGGAAGTGGTTGTTATCTGTGGGCCATCAGGGTCAGGAAAAAGCACCCTGATTCGATGTATTAACCGACTTGAACCAATCCAGGCAGGAATCATTACGGTGGACGGCATGGATGTCAATGATCCCAAAACAAACATAACCCACCTCCGGGCTGAAGTGGGCTTTGTTTTTCAACAGTTCAATCTGTATCCACACATGACCGTCTTGGAGAATATTACTCTGGCCCCAACCCTGGTTCGGCGTATGGCCCCCAAAAAGGCTGTTGCCATTGCCATGGAACTGCTCAACAAGGTCGACATCCCAGACAAGGCAGACTTTTACCCCTCTCAACTTTCTGGTGGTCAGCAGCAACGTGTTGCCATTGCCAGAAGCTTGGCCATGCAGCCTAAAATCATGCTTTTTGACGAGCCGACCAGTGCCTTGGATCCTGAGATGATCAACGAGGTGCTTGATGTCATGAGATCACTGGCTCTGGAAGGTATCACCATGATCTGCGTGACCCACGAAATGGGCTTTGCCCGTGAAGTGGCCGACAGGGTGTTTTTTATGGACGAAGGAGCACTGGTAGAGGAAAACACGCCGGAGTTCTTTTTTAACCAGCCCAACAACCAGAGAACCAGGGATTTCCTGAGCAAGATACTCAGTCATTGATGGCTTAGTTTAGGTTCCGGTGGTAACCTTCGGTCCTAGATGCCGCATAACAGGATAATGTCGCAGCACTATCCTCTCAAAACATTCACCTACAAGAAGGGAGAAAACGAATGAAATGCATAAAGATTACCTTTTTATCAGTATTTCTGATCGTTGTCAGCGTACAATTCACGCTGGCCGGCGCAACCTATGATCGGGTGATGCAGGACAAAATCGTCAAAGCAGGTATTACTAATAAAGGGAAACCCTTTGGTTTTATCAATGCCAACAACGAGTGGGTGGGTTTTGATATGGACATGGCCAAGGAGATTGCCAAGCGACTGGGGGTTTCTTTCGAGCCTGTGGTTGTGAACAACAAGACCCGCATCTCCTTTGTCCAGACCAATCCGCCAAAGGTTGACATGGTCCTGGCCAACATGACCCACAAGCGGGTGCGTGACGAAAAAATCGATTTTTCCATCACCTACTTTTTTGACGGTCAAAAGTTCCTGGCTCCGGCAGGCACTGTCAAATCGGTCAAGGAGCTTGTAGGGAAAAAAATCGGTTCCATGCAGGGAACCACATCCATCGTCAATGCCAAAGCCTACATGAAAAAACTGGGCGACACCAACGCCAAGGTAACCGGGTACCAAAATGAGGTGGAAATGTTCGAGGCCCTTCGCTCTGGACGTGTCCAGGCAATTAGTACAGACTCCACGCTGCTCATTGCCCTGGCCGCCAAGGACCCCGGAAAATATGAACTGGTCGGTACGTTCATCTCCGACGAACCCTACGGCGTGGGCCTACCTCAGGATGACAGCGCCTGGAGGGACGCGATAAATTTTGCCATCCAGGATATCTGGAAAGACGGCACCTACATGAAAATTTACAACAAATGGTTCGGTCCAGACAGCGAAACACCTTTCCCCATGACCGAAAGCATTGAAATGTGGCCCTAAGCCAACAATAGACGATCACAGCCAAGGACAAATCGGAGTGGCACCATTCTGCCTTTGCTTGCAGATACACCACCTGATACAACAGTTCCCCCCTTCCGGGGAAACGCCCTCCACGATACGTCCTTCCTGACCCGGACTACTCGTCAGCTCAGGTAGTGCCAGGTTCGGTAGTTTTTGGTAGCTCAGGATACTTGGGTAAAGGTGTTACCAATAGACTGCTGAAGATGGTACTGCCTGGGTTGACCTTGGGTGAACAGTTTGTCGAAATGTGAGACCACGGATAGCACATACGCATGTTTTGTATTTTTTTTCACAAATGAGACACTATGTTCATGAGAAAGCCGGACTGGTCCCACTGTGGCGTAACCATCCCAGCCCAAATATCTCCGATATCCCGGGTCGGCATGACTGCTCAGACTTGGGATCTCAGAACCTTCATACGTGTATTGTGCCGTTATTATGCGCGGTACTGTACCTGATCTGGGTGCGTTTTGTTCATTTGATCCTTTTCTCCTTGACTTGCTGTTATAACACAACCAATCCCCCAGAGAACACAAAACGTTGCTCGAGGGTGATGACCGTATTGCGAATACTGGAGAATGTGTTTTCCCTCAACAAAGCCACCATAATCGTTAAAAATACAGGTGAGATAGCCTGTGAGGGGGAGGACCTTGGACGGTCCTTCTTTTTACACCATGTTCCGCCGCATTGTTAACCAACTCTGGATCCAAAATCTTACGTTGCTTGTCCTGCTGTGCCTTGTGGGGATATACTTCACATTCTGGTTCCACTTTGATTACGACTTCAACTGGATTGTCCTCATCAGTGATACCGAATACGGGCATATGGGAGACCTTCTGCTCCACGGGGTCAGACTGACGATCTCCATCACACTCTATTCGGCACTCATTGCCCTGTTTTTGGGGACCCTTTTCGGGCTGGCAAGGCTTTCCCGATTCAAGCCAGTATACGCTTTTGCCACAGCTTATATCGAACTTTTTCGCAACACCCCACTCCTTGTACAACTTTTTTTCTGGAATTTTGCCCTGCCCGCAGCCTTTCCAGAAGAGGTGAGGCAATTTCTTTTCAGCCTGGAGTACGAATTCTGCGTAGCCACCATAGGACTGGGCATATACACCAGTTCGTTCATGGCTGAAATTATCCGGGCAGGCATCCAATCGGTCCCCAAAGGACTCCTGGAAGCCTCCTATTCTTCTGGAATGACCTATGGGCAGTCTCTACGCAAGATTATTCTCCCTTTGGCTTTTCGAGAGATTATCCCCCCCTTGGGCAGTGAGTTTCTTAATAATATGAAAAACTCTTCCCTGGCAATGACTGTCGGTGTAGCCGAAGTCTGCTGGTCTGCCCAGGAAGTTGAGGCTTTGACCTACAGTGGCTTTGAGGCCACAGCTGCAGCCACTGGAATATATCTGAGCCTGTCCTTATTCATTGCCGGTTTCTTTAATTTAGTCAATGCGAGACTTAGAATTGGCGGGGCACACCACAAAACGGGGCTACAGCGTTTTGCTGCTTTTCTTTTCGTACCGATGCAAATAATCTTGCACGCCGGTTCCATTCTTTTGGACCGTCTCACTCCAGCGGCCTTGGAACAGCGTACCCTGAGTCGAAATCGCTACCTATTACAGCGCCTCCGGTTGCGAGGGTGGATACTCCTTCGCTATAGCGCCAAAGTATTTTTTGTTCTCTTTCTCATCGGCTTGGTGGTCCAGGCTGGGCGTGGCCTGCTCAGCTTCAATTTTGGGGTGATCAGTGCCAATATGCAAGCCCTCTTACTATGGCGTTTCCCCCACGGCGGGACTGCTGAAACCTTCAGCGGACTCGGCGGACTCTCCATGTCCCTGATCATGGCTTTTCTCTGTATTACCGCCAGTTTTTTTATTGGCTTGGTTGTCGGTATCGGCCGAACCGCGGCAAACCGGATTCTTCGTCTGCCTGCCTTGCTCTACATAGAACTGATCCGCGGCAACCCTTTGATCATGGTCATTTTCTGGGTCTACTTTTTCGTCCCCCCCATGTTCAAAATCCAGCTTGATGTTTTCTGGAGTGCGGTGGTGGCCATGACTATCTTTTTTGGCGCTTATATTGCAGAGATTGTCCGGGCCGGGATCGAAAATATCCCCCCAGGCCAGGTGGAAGCCGCCAAATCCACCGGCCTCAATTCTTTCCAGACCATGCGGCGAATTATCCTGCCTCAAGCGTTGAAACAGATGCTGCCAGCCATTGTAGGGCTGTTTATTGCTGCTTTCAAAGATACCTCCCTGGCCTATATTATCGGGGTCATGGAATTAACTACCGCCGCCTACTCGATCAATAACCGTCTCATGCTCTATCCCTTTGAAATTTATACGACCATTGCTGTGCTCTACTTCATCTGCTGCTATACTATTAGCATCTATGCTGCCAAGCTGGAGCGCCGCTTGAATCCTGAAAAAATTCGTCTGACCATGTAAACGTTACAGTCCTGGACAAAAGGCAATTGCCCCAGACTCCCCCCAGAAGATACAAGCTTTGCTAGTTGAGCCCAAGGTCGGCATAGGCGAACCCATCTTCGGCAGTATTTTGGTAACACCTCTATCCTCATACAATGCGTTACCAACAACTAGCGAATCTACCACCACCTAAGTTGATAAGTTGATGAAAAATCCGGGCTACCCCCAATTTCTCATCAACATTTTGTCAGGTTCGAGAAAAGATGGGCAAAAATAAATGTATGCAATGTTCGTGAGCAGGTTCACTTTTCGACATACTTCTGCACCAGAAGTCAAGATGGATAATCGAAAAAAAAAAGCCAAAGAGTCTGTACCAGATAATTTAGTCCCATTATGCCCTCTTGACGGGTCAATTAGACCCAACAAGCCCCAATCAGGCTACCATTGGGATTTTGAAAACCATCTTTCCTATGCCGTCCTCGCCCAAAAGACCAAAATCTCTTTTAATAAGGTCAGATTGACTTGATCAAATCACAATGTATTTTGCTAACTTGTCGATATTTCGCCACTCATCAATCTGGCACGTTCATTGCTGTGCAGTAAGCACATTTTGGATCCAAAAAGCCCAGATAACTATTTATTAAATCTATTAGAGAGGATGGTTTAATTATGGCAGTTCGTGAAGAAGTATACGGTTACTTTATTCCTAGTGTTACCCTCATAGGCATTGGTGCAGCAAAAGAGATTCCTGCAAAAATTCAGGCTCTTGGTGGTAAAAAACCTCTGATCGTTACCGACAAAGGTATCACCGGTGCAGGTATCACCAAACAGATCACCGACCTGCTTGACGAAGCCGGGCTGGAAAGTGTTGTTTTTGATGAGACAATCCCCAATCCTACCGACACAAATGTCCACGACGGCGTTGATGTGTACAAATCCAACAACTGTGACAGCCTGATCACCCTTGGCGGCGGTAGCTCTCATGACTGTGGTAAGGGTATTGGTCTGGTTATCGCAAATGGTGGTAAAATCCACGATTATGAAGGCGTTGATCAATCCACTAACCCCATGCCTCCCTATGTAGCAGTAAACACTACAGCAGGAACCGCGTCTGAAATGACCCGTTTCTGTATTATTACCGACACCAGTCGCAAAGTTAAAATGGCTATTGTTGATTGGCGTGTTACCCCCGGCATTGCCCTGGATGACCCGCTGCTGATGATGGGTATGCCTCCTGCACTAACCGCTGCCACAGGTATGGACGCCTTAACACATGCCGTTGAAGCGTACGTATCCACCATTGCCACCCCAATGACCGATTCCGCAGCAGAAAAAGCTATTGAACTTATTGCTCAACATCTGCGTCCCGCAGTTGCTAACGGCTCAGATGTCATCGCCCGCGAAGGCATGTGCTTTGCTCAGTATCTGGCCGGTATGGCATTTAACAATGCTAGCCTTGGTCATGTCCATGCAATGGCCCATCAGCTTGGTGGTTTCTACGACCTCCCACACGGTGAGTGTAATGCCATTCTACTTCCACACGTAGAGCGTTTTAACCTGATCGCCAAAATGGATCGTTTTGCCAAGATTGCACAGCTCATGGGTGAGAACATTGAAGGACTCTCCACCCGAGAAGCCGCAGAACTCGCATTGACCTCAATCCAGAACCTATCGAAAGACATTGGAATCCCAGCTGGCCTTATTGAGCTTGGAAAACGTTATGGTAAAGATGTCAAAGCTGAAGACATCGACACCATGACCGCTAATGCCCAGAAAGATGCCTGTGGTCTGACGAATCCTCGCGTACCAAAAGACGCTGATGTAGCAGCCATCTACAAAGCAGCTCTGTAAGAGCATTTCACACAGTCTGCCCGGATATCGCGACCCGTGATCATCCGGGCAAAAGCAGATACATAAGAATAGATGAAGCCTGTCCTTCCACCATTTCCACACCCACCCCCCCCTGGACGGGCTTCATCTTGTTCGTGCCCACCGCGACAAGACAGATGAAAACAGTCTCTGATCTTGAGTGGCCGAAGCATGAATGCCTCCTTTCATTACAGGTGATGGAAGAACAAACCAGCACAACTCGTATTTCTGTGATCAGCCCCTACATATAGACTTGGGGCTGATCACCTCCCTTACTTGGGTCATGCTTTTTTCCTCCTTACGCTCAAGCCTCAGTTTTCATATTTTCAGATCTATACTCCACCCATACAAGCAAGGATGTGAGAATAACATACGATATCCGGCCTGGCTATCAACCCAGGCCACAACAGAAGCAGTGGGTAGTGGTAGCGCCAGATTCAGCAATTTTAAGTAACCCATTATGGTTGGATACATGTGGTACCAAAAAAACTGCCGGAGATGATACAGCCTAGGCTGGCATTGGGTGAACAGCTTGTCGAAAGTTCAACCTACACACCAACAGAACTTACATCTCTTTTTGCTTTTTTTCTCTCAAATGAGACAACATGCTCATGAGATATCCGGGTGAACTGGCGGCGCGTGAGAAATATTGTCTCAGACAAGCCAGTTGAGGGGACAAAACGACTCATTATATCTAAAGAAACATTATTCCAGATAGTTACCCGACCTTCCCCCTCTGAAATCGTACTTCGCTGCACTCTCTGGTCCCAAAAGTGTAACAGGTTCGCCGCCCACCTGCTCCCCTCTGAATCACAACATCTTAAAATAAAAGATTTTTCTTTTAACAAAAACAGGATCATTTATTGCATAATTTAAATGCGGGCCATAATCTAGTTTGCGGGAGACAGCATCCCCCCTAAGGCCTTGTGGGGTCATTGTCCACATATAGGCCTGGCTCAAAAACAACGATACGGCTGCTGGGATCTCCTGCTGCACAACCTTGGTCACATTATAGATCAAGCAGGAGTTTACTCCCGAAGGGTTCTAAAAGATGCACTTTTTTTCCCTTGCACTTCTTTGAAAAAAGACGAATACGGGTCTGTGGCGGGTAGTCCTCACAAACCCAATGAGTTACCAGCTCTTAATAAAATTAAACAGTATTGGCTAGCTCCGTGGCTGTACCCCCCAAAATTCTGGCGCTCTGCTTGGTATGTCAGGGGCCTTGGGGTGAGGCGCAGGCTATAGTGTATTGGCTGACCAAAGACCACTCAGTCAACACGTATCAAAGCAAGATATCCCACAATCTGCGTATATAGAGAAAATATGACGAAATAAAGCCTGAGAAATCAATTTTTTTTATTTTTCCTCAGAGCCCAAGGCAAAGCTCTGCTTTTTCTTTGGCAACACCGCAATTCTGACGAAAAATAACCATTTCCTACCATTGAACGTGCATTTCTTTGACTAAATGCGCGGGATAGGATAATAGTATCCGCCGGGTTACAATTTTATTGTTGATACTTTTTTCACATATGCCGCATTGAGCCCGGGCCGAGAGTGGTCTGTTGCAAACAGTCCACAGATTTAACCTTATTGAGGAGTATTCGAATGGCAGACAAAATTTTTCGTGTAAACATGACAGACCTGACCGTAAAAGTTGAGGACGTGCCCGAAGCATGGATGGGCCACGGTGGTCGTGGGCTAACCTCCACTATTATTGCTGCAGAAGTGGAGCCCACCTGTGCTCCTCTGGGACCTAAAAACAAACTGGTGATTGCACCGGGTTTACTTTCAGGAACCAACGCCGCTAACTCAGGGCGTCTTTCCTGCGGTGCCAAGAGCCCCTTGACCGGGACCATAAAGGAAGCCAATGCTGGCGGAACCTCGGCCCAACTGCTCGCCCGTTGGGCAATCAAAGCAATTATCATTGAGGGGCAACCTGCTGGCGATACCTGGTATAATCTGCACGTCGATGCAAATGGTATCACCATCAACGAAGAAACCGAAACTCTTGGTATGGGTAACTTTGCAGTTGTTGAAACCATCAATGAGAGATTGGGTGCGAAAACAGGCGTTCTTTCCATCGGGCCTGCCGGCGAAATGAAAATGCTCGCGGCAAACATCTCTGTCAAAGACCCTGATAACCACATACGCTCCAATGGACGCGGTGGCCTGGGTGCAGTCTTGGGATCCAAAAAAATCAAGTTTATCTCAATTGAGCCAACAAGGGAAAAAGTGGCCATCGCCAATCCTGAGGCATTCAAAGCCGCCAACAGGGCCTTCATAAAAGCATTAGTCGACAACCCCATTAGCCAGGCTCTGGCCCAGTACGGCACCAATGTATTGGTCAACATCATCAACGAAGCAGGAGGGCTGCCCACCCAGAACTTCACCAAAGGTCAATTTGAAGACCATGAGGCCATCTCCGGTGAAACCATGCATGACACCATTGTCGCCCGTGGCGGTAAACCCAAGCACAACTGTCACCCCGGCTGCGTCATCAACTGTTCCCAGGTGTATGCAGACACACAGGGAGGCTACAAGACCTCAGGATTTGAATATGAAACCATTTGGGCGTTTGGAGCAGACTGCTGTGTCAACAACCTGGACCATATAGCCGAAGCAGACAATCTCCTGGATGACCTGGGTCTTGACTCCATCGAAATACCAGTCGCCTTTGCTGTCGCCATGGAAGCAGGAGTGTTAGAGTTTGGGGATGGCGAGGGTATTTGTAGAGTCTTACGCGAAGAAGTGGGCAAAGGTACCCCTCTGGGAAGGATCATCGGCTGTGGGGCCGGTTCCGTGGGCCGCACTTTTGGCGTTACCAGGGTGCCTGTGGTCAAGAATCAGGCCATCCCGGCGTACGATCCACGGGCCATCAAAGGTATCGGTATAACCTATGCGACCTCGACCCAAGGAGCAGATCATACCATGGGGTATACCATTGCCACCAATGTGCTTGGTGTCGGTGGTTCCGTTGATCCGTTGAGCAAAGAAGGGCAGGTCGAACTCTCCCGTAACCTACAGATCGCAACCGCCGCAATTGACTCCACAGGCATGTGTCTGTTCATCGCTTTTGCAGCCCTTGATGATGCCAACTGTCTGCCAGCACTCATAGATATGATCAATGCCCGTTTTGGGATCGCGCTCACTGCAGATGATGTTACCAACCTGGGTCAATACATCCTTAAGACTGAACACGAGTTTAACCGTAAAGCCGGCTTTACCAACCTGGACGACAGACTGCCTGAATTCTTCAAAGAGGAAGCCATTGCACCGCATAACGTTGTCTGGGATATCTCCGACGAAGCTATTGACTCTTTCTGGGATTTCTAATATCAAGGTTATAATGCAATTTAATGTAAAACTGTTCGCCTATTTCCGCGACGACCGATTCAAAGAAAAGTACAGTGAATACCCAGAAGGGACCACTGTAGAGGATGTGATTGTATCCCTGGACATTGACCTGGAAGAGGTCGGCGTAACCATGATTAATTCACGCCACTGCAGCATGAAGCAGCAACCGCAGGAAGGCGATCAGCTTGCCATTTTTCCAGCAATCGGCGGGGGATGACCCCCGCCCCAGCCTGACAGGCAGGCCAACGCAGGGAGTTGCGCGTTCTGAGGGGACAGTGCAACTCCCCCATCATATGCACTCTGATCATGAAAGATTTTTTTAAACTCACAACACCCTCCGAAGTCCTGCAGCTGTATCCCCTTTTTGAGCCACTTTCAGCCCAAACCATTCCCCTGGCAGATGCCCGTGGACGGATACTGGCCAGTACTATTACCGCTTCCGAGAATCTCCCACCATTTGCCCGCTCGACCATGGATGGCTATGCCGTTCGGGCAAAAAACACCTTCGGCTGCTCGGAATCCGAACCAGCGCTGCTGACCGTCACCGGAGAAATCCTCATGGGTGACTCGGGCAGACAATACCGCCTGGCCAGTGGTGAAACCATGCAAATCTGGACCGGAGGCGAACTCCCCCAAAAAGCCGACAGCGTGTGTATGGTTGAATATTCGCGCAAGCTCGATAACCGGACAACAGAACTGTATCGACCGGTAGCACCGGGGGAAAATGTTATCCAGGCCGGAGACGATTTTGCTCTCGGCGCAACCGTGCTTGAGCAGGGGCGGGAAATCAGGCCTCAGGATATGGGGGTACTTGCCGGACTTGGTGTACAAAAGGTCGCGGTGTATCACAGGCCCAAGGTTGCCATCCTCTCCACGGGAGACGAATTGATTGCTCCAGATGCGCCTGCTGAACCCGGAAAAATCCGAGACATTAATTCTACCACCCTTGCTGCTTTGGTTGCAGAGGCTGGGGCAACGCCCATCAACCTGGGTATTCAGGGGGACGATTTTGATGGTATCCGTGCACGATGCGTCCAGGCCCTACAGGAAGCTGATGTGCTCTTGCTTTCCGGTGGCAGCTCCGTTGGACGCCGTGATTTTACTCTGGATGTCTTTGCATCACTTCCCGGCACTGAAATCCTGGTGCATGGGATATCCGTACGCCCGGGCAAACCAACCATAGTGGCCAGACAGAACAACAAAGCCCTCATCGGCCTGCCGGGACATGTCGGCTCTGCCATGATTATATTCTATCTCTTTGTGCGCTCCCTCCTGCGTCACTACACCGGTCGTCCAGCAACCCATGGTCTCCGCACAATAACGGCGCGAACCGCTACCCAAATTCCCTCAACCATCGGGAGAGAAGAGTACGTACGTGTCCACCTGCAGTCCGCAGCTACTCCAGAAGAGTTCCCCTTGGTCTTTCCAGTGTATGGGAAATCGGGTTTGCTCAAACCCCTTGTCCAGGCAGATGCTCTACTCCCCATAGGCCGTGATGTCGAGGGGCTTGATCAAGGCAGCACGGCATCCATTCTTCTCTTACCCTAACCCTAACCCAAAACACAGCACTTTTTTACGGCAATGAAACGTACAATTTATTTAGATATGCATTCCAGGGAAGAAGCCCAACAGCTCTACCCTTCCCTTCTTAGAGGAAAGCGGATCAGGACGGAAATCATTGCCACCCGATCTGCCGTTGGCAGGGTAACCGCCGCGCCCGTGTTTGCCCGCTTTTCCTCTCCCGCGTTCCACTCAGCCGCCATGGACGGCTTGGCCGTGTCGGCAGAAGAGACCTTTGGCGCAAGCGATGAGACTCCGCTGAATCTGCGTCTTGATACTGGTCAAGCTGCAATGATCAATACCGGCTATCCCATGCCCGAAGGCAAGGACGCAGTTGTCATGATAGAAAAAGCGGTGCTCAACGCTGATAAAACCGTGGCAACCATTCGTGAGCCGGTCTACCCCTGGCAGTATGTCCGCAAGGTTGGCGAGGACATCGTGGCCACCGAGCTGCTCTACCCCACCAGCCACACAATTAAGCCCGCCGATGTGGCGGCCATACTCTCAGCAGGCTGTTCAACCGTGGAAGTCTATGCCAGACCGCTGCTGACTATCATGCCAACGGGCACAGAGCTGATTGACCTAACCCCTGAGATGGATGCCCAGCCCCGGGGTACAACAATCGAATCGAACTCTGCAGCGCTGGCAGGCATTGCCCAACAGGCAGGTGCTGAAGTAACCATAGCGCCCATTCTCAATGACAACTACCAAAGCATCAAAGAACAGCTACAAAAAGCGGTTGCTGGCGATGCCGATATCATCATCGTCAACGCCGGTTCCTCTGCCGGCAGCGCCGATTACACTGTCCAGGTTATAGAAGAGCTGGGCACCGTGTATGTCCACGGCATTACCATCATGCCCGGTAAACCGACCATTCTTGGTATGATAGAGCAGAAACCTGTGATTGGGATTCCCGGATACCCTGTTTCCGCAATCATTGCCATGGAACAGTTTGTAGCGCCCCTGATCCTGCGGCTACAGGGTTTGCAGCCCGAGGAACCGGACACCATAGAAGCAACCCTCGCAAAATCTCTACCCTCAAAGGCAGGTATAGAAGAATTTCGGCGTATGATCACTGGCAGAATCGGTGAAAAATTCGTGAGTGTGCCCTTGAAAAAAGGTTCAGGCGCCATCACCACCCTGACCCGGGCCAACAGCATGCTTCGCATCCCCGCATCCTCAGAAGGAGAGCGGCAGAACAGTAGGCTGCCCATTGAACTCCTTACATCCAGGGCAGAAATCGAAAAAACCCTACTCTGCACAGGCAGCCACGACCTGAGCCTGGACATCCTGCATGATTTCCTACAAAAACACGACCCCGCCTTCCCGCTGGCATCAACCCATGTCGGCTCTTTGGGAGGAATCATGGCCTTACAACAGGAAATGTGTCATATGGCTGGCTCGCACTTGCTCGACCCGGAAGATGGCAGCTATAACCTGACCTACATCCAACGTTATCTTCAGAATCGGTCCATTCGAGTCATCAATTTAGTCCACAGGGAACAAGGCTTTATGCTCCCAAAAGGCAACCCCAAAAGCATTCATGCTGTACAGGATCTCTTTGCGCAAGATATTACGTTTATCAACCGCCAGGGCGGTTCAGGTACCAGGGTGCTTTTTGACTACACTCTGCAAAAGCACCAACTTGACGGTGACGACATTGTTGGTTATGAAAACGAAGAATACACCCATATGGCTGTTGCAGTTGCCGTGTTTTCCGGTAAAGCCGATGTGGGCCTGGGTATCAAAAGTGCCGCCAACGCCTTAGGACTGGATTTCATTCCTTTGGTCGAAGAATGCTACGACCTGTTGATACCCGAGGAGTATATGCCTCTGCCTATGATCCAGTCCGTGATGGATATTATCACGACCGGAAAATTTCAGAAGGCTGTGGAAAAAATGGGCGGTTATTCGACCAGAAACACGGGTGAGGAGCGTACACTGCTCTAGCAGAAAACCGAAGTCCCTTCATCTTCGTTATTCATCATGAGGCAGTGCGCAGGGGAACATACCATATTGCTTATGACAACATCTTTGGTTGTTTGTGGGAAGACATTATTTTTTTGGTACCCACCACACCTGCCTATAATGGGCTACCAGAAGCCACCGAACTGGTAATTCCTGAGCTGATGAAAAATCCGGGTTAGAGCATAACCCACTCACCTTCTTTTAAATCAAGGACGAGATGTTGATTCCGCAGTGGAGAAACCAGGCCAAGGACGAGCTTAACAGCCTCCGCTGCCTGGATGCTTGCCACGGTTGCCACTGTAAAAGATAAAACCGAAAGAGGTTGTTTTTTTTCAACAGATACAACTTGTTGGGGATAAAGAAGAGCAAACAGATCATAGCCTGGCATTTGCACGCCAACCTGACCGGTCCAACCGCTGACAGCACCGTGGACAAGAGGGAGGTGCAACCTGTTACAGAGGCTGGCAAGATCACGGCGTGCCTGGATACTGTCCAGACAGTCCACCACCAGATCGACTTGTTCAAAAACGGAAAGCGGGATGGCACGAAAATCCGTCGTATAGGCCTTGACCTCAGTATAGGAATGCATGGCCCGAACCCGTTCAGCAGCCACCTCCGCTTTATTTCGATGCAAGGTTGTGCTCAAGGCGTTGACTTGCCTGTTAATATTGCTGATGGAAAAATGGTCAGGGTCAGCGAGGAAAAGGCTCCCTATACCTATTCGGGCAAGCTCTTCGATAACATACCCGCCCAGTCCGCCACAACCCGCCACAACGACAGTCGCATTCTGCAGCAACTGCTGCTGCTGGCTGGTTATTGCCTTGCGATTTCTTTGAAAAACCTGGTTGAATGCACTCACCTGGCGTCTCCTTTCGTCCTACCCCCAAATTGCTCATCAACTCAGGCGGCGTCATTTTTAGGTATGCCTGGCAGTACATTCTACCTGAATATATATATTGCCGAAATACCGTTAAAAATGGTACCGCCTTTACTGACCTTTGGTAAACATTTTGGAGAAATTGTGTACAAATTCTTTTTTCTCGCTCATGGTCTTTATACCTTATATCTTAATTTCCATAAAAGAGTCATTAGAAATGCAGGCTCGGACCTAGAGTGGACTGGTGGAGGTGCAACACAACGGCGCAGGTGTTAATTTTGGTTATTTTTGGTTGTTTTCGGAATAATCGCCCGCAGGTTCGACTAAAATATTGACGGAAACTAACCATTTCTGCCATGATAGACTATTACTACTGCACGAAGGAGTATACCCAGCCAGAGGATTTTGCTGTATGAACAAATTATTGACGACAAAGGAAGTTGCCGAATTTCTCAATATACACGAGAAGATGGTATACAGCCTGGTCTCGGAAAAGGCCATGCCTGCAACCAAAATTGCCGGGAAATGGCTTTTTCCCCAATACCTGATTGAGCAATGGGTAGAAAACAACACCATTAATTTTCCGGAACATATCAAGCCTCTGACCTCCAACCAGCGTCTGATAGTCTTGGCCGGAAGCAATGACCTTATGCTGGACAAGGCCATTGGTCTTTTTAATCAGTCTTTTAACGGACACCTGGCTGTCTTCGGTAATATTGGCAGCGCAGGCGGGGTGCAGGCTCTGCGCAACAATCTCTGCCATATTGCAGCCAGTCATTTAATTCAGGATGATGAAAAAGATTACAATTTTGAGTTTGCAGCCAGGGAATTCACCAAAATGCCGGTGGTGATAGCCTTCTGCAAACGCCTTCAGGGATTGCTGGTCCGTAAGAACAACCCCATGGAAATTCTGTCCGTTGCCGATTTGAGCAGACCCGGCATCCGTATGGTCAACCGCTCGCTGGGAACCGGTACACGTTTGCTGCTGGACAAAGAACTAAAAAAGTCAGGGATGAAAGGAGATAAAATCCAAGGCTACCACTGGGAAGTGGCACGACATATGGACGTTGGCCAGGAAATTCTAGCTGGCCGCGCTGATGTTGGCCCAGGGATCGAGGCAGTCGCCAAGGCGCTGGACCTGGATTTCCTGCCCTTACGCTGGGAGCGATTCGATTTGCTGGTCAGCAAAGAGGTTTTCTTTGAGCAGACCATCCAGAATTTTCTTGGTCTTTTGCTCACTGACAAATTTCGGAACCTCGGAAATACCGTGTCCGGTTATGACTTAAACATGGCCGGCAAGATAGTCTACCAGCAAGAACAAGTATAAAGAGGTAGTGAACATTGCTACAAATTATTAACGAGAAATCCCAGTGAGGCATATCCCCAGCAATGGGGTTAAAAAAATTTTATAGATGGATACGACAAAGAGACAAGGCTGGTAAGAACCAGCCTCCCCCCCCTTATTTCATGAAAGGAGACAACGTATGAAAACATGGAAACTGTTTTTCCTTGGTCTGGCCGCATTGGTTGTAAGTGCCGGGCTGGCCACTGCTGAAGACAAGGTCTTGAAGATGTCTACAACGACCAGCACCCAGGCCTCCGGGCTGCTAGATGTCCTGCTGCCGGAGTTGGAAAAAGATACCGGCATCAAGGTCAAAGTCATTGCCAAAGGAACCGGGGCCGCTATCCGGGATGGTATGGACGGCAATGTGGACGTCATTTTTGTGCACGATACAGCCCGGGAAGAAAAATTCGTGGCCGAGGGCTATGGAACCAAACGGTATGCCGTTATGCACAATGATTTTGTTATCCTAGGCCCTGCAGCGGACCAGGCGGGTATAAAAGGGATGTCAGATGGCGCGGCTGCAATGAAAAAAATTGGCCAAGCCAAAGCCCCATTTGTCTCTCGGGGTGACGACTCTGGCACCCATTCAAAAGAACAAAAACTCTGGAAAGCTTCTGGAATCCCTACGGAAACAGCCAACTTTACCATTACCAAAAAAGGAAAAACCAAGGAAGTCAAAGCACTCAGACCCGCTGACAGCAGCGCCTGGTATTTTTCCATCGGTCAGGGCATGGGCAAAACGCTAACCATGGCTGATGAAAAACAGGCGTACACCATGGCTGACCGCGGCACCTATATCAAGTATAAATTCGGCCGTGACGTTCCCATTGAGTTGGATGTCCTCTGTGAAGGCGGTGGTCAACTGGCCAACCCTTATGGAGTTATTCCGGTTAATCCCAAAAAACACCCCAACGTCAAGGCTGATCTGGCAACAGAGTTTGCCGAATGGCTGACCTCCTCAAAAGGTCAAACCGTTATCAATAACTACAAACTACTCGGTAAGCAGCTGTTTTATCCCGATGCCATGTAAGTAGCCCTGATAGTTGGACACAGTCAGAAAAACACAGGGTCAGGCTGCCGCTCCCCGCCAGAGGGGGCCGCAGCCTGACCTTCTACTCAGGAACTAATGCATGTCCTACTTCCTTGATAGTTTTCTGGCCGCGCTTTCGCTGGTACTTTCTCTTGATCCCGAGCTTCTCACCATCGTCAAGGTATCCTTGACGGTGAGCTGCACCTCGTCTGTTCTAGCGACTCTTTGCGGTGTTCCCTTGGGCTTCTTTATTGCCTATAGCAAGATCCCGGGCAAACGGATCATCATAACCCTGCTCAATACTCTGCTGGCCCTGCCCACTGTGGTAATAGGCCTGCTGGTCTATGCCTTTATCTCTCGACGAGGGATACTGGGGCCACTGGATCTCCTGTACACCCAAAAAGCTATTATTCTCGGCCAGTTCATCCTGATTCTTCCCCTTATCACTGCGTTGACCATTGCCGCTGTCAGCCGTGTTGACACGCGGTACCGCAAAACAGCCAGAACCCTAGGCGCGACACCCCTGCAGGCAGCGCTGATCATCCTCAGAGAAGCCCGCTTTGCCATTGCCGCTGCGGTTATTTCGGCATCCAGTAGGGTCCTGGCCGAAATCGGCATCTCCATGATGTTAGGAGGCAATATCAAGGGCTTTACCCGAACCATGACAACGGCCATGGCCCTGGAATATGATAAGGGCGCCTTTACCCTGGCTGTTGCTCTTGGCCTGGTATTGATGGCACTGAGCCTGTGCATCAACATAGGTTTCAACTTTATTCAAGGAAAGGGGGCCGAATGAGCCTGTATCGGTTGGAAGAAATCCGTCAGCAATTCAAGGATCGAATCGCGCTGAATATCGAACTCCTAAACCTGGAGCCCGGTAAAATCCATGCCCTGCTTGGCGCCAACGGATCGGGCAAGACAACGCTCCTTGATATCCTGGCCTTTCTCAGGGCACCGACCAGCGGGCGAATGTATTTCCAGGGGCGTCGGGTCAATCATCATTCCCGAACAGAACTCCTTGCCCTGCGCAGACAGGTAGTTCAGGTCGATCAGCATCCGATCATGTTTTCCACCACAGTGTACAAAAACATAGATTTTGGACTGAAAATCAGGAAAATCCCAACCAATGAGAGACGGCGAATCATAGACCACGTTCTGGCATTGGTTTCTCTGGAAAGATACCGCCACGCAGCAGCGCATCGGTTAAGCGGCGGAGAAACACAAAGGTTGTCCCTAGCCAGAGCCCTGGCCCTGCAACCTCAGGTTCTGCTTTGCGACGAACCGACAGCCAGTGTGGACTCAGAACACAAAACCGTCCTGACCGGATTGCTGCATCAGGTGAATCAGCAGGAGGGAACAACCATTGTCCTCACCACCCACGACCGCCTACAGGCTGCTGCCATTGCCGACCACACGGTTGTCCTTGAAAACGGGAAACTGGCCTCTACTTTGTATGAAAACTGTTATTCGTGCAAAGTCATTTCTGGTCAGAATCAAAACTTGACAGCGCTCTTACATGGTAAAACCTCCCTGCCCTTGCCAACAACACTGTCTCACTTTGCCGGCAGCAAGGGAAGATTGTACATCGATCCTTACAGTGTCAAAATTAATCACAAGCCGCGCCCAGGACAAAAGGCCTTCGTCCTGGATGCTGTCGTTGTTCTCCTCATGCAGGAAGAAGAGCGTATCAGAATGGTGCTTGATATCGGTGTTCACATCGTTACGCTGCTATCCATGCGAGAATATGAGGAAATACAAGCAGTTATAGGAAAAACAGTGACACTGACCATTCCGCCCAAAGCCATACAATATCTGCCTACCGCTTAACCCGGATTTCTCATGCATGTTTTGGCAAGAGTCGAGACTGTTGTACATCATCACATCTACCTGTTTTTCTATATTTTTATTCAAATCAAGATAAGTTTTATGTCCAGCCACTGCGAGAGCCAGCGAACGGACAAGGACGGGACAAATTGACACAAATCGTACCTGGAATGTAACAAAATACCCCATTCTCGTCTGAACACTTGTTTTACTGCCCAATCCCCCTTCTTTTTCAGCTGCTCCGGCCCGGGGTTGGGGAAAATTTTCAGCTTAGATGAGACACAAGGTCTCATTTTCAGTATTGCCCATCCCTTTGCACCACTCCACCTTTTCTTCTTGTTCACCTGCTCTTTGCTGCCCCATCATAACCCATTCTCTCGTTCAGTGGTAAGTATTAGTCGGAATAAGTCAGTTTCTTGCCCACCCGGGCCATCCGCAACAAGCTGATAATACGATACTTTTTTATGGCACACCCTTTGCTGAGGCTTTTGTAGTATCGTCCGCTGGTATTCCCAGCCCCTGAATCCGTGCCGATTTGGTGCCTTGCAGCAGAGAGGCTGCATCCATTAACTATTAGGAATTTGGAGAACGTAAATGATTGAAAAGAAACTGTACGTAAACGGCATAGAGCGGTCCGTCATTGCCGATAAGTCGGAGCTGCTGTCTGATGTGATCCGTAAATCTCTGCATCTCACGGGAACCAAGGTGGGCTGTGGTAAAGGGCAGTGCGGCGCCTGTAACGTGATCATGGACGGAAAACTGATCCGCTCCTGCATTACCAAAATGGACAGAGTTCCAGACAAAGCGACCATTACGACAGTTGAAGGAATAGGTACCCCAAACGATCTGCACGCGATCCAGATGGCGTGGGTTGTACATGGCGGCGCCCAATGTGGGTTTTGTACGCCCGGCTTCATTGTGTCCACCAAGGCCCTGCTGGACAGTAACCCCGATCCAAGTAGAGAAGAAGTTCGCGACTGGTTCCAGAAATATAGAAATGCCTGCCGCTGCACTGGATACAAACAGCTCGTTGATGCGGTTCTGGATGCTGCCAAGGTACTCAAAGGTGAAATCACCATGAAGGACCTGGCCTTCAAACTGCCTGAAGACGGAAAGATTTTTGGCACCAACATGCCTCGTCCCAGTGCTACGGCAAAAGTTACCGGCACTTGGGACTTTGGTGCCGACAAAGCCCTCTCCCTGCCAGAAAACACCCTCCAGCTTGCCCTTGTTCAGGCTGAAGTCCCTCACGCCAACATTAAATCCATCGACACCAGTGAAGCAGAGCAGATGCCGGGCGTTTTCAAGGTCGTTACCCATAAAGATGTCAAAGGGAAAAACCGTATCACCGGCTTGATCACCTTCCCCACGAACAAAGGTGACGGCTGGGATCGCCCCATTCTTTGTGACGAAAAGGTCTTCCAGATTGGTGACGCCATTGCCATCGTCTGTGCCGACACGGAAAAAAATGCCAAGGCTGCAGCGGCAAAAGTCAAGGTCGAGTTGGAAGAACTGCCAGCCTACCTGAGCGCGCCTGCAGCCATGGAGCCCGATGCCATCGAGATTCATCCAGGCACCCCGAACATCTATTATATTCAGAAAGTCGCCAAGGGTGAAGAGACTGCTCCCTTTTTCGAGCAAGCGGCTGTGACCCATGAAGGTGATTATTACACCCAGCGTCAGCCCCATCTTCCCATTGAGCCCGATGTCGGTTTTGCCTATATTGCCGATGACGGCAAACTGATGATTCATTCCAAATCAATCGGCCTCCACCTGCATCTCTATATGATTGCACCGGGTCTTGGCTTGGAGCCTGAAGAGCTGGCTCTTATCCAAAACCCCACCGGCGGTACCTTTGGGTATAAGTTCAGCCCAACCATGGAAGCACTGGTTGGCGCTGCAGCCCTGGCCACCGGACGTCCTGTCTACCTCCGTTACGACTATGCGCAACAGCAGATCTACACCGGTAAACGCTCTCCACAGTTTACTTCTGTAAAACTCGCTGCAGACAAAGAAGGCAAGCTGCTCGCCATGGAGACAGATTGGTCTGTAGACCATGGACCATACTCTGAGTTTGGTGACCTGCTGACTCTCCGCGGAGCGCAGTATATCGGCGCAGGTTATGACATCAAGCACATCCGTGGTGAAGGTCGTACTGTTTGCACCAACCATGCCTGGGGCGCGGCCTTCCGTGGATATGGCGGACCTGAAGCAGAGTTCGCCTCAGAAGTTGCACTGGACGAGCTGGCCGAAAAATTAAACATGGATCCATGGGAAATACGCTATAAAAACGTCTACCGCGAAGGTTCCACCACCCCAACGGGTCAGGACCCCGAAGTCTACTCCTTGCCGGAGATGCTCGAAACTGTCAAGCCGAAATATGATGCTGCCAAAGAGCGTGCTGCAGCTAACTCCACCGCAGAAATTAAGCGTGGTGTAGGCCTGGCTATCGGGGTGTATGGTTCCGGACTCGACGGCCCGGATACGGCAGAGAGCGATATTGAACTGAATCCTGACGGAACCGTCACCATCTACAATACCTGGGAAGATCATGGGCAGGGCTCAGATATGGGCACCCTGGCTACGGCCCACGAAGCCCTGCGTCCACTCGGCCTGACCCCGGATCAGATCAAACTGGTGATGAACGACACCTCCAAATGCCCCAACTCCGGCCCTGCCGGCGGAAGCCGTAGCCAGGTCATGGTTGGGCAGGCCATTAAGGTCAGCTGCCAGGAACTGATCAAGGCAATGACAAAATCAGACGGCTCCTACCGCACCTATGAGGAAATGGTTGCCGAAGAAATCCCCACCAGGGTGAACGGGAAATGGACCGCACCAGCCAATGATTGCGACGAAAACGGTCAGGGTAACCCCTTCTGCTGCTACATGTATGGTGTTTTCCTGACAGAGGTTGCGGTAGAGGTGGCCACAGGGAAGACCACTGTGGAATCCATGGTCTGCGTTGCCGACGTTGGAAACATTGTCAACAAACTGGTTGTCGACGGTCAAATCTACGGCGGTCTCGCCCAGGGAATTGGTCTGGCATTGACCGAAGATTTTGAAGACTTTAAAAAGCATTCCTCTCTGGCCGGAGCCGGTATTCCCTACATCAAACAAATTCCGGACAATATGGAAATTATTTATGTCGATTCGCCTCGTCCTGACGGTCCTTTTGGAGCCTCCGGTGTTGGCGAGATGCCGTTGACAGCACCTCATGCTGCTATTATCAACGGTATTTACAATGCCTGCGGGGCACGTGTTCGTGATCTCCCCGCCCGCCCGGAGAAAGTACTTGCGGCAATGAAGTAAAAGAGATCCCTCTCTTTTCCTTCACCACAGGGGCGGAGCCATTCCCGCCCCTGTGGTTTTTCTATTTTGACGACGTCGCCGATCATGGACCAAAAAGAACTCAGAGAATTCGAATCCCTTTGTGTGCAGGAGGACCCCCCTTTCTGTACAGCAGCCTGCCCTATCCATGTCGATGTCCGCAGTTTCATAGCCTTCATGAATAAGGGTAAGTTACGCGATGCCCGCAAAATACTGGATCGCGCCATCCCATTTCCCGAAATCATAGGACGAATCTGCGATCACCCCTGTGAACAAGCCTGTATCAGAAACCAAATCGACCAGCCCCTCAATATAGGAGGACTGGAACGTCACTGTGTGAGCACCACCAACCAAGTGCTCAAACTACCTAAACTCCCTGCCAAAGGCGGTAGCATTCTTCTCCTGGGCTCCGGCCTTGCCGCCATGACCGCTGCCCTGGAACTGTCACGTAAGGGCCGCCGGGTTACCCTTGTAACACCTGATGCCGAACTCGGTGGCTCCATTATGGAGTACTCCGAAGCCATACTACCTGCCGCAGCCAGGGAGACCGGCAGACAGATACTGGCCAAATACGGGGTCACCATTGAACGGCATCAAAAGATATCCAGACAAGCCATAGAAGAGCTGGCCCAGGATTATGATGCTGTCTTCTATGATCTGGACACAATCACAGACGAGGTCCTGCCCAAGGACTGCGGTACTCCCGATCCAATTACCCTGAATATTGGTCCAGATGCCTGTTTTGCGGGCGGAGGACGAGCCGGAAAGTCGCACTATTCTCCCATTAAACAGGTGGACGAGGGACGCAGAGCAGCACTTTCCATTGAGCGTTTTCTGCAACAAGTCTCTCTGACTGCACAAAGAGCAGGCGAAGGGGCAACAAGCACCCGCCTATATACGTCCTTGATCGGGGTCACCGAGTCACCACGTATTGTCCCCCATGCAGAGGAGTTAACCCCCCAGGAAGCCGCAAAAGAAGCGGAGCGCTGTATCCAGTGCGCCTGCATGGAATGCGTCAAACAATGCCAGTTCCTGCAATCGTACAACGAATACCCCAAGACACTGGTCCGGAAAATTTTCAATAATGAATCCATTGTCCAGGGAACGCGGCAGGCCAACACCATGATCAACTCCTGCAGCCTCTGCGGCCAATGCACAGTCATCTGTCCCAATGACTTTCCCGTGGCCGAGGTCTGCAGGACAGCCAGGCAACAACTCGTACAAAGTGGTCACATGCCTCCCTCTGCCCACGAGTTTGCCCTGGAGGACATGGACTTCAGTCTGAGTGAGACCTGTATGCTGCTCAGACATCAACCCGGAACGCAGAGCAGCCAGTATCTTTTCTTTCCTGGCTGTCAGCTCTCTGGATCAGCACCCGACAGGGTCAGACAAACCTATGATCTTCTCTGTTCACACCTGGACGGCAATGTCGGCATCCTGCTCAGTTGCTGTGGTATACCTGCCCACTGGGCAGGACGGGATGAGCTATTCCAGCAAACCATGGCCCAATTCAAGAAAACCATAGCCGATCTGGACAATCCCATGGTTATCACAGCCTGCTCCAGCTGCCTGGCCATGTTCACCGAATTTGCAGAGACCGTCACGGCCATCTCCCTCTGGGAAATTCTCGACAGTCTGGACGGCCTGGCCATACCTGTACAGACAATAGACTCGAACCTGGCTGTTTTTGATCCCTGCACAGCCAGGGATCAGGACCAAATGCGACAGAGTGTACGCAGCCTGTGCGCCAAGATGGGGTTGTCTGTTGAAGAGTTTGCCTGCAACGAAACCCTGGCCGACTGCTGCGGCTTTGGCGGCCTGATGCAGTTTGCTAATCAAAAACTCAGCAACCGAACAGCTGAGGCAAAGGGAGAGCGTAGTCCGAACCCCGGACTGGCTTACTGTGCCATGTGCAGGGACAATCTCGCCGCAGCTGGCAAACCCGTTGCTCATCTTCTGGATTTTCTCTTCCCCCATCCCAAATCAGATAATCCCTTGACCAGACCCGATCCGGGATTTTCAGCTCGACACGAAAACAGGGCCAGGTTAAAACAGCAGTTCCTGCAAACGCTGTTTCACGAGGAAGGACAGCCACCGGCACCGCACGCTGCCCTTGAACTCATTATAGATGATACGGTACGGGAGCTGATGAACCAGCGCCACATTCTCGAAGAGGATCTCCGTAAGGTTATCTACCATGCCCACGAGACCGGAGTCTCCTTTATCAACCCTGAAAACGGCCACAGGCTTGCCAAATATAGACCTGTTAGAGTAACCTATTGGGTGGAGTATACGGAAGAGGGGCCGGCCTATCGCATTCATACTACATACAGCCACCGCATGATTCTACCGGAGGACCAGTCATGACTACCTTTTCCTTTGCTCGGGATACTCCCTGGAAATGCGCTGCCTGCGATCAGGAACTGGTGCCCACCAAACTCAGCGTCACCTATCTGCATTCCGAGTTTCACGTTGAGCTGATGGCCTGTCCACAGTGCAAAATGACCTTGGTAGACGAAGAGCTGGCCGCGGGTAAGATGTTTGAAGTAGAACAGCTCCTAGAAGATAAATAGGCAGTATGACAGCTCCCCGCTCCCCTTCCCCCCAGGCCCAGGAACCTGACATCTCGAATACACCTTCTATGCAGCAGATGCTTCTGGACCTGACCCAGGGGGTACTGCGTCCCGGCGGTCTGGAGCCAACCCGACAGGCCTTTGGACAATGCAGGCTGCACCAGGGAGCGCGCGTTCTTGACCTGGGCTGCGGTACAGGCCAGACCACCTTCATGCTGGTGCGCGAGCTGGGCTGCACGGTCACGGCCCTAGACCCATCCCCTGCCATGCTCGCAAAAATTGATCACGACCATCCGCAGATCCAGAAGGTTCGGGCCCGCGCAAGCGCCCTCCCCCTGGCAGACGGCTGGTTTGACGCCGTGGTCTGTGAATGCGTACTCTCGCTCACCCGTAGCCCACAGACAGCCCTGCAAGAGATAGGACGTGTTCTCCATGATCAGGGATGCTTGATTCTCAGCGACATCCATCTGCGCGCGGGTTCCCTGGCTCCCCAGCTTGCAGGCTTCCAGAGCTGCGCCACCCGGGCGCTTCCCTTACACGACGTGCTGGCACTCATTCGGGCCGCCGGGTTCAGGCTACAGAGCTGTTCTGACCTCAGTCACCACCTGAAACAGCTGGCAGCAGAGATCATCTTTGCCTGTGGCAGCCTACAAGCGTTCTGGTCGCTGTTTCTCGGTCCGCAGGCAGCCCGACAAACCTGCCAATGCCTGAGTAAAGCGAAACTTGGCTACTATCAACTTATAGCACAAAAAGGACAGCACCATGGATGATACGACTTTCAAACTCCTGCAATGGGATGCCCAGGGCTTCTGTTGTTCTCAAATCCTGATGCTGCTCGCCCTGGAAGACATGGGAGAAGATAATCCTCCTCTGGTTAGGTCCATGGCAGGACTTTGTGAAGGCCTTTCTGACCGCAGCGGTATCTGCGGCGCTGCCAGCGGAGCGGCATGCGTGCTGGCCCTGTATGCAGGCAAAGGCAGTGACCAGGAGCAGTCGCTGGAGAGTCTTCCCCTGCTGCTGTCAGGGTTTATGGAGTGGTTTACCGAAAACAGTCTATCCTGGGGAGGTATGCGCTGTGAAGATATTATCGCTTTCCATGGTGCAGAACACAAGGAAGCCTGCGGCAACATCATCCTGCAGGCCAGGGCGCGCATACTGGAACTGCTGGCGGAATACGATATTGATCCCACCATGCCCAAAGAGTGATCATGACCAGCCCGATTCGACCCATTGTTCTTTCGACCACCCGAAGTATCTGCCCGGTATGCTTTACGCAACTATCCGCTACCAGGCAGCGGGAAGGGGAGGCCATCTATCAGGTGAAAACCTGTCCTGAGCACGGCACCTTTCGTACGGTTATCTGGAGGGATCAGCCCGAATTCGAAGGCTGGCAGCGACCCAAAACACCTTCCTTGCCCAAAAAGCCGTTCACCAGTCGATCGAAGGGGTGCCCCCTGGACTGTGGACTTTGTCCCAACCACAAACAGCACACCTGTACAGCGCTACTGGAAATCACCCATAGGTGTAACCTCCACTGTCCGGTCTGTTTTGCCGATGCCGAGCAGACCAGCGCGGAGCAAGATCCCTCCCTGGAGAGGATCAGTTTCTGGTATGATCGCATAGTCGAGGGGTCAGGGTTCTGCAACATCCAGCTCTCCGGCGGGGAGCCAACTGTCCGCAACGATCTGGATGCCATCATTGCACTGGCCAGGGCAAAAGGATTCAACTTTGTGCAGCTCAACACCAACGGACTCCGGCTGGCGGCTGACCCCACCTATGCCAGAACCCTCAAGGAGGCGGGATTGGCCTCGGTCTTTCTCCAGTTTGATGGACTCACCCCAAAAGTGCACCAGGCCCTGAGGGGCAGAGACCTGGTTAGGATAAAAAAGCAGGCTGTGGAAAACTGTGCCCGGGCCGAGCTTGGCATTGTCCTGGTTCCCACCCTTGTTCCTGGGCTGAATACCGATCAGATATACCCGATTATTGAGTTCGCCGTCCATCACGCACCCGCCGTACGGGGAGTGCATTTCCAACCAGTTAGTTATTTTGGGCGCTATCCAGCCCCCCCCGACAACAGGGACCGCTTGACCTTGCCGGAAATTCTTACCTTGATACAGCAACAGAGCCAAGGCGCCATTCAGGCGGAGTGGTTTGCCCCCCCGGCCTGTGAACACGCCCTCTGCTCCTTTCACGCTGCCTTTCTCATCGATGAACAGGCTCAACTCAACCCACTGAGTGCAGGCCAATCCGCCTGCTGTTCCCAGGGCCAAGAGCAGGTCCCTTCAGCCAGGGAAGGGCGGGAAAAAAGTATCACCTTCACAGCCAGACAATGGTCCCACCCTCTTCCCTTGGCGCAACCCGTTGCCAGTTCAAAGCCACTGGATGACCTGGACCGCTTTCTGCTGCGTGCAAAAACCCACACTTTTTCCCTTTCAGGCATGGCCTTTCAGGATGCCTGGAATCTCGATATCGAAAGGCTGCAAGGGTGCTGTATCCATATCGTTTCTCCTCAGGGTAACCTGGTGCCCTTTTGTTCCTACAATCTGACATCCAGCCAGGGAGTATCACTCTATCGATGACCAAGCATGCTCTGACAACTCCCCTGGAAACCCTTTTCCGCAGACAACAGGGACACCCGCATCCTGCTGTTCTCGACAGGTCTGTCATTGAGCACTACCAACTGGCCCGTCTGCGTGAAACCATGGACCTGGTAAAAAAAAACGCCCCATACTACCAGCACAGCCTGCGGGAAACATCAGAGATAGGCGGCCTCTCTGATCTCGCCTCCCTCCCCCTGCTCACCGAGCAGGATATCCGCAAGCACGGTCAACAGATGATTTGCGTCAGCCAGGATGCAATCGCCCGTATTGTTACCATCCAGAGTTCTGGGACCACGGGACCGCCAAAACGCCTCTTCTTTACCAGGGACGATCTTGAACAGACCTTGCAGTTCTTCCAACTGGGCATGCAGGCCATAGCCTCTCCAGGACAACGGGCTGCCATCCTGCTGCCCGGTCATACGCCGGATTCCACGGGCGAGCTTCTGGCTCGGGCACTCAGACGCCTGGGAGCGGAGAGCGTCATAATCGGTCTGGTCACGGATCCGTTCAAGGCTGCCCGTGAGCTGGCCACCTACAGACCGCATGTGGTGATCGGCTTTCCGGTACAGCTGCTGGCACTTGTGCGATGTGCAACAGCCCTGTGCCTTCCGCTGGACACCATTACCGCTCTGCTGCTCTGTTCAGATTACATTCCAGAAAGCCTCTGCGTGGAACTGGAAAAGATGCTGGGCTGTAGCATTTTTTCCCACTACGGCACGGTTGAAACCGGTCTGGGTGGTGCTGTGGACTGCCAGGCGCACCAGGGCCTGCACCTGCGTGAAGGCGACCTGCTGGTCGAAATTATAGATCCGCACACCCTGGAAAACCTGCCAGACGGTACTTTCGGTGAGATAGTGGTCACGACCCTGTCCCGAAAAGGCATGCCACTTATCCGCTACCGCACCGGTGACAGGGGACGGCTGCTCACCACTCCATGCCCGTGCACCAGTCATCTAAAACGTCTAGATAAAGTCCAGGGACGACTGGAAAACAACTGCATATTGGAAGACGGCAGTCTGCTCAACATGCAGATGCTGGATGAACTGCTGTTCCCACTCCCGGGGATACTGGATATCAATGCAGCGCTCACTAGGAAACAGGACAAAGAAAGGCTTATTTTGGAGCTGACTGTCCTGCCCGATTATGCACGGGAAACGACACGGCTGGCAAACAGGCTGTTGGAACAGGCAGCAGAGCTGAACAGTCTCCACAGGACAATTACCTGCACCCAGGCTCACTGTATTCACTCCGCCAAACGAATTATTGACGATAAACGTCAGGATGAACCATGAAAAAGCTTACCCAACAGTTGTACGCCCAACTTGAAAAAGGCGAAAATCTTGTTCTAGTGACCATTTGTAATCAATCGGGTTCTACTCCAAGAGAAGCCGGCGCGCACATGCTGGTCTCCTCCGACGGGAGCACTGTCGGCACCATTGGTGGAGGCATAGTGGAAGCCCAGGCAATACAGGACGCCGTCCGCTGCCTTGAGGAACAAAGATCCAGGCGTACAAGCTTTGATCTCACCAACCATGCAGCAGCCGACACCGACATGATCTGCGGTGGAACACTGGAACTCCACATGGAATATATCAGACCAAGCCCCGAGAGTCTCAAAGTATTTCAGGCTTTGCTCCATGCCATAACATCCGGACGCCGGGTCACCCTGGTATGCCCACTGGACAGCGAGAACGACTCCGGTCGTTTCATCGTAAACAGCCAGGGACAGGCAGGCAAAGACGATATTGCCCCTGGCCTGCTCACAGCAGTCAAACGAGCGCGTAGCGGGATCTCTACCGCTGCGGTCATCACCCATAAGGGCGCCAGCTATCTGCTTTCCTCTTTCGCGGCCAGAGGCCACCTGCTGCTCTTGGGCGCCGGCCATGTGGCCGCCTGCACGGCTCAGGTGGCAGCGCGGGTCGGTTTTCGTATTACCGTCCTGGACGATCGCCCCGAATTCGCCAACAGCCAGCGTTTTCCCCAGGCTGAGCATATCGTTGTCCTGCCCGATTTTTCCAACTGTTTTGCAGACCAGGAGATCAATGAGGACAGCTATCTGGTAATCGTCACCCGAGGGCATTTACATGACCAGGAAGTATTGGAACAAGCGCTGCAAACCAAAGCCGGCTACATCGGGATGATCGGCAGCCGCAAAAAACGGGATGCCCTGTATCAGCGCCTATTGGACAGAGGCGTGAGCCAAGAGCAGCTGGATCAAGTGTACAGCCCCATTGGTCTTTCCATTAAGGCTGAGACCCCCGAAGAGATAGCGGTGAGTATTGTCGGGGAGCTGATCTGTCAACGGGCAACAGACCGCAAAAGATGACAAGCCGCCTGAGCGCCCTCATTCTGGCTGCCGGCTATTCCTCCAGAATGGGCAAGCTGAAAGGATTGTTGCCCCTGCCTGACAACGGTTCTGAAACGGTTCTCAAAAGGTGTGTCGACCTCTTTCGGACCTGTGGCTTGGAAGAGATCATTGTGGTCAGCGGCCACGCCCGCCACCGGATCGAAGCTGCTGCCAACCAGTACGGATGCGCAACCGTCTACAATCCCGATTTCGACCAGGGGATGTTCAGCTCTATCCAGGCAGGGGTGTGTGCGCTGCCTGCAGAGACAGAGGGCCTGTTCCTTTTGCCCGTTGATATTCCCCTGATACGAGCGGGTACCGTCGCACAACTGCTCGCAGCCCGCCAGCACTCTTCGGCACAGGTCATCTACCCGGTTTTCAACGGACAGCGCGGCCACCCCCCCTGGGTACACAGTTCCCTGTTTACGAACATAAAACTGGGTACGCACTGCCAGCAGGGCTTGCGCTCCCTGCTGGCTCATATAGAGCAAAACAGTCCCCAAAGTGTTGAGGAGGTGCTCACCTGTGACGCAAATATTCTTTTTGACATGGATACCCCGGATGCCTATGACCAGGCCTGTTCCCGAGCCAGGGTTCTGGGCTATCCCACCAAAGAAGAATGCAGACAACTGCTCAAACACATCCATCCCATCCCCGAAAAGGGCCTTGCCCACGGTGAAGCGGTAGCGGAAGCAGCCGTTTGTCTATGCCGGGAGATCAACAGAAACAGCCAAACCCTCCTGGACCCCGCCCTCTGCTACGCAGCCGGTCTCTTGCATGATATCGCCAAAGGCCACCCGGAACATGAGGCCACCGGTGCATCTTGGCTGCGGGTACTGGGGTTTCCAGCAGCAGCAGAAATTGTCGCTGCTCATAAGGATCTCCACTTTTCTCGGACCGACACACTCACGGAAAAAGAGCTGGTCCACTTGGCTGACAAGGTGGTTCGCGGCAGCCAGGTGGTGTCTATCCACCAACGCTTTTCAGAAAAAACAGCGCTCTATAAAGACGACCCTGAAGCCGTACGGGCTATCCAAGGCCGACTTGACCAGGCACTGGCCATTGCAGAAACCGTTGAATCCATAACAGATCGAAGCCTGCTCAGTATCCTGGAAAAACCAAGGTATAGTACATCTACATGATACTCTCCACATGCAGCCTGACAAAAAACCTCAATCCATGCTGGTTTGCTGTAGCCCGAATTACTCCTCAGTACAGCCCTTGATTCTGTTTGATGTATGTTTGCTTAAAGAAGCCAACATATGCAAGCGACATCCAGGAAAGCAAACGCGGATGAGAGGTAAAGGGCTTCAGCAAACGGCACAGGAGACGAACCAAATGACAACAGCATGCATCTACCTTATTCGCCACGCCCATGTCCTCACCCCACGTCCAAGACGATTTCTCGGGCAGACAGATATCGCACTGTCCAAGCAGGGCCAGAGGCAAGCCCTGGCGCTACGGCCTCTTTTTGCCGACCTGTCTTTTGATTCTCTCTTCAGCTCTCCCCTGCTTCGGGCCAGACAAACAGCCCAACTGGCCACCGGCCGGTCGGCACAAGATATCCGAGTAGTGGAGCAGTTCAAGGAAATCGACCTGGGGGAATGGGAAGGATTGACCGTGGAGGAGGTCCGACAGAAATACCCTGGACAATATGAGAGAAGAGGGCTAGACTTTAAAAATTTCAGGCCCTTGAACGGGGAAAGCTTTGCAGATGTTCAACAGCGTGTCGTTGAGGCCTTTGAACATATTTGTACCATCTGTCCCGGAAAGACCCTGATCGTTGCTCATGCCGGAGTCAACCGCACTCTTCTCGCCCACCTGCTGCCAAGCCCGTTGGAGGATATCCTGACTATCCCTCAGGATTACTGCGGCATAAACATCCTGGACATGAGCATGCATAGACCTATTGTCCAGGCTATCAACACCCACTCTTTCCCCTCTTCTGCTCCCTGAATCCGGGGCAGTAGGAGTAACAGATACGCAGACATCAGCATCCATTCCCTCTTTAGGCGACAGTACAATCAACAAAGAAGAGCGCCTGGACAGAGAGCGTAATATTGCCATTCATCTTCTGAAGCGCTATACTCTATTGATGGCGGCGTTCCATGGTAAGATCATGGTTTCTTTTTCCCTCGCAACAGACTATGAGGACTGCACATGGCCAACGAGACGATACCACGGGAAATACTTGCCCAGCACATCATTCCTGACAATCACCCCGAAAGCGACTACTTCTCTGCCCTGAAAGAGTGCGTCGCGGCCAGAAACACAGCCGCCAGCGACGTAGAGAAAGAGGCCTGGCAACAGGCCATCGATGCCATCTATACCTTGGTGGGTGAGGAAATCGTTACCAACACCGCCCAACCGGTTGAGCCAGTCTCATTCGGCACCTCTGGCTGGAGAGGAATCCTGGGCAAGGATATCTTCGTACAGTCCATATCCTATGTCACCTGCGCCATTCTCCAGCTCTATAAACTGGGAGAAGAAAACCAGGCTATACAGGAAGCCTTGGGCGGTTTGAACAGCAAGGCCATGCGGGAGAACGGGTGCGTTGTTGGTTTTGACAACCGTTTCGGCGGTAAGATGCTGGCTCTGGCAGTGGTCAATATTCTGCATGCAGCCGGTGTCAAAGTCTACTATGCCGGTGAAGCCACCACCGGCGCCCTTTCTGCCTCAGTCCTGCGCAACAGGGCAGCCTGTTCCATCAACCTGACCCCAAGCCACAATCCCTTGGAGTATGGGGGAATTAAATACAACGCGGCAGACGCTGGTCCCGCTGTCCCTCTCCTGACCGATACTCTCACTGCACTCTCAAGAGAGTACATCGCAGGGGAACCTTGTCCTTTCATGCTTGAGGCAGAGCAACTCCTGCGCCCCATTAATTCGCTCACCGGAATCATCAAGGAAGATGCTCTGCAAAGCTGGCAGGAGCTGATCAGAAGTAACACGGCACTCCATGGCATCGACTATCCTGGGCTGCTTGAGGCCATCAACACCCACAACGACCTGACCATCTGTGTTGATGCGATGCATGGGGCATCGCGCAACTACCTGCGAAGGCTCCTCGGCAACCCGGATTCCGGCAAGCTTACCATACTCAGAAGCGACGACGATCCCACCTTCGGAGGCATTGCCCCGGAACCTTCTTCGCACAACATGCAGCCAACCATGGCCTATCTCAAAGATCGACAAGCTTCCCTGAAGGTTGGGGCGATCATTGACCCAGATGGTGACCGCATCCGCTTCACCGACGGCGATATCGAAATTTCCATGAACCAATTCGGTGCCATGGCATATCATTTTATACATCAAGTCAAACACAAAAAAGGTATGGTCGCCAAAACTGTAGCCTCAAGCAACCTGGCCAATGCGGTTGCCATGCAACTTGGGGAAGAGGTTTTTGAACCCAAAGTGGGATTCAAAGAATTCAAACCCGTGTTCAACAAAGCCCTGGTCTGTTTTGAGGAATCCGACGGTATTTCCATTATCGGCCATACGCCGGAAAAAGATGCCTTTATCGGCCTTATCCTGGCCATCGACATGATTCAAGAGTTGAACATCTCCCTGGGGGACTATCTGCAGCAGATAGAACAGACCTATGGCCGCTATTATCCTGGTCGCGGCGGCATAATCGTAAGCCAAAAGGGAGCGGAACTGAGACAGAATCTTAAACAGCTTGATCACTATTCGGAGGGAGCTATTGTCCAAGTCGGCGATGCGGAGAAGAAAATTGTCCAGGTCATTGCCATCGACGGTCGAAAAATGATCTTTGAAGACGGATCATGGATCATGATCCGTCCTTCGGGAACAGAGCCCAAAGTACGCTTCTATGTCGAAGCCCGGAATCCGCAGGAAACAGAACTTCTCGTGAAAAGTGCCCATTCCATGCTTGCCCAAATTGGACTCCTGCCATACTGTTAAGAGGTATTGCTGTACGAATAAAAAGGAACAAAACGTGTGCTCGAACTTTTTACTCTGTATTCCGCAGGACCTATCCAAAGATGTCCTTGGGAACAGGCAGAAGACGCAACCTTACCAATAGAGAGCCCTTGCCCTGTGCAGGGGCCTTGCCGCATTGCAGGAGAAGCGCTCGCACGACACGATTTGCCTCATAACTACCAAGTGACTGCCCATAAACAAGCTTTTCTGTTTCAGATCAAGGCATACTCAACATGATACCACAGGTATACAAGGACTCTGTCGGGAAATGTATTTGAGCTGCACTCCAGAATCAGGCATAGAAAACATAGCAAGGCAGGTACGCCACTCAAGCAGAGAATAATATCATGTGGGAATATACCGAAATAGTCCAGGAACATTTTATCAACCCGAAAAATGTCGGGGAAATCAAAGACGCCAGTGGTATCGGAAATGTTGGTTCCCTCGCCTGCGGCGATGCCCTGAAACTGACCATCAAGGTTGACCAAGATAACATCATCACTGACGCCAAGTTCAAGACGTTCGGGTGCGCGTCAGCCATTGCCTCTTCCTCCATACTGACGGAAATGCTGATCGGCATGCACATTGACGAGGCCAAAAAAATAACCAACGATGACATCGCCCATGCTCTGGGCGGGCTGCCTAAAGAAAAAATGCACTGCTCGGTCATGGGCCGAGAAGCGCTGGAGGCAGCCATTGCTGATTATACCGGAGTTATGCTGCCCATGGCGCAGGGCGAAGTGATCTGCGAATGTTTCGGCGTGACCGATCTGGAAGTCACCAGGGCCATAGAGGAAAACAGCCTGCGATCAGTGGAAGAAATCACCAACTTCACCAAAGCAGGAGGCGGTTGCGGGAAATGCGAGAAACAACTGCAAGAGCTGCTCAGCAAAAGCCTTATCACCACAAACCCAGCCGCCAAAGGGCCGGAAAAGAAAAAACGTCTGACCACCATACAGAAGATCAAGAAGATAGAAGAGGTCCTGGAACGGGAAATCAGACCGACTCTGAAAAAAGACGGCGGCAGTATAGAGCTTGTTGACCTGGAGGGTGATTTTGTTTTTATCTCCCTGCAGGGTTCAAACACCGACACTCCCTCCTCCCAAACCACGCTCAAGGAATATGTGGAAAAGAAATTGCGTGAACAAGTCCTGGAGACCCTGATTGTTGAGGAGGACAAATAATGGCGATTGCGCACGACGATGTCATTTATCTTGATAATAATGCCACCACACGGGTTGCCCCTGAAGTGATGGAGGCAATGCTCCCCTCTTTGAGCACGTATTACGGCAACCCCAGTTCCATGCATAACTTCGGAGGACATGTCAGCAGACTTGTGGAAGATGCGAGGGAATCCGTTGCAGCCCTTATCGGAGCCAGTCCTGAAGAAATTATCTTCACCAGCTGCGGAACGGAAAGCGACAATACGGCCATTCTTTCCGCCCTGGGCACCTACCCGAACAAACGCCATGTAGTGACCACACGGGTTGAGCACCCAGCAGTCAAATACCTGTGTGAAAACCTAAATACATTGACCAAATATCCGCACCGTACCATTTGGCTGCCTGTTAACGCAGACGGGACCATGGATATGGAGCTCTACGGACAAAGCCTGGCTCAAGAAACCGCCATTGTCAGCGTGATGTGGGCCAACAACGAAACCGGTGTTCTCTTCCCCGTGGAAGAAATGGCAAGGATCGCCCATGAACAAGGCATCCTTTTCCACACCGATGCCGTCCAGGCTGTGGGCAAAATACCGATTAACCTCAAGGAGTCGAACATTGACTTCCTTTCTCTCTCAGGCCATAAGCTGCATGCGCCCAAAGGAGTGGGCGTTCTTTATGTACGGAAAGGAACCCCGTATACCCCCTTTCTCAATGGTGGACACCAGGAACGCGGACGCAGAGGAGGGACGGAAAACGTTGCCTCCATTATAGGTCTTGGCGCAGCTTGTCGACTGGCTGCGGAAAAAATGGAGGAAGAAAACACCCGGGTCCGTGCGCTGCGCGATAAACTTGAAAACGGACTTCTGGAAACCGTTCCCAAAGCGTTGCTCAATGGTCACAAGAAAGACAGGCTGCCGAACACCTCCAACATTAGTTTCGAATTTATCGAGGGCGAGGCCATTCTCCTGCACATGAACCGCTACAACATCTGTGCATCTTCCGGGTCTGCCTGCACCTCAGGTTCCCTTGAACCGTCCCATGTCATGCGGGCAATGGGGGTACCCTTTACAGCTGCGCACGGCTCAATCCGTTTCAGCCTCTCCATCTACAATACCGAGGAAGAAATTGATTTTGTACTGGAAAAAATGCCGGGCATCATTGCCGGTTTGCGCGACCTTTCCCCGTTCTGGGAAAAGGAATAAAAACTTGCCGAGCTAGCTTTGCCGCACAGCCAAACTTCGACAGCATACCGTAATGAATATTATCACACCCTCTTTTCATATCCTGGATCACCTGGACCAGCAAAGCCTTCCTGTCCGTATCGAATTTTGTGGACGCCTGTGCTACAAGAGCGAAGAGAGAATCAATGAACAATCAGCCATACCTTTTGTGCAGAAAATGGCTCGACATGGGCACAATTCCGTCCTGGAAATGGGTGCGGCTACCTGCCTGATCTCGGGAGTGACCGATCCTCAGGTCCAATCTTTTTTTCTCTGCCTGCCCAAGTATCTACAGATAGATCCAATGAAGGAGAGGGCCTTACTTGTTTCCGGAACGGTGCGGGGATTCAGAGAATTGTTTTTACAGCATCAGGAGAATGAACTGGTGCAGGCTCTCACCATCTTGCTGGCAACCAAACATCCCTATTTTTACCAGATTGCCGAAGACCAGATTCAAGATATCGCCAACCCACAGGGCCTACAGGTACACCAACTGAGCCTGGAACAGGTGGAGCAACTCCCCTCTTCTGAACTCATGGCACGACATCGCTACCTTGCCGTGAAATTCATTGTAAACAGGGCAGTCACCCATGAACTGGTACGGCATCGCCCCTGCTCTTTTCTCCAGGAAAGCCAGCGCTATTGCCGCTACTCTGCTGACAGGTTTGGTAATGAAGTCACCTTCATCAAACCTCTTTTCTACCAGGAAGACAGCCAGGAATACGCTCAATGGCTGCGGGTCATGGAGGAAAGCGAGAAAACCTACCTTGCTCTTCTCAAGACCTCCACACCGCAGGCCGCACGTACAGTACTGCCCAACGCATGCAAAACTGAAATCATCGTCTACACCACCCTGGAGCACTGGCAGCATATTCTTGCCCTGCGTACGCCTCCCAACGCCGATCCTTCCATGCGGGAAGTGATGATACCTCTACAAAACGAGCTGGCCTCCAGGTACCCCGATCTGTTCACTGAACTCTCCCCATAAAGGGTATCGAAGCCCAACTCCCTGAAAACTGTGTGTCTGCGGCATGACCGCTGGCCCGATCTACTACTCCCGGGAGGCCCATGGACAGACCAGAATGGCTGAACAGGTTGTCGTGCTTAATCGGATTTCTCATGAACCTTGTGTCTCTTTTAAGAAAAAACATACAAAAACAGATGGATGTGGTTTCCATGAGCAAGTTGAAATCTCAACAAACTGTGCACCAACGCTCAACCCAGGCGGTACCATCTTCGGCAGTACTTTGGCAACACATCTACCAAGTATAGCAAGGTACCAAAACCTACCGAACCTGGCACCACCCTGAGCTGATGAGATACCTGGACGGAAGGAATAATGATTCCTTTCTTTGACCACCTTTTTCAGATGTAGTATCATCAGAATATGAGACAACCTCCTCTTTCCTTTTTCCTTTGGTCCCTGCTTTATGGCCACTAAACAACGACAAAGCTTCCAAACGACCGGCAGAGCCTCCATGAAAAGAACGGTTAAAGACCAGTCTGGAGCCGGTAAAACAAAAATCGGCGAATTGCTCAGCAAGGCCGGTTATATCACCTCTTCCCAGTTTGAAATGGCAAAGGTTACCATGCGTAAATCTGGGGAACGTCTGAGCCGTATTCTTCTGGAAGACGGTGTCATCGAACGGGACACTGTCGCCAATTTTCTTAGCCGAAACCACAACTACACCATGGTGACCATCGAAAACGAACCTCCCAGCAGGGAGGCTCTGGAGCTTGTTCCCTACGATGTCGCCAAAAAATACATGGCCCTGCCATTGCGGATAGTCGGCAACACTCTGCAGATCACCATGGCGGAGCCTACTGATTCCGTCGAGGTAGAGGAGTTGCAGGATTATACCCAAAAGGGACTGAATGTCTGTGTCTCCATTGCCGACGAAATCATTGAGGCCTACAAAAAATATTACCAGATCAGTGATGAGGAATATCAGGTTTATTTTGCCGGCAGCAAAGAAGAAGAGACCGAAGAAGTCACCCAGGTAGACGATTTCGGCGCCTTGGTATCTGATGCGGTAGAAGATTTCGAGATCGAAAGCGACGAAGAAGATGACAGTGTTTTTGATCAGTTCTCGGCTTCCGACGCACCGATCATTAAACTGGTCAACGGTATTCTGGTCAAGGCGGTTCAAGAGGGGGTCAGCGACATCCATATCGAGCCCTTTGAAAAGACCATGCAGGTACGCTATCGGAAAGACGGCGCCCTGTTTAAATCCATGAACCTGCCCCTGACCATCAAAAATGCCATGGTAGCCCGCATAAAGATTCTCTCGAGTCTGAACATTACCGAACGAAGGGTTCCCCAGGATGGCAGGATTAAAATGCGGCTTGGCCGCAATCGAGCTGTGGACTTTCGGGTATCCACTTTGCCGCTTCTCTTTGGTGAGGGAATCGTTCTTCGTATTCTTGACAAAGGCTCACTCAACGTGGACCTAACAAAGCTGGGTTTTACCCCGGACACCTTCGCCTCCCTGAAACGCTGCCTCAAGCGCCCCCAGGGGCTGTTGCTGGTAACAGGTCCCACCGGTTCAGGTAAAACGGTCACCCTCTACTCCGCGTTGAACTCACTGAACACAGAAGACATTAAAATCCTCACTGCTGAAGACCCTGTGGAATTCAACTTCAAGGGTATCAGTCAGGTCAATGTCAATACTGAAGTAGGCATGACCTTTGCTGCAGCCCTCAAGGCCTTTCTGCGCCAGGATCCAGACATCATCATGGTTGGTGAGATTCGAGACTACGACACTGCCGAAATTGCCATTAAAGCAGCAATGACAGGGCACCTGGTGTTTTCCACCCTGCACACCAACGACTCGCCGGCCACGGTCAGTCGTATGGTTGATATTGGCGTCCCATCCTACATACTTGCCTCCTCCCTGACCATGGTTCTTTCCCAGCGTCTGGGGAGAAGACTCTGCCCCCAGTGCAAAGAACCTGCGTCATACGATAGACAGGACCTTCTCAGTGCCGGGTTCAAGGAAGACGAACTTGATTCCCTGGAACTCTATGCCGCAAAAGGGTGTGGGAACTGTAATGGTTTGGGATATAAGGGCCGGGTAGGTTTTTTTGAACTCATGGAAGTGACCGATGAAGTCAGCAAAGCCATCCAGGCAGAAGTCAGCGAGGAACAGCTGCGCAAAGTAGCCATTCAAGAAGGCATGTACACCCTTCGTGAAGCGGCCCTGCAAAAGGCGAGGGAAGGTATCACCAGCCTGGAAGAGGTTCTTCGGCGAACGGTTATCCACGAGGACAGCCTGCCGCCTTACCTGGTGAATCCTGACGTGGAAGAATACAAAGACGGTGATGTCATTATTCAGGAATCCAATAAGGATAAGGACTTTTTTAAACTGGTTCGAGGCAAGGTCGCAGTAACCAGGGGCAGTAAAAAAATAGCGGAGATAACCGAACCGGGAGAATATTTTGGCGAAATGGCAGCCATACTTGGTGAAGCACGTTCAGCGAGTATTATCTCTTCAGGGCGATGCGTCATCAAACGGTATCCGGGTGACAAACTGAACGAACTTGTTGAAAAATATCCCGAGGTCTCCAAACATCTTTTCAAAACACTGGTTGAACGACTGCAGAGAACAAACCGCATTGTGGTCCAACTAGCTGGGGTCGGGAAAAACAGACCTCAACAGATGATCAGGCGCGCATGAACAAACTCTCCGTCTATATCATTGCCTATAATGAGGCAGATAAAATTGAAGCCGCCGTCAACTCCGTCCTGTGGGCTGATGAAATTATCCTGGCCGATTCCTTTAGCCAGGATGACACCGCAGCCATTGCAGAGCGCCTCGGAGCCCGGATCGTACAGGTACCCTTTCAGGGCTTTGGTGATTTACGTAATCAGGCTATGGCCGCCTGCAGCCACGAATGGATATTCTCTCTGGACTCAGACGAACGGTGCACCCCGGAGGCGCAGCAGGAAATCCGCTCCACGCTCCAGGCTCCCCAGGCTGATGCCTATTACATTCCCAGAAAAAATTTTTTTATGGGCCGCTGGATACAACATTCCGGTTTCTATCCTGATTACCGCCAACCGCAACTTTTCCGTAAAGGCGCCCTCCACTTCAAGAACGATCCCGTACACGAAGAGTATGAGGTTCGTTCAGACAAACCTGTTGCCTACCTGAACAACGCCATATGGCAACTGCCGTATAAAAATTTGGAAGAAGTTGTCCACAAGGCCAATAAATACTCCACCCTGGGAGCAGAAAAGCTGGAACAGAGGGGCAAGACTGGGGGGATGGCCAAAGCCCTGGGACGGGGTCTGTGGTCTTTTTTCCATATGTACATTCTGAAAAAAGGTATTCTGGACGGCTGGCCCGGTTTTATCATTGCCCTGGGTAATTTTGAGGGGACTTTTTACAAATACGCCAAACTCCACGAACGGCTGGCCAAATGGGAGCCACCTGCCTCGCCCCCTTTACGCTGATCCTGTAGCCTGGATTTCCCATGCGTTTGCTGTACTGACACATTAGGCTCGCCCAGCCACTTACGCAACAGCAAAAAACAGCACCATCCAAGTCAATTGGATTTCGGATCTGGTTTCACATACGGGACCTTAAGCAACTGTATACCTTCCTGCTCCAGCATTTCCTCTTCCTGCTCGGTCGCCACCCCGCAGATGTTACGTTTCTCTTCCACCCCGTAGTGCATCTTCAAAGTTTCTACGGCCAGTTTCGTGCCCACATCTTCAAAATGTTCTTCCACAAAACGGCCAACAGATGCTAGGTAGCGTACCACCTCCTGCCGAAAAACGTCTTCCGCCTTGGCCGTTGGGGCATGGACAGGATCTGATACCGATGAAGAATGGGCATGAAAAGCCACTGGTGACAGAATTTTGTGCACCTGCCTGCCATGACACTCTGGGCAGGTAATCAAACTGCGGGAGAGTTGCTTCTCAAAAGAGGAGCGATCAGAAAACCAGCCTTCAAACTGGCAGCCGCAAGTGCATGCAAGCTCATAGACAATCATGATCAACCCTGCCCCCGTACTGGTTTAAAAAATATTGTCTCAAATGAGACACATGTTCAGGTGAAATCCTGGCTAGATACGCTTCTATTTGGAAGTGCAAGATGCAGTACAATGCCCACTATGGCGGACAACCCGATCCCTTGCACCACAAATCCTTGGACCCCAAGGGCCATATCTCCGATGCCGCAGACTAAAATCAGGCTGACAAGAACCATGTTACGCGGATGAGACAAATCCACTTTTTCCCGGACCAGGGTACTCATGCCGATTGTAGCGATTGTACCAAACAGCAGTATCATAATTCCGCCCATAACAGGCGTGGGGATGGTCCTCAGGAGAGCACCCAAGGTGCCGGAAAAAGATAGCACAATGGCCGTCACCGCAGCCCAGGTCATAATTGCGGGCTGAAATGCCCTGGTCAGGGTGACAGCACCGGTGACCTCCGAGTAAGTCGTGTTTGGAGGTCCACCCAGCATTGCAGCCAGAGAAGTGGCCAGGCCGTCTCCCATCAGAGTACGATGTAACCCGGGTTTTTCAAGATAATTTTTGCCCGTAACACCACTGATGGCGAGCATGTCGCCTATATGCTCAATGGCTGGCGCAACAGCCACGGGAACAATAAAAAAGACGGCCTGCCAGTGCCATTCTGGGGTCACAAAATGCGGCGTGGCGAATAGGGGCGCCGTAAACACAGGCGCTAAGTCGATCATGCCCAGCGGCAGGGCCGCCAAGTAACCGGCGGTAATGCCAATAAGGATGGCAATCAATCTGATCATTCCCTTGCCCAGCATAAAAGCGAGGATGGTGGCAACCAGAGCAATTGTGGCCACCAAGACGGCAGTTCCCTGCATTTCGCCCCCGCCGGCCTTACCAAGAGCCATGCTCACGGCCACCGGCGCTAGATTCAGACCAATGACCATTATAACCGGGCCGACGACCACCGGAGGTAGTATTTTTTTGATTATATTCCGTCCCCGTAATCTGATCACACCAGCGAGCAATACGTAGAGCAATCCTGCTGCCAGCAACCCACTCATTGTGGCCGGAATGCCCCATTCCTTGACCCCAGCCTGTATCGGGGCAATAAAGGCAAAACTGGAAGCCAGAAAAATAGGCACCTGGCGTCTGGTAACCACTTGAAACAGCAACGTTCCCGCCCCAGCGGTGAACAGGGCAACATTAGGATCCAGGCCGGTCAGGATGGGCACCAGCACCAAGGCGCCAAAGGCCACAAACAGCATCTGCATCCCCACTAGAATCTGCCTGGCCAGATCAAGCTCATTTTGCTCCCTACTCATGGTGTACTCCTTTGGGTTATTCCATCCTGAATCCGTACTGCCTGGAATCATATTCTTTACACATTGTTGCAAAAAAAGAAGCAATGGCAAGAAACCAGCCTCTCCCAACGCATCTTGTCTGAGGTTTGGTATTACTCTGACTTCTCTGATTATTGATAGCCTGTGTTTACATACCAGATACCATCTCTTATGACCAGAAGACAGACAGGTTTTTGTCAAAAAGCAGAAAACGCACTCTCCCTGTCAAACACAATTTCCGCCTTCTCTTTCTGTTTTCGCAGCTGCCGGACAGATACACCTCCTGCTGCATTTTGATCTGTAACAACTAACGTGATCAAAAAACAGACGTACACCTCACCAAACTCAGGACCTGACTATTTGGTGCCGAAAATCTTGTCTCCAGCATCACCCAATCCAGGCAGGATATATCCCTGTTCATTTAAGCTGTCGTCAACACCAGCGACATAAATGTCAACATCGGGATGCGCTTCCTGAAGGCGTTCTATTCCTTCCGGGGCAGCCACCAGAAACAGACCGATAATATCCTTGCAGCCGGCCTTTTTCAACATGTCTATGGTGGCGATCAAGGTGCCCCCTGTGGCAAGCATGGGGTCGAGGATCATAGCCTTGCGTTCACTGATATCCTGAACCAATTTTTCAAAATAGGCTACAGGCTGGAGGGTTTCTTCGTTTCGGTACAGACCGACCACGGAAACCTTTGCCGAAGGTACAGCTTGCAGTACCCCATCCATCATGCCAAGGCCGGCCCGCAAGATAGGGACAATAGTAATCTTCTTCCCCTTAATCCGATCAACCTGTACTGCTCCTGACCAGCATTCAATGGTCACCTTCTCGGCTGGCAGCCCCCGGGTGGCCTCGTAGGTCAGCAACATGCCTATTTCCGAGGCAATTTCCCGGAAGTTCTTGGTTGATATATTCTTCTCCCTGAGCAAGCCCAGTTTGTGGCGAACCAGGGGATGCTCTATTGCATAAACAGCCATGCTGTCCTCCCTCTTCCTGCATCATCTGTATAAATCGTAATCGTCCCAATGACGATTTCAGCAGACAACATATAGTTCCATTGCCTTCTTGACAATCTTTATATTCAGGGAGAGGCACAAAGAAGGTGGTCAGTATTACCCACATGTTGAGAGCGAATCTTGTCATGACGATTGAGTACACACCACTGACGCAACAATAGCTACAGGACTACACATCCTTCCATGGGAAGCCTAGCCCTGATTTCACATGAACATTTTGTCTCGTTTGAGAAAAAAAGACGTAAACAGTTCTCTGTGCCGTCCGTGAGTCGGCTCACATTTCGACAAAATGTTAACCAAAATTCAGTCCAGGAGGTATCATCTTCAGTAGTATTTTGGCCATACACACACCCAAGCATCATGAGGACCAAAGACTCCCGAATCGGGCACCACCTGCGCTGATAAGAAATCCGGGCTAGGCAGGACCTATTCGACGCGATCAGCCTGAACAACCGCTCGCGGAACCCGCCCTTGCAGCTGTATGCTCTCCGCTCAAAGGCAAAAATATATCATATCCGCCATCCACCGGCTGGACCTCAACCATAATAGGTGTTATTTTTCTGTTAACAAGAATGACCCACCGCCTCACATGCTGCTTGTACCATTCTGCGGTCTGTTGATTTCGTTTTCTGCATGGAGAAAAACTGCTGAGAAACAGATAAAAACGCAAATCAAAGGTTTTCCCCTGGTTGGCCCCGGGGGGAAAATATAACAATTTCAGTGGCACCAAGGTCTTCAAACAGAGTACTGTGGCATCAGTTGGCAGGTTGCGCACAGTTGGATCAACTCCAGTATTTGCGCCAACTTCATTTTGTTAGCGTATCAGGGCTGACCGGAAGTGTTGCAAAATATACTGCGAAACCAAGAAAAAAGCTCCCTACACACCGGGCGTCTCACCCTGATCCCACGTGCTGTAGGTCTATACCTGCTATTAGTTAACCAATGCTATCAGCACCCGGCCCTTTGTCACAGATAATCGCTTGGAACGGTATTGCCTTCCAAACTCCTGAGAACTGGACCCCAGTCACTGTTTTCCAGGACTACCTGCTTTTTGAACAGGGCGGACAACCCAACCTGGGGATTCGCTGGCTTAGGTCGGCAAACCCGCTCCTGCCGGAAGAAATACTGAACAATTTGGTACAGTCAAATCATTTTGCACTCCATGGCTCCTGGTCGGTTCCCCAACCCCTTCAAGACGCCTTACCTGATGTAAAGCTGGTAGGATTTATCTGGTCGGAAAACCGCTTTCAGGGCCAAGGCCTTGTAGCTATGCATCCTTCTGCCGGGTGGAGTATTCTGCTCCAGATGTACGACCCGCTGTTGATGGCCTCGCCCATACCAGCGGCACTCCTGCGAACCATCCGCTTCTCAGGAGAGGACATGCCCACAGACTATGCTCTTTTTGACATCTCCCTGCAAGTTCCGCCCTCCTATATCCTGCGCAGGCACAGTTTTCTTCCAAGCCAGTTCCAACTGGAATTTTCCGATAACAAAAGCAGGCTCTTCTTTTATCGCTTCAAGCCGGCAACGGTATTCCTTCAAAACCAAACCCTGTATCAATGGGGACAACAGATCGCAGGAGACCTTCCGGCACAAGAAAGCAAGGACCGGCACAAACAGATTTGGGAGGCACGCCTTACAGGGACACGAAAATATCTCACAATGCTCCGGCGTAAACCTTTACACCAGCGGCTGGAGCTTTCCCTGTATACAGAAAAAAACTGCATTCTGGGTATTGGCTACCACGGTCCACCCTGCCAGGATGGATTTCTGAACGAACTGTACGCCCGGTTCTCTCCGCACAGATAGGCTACTCAACCATGACAAGATAGCCTCCCTTGGGTTACCATTTCCTTGCCTAAGGTACCTGCTTTCAAATCACCCATCTTCGAGTGATCACCAGCGGCGCTGAACTCTTTTCCTATGGTCACCTAAGGCGTTCAGAGCTTTGACCACAGGGAAAAGGAATGGATCGTCTTGAGCGACTACCTGGGCGTACTTCCGATTAGGGCGTATGTCCGGTAGGGTTAACTAGCTCATGTTATACTGTAGTTGAAAGGCTTCAGCATAACGATCTTCCCCTTAACGGAGGTACCC
>PDTD01000034.1 GCA_002748755.1 Desulfobulbus propionicus | reverse complement strand
AAATCCGGTGAAATCCTCAACTCCAAGAATATATTTGTCGTAGTAGGCTTTCAGGGCATCGGCAGACCCTGTTTTCCCCATGGCGTTTGCCGCAGCGAGGAACTCGCCGATATGGCCTTTGTTAAAATAGTAGTGCCGTCTGCAGGCGCCGGGGTAGGCGCCATAGGGCACTTCTATCACCGCATCAACCCCGAGGAAAGGAATGGCGATATCTTTTGGATAGCTGGTAAGCAGCTCGTGGGAGACCAGCTGCTCACAGGTGATAATGGTTCTGGTCGCGGCCATCGAGATTTCCGGGCAGGTACATTCAGAACCGCGGATTATGCAGTTGCCGTATTTATCCGCCGCCTGCACATGGATAATGGCGACATCAGGGTTACTGGCAGGCAGCAGCGCCACCTGTCTGCCGGTAAAAGGGCATTCCATGGTTTTCGTCCGGCAGCTTGCAAGGATATCTCCCGCCAGCGGGCTGCGTGCCGGGATAAAGGGCAGCCCCATTGCGCCAGCCTTAAAACGGGCCGACATATTGGCGTTTGACCAGTCCTCAATCTCGATCATGCCCCGTTCTGCCAGATAACGGAACATTGGTGACAGACCAAAGGCTTCATGCGCCCAGTATGCAAGCTCTATCCGTTTTATGGAGAGATGATCCGGCATTACCATCATCGCTCCGGCCAGATAATCCGGTCCCAGCCCTGCAGACTGGAATGACAGGGTAAGATCGGTAAAACCATGCCGTACCATTTCATGGGTTATGGCTATCGGCTGGCGGATATCAACAAAGCCGCCGACACCGATATTATCTCCATTTTTAATAAACTGATGTACCGCCTCCTTTAAGGTCATGTGTTTATCCCGCATTGATTTGTCCTTGTTAACAAGAGCTTTTCTTGCGTCATCGGGAGACAGACCTGTCCAATACATTTCCGTGTTGTTCTTCAATGTTCCACCTCTTGAGTAAGCGTTTTCAGGTTTCCGAAAAAAAAGAGTTTTTTCGAGTTGCCAGCAAATAAGGTTGGAGCCTGACCCAAAGACTCCCAACCTGCCAAAAAGAGTGTAAAACGAGGAAACAGTAGAAAGGAAAGCGTATTTTATCGCTTCTCTTCTAATTTATATTTATGGTACAACGCACTGCCGCTCCGCATTGTATTGCAGGATAAACCAGCATGGCTGGGCCAGAAAGCCTCCAGCCTTAACAAAGAATGAAAATGGGAACTCCGGGGAATTACCATCTGTTTACAGATCGATTTTTGGATAACTGTTGTTAAAATGGCGGTTTTCTTTATTGTGTCATATCTTTGCTTTTGTTACAAGGACAGACATAAAAAAAATGAGCGATAAATTTCCATGATGTGTTACCTGTGGTTTTTCAATTGTCAAGATTGGTCAGCTGGCTCTGTTCTCTCTTTTTTCTGCAAAGAGATTATTATGTTATAATTGTCTGAATTGGTAATCTATCGATTTTACAAGCTTCTTATCTGTAACTGCTTACAGGAGCCTGAGGTTTGGTCAGGCATGATTTTCTGCTATAGTGTCCTTTTGCGGGGAATTGTGATCGTGCAGAGATGGGTGGATGGAAGCTGTTAAGAAAAAAGTTTGGATTTAAAACTCCTTATAAAGTATTTTGGGAGAGGATCAGTCCCTGCTGGTTGAAAATTTTCTTATTAAAGGTTGTACTATGGAGTCAGGTAAAATTATGAGCTGCGCTCAGCTGCAGGAGATGGAGGCCGTCCTTGCCGAAAAGCTGCTCTCCATTGGTGTTGAGTGTGTAATCGTTATTGATATGGCGGGAAATACCGTTATTTCAAAAGGTGATGGCGCGCAAAAGTATGATGTCTCTTCTTTTGCTGCCCTTGC
>PDTD01000033.1 GCA_002748755.1 Desulfobulbus propionicus | reverse complement strand
TTATCTGCTTATTGTCTGTGGCTGGCTGGGCGTATATACCGCAGGCGCAATTGTGAATAATACGGTCTTTGGCAAAACGATTCTGCCTCTACCCGGACCTCTCGTTAAATAATCGGAAATAACAGAATAGATATTTCGGAGAGAGCTTCCTGCTCTCTCCGAAATATTTCATATATTGATCCCATATTTACCGATCCGGTAAGTAAGGGTTGGCCGTGAAATTCCAAGCAATCTTGCCGCCTGCGTTCTGTTGAAATCACTTCTCTCCAGTGCCTGGATAATAAGCTGCTGCATACACTCTTCAAGATCAATTCCCTCAGGAGGAAGAGTAAAAGTTGAGGTGCTGCCTTCTTTCTTTTCCTGCACTCTGCCATTGATACGGAGAAAGCCGAGATGCTCTGTCCTGACACAGGTGCAGTTTTCCATTAACACAACTCTCTCCATCACATTTTTCAATTCACGGATATTGCCCTGCCAGGGGTAATCAAGCAGAATCTTTTGCGCCCGATCTGAAATTTTCTGAAATTTTTTACGGAATATTTCGTTATATTTATCGATAAAAAAAAGAGCCAACGGCAAAATATCGTCTTTTCTCTGCCGCAAAGGAGGAATGGAGATACGGGCAACATTTAACCGATAGTAGAGATCTTCGCGAAAAGATCCGGCAGCAACCTGCTCTTCCAGATTGGTATTGGTGGCGGCGATAATCCGCACATCGACCTGTTTTTTATCAACTCCTCCCACCGGATAAAATTCCCGTTCTTCAAGGAAGCGAAGCAGCTTGACCTGCGCTGATGGCCGCATCTCACTGATCTCATCAAGCAGCATGGTGCCATTATTGGCCAGCTCAATCTTGCCCTTTTTGCCATGCTGCAGCCCATCGGTAAAGGTCCCCTTTGCATAACCAAACAGTTCACTCTCCAGCAGATCCTTATTGATCGCACCACAGTTGATACCGATAAAAGGCTGATCAAACCGGCTGCTATGGTGGTGGATAATACGGGCAACAACCTCCTTGCCAACTCCGCTTTCACCATCAATCAGCACGGTGGTATTATGACTCGCCGCTATCTTGTCGGCAAACTCCAGGATCTGGCAAAATTCCCTGCTTTCGGCAACAATATCAGGAAGATCAGAATTTTCAGATGAGGAACTGCGCAGGAGTTCAACCTCTTTTTTCAACCGCAGAGTCTCCAGCGCCTTGTCAATAATAAGCTCCAACATCTCGATCTCCAGCGGCTTGACCAGAAAATCGTGAGCGCCGGATTTCATTGACGTGATAACAGTGTCGATATCTTCATATGCGGTCATCATCACCACCAGCAGATCCGGTTCTATCTTCTTCAACTGCCGCAGTGTCTCCAAACCGTTCATGCCAGGCAGGCGGATATCGAGCAGCACCAGATCAATACTCTCTTTTTCAAGAATCTCCAACGCCTGCTGCCCGGTTCCGGCAACAAGGGTATCATAATTATCGGAGAGGACATTACGCAGCGAATTCTGCAATAGAACATCATCATCAACTATTAAGAGTCTGTAGCGATACATTGCCTTTCTCATAATTTGCTATTGGAAATTTCAAAATAAAAGAGGTTCCCTTATCCTTTTCGCTGAATACTTCAGCGGTAGCATTATGCTGTTCAAGAATCTTATGAACGATGGGCAGCCCCAGCCCGGTCCCTTCCGTTTTGGTGGTAAAAAATGGATTAAAGATCCGGCTGAGATTTTCTTCGGCAACCCCTTCTCCCTGATCCATAAAACGAAGGATAATCACATTCTCCGGGGCCTTTTCCTCCAACACCTCTATGGTGATAGTGCCGCCGTCATTCATCGCCTCCATACTGTTAAGCAGTAAATT
>PDTD01000022.1 GCA_002748755.1 Desulfobulbus propionicus | reverse complement strand
GAGATCGATAAACAGAAAGGTCATAATCCGATTATCGGTGATGACATTCCATTTTGATCTGTAGGACATAATACCTACCGGACATAGACCCTCATTTTAAATGCCATTATCAACCTCCTTGCGAATCGTTTTTCTTGACTCTACCAGGGGAGGTTTGTCATATAGTGAGCAACCCCAGCTTTTTATACACGAAATATTGCCTCTTCTAGCAATTCTGGGGGTACAAGAGCTTTTTTGTAGCGAGTACCCAGAACTCCAGGCGGAGGGCAAGCCTGCCTTTAAAAAAAAATGCAGATGTTTTTTTTGAAAAAGCGAAACTGACTATGAGAAAATCGTTTGATTTCAAAAGCGATACACCGAGAAAAATCGTGCTATATCATAACCTTGAGAATTTGCCTGTACCGAATTGTACCCACAGATTTGTCTGACGATGCGAAATATTCTTTGCCAAAAACTCTGCCCGTGCACCGGCTTGCGTGCTTTCCATGGGGTTGAGGCATCCAAAGTCTGCCCAGTACCCCTTGGCTAAAGGTATTGCCGCAGTTGGCCCCTCTTTGAACGGCCACAACTGCCCGCACAAGCCCGCCAGGCATGACTGCTCATCTGCTCAGGCTGGATTGGATTAGGCTGTCTGCCGAAGATAGTTCGGCCGGGCTTACTTTTTGGTGGTCCATTGGTCGTAATTTGCGTTTACCCACGGCTTCAAAGACTTTTTAAAGAGTTGTTTTCTCAAAGACAACAACATGTTTATGAACAATCACTTTTTGATCCGACCAGATCGATGGCCATACAATGAGCCTGCTTGAACGTATCTATTTTTTTCACAACCGTATACAACAGCAGCAATTCCCCAATGCCACCGAACTCATGGACGAGTTCGAGATATCGCAGGCCACCGCCCATCGGGACATCACTTACCTCAGAGATCGATTGCTGGCGCCCTTGGCCTTCAGTCAGAAAAAAAATGGCTATTATTACACCACAGAAGGATTCCGGCTGCCCTTTGAAGACAGTAGCAAGACAATTCTTTTTCTCGGCCTATTGACCACCATTGGAAGCGAAGCAGGCCTGGCCGACCTGCCGGAATTAGTCCAGTTGCGGGAGAAACTGGCCAAGATGGTCTCTCCCGATCACACCGCTTTGCACAAGGTGGTCCACTGCGAATGGATTGAAACCGAGCCTGTGTCGGCATCCATCCTTCGGATAGTACTCGACAGTTTTCAGCAAAAGGTTCAACTCAGGATCGTGTATGATCCAGGGAGTATTGTAACCGAGAGAACTGTTGACCCCCTGAAGCTCATCCATTATCAAGGGCGCTGGTATCTCTACAGTTGGTGCATGCTCAGACAAGAAAAAAGGCTGTTTCATCTGTCGCGAATCACCCGGGCACAGGTGGAGCCGAGCCCTGTTGCCCATACACTGGAAGACAATGCCGCCGATATAACCGGGGTGTTCGGCATATTCAAGGGACAGGTCAGGACGACCGTACGTATCCAATTTACGGCCAATGCCGCACAAACAGTTCAATACCAGCGCTGGCATCCCCGGCAAACTATACAAAAAAACAGTCAGGGAATCATTTTGACCCTCCCTGTTGCCGATGAACGGGAGATAATGATGAAAATTCTCCAATTCGGTCGCCAGGCTCGCGTGCTGTCACCCTGCTCTCTTAAAAAAAAGATAGCCGCTGAAATTGCTGCCATGGCAACCCTGTATTCCGAATACCATGTACCCAGCCCGGATTGCTAATGAAGACTGTATCTCGTCTGAAAAATACAAAAAAACAGATATATAAGCTAATCATAAGCAGGCTCAAGTTTCGACAAAATGCGCACCACAGATCAGCTCAGGCAGTACCATCTTGGGTAATATTTTGCCAACTCATATACCTTTGTATAATCAGTGGCCAGAAACTACCGAATCTGGCACCACCTGAGCTGATCAGAAATCCAGGCTAGGCATACACCCCATGGACATGTTGATGAGCCCAAACTAAGGAGTGAAAAAATGATGCCATCCATCACCGCAGTCATCCTGGCAGCAGGCAAAGGGACGAGGATGAAGTCTGCAAAAGCCAAAGTCCTGCACCAGTTGTTTTTCAAGCCCATGGTGCACCATGTTCTTGATGCCGTCGTCCAGTGCCGGGTTGAACGAACGGTACTCATTGTTGGACACCAACAGAATGCAGTGCTCGCCACCCTGCAGGGCTATAATTGCATCCCTGTTGAGCAGAGAGAACAGCTCGGCACGGGCCACGCCGTTCTTTGCGCCGCAGAAGCCTGCGCAAATGCTGACCATGTCCTCATTCTCTGCGGGGATACTCCCCTCATTGAAAGCGCCACCCTTGAGGCACTGATCAACCGGCACCTGCGCACGGAGGCTGCCATCACCCTGGTGACCACCACCCTGGACAACCCTTTTGGCTACGGCAGGATAGTACAGGATAACAACCAGGCAGTCACGGCCATTGTTGAGCAAAAAGATGCCACGCCGGATCAGTTGCACATCACCGAAATCAACGCAGGTATATACTTGGTGAAACGTTCCTTCCTCTTTGCTGCACTGCAACAGGTGGGAACGAACAACAGCCAGAAAGAGGTGTACTTGACAGATATTGTCGCCATTGCCGTGCGCAATGGCCTGCCCGTTCAACGATTTTCCCATCCTCGGCCCATTGATGTACTTGGAGTAAACTCCAGGGTAGAGCTTGCCCAGGCGCATTTGGAATTACAGATGCGGCACAATCGCAAGCTGATGCTTGCCGGTGTGACCATCCTCCATCCGGACACCATTTTAATTGCTCCCGAGTGTTCGTTGGGGCAAGACTGTATTCTTGATACAGGTGCTACGGTCACCGGTACAAGTCGGCTTGGTGAAAACTGCATCATTGGACGGGGTGCGGTGATCAGCAACTGTGTCCTCGGCAACGGGGTAGTAGTCGGTGCCAACGCAGTTCTAGAAAACTGCTCGATCGCTGACAAGGAGTATGTTCCCCCCCTGGTGCACCGAGTCGGTTGAGCTATAAAGACAGCAAAACGTATCCAGAACAAACCATGATGCTCGGTGCTTTTTTTGCAGCCTGACCACCACGCATTTTTTCTATAGACCATTGTTTTACTTATAATTTTATAACTACTGCACTCTATTCATCAGACATTCGGCTACCATTATCTACCCCAATACGGAGGCTCACTATGAGTGACATCAAAAAAATGTATTCGTCCATCCTGGGAGATTCCTTTCCCATGGATATGACCATTACCCTGGGTGGTCAAACTCTGGTCTATCGCAAAAAAACCTGGAAGATAACCCGGGAAGACGGCACAGATGAAGAGCGAGGGCTGCGCTATGGGGAAAACCCCAACCAGGAAGCAGCGCTCTACGAGCTGGTCAACGGCAACCTGACCCTGGGCGAATGTACCTTTATCGACCCCGGTAACGGATTGGTCAGCGGAATCACGGTGGAGGATATGCTCCAGGTAGGCAAGCACCCCGGAAAAATAAACCTTACCGACGTGGATAACGGACTCAATATCATCAAGTACCTGGTGGAAAGGCCCGCTGCGGTTATCCTCAAACACAACAATCCCTGCGGGGCAGCTGTTGCTGGTACCCTTGCAGAGGCCTACAATAAGGCAAACCGGGCAGACAGGATCGCAGCCTTTGGCGGCGCTGTCATTACCAGCATGCCCATTGACAGAGAAACCGCATCCCTGATGGCGACGAACTATCTGGAAGTGGTGTGTGCGCCGGATTTCGAAGAAGGCGTACTGGATATTCTCTCCTCGCGCAAGAATCTTCGCATCATCCGTATGGACGGCATACACAAGCTGGCGGATTTTGAACAGTACCGTTTCCTGGACTTCAAGTCCCTTATGGACGGCGGAATCATCCTGCAGCAGTCTGCCATCAATACCATCCGTGATCCAAAAGATCTGCTGCCTGCTGCCACCGAACGAAATGGTGTCTCCTATGCCTGTGAACGGCAGCCGACGGTACAGGAACAAGATGACATGATCTTTGGCTGGGCCATAGAGCATGGAGTTACCTCCAACTCGGTTCTCTATGTGAAGGACGGCTGCACGGTCAGCATTGGTACTGGTGAGCAGGATCGTGTGGGTGTGGCCGAGATTGCCGTGCACAAAGCCTATGTGAAATACGCTGACCTACTCTGCTTTGATAAACACACAATGTCCTATGCCGAACTGGCTGTACAGGTGTCCCAGGGGAGTCGTGATCAGGAAGAACTGGACGCCATTGACCGGCAAGTCCGGGAAGATCACGCTGGTATTCCCGGATCGGTTATGATTTCAGATGCCTTTTTTCCCTTCAGGGATGGGGTGGATGTGGGGATCCGCGAAGGTATTTCGGCCATCCTTCAGCCCGGTGGTTCTATTCGGGACTTTGAAGCCATTGAGGCTTGTAACCAGGCGTCGCCGCAGGTTGCCATGATGTTTACCGGACAGCGTTCCTTCAAACATTGATCCATGCACCCGGGTTTCCCGCAAACGTCCCGGGGAAATCCAGAGCTGCTTACGGACACCTGCCCGAAGTTCGCATCAGCTCAGATGGTCCCAGGTTCGGGAATTTTGGTACCTCATTCCACTTGAATTCATGTGTTGCCAAAATACTGCCGAAGATGGTACCGCCTGGGCTGAGCTTGGGTGCACATTCTGGAGCAATTGACCACAAGCCATCTATAACAAATTGTCTTTATACAATATTTTTTAATTTCCAAACAATATCCATGGACTATTCGGGCCAGCGTCCTCGCCGTATCAATCGAGGAGAAATTGCTCTTGGCCACCTCAACCCAACGTGCATCATCTGCGGCCAACAAACATGCCTGACAGAGGCATACTCCTCCTCGGCGGGTACGGGGTTTTCACCCTGGCCTCACACAAATACTTCCCAATCCTGCACTGCAGAACACAATGGTATACACCGGGGTGTCCATGCTGATATCGCTGCTTTTGGTCTTTCAAACTTTTGTTGCACCACTTTCTAATTGCGACCATGACCAGCAATACCTCCAGCCCGGTTATAGTACGCAAGGCCTCAAAAACATGGACAGTACACTGGGCATGGAAAATCCTTGGCGGAAATAATCAGCAAAGCTGCTCCCAGCCTTCCGGCAGATCTGCCGGTACAAGGCCGAGCAGCCTGATAAAGTCAAGCACCTCCTTGGGGGAACAGTTCAGCGATGTAGTCCGTCTGCCTGCGCTTACGTCTTCCAGTTCCTGACAAAGATATCGGAGGACGCAATCGGCTACCGTGCCAATGAACGGAGCGGGATCGTCTCCCACGCGCTCGCAAAACCGGAGCAGGCGCTGCCAGTTGACATAGGCCCGCTGCATGCCCCGAAACATGGAGAGATCACGGTTATCTGGCTCCAAGTCTCTGCAGACTATTTCCAGGTAACGCTCCCTGGCTGCCTGTTCCAAGACCGCCCTCTCCTCTGGCGCCAGTTGCAGGCGCGGTCCCTCCCGGTCTTCACAGAGATACGCCAGAGATGCATGCAGGATGACCTCAGGCAGCTCGCCGGAATGCCGTACAATAAGCGCTTCCTCTGCCAGGATATGATCACGGCTGACCCCGGTCATTTGATACATCTCCGGCTGTTATCATCAAGGTGAAAAAGAGCCCGCACCAACCCAATCCGCTCCGTCCGGTCCGAGCAATGCTGCTCCGCACGCAAGTATTGCATGGGATGATGTAAGATTTTATTAGCAATGGAAGCGGCCATACGTTCAATGGCCTGCTGCTCATCAGGGTTTAAATTGGGTAGCCTTCCCATGGTTCTTGCCACCTCTTTTTCCACCAAACCACTCACCCTATTGCGCAGCTCGACAATGGTCGGTATGGTCTCCCTGCCTTCGAGCCACTGCTGTATTGTTCCCGTTTCTTCCTGCACTATCCGTCTGGCCTTGAGAGCTTCTCTTTCGCGCTCTGTCTTGTTCAGCTCCACCACGTTGTTCAAATCATCGATATCATACAGATACACGTTATCCAGATCATTAATGCCGGGATCCAAATCTCTGGGAACGGCAATATCAATAAAGAACAGCGGACGATTATGACGTCCTCGCATGACGGAACGGACATCCTCTTTCTCCAGGATCAGATCCGTGGCCCCGGTAGAGCTGATAATGATATCCACATGTCGTAATTGATCGATGAGTTCCTCTATGGCCACGGCCTGGCCATTATAACAGCGGGCAAGGAGCACAGCGCGCTGCAGGGTGCGATTGGCCACTATCACCTGCGTAACCCCCTGCCTCACAAGGTGCTCCGCAGCAAGCTCGGCCATTTCTCCGGCGCCTACCAGAAGGACTTTTTTATCATCCAAGCTGCCGAAAATCTTTTTTGCCAGCTCCACTGCGGCAAAACTTATCGATACGGCATTGGCGCCGATACGGGTTTCAGTCCGCACCCGTTTGGCCACGGAAAATGATTTATGCAGCAGTTTATTGAGAACCTGCCCGCTTGATTTATTCCTGGTTGCATGCCGATAGGCTTCTTTCAGTTGCCCGAGAATCTGCGCTTCACCGACTATCATGGAGTCCAGGCTTGATGCAACCGTAAAAAGATGCTCTATGGCCTGACTGTCCTGATGCGTATAGACATACTGTTCCAGTTCCTGTCTACTCACATTATTTGCGAACAGGAGATCAAGCACCTGCTCTCTCACCTCCTCCACGCTTTCCGCTTCGCAGGTATACAGGACTTCCATCCGATTGCAGGTGGAGAGCAGAAAACGCTCTTTGAGCGCAGTAATCCTGCCAAGAGCATGCAAGGGTTCATCGTACCCCCCTGACAAGGCCAGCTTTTCACGAATAGCCAAGGGCGTGGTTTTATGATTAACTCCAAGGAGGATAATAGCTTCACGCGGCATAATAGTGCGCCCCTTTCATAAAAAAGGAGACTCCCCACAGGGTAAAAAGAACGGAAAGAAAAGCAACTATACTTAATATAGCGACCCTTTTTCCCCGCCATTTCACAGTAAAACGCAGATGCATAACAGCAGCATAAAGCATCCAGGTTATCAGGGCCCAGGTCTCCTTAGGGTCCCAGTGCCAATAAACGCCCCATACCTGTTTTGCCCAAATGAGACCGGTTACAATCCCCAGGGTGAGCAGAGCAAAACCAATATTCAAACAATGCTGGCTTAACGTGTTCAGGACTTCCAGAGAGGGAAGACGGGGATAAAACAGGCCAAAACGTTTCCCCTTTATCTCCCTTTCCTGCAGCAGATACATGATGCTACCCAAACAGGAAATGGCAAAAAACGCATTGGCCACCAAGGTGACAGATGCGTGAACCGGCCGCCACCAGGATTGATCAACAGGGGATAGGGGCAGTATCGCTTGAGAGGAAAAAGCCGCGACTATCATGAGCAGCAACACAAGAACCGAGGCAAAAGTGTCCAGGCTCTTCACCGTGTACCGCCAGCGAAAAGAAAGATAACACCAGGCAACCGCACAGGCAAAAAAGGAGACCGTTTCATGGTGGCTGGTACTCGGTGTGTGCCCGGTCTCAAGATAACGAACGACGATGGTAAGGGTCTGGAAGACGGCTGAGAACAAAAACACCTTGCTCGCCACCAGGCGGATTTTCTTTTTCTGCGAAAAAAAGAAAATCAGATACCCTATCGCCGCAAGGAAATAACCAAATAAACTGAGTTGAAAAAAAGCAACACTCATAGCGTATCCTGTGTGAAGACATCCCAGTCAATATCAGGCGTAGTTCCTACGATAGTTGAGACGTGTTCCCGCACTTTCCCCCATTGACCAGATTTAATCCACAAAAGCATCTCCGGCTGCAGAATGGCGTGAAACAGATCTCTTGGTTCTTTTTCCCCCTCATAAGTAGAGGCTGCCAGCACAGCCTCCCGGATCTGCGACATAAGTTGCAACAAGACCCCGTATTCTGGGCCAATATCCTGCTCAAGCATTCTTTTCACCATGGCTGCCATAGCCGGGCTTTTACCATGGGTGGACACAGTGACACAGAGATCTTTTCTGGTAAAGGAGGCCGGGACATGGAACCCGCTTTGCTCAGGACTGTCGGCGAGATTGACAAGCACCCCCTGAGCCTCGCCCTGACGCCGTATCTGCTCCTGCGTTTTTGGGGATGAGGTCGCGGCAAAAACCAGAAAAGCACCTGCCAGATCGCCTGGCTCATAGTAGCGATTTCGCCACTCAAGGCGATGTTCATGTATCATTTCAGCAAGTTCAGAGGTAACCTCTGGGCTTATTAATCGAATTTTGCCCCCATGAGCAAGTATCCCTTGAACTTTTCTCTCCGCCACATGGCCACCGCCGACAACAACACACAACCTGCTGTGCAGGTCAACAAAAATAGGATACATAGCCGTGTCTGAAAAACAACTCTTTAAGGAAAAAATAACATGCGGCTCTCCAGCGCAATCCCCACCCCCCTATCCACAAGGTTATTCTTTTCGAGCCATCCTGGTAAGGAGAATGGTTCTATCCCCTTCCAGACTTTTCAGCCGCCGCTTTGCCACATTGATGGTGTACTCTTTCTGGGCAAGATCGAGAAAGGAAGCGATACTCTGCCGTCTCTCGTCATGGGCCAGCAGGATGACGCCACCGGGCTTGAGGGCCTGGTCAAAGACGTCAAGCAGGGGCTGAAAATAATCCTCATGATAGAGCACTTCTGCCGCAGTGATAATATCATACTGTTGTCCCTGCGGGGGGGTGAGCCAGTCAAGTAGTTCAAAGCGGACATTGTCGATTTTGCTGGCCGCAGCACTCACCCGCTGAAAATCGAGAATGCGTTCCTCATGATCGCTGAGCGTAACCTGATAGCCGGCAGCAGCAGCCACAAGACCGCTTATCCCAAGCCCTGCTGCCACCTCCAGTAACCGGGTCCCTGGCTCAACCTGGTGACTGGCAAAATAATCGGCCAGTACAATGGCTGCTTCCCAAACCTTTACCCAGGCAGGAAAGGCCGAAGCATGGGCAAAGGGGTCCTTGCCCTCAAGGAATTGCTCCAGGTCTGTCGGTTTCAGAATATTCAGGCGATACGTTTTAATCTTGAGGGGTTCAAAAGCAACCTTATACTGCTTTCGAATGGCATTATAGAGTGCCAGTTCACGTTCTGGCAGAGTCATTGGATCCATGAATCACTTCTTTTTTCTCTGCTGAAAAGGCGTGTTACGGCCTTCAGCTCATATAATAATGAAGAAACCCCAGGGCGGAAACAAGGTAACAGTAGTACCCGAACCAGTGCAGTTGTCCTCGTCGCACAAAACGCATCAACCACAGTATGGCCAGATACCCGGAGAACGCGGAGGTAATAGTTCCCGCTCCCAGGGCAATAATCTGTTCCCTGGCCGGGGGGGCGGCCACCAGTTCGCTCAGCTTCAGCACTCCTGCGCCCAATATAGCCGGAATCGACATGAGAAACGAAAAGCGTGCAGCCGTTTCCCTCTCCACCCCCAACAGCATACCGGTGCATATTGTCGTTCCGCTCCTGGAGAGACCTGGCAGGATGGCCATGGCCTGGCTGCAGCCAATGATCAGGGAGCGGGGGCCGTTGATACGTACATCGCTTGCCTTGATGGTGCGAGTCAGCACGAGAATGGTACCGGTCACAGCAAGCATAGTGTAGGTCACCAGGATATTATCAAAGAGAGCCTCGATGGAACCCTTGAGCAACAGGCCGACAAAAACTGCCGGAACAGTTGCCGTCACTATGTATATATCCCACATGAAGGCTTGGTGCAATTGCGGATCAGCCCGCCTCACGGCCGGAGCAACAAAAACTGCCCTAATCATCAGAAGAATATCTTTGTAAAAGGCAATAATGACGGCAAGTAAAGTTCCCAAGTGTAGGAAGACCTCAAAGGCGATTCCGGGATCATGAAAATCCAGAATCTGCGCCCCGATGACCAGATGACCAGAACTGGAGACAGGAAGGAACTCAGTAAGCCCCTGGACGCCTCCCAAGAGAATAGCTTTTATTAGTTCCATTTAGAGACAGATAGAAAATGAAAGCCAAAAAAAAACGGGGCGATAAAAAAACCACCCCGCATCATCATTTCAACTGCGGTACACCAGAAACAGCAAGTCTTTGTCCGCCAGTTCACATCTTGACGGACAGCATCCTCAACTTTTCCAGGTGCGCATCTGTGATCTAGCAACCCTCTAGAGCTGCTTTCTTTTTAGATACTTTCACCTTCACGCTATCACCGGCTTTCAGTTTATCAGCCTTGCTACAGGTCATGGTCACTTTTTCACCTTCTACACTGTCAACAGTGCACTTGACAGAAGCAGCAAACACCACACTTGCGCTCGTGAGAAAGGCGACCGCTAGGAAAGCAGATAGTATTCTTTTCATGATTATCTCCTTATGAATATGAAATTTTGGTTTCCTGGACCTATACTCCTTTTTTAAAAAGGTACGCAATTAGGAGGTTCTTGTCAACTAGAATTCCATGGGTTTCAAGGGATTACCAAAAAGAGAACGCTGCAGAGGACCACTCGCCTGGCAGACAGTCACGATTTGCGGCTCCCACAGACGCCATTATTACCATACGGTATTCCCAATTTCGATAGCGAAATGACTTTCGCCACTCTCGCCGGGGGATCATGCCTGGGTATCGAGCAGTTGACCTGTCATCTGATCAATGGTCTCAATGGTTTTCAGGTTGGCGCCATAACTCTTTTTGTTCACGATCATTTCAGGGATTTCCTCGCCAAGATCAACATTGGATTTTTCTATCATTTCCTGGCCATCGCCAGTCCTTTCAAGCTGGTAGTATCCCGGGGTATCCACCTCTTCAACCTCGGCCTGCACTCCCTGGGGAGACTTTTCGGTAAGCAACACCCTGCTTTTGTTGAATCCATCCGTATTCAGATTCGCGATATTATTTGCATTATTTTCTACCTTGGTCTGCACGGCCTGCAGGCCGGACAAAGCGCTGCTCAATCCTGACATCATCGCACACCTCCCTATGATTATTCTTCACTCCAGGACTCCAAAGCAAATACCAGACCATCGCCGCCCGGATGATTGCACCAAAAAAGATTGCACCTTTCTCTCTGAAGGATTAGAAAGTTGAATCAGCTGGATGGCACAGCCGACTCTACAGTGAAAAAACATCCCTGCCTGACATGGAACGGCATATAGTTCACTCTTGGGACAGGAACCAACCAAATATATTTATGACAAAAAACATGCGACGCCTCTTCTTTGTACTCCTTCTCGCCAGTTGTAGCTGTATCCTGACCTCCCTTGCCGGTTCTGAAGTGGTGGATAAAAGTGTGGCTGTGGTCAACAACGAGGTCATCACCATGTCAGAGGTGAACGAATTAGGAGCGCCCCTGTTCCAAAAAGCTGCCGCAGAGGCACACGCTGATCAACTCCCGGCCGTTATGATGCAAGTCAGACGCAGTGTCATAGAACGGCTCATTGAGGAAACCCTTCTGAAACAGGAGGCGAACCGGCTGAACATGCGCGTTTCCGACTCGGAAATAGACCAGGCAGTGGAACGGATCATCACAAAGAACCAGATTACCAGAGAACAGTTCCAGGCAGATTTACGGAATATGGGCATGAGCGAAAAACAATATCGTGAGGATCTGCGAGGACAAATTCTCTCATCCAAACTTGTCGGGTACGAGGTTCGCTCCAAAATTGCTGTACCAGAAGAACAAATTATCGCCTACTATACCCAGAACTACACGGAATCGCAGGGCGGTGGGTATTACATCCTGCAGATAGGTACAAAAGCAGTGACTTCAGAGGGTATCAACAGCGCGGCCGCAAAAAAGCAAGCCAGAAAAAGAATAGAAAAAATACATGCTCTGGCCAAACGCGGCCAAGACTTCAAAACCCTGGCAAGAGAACATTCAGAACTCCCCTCGGCCTCTGATGGAGGTGATTTGGGAACATTTCAGGAACAGGAAATGGCCCCTTTCATGAAACAGGCCGTGATCGACTTGGATCCAGGTGAAATCAGTCCCATTGTGGAAACGCCTGGCGGATACCAATTTTTCACAATTCTCTCCTTAAAAAAAGGAGAAGTCATCACCAAGGTACCCTATGATTCCGTTAAAGATGAAATACGGGAAATTCTCTATGAAAAGGAGCTGCACTCCCGGTTCAAACAATGGTTTCAGGGCATTAAAGAAAAGGCATACATAAAAATTCTCTGAGACCTGGGCACAACAACCATGCGGGGAAAAGATACAACATCTCAGGAGCCGGAAGTACCGGAGAGAATCGGCCTTTTCTTGAAGGAAAAGCGCGAGGAGCAGGGTCTGAGCTACGAGCAGGTGTTTGCTGACACCAGAATTTCCAAGAGCAACCTAAAAGCCATAGAAACCCATGACTATGCGCGCCTCCCTGCTAACACCTTTGCCCGTGGGCAATTGGCCATTTACGCTGACTACTTGGGGCTCGATGGCGCCAAGGTGGCAGCTACATTCCTCCAAGCGCGAAATGCGCAAGGGAAAAAACTCGGGCAGTCTCCCAGCAATTGCTTTGGTGACGCGAAAACACTTTCAGTAAAAAGGCTGGCAGAACCAAACCATATACGCTCTTCCACGGTGGCTATTATCCTCTTCGTTTTGATTGCCCTGTCTTTGGCCACCTTTTGCCTCTACACAGGCTGGAACCCATTTGCTTGTATACCTGAAAAAACCAGAGCCCTTTCCACCACGATTCCGGAAGCTCATCCCCCTTTTCAGAAGCCCAAACCGGAAATTATCGAGGCAGACTTCTTACAGCTTGAAGCCCTCTTTCACAAGGATACCACCATCCATGTGTCCATTGACAGCAGCACCCCCTCAAAGGAAATCTATGGCCAAGGCGCCCACGCCACCTGGCAGGCAGACCAAGAAATGCGGATCACCTTTCCCCAGCCGGACTGCGCTGAACTCAAACTCAACGGTTCTCCCCACCTTTTTCCTAGAAAACAGAACAGTGCCTACCTGCTCCATGTTCAGGTATTCAGCCCCGAGTGATGAAAACACATACAGCCGACTGTTTTGTGCTCAACACCAAGGATCACGGCGAATCAGATAAACTGGTGACCTGCTACAGTCGCGATCACGGTAAGATTACGGGCATAGCCAAAGGCGCCAAGCGAAGCAAACGCCGCTTTGTTAACAAGCTGGAGCTTTTCACCCGGCTGGACATCATGTATTCCCAGCCGCGTACAGGCAGTCTCTTTTTTATCCATGAAGCGGAACTCATCACAGCGTCTCTCTCCTTGCGACGGGCCTATAACCGTTACCTTGCAGCCTCCTACCTGGCAGAACTGATTCTCAAATGGACAGGCGACCATGACAGCGATTCCGCCATATTTGCTCTTCTTGAATGGGGCTTTTCGTCGCTTGAGAAAGGGAAAAAGGAGCTGCAAGTTGTTGCCTTGTTCCATATACGACTGATGGGGCTTTCAGGGTACCAGCCTGTCCTGTCCAAATGCACCGCTTGCGGGCAGCCGATACAGCGGAGTCAGACCTACCATGTACTGCCAGAAGGAGGCGCAATTGCCTGCTCTTCCTGTATACCCAAGGCCTTCAACCGCGACAGCATACAGGTAACAGTGCAGACGCTGAAGTTCCTGCAACGGGCCCAGCAGGTCGAACTCAGTCATCTCAACCGGCTGCAGATGCCGGATCCGGCTATACAACAGGCTGTGACAACACTCCACCGCTTCTCCCTACACCTCCTGCAGCATGATCTTACCGGCTGGAAGGCACTGATCTCGCTGTTTCCCTGATGCCCCCTCCCGGCTAGACAGGATTAACTGCCTCTGATCAACTCTAACAGTTCCTCCGCGCTGATATGGGCACTGATATCTGTTCCTTCCAGCAATGAATTGGCAAGATCTCTTTTTTCCTGGTGCAGTCGAACGATTTTTTCCTCAATCGTTCCGGCCGTGACCAAGCGGTATACAGTGACGGGCCGTTTCTGACCGATCCTGTGGGCACGGTCTGCTGCCTGGTCCTCTACAGCAGGGTTCCACCAGGGATCCATGTGGATGACATAATCCGCAGCAGTCAGGTTCAATCCAAGTCCTCCAGCCTTGAGGCTGATAAGAAATAAGTCACCATCACCGGCCTGAAAGCTCTCCACTTGCCGCTGGCGTTCCCTGGTCGGCGTCGTTCCATCTAGGTACTTGTAGGTAATTTTTTTGTCATCCAGAAAAGACCGGATAAGGGCCAGGTGCCCGGTAAACTGGCTAAAGACCAGCGCCTTATGCTTGCTCTGCAGCAGCTCTTCAATGATGTTGGCAAAAACCTGCAGTTTGGTGGAGGCAATATCGACGTTGGCATTAATCAGCCTGGGATTACAGCAAGCTCTGCGCAGGCGCATAATTTCGGCCAGGATACGCAGATGACGACCGCTTTTTTCTGCACTCCCCTCGATATTCTCAATGGCCTGCTGCCGAAGGGCTTCGTAAAACTGCATCTCTTGAGGCTGCATTTCCACCCTGAGTGTGATCTCTGTACGCGGCGGCAATTCGTCAAGAACCTGCGATTTGATCCTGCGTAACATAAAAGGCCGGATCAATTTTTTCAGGGATTTCCTGGCATCCCGATCATGATACTTTTCAATGGGGATGCCGAAACGCCGGTTGAACTGTTTGTAGCTGCCCAACAAACCTGGATTGATAAAGCTGAACAGATTCCAGAGCTCACCCAGGTGATTTTCTATGGGTGTCCCGGTTGTAATCAACTTGAACTTGGCCTCAATCTGCATGGCTGCCCGGGAACGCTTCGTGGCCGCGTTTTTAATAGCCTGCCCTTCATCTAGGACAACAGACTGCCAGGAGACTTTCTTTAAGAGGTCAATTTCCTGCTGCAGCAAAGTGTAACTCGTTATGAGAAGGTCAAATTTTCCCATATTGTCAACTAGTTGTTCCCGATTCTGGCCAGCAAAGATATGGATATTGAAGGTGGGCGCAAACCGATTGACCTCGGCTTCCCAGTTCATACACACAGAGGTCGGTGCAACCACCAGGGTAGGCCCCTGGTCAGCAAGACTCAGGAGGACTGTTATCGCCTGCAGTGTTTTTCCCAAACCCATGTCATCGGCAAGACAGGCGCCAATGCCAAGCTGGGCCAGCCGACTCATCCAGATAACTCCTTCCTCCTGGTAATCGCGCAGTTCCGCCTTCAAGGTCGAAGGGACGCGAGGCACATACTCCATGGAGGCGGTAATGCGCTGGAGTTGTCGGCGCCAGCCATCGTCGGCCTTGGTGTTGGCCTGTTGCGTCAAATCCTCCAAAGCCAGGGCGGCAAGGGGATGAATAGTTATCTCGTCCGTGCTGTCCTGGGTGCCACCCCCATACAAAATCAGCTCTTCGAGCCGGTTGCGAAATTCCTGGGTCAAGGCCAGAAATTGTCCGTCACCCAAAGGTATAAAACGACTTTTCACGGCAACCATCTTTTCCAGGAGGGGTTTCAACTCAATGACTTCGTCCTGATCCACCTCCAGCTCCCCAGACAGGGCGAACCAATCCTGCTGACCGGTTCGTATGTTGAGGTTGAGATGATTGGCGCCGATCTGCCTGCGTACGGACAGCTTCTCACCTTCTGGCCATTCCAGTACGACCTGGTTGCGGATAGCCTCAATCTCAAGCAAGACCTGCAGACACTCCTCAGGGTCAAATAAATGCCATTCCCGATGGTTCTCCTGCTCAAGATCAATAGCCAAGTCAAGCATGGGGCAGCTTTCTTCGATTTCCCTGGCCTTTTTCTCTTCCAAAGCCAAATTTCGGCGCGTCTGCAGCCGCCTGCCATCTATCTCAGCCACGACATTAGTAACGCCCTCTCCTGGTTTGAGATAGGGCCCGGCTGATGCAAACGGCCGCACAAACATCTCAAGCCGAAAGCCGCTCCCGTAGGGTATGATATGAATATGGATCTTGGGATCGCTGTCCACCAGCTCGGCAGGTTTGTTCTCATCCAGCACATCAATGGCTGAATGCACGGTCATAAACGAGGCAATATTGCCGATGGCATCCAGGACTTTTTTACTGGCCTCCAAGGGAACGTACAGGCCCTTTTCGCCAGTTATAGCTGCAACCTTTCGGTGGTCATCGCTGATCTCTATTATTCGGAAACGAGTAGGGGTCTCCCGCCATACGGCAATGTTGCCTTCACCAATCTCCTGCGCAAAATGAATAAAGAGAGAGTCTCCTGTTTGCTCTACCACAAGCTCCGGTTCTCCGGCAACCAGCTCTACAGGTGTCTGGGGAGACTTTTCCAGAAAGACCGACGGGTGGCCGACCAAAAAAAGCAGGGCTTGTTCATACGCAAAATCACAGCCGCCATTTTTTGCGGTTGGTTCTGCCACCTGTTGAATGGTCGAGCACACCTTTTTATCCTGGCTGGTTAAATACGCAAAGTCCTCGACCGCAGCCAAACGGTTGAGGGCAACGGCCCTGCCCTTGGTCCATACCCCGGCAGAGGTCCTTTTTTGTTCCTTGGGCAGCAGCGACAGGCTGTTGTGCGAATACTGGACAAACCAAGCCAGTCGCACATCCTGCTCCGCCTCCCGTGCCTGACTGGTTATACGAATCAGTTCATCCAGACTCTTGTCCCAGGCATTCAGAGGCTGCAATATATGCGTGAGTGTGCTGCACCCCAGGGCTTCCGCCATTTTTCTAGCCTGTTTTCTCCTTTCTACCTGGGTCTCATCCACAGTGGATAGCAGCTCCAAGGACTCCATGGCCAGCCAATCAAAGGTGTTGGCATTGGCCTGTTCATGCAGCGCCACCAGCCCCTGTCGGAAATCTTCAGGGATCGCAACCCCTATCCAATAAAGAGAGAGCACCGCCACCAAGGTCGTCAGACTGCGATCATCGGCAGCCAGGCGTTCGGTCAGCTGCATCATGTCGGGCAGCGTTCCCTCCGGCGCCTGGACCACCGCCTCCAGGAACTGGTAGGGGATTTCCTCCGAGCATCCTGCGCATCGCTGTAAGACGATATTGATGGCCTCCTGGATACGCACCTGATCACCCTGGGCACTCCTGGCCAGAAAGGCAAAAAGACAAAACAGGCCTGTTATGCCATAAAAGAAACTGGCTTCGTTGCCCGAATACAAACGTACCACAGCCAGATCCTCTTCAAACAGGGCCAAGGCCTCGTCATTATCCCGACAAAGAAATGCGACACAACCGGCATAACCGGAGCCCTGAAAGGAATCTTCATGTCGAGTGAGCAGGTTCTCAAGGTCTGTAAAACGTCCCTGGAGAAGATAATAGTTTGCCAGAAGTCGATGGAAGGGAACCAGCTCTCTGTTAGAGATGGAGTTCGTCACCTCATTTTCCAGGTAGGCGAGGACTGCCGGATAGTGGTTCAGACTCTCCAGGGAGTACCTGACCACCTGTTCAAGAAGATAAAATTGCAGAGAACTGGGCAACCGACCGAGCCAGTCGGGATCAAAGCCGTGCGCCACCACCAGTACTGCCGGAGGCTCTGTCTGTAAATGTTGAGCGCAGGTATCTTCAATAAACAAAAGCGCTTCGTCCAGTTTATCAAAATCCTGTGCATACACCCCTATCCGAAACTGGCGTACTGCGCGCCAACATCTTGTAGTCCACCTGCCGTGGGTAAAGTCGACCGGTGCTTCTTTCTCGACAACGGTTGCAAAGGCATTGAAATGCCCCTGTTCCATGGCCTGCCTGGTATAGTACTCGGCAAGGTCGGGCGGCAACTGATTCTTCCTGTTAAGCAAACCGGAGCTTTTACAGGTCTTCACCAACCGGCTAATCTGCTCTTTTGTCGGTTTCCGGTCGCTGGAGATATCCAGGTCGATCCGGGATATGCATTGAGCAAGAAAAGTGATGGAGACAGGTTCATAAACAACTGAAATTAGTTGAAGGATGAACTGTTCCTGGAACGTCAGGTTTGGTGCTCCCCTGGGGCTATCTGGTGCTTGTTTCGTTTCCGCCATTTTGCATATGCTCTGCGGCTACCGCAGCACATCCGGGTTGACCCAAATTTTGGCCTCGCCTCGCAGTTTTTGCAGCCACTGACCCACCAGCCGACTTTTTTTACTTTCTAGCAGCTGTCCCTGCAGCTGGTTCAGCTGCGCTTTGGTCAGATCATCCTCACCCAGTTGTACTCCCAGAATTCTGTATAGATAATACGAGTCACCTACTGTGACCACATTCTCGCCCATGCTGGTTTTGCCGTCTGAGGCGAAAACAGCTTGAACCACCTGCTGGGGCAGGCCCTCAACGCCCCCGCTTCGGGAAAAAAATTCAGTTTCCCTGGGAACAGGGCCATCCACAAATGCATCTTTTTCCCGGCACTGCTGCAAGAACTGCTCAGCCTCTTTGGCGGCCATTTCCCTGCTCTTTTCCTGCACAAACGCTTCTGTAACAGCTCCCTGTACCAAGGCCAGCTCTGGGATTTCCGGCTCCTTTCGTTCCTGGACAAACAAAATGGCATAGCCGTTGTCCAGCGCAATCAATGAACTCAATTCGCCTTTCTGCAAGGCAAAGGCCGCGTCCAGCAGAGCCGGTGTGCCGTCGATGTTCTCCGGTGCCTCACTTCGTGGAAAAAGTCCCGTTTCCTGAAGGGTCACCGAATTGTTCTCGGCATATTTTGCCAGGCTGCCGGCCCGCATAATATCTTCATAAGCCTGGCTGGCCTTCTTGAATGTCAGGTCACGACCACTTTCTTCCTGCATCTGTTTACCGATCTCTTCCTGGACAGTTTCAAAGGCTGTTGTCTCCGCAGGCTTGATGTCCTCGAGAAGGATGATATGATACCCAAAAGATGTCTGAACGAGATCGCTTATTTCTCCTGGATGCATTGAAAAAACGACGCGATCAAACTCTGGAACCATTTGACCCTGGGGAAAAAAACCCAAGTCCCCGCCCCTGTCTTTGGTTGGTCCTTCACTATAGGTACCAGCAAGTTCCGCAAAATCTTTTCCGTTTTTCGCTAGATCCAACACCTCTTCTGCTTTCTTTTTCTGAGCAGCCTTCTGCTCGCTGCTGTCGGTAGCTTCCACCTTAAACAGGATGTGTCGTACATGACGTTCTTCCGGCACATAGTACTCGCTCATGCGTGCCTCGTATCGTTTCCGGATTTCATCTGCAGTGACCTGTACGGTGGCTGCATCCTCTGAAAAAGGAAACAGGAGGTACGCAAGTTGTATCTGTGGCTCTGTTTTAAAATCCTCAGCATGGCTGGCAAACCAGGGAGCAAGTTCATCATCGTCCACTGCAACCTTGTCAGCATACTCCTCTGCGGCAAAGCTGACATAGGCCACCTTGAGCTTCTCGCGAGAGAAATCTTTCCATGCATCCAGCTCTGCAGGAGGGACAGCGGTAAACGTACCAAGGGTATCCACTATTTTTTCAATGACCAGGTCGTGTTCCAGACTTTCTTCAAAAGAAGTCGGGGTAAATCCCTGCCGTTTGAGCAAGCTCTGATATCGGTCTTGGCTGAAAACACCATCCTCCTGAAAAACGTCCATCTCCAGAATCTTTCGCTGCAGTTCTTCATCGCTGACCTGCAGACCTATTGTTTCCGCGCCCTGACGAAGAAGCTCTTTTTGGATAAGCTGCTCCAACACCTGCTGCTTCAGGCCAAGCTGTTTCAGCATATCCACGGTCATTCTACCGCCGAATTGCTTCTGATATCGATCAGCTGCCCGCTCATAGCTCTGGCTGAAGTCCTGTCGTGATATTTCCACCTTGTTGACCACAGCAGCAGCGTCTCTGCCCTTGTTGGTATATGTTCCAACCCCCCAAAAAACAAACACGACAGCGATGATTAAAACCACTCCCTGAATAACGATTGATTGAGATCTTTTTCTTAGTATATTCAACATGATAAAACAAAAACCTCCTGGTGTGTTCTTTCTGTTCCCCGGCAGGGAAAATGGTGCATTATGTTCAATTTTTCCAGAAGTTACCAGGGAAAAATGCACCTATTGCAAAGGACGGGAAAATGATTGACCACTCACTCAAAAAAAAAGGCTGTTTACTTGACAAACACATACCCCTATAGTAATAAATTCTTGATTTTTAAAAATTAGAATTATATTACTCATTCATATTAATCATTTGGCCAAGGAGGAACACATGGCAACAATCGAGCACAATGGAAAAGCCTACGAGGTAGACGAAGATGGTTTCCTGCTGAAAGGTGCTGAAGATTGGGATGAAAACTGGATAGACTACGTAAAAGGCGTTGAAGGTATTGCCGAAATCACTGACGAGCATCAGAAAGTTATCGATGCTCTTCAGGAGTACTACAAGAAAAATGGTATCGCTCCCATGGTTCGTATTCTTTCCAAAACCACCGGTTTCCCACTGAAGCGCATCTACGAGCTGTTCCCCTCTGGACCAGGTAAAGGCGCATGTAAAATGGCAGGCCTTCCCAAGCCTACCGGTTGCGTCTGATTCCCTGCAGTAGAATCCAGTCGAACAACACTCCAGTCGAACAACACGCAAGGAGGTTGCCCAGAGCAACCTCCTTTTTTTTTATGCCGAAAGCGGAGGGACCTTTTTAGGCGAGTAACAGGGCACGTCAGCACACCCACCAGATCAAGATAGTACGTTTCCAGATATACTGCGTTATCTTTCAAAGGCCTGCTGGATCTGCATCATGAATACAAGCAAGGACAAGACATGCTCAAATTAACCGACCAGGAAAAGCAGGAGATCATCCGCTATCTGGAAGCGGGCAGAAAGTTGCCAGAGACGGGAGGTGGCCCAAAAACTGGACAATGTGGTAAGCTATACGTCAGACCACATTCAGAAGGATCTGACACGGGGTAAAAAACGCAAAACGCACAGTCCACAGTGCAAGGCAAAGGTTGCTTGAGCAGCCATTGAAAACGACGAAACAATTTGAAAACGGCAGGTCGCTCCGCCTCAGACTTGCCAAGTGGATCGAATACTACAATTTGGCAAGAGGCCATTCTTCTCTTGAGAACAAAACCCCGGATGAGGTTTACATGAAACGGTCAAGCACTGTGGGGATGCCAAGCAGGCGAACACCGCCATCCGGCTCGGGTATCTCTACCCGCTTTACCGGCTTCGGTTTGTAGGCTCTGCTCAACAATTCCTGTTTGCTTTAAGGCTTTAGAACCTGTGCCCTGCCCGGCACACATAAGGCGCTACACCGGACTCGTTTCACTCGCCGGTTAGCTCACCGTATCCCCCAATCGACGCAACCTGGGATAAGCTGAGCTGATAAAAAATTCGGGTTAAAAAGACATCTCCAGGAAATGGGCATGATAACGCGAGAGGTCCTCACCGCATTGCCCACAAATAAACTGCACTGCTCCGAACACTTCGGTATCATTATCTTCGGGAGTAAACGAACCGTCGCTGTTCTGGGAATACCGCGTCGTCACCAAAACGTTTTCCGCAATTTCAACAAAATTCCTGGTATTCCCACACTTGCGGCAACTGATTCTTCCTGCGGGCTCTCCCGCTGGGATATGCACCTTTTTCATACAATCGCTATACCCTTTCCCTGCGTACACAGTCATACGGGCTCTTTGCCCCTCGTTGTCCCCGGCAACAGCCTCTCCCGGATTTCTCATGGATATGGTGTGTCGTATCTTAAAAAAACAAACATAAAGCACCGGTCAACATCACGTCTTCAGGACAGTAAGGAACTCTTCCTCACCCAGAGTTCGTATCCCCAACGCTCTTGCCCGAACCAGTTTGCTCCCAGGCTTTTGCCCGGCAACCACATCTGTCACCCGAGCGCTTAACGAGGACACGACCTGTCCCCCCTGATTCTGCACCAGTTGTTTAGCTTCCTGCCTTGAGAGAGTACGAAGTGTCCCGGTAAACAGAAAAACGCGCTTTGAGAGTGGTTCAATTCTCTGCTCAAACGGCTGAACCTCTACTCCAGCATCATGAAGCCGTTGGAACAGAGCTTGGGTTTCCGAACTATGAACGAACAAATCCAAGGCCTCGGCCACCTGCTCACCAATACCCTCAATATGTAGAAAGTCATCTTTACGCGCACGTAAAAAAGCCTCCAGAGAACCAAAATGGATCGCCAGTTGCGTAGCGGTCACCTCACCGACATGCCGTATTCCCAGAGCCTGGATAAAGGCATCCAGCTTTGGTGTCTTAGCCCTTTCAATCGCCGCCATAACCTTGCGCGCGGATTTTTCTCCCCATCCATCCAGATTCGCCAGTTGTTCACTGTTGAGGCAAAAAAAATCACCGATCTCGCACACCAGCTTCTCAGTGACAAGTTTTTCCACATTTTTCCTACCCAACCCGTCAATATCCAGGCCGTTCTTGCCAACAAAATATATCAACTGCTGAATCTGCTTAGCCGGGCAGGCTGTATTTTCGCAGCGGACAGCCACTTCGTCATGGCGCTGGACCAACAGTGCCCCACACTCTGGACAATGATCGGGAAAAAGGATCTCTTTTTCTGTCCCGGTTCGCTTGTCCTTGATAACCTGAACAATCTCGGGGATGACATCTCCTGCACGCTGAACCAGGACCGTATCGTGCACCTTAAGCTGCTTGCGCTCAATCTCGTCACGGTTGTGCAAGGTCGCCCGCTGGACGACAACCCCCTCAACTGTAACCGGTTCCAGCCAGGCCACAGGAGTCACAACGCCGGTTCGTCCTACCTGAAAATCAACCTTGGTAAGCACGGTGGTTGCCTGGGCTGCCGGAAATTTCCAGGCAACAGCCCATCTGGGGGCCCTGGCCGTTCTGCCCAGACGCTTTTGAAATGCAAAGGTATCAAGTTTAATCACCATGCCGTCAATGTCATAGTCCAGACCACCACGCATTCCCAGCAGGCGGGCATATTGCTCCTGCACCTCCTGCACTGTCTGGCATAAGGTGATAAGTGGATTGATTTTGAAACCCAAATGCCGCAAAAAGACAAAAACATCCTCTTGTGAAGTACAGGCATTCTCTCCCATTTGCAGAACGGCATAGGGGAAAAAGGCCAGAGGACGCTGCGCAGTGACTCTGGGATCCAGTTGACGCAAAGAGCCTGCTGCCGCATTTCTCGGGTTGGCAAATACCTGCTCACCTCGTTTTTCCCGCTTGCGATTGAACTGTCGGAAATCCTGTTTGGGAAAAAACACCTCACCCCGTACCGTCAAGACAGGAGGCAGTTTACCATGCGCCGGTTGTTGCAGCTGCAAAGGTATGGTGTGCACGGTTTTCAGCTGAGCAGTAATATTTTCCCCAACATGGCCATCCCCCCTGGTAGAACCTGTGACCAACAGACCTTCTTCATAAACCAGTTCAACTGCCAGGCCATCAAGCTTCGGTTCCACCATCCATCGGGGACTCTTCCCCAGTTTAAGGCCGCGTTCTACCCGCTCGGCAAACCCATAAAACTCTTCAGCGGAAAAAACGTTCTCCAAACTGAGCATGGGTTCCACATGCTCCGCCCTGTCAAATTTCTCAAGAGGCGCCCCCCCCACTCTATGGGTGGGGGAATCGGGCGTGCTCAACGCCGGATAGTGCTGTTCCAGGGTGACCAACTCTTGGAAAAGAAGGTCATATTCACCATCCGATATAACCGGATTATCAAGAACATAGTACCGGTAAGCATGTCGGCGCAAGGCTTCTCTCAACCACGCCGCTCTCGCCGATTTTTCTTCCTCCATCGCCCCTACATATCCTCCAGCAACACACCTGCTTTGGCGACGTTTTCTCGACTTTCCTCATCAATAACAAGAAGAACGGACTCCTTAGGCTTATTAGCGACCTCGGAGATGACGTCGGTTACCCCTTTGGCAATCTGCCGTTTCTGTTCTCTGCTTAAAGGCCCTGCAACTCGGATACTGACATAAGGCATAGGGGAAACCTCCCTGTGGTAAACTGTTGATGATGAAAAATTGTTCTTGCCAGCGACTCAATTCTAGTGAAGAGTACAACCTGTATTTTCTTCATAGCAAATAATTATCATTTCGTCGATCAGCTTATAGGATACTCATCATCGCACCGACACGCTAGATCACGATACAACCGGGGATATATTGATGCATATTGTCGTTACAGGTGGCGCAGGCTACATTGGGAGCCATACCTGTCTGGAATTGTTGGAAGCGGGTCATGCCGTCACCGTTGTGGACAACCTGTGCAACAGCAGCGAAATCTCGCTGCACAGGGTTCAGCAAATCACGGGTGCACCCTTGACCTTTCATCAGGTCGACCTCCTGGACATTGCAGCCCTGCGGCAGGCATTCGCTTCAGGTGATCAGGTCGATGCCGTCATTCATTTTGCAGGGCTTAAGGCTGTGGGCGAATCTGTGAGCAAACCATTGATGTACTATCACAACAACCTCACCGGGACGACCAACCTCTGTCAGGTCATGGCGGAAAACGGGGTGTACAATATTGTTTTCAGCTCTTCAGCCACGGTGTACGGAGATCCGGCTTCTGTGCCCATATATGAACACTTCCCTCTGTCATGCACCAATCCCTATGGCCGCACAAAACTCATGACCGAAGAGATCCTCAACGATCTCCATACAGCCGATCCTCGCTGGAATGTCGCTCTGCTTCGTTATTTCAACCCGGTCGGCGCCCATGCAAGTGGTCTGATAGGTGAGGATCCAAACGGTATCCCTAACAACCTCATGCCCTACATCTCCCAGGTGGCTGTGGGCAGACTGACACAACTGGCTGTTTTTGGCAATGATTATCCCACCAGAGACGGGACAGGAGTTCGTGACTACATCCACGTCGTAGACCTGGCCATTGGGCACCTCAAAGCCATAGACAAGCTTATGGAAAACCCGGGATTAGTGACCTACAACCTGGGTACGGGACAAGGCTATTCGGTACTGGAAATGGTCCATGCCTTTGAAAAAGCCTGTGGCCGCCCGATTCCCTATACCATTGCCCCTCGACGAGCAGGAGATGTCGCACAATGTTTTGCAGCTCCGGCTCTGGCCAGAAAAGATCTGGGCTGGACAGCGACGCGCTCTCTTGACGAGATGTGCGCAGACACCTGGCGCTGGCAGACGGTAAACCCCAACGGATACGAAGGGTGCCAAAAAACATGACAGGTATTCTGCGCCCGAATCGGCTCATTTTGAGTATTGGTGTTTTTCTTGTCGTTGGTTTGGCCTTAACCGGCCTGGTGGACTATTATACCACTTGGCGCTGTTTCCAAACACAGCTGGACAAAGAAATCCTCCCGCTCACAGGTGAAGCGATTACCGCCCAGGTGGAACAGACACTCCTGAGCATGGTGTCCCGCTCCGAAGCACTAGCCTTAGACACTTTTTTTGAAAAGCAGATCGCAGCAGGTGAGCAGCATCCAGAAGAAATCAGCAGGCACCTGCGCAGCTGGCAGCAGAACAATGGCACCCTTGCTCTTTCCTTTGTTTCTGCTACCTCGCACCGGCACTATACGCATGGGGGGGAACCTGACAGCGTGCAGCCGAAGGAGCCCGCAGACGACTGGTTTTTCAGAATCCGCGCTCTGCCTGATGCCTATGAAATAGAGACAGGGGTACGCCCGGAAGGACAAAAAACACCGACCATTATCATCAGTCACAAGGTCCATGGCCAGGATGGAACGTACATCGGTGCCGTCCGGTGCACCTTCCCGGTCACCAGCATTCAAGAAATCCTGGAGAGCCAGACCCGTCGTTTTGGAACCACCGTCTTCTTTGTCAATGGACAGGGGCGTGTTGTCCTGTCCGGTTCCCCCAAAATGCCGCCATTTCATTTTGTCAGGGACATCGAGCCGATCCATGCAGTGCTCAACAGTCCCTTGCCTGAGCCCCAGTCCCTGCATTATGTCCTCAACCACCGGCGGATAGCTCTCCATGCCCGCTTGATACCAGAACTCAACTGGTTTCTTTTTATAGAAAAACCGGTGCGGGGCTATGTTCTTGCTCTCTGGCCGGGATTTCTGCTGACAGGAGTCATTTTCCTGGGAACAGGAGTCCTGATTTGCGGTATCTGCGCCTTCTTTATCAGCTCATACCAGACAAAGCTGGATTCCATGGCAACAACAGACGAACTTACCCAGCTCACCAATCGACACGCATTTGAACCTGTTTTTGAACATGCGCTTCGAGAATCAGATAGAAACCATTTACCCTTATCCATTGCCCTCTTCGACGTGGACCATTTCAAGGAGCTCAATGACCTGCATGGCCATCTTGCCGGAAATGCGGTTCTTATTAGTGTTGCCGAGTCCATCAGCCAAGAGGTTCGAGGGACAGACTGTCTTTGCCGGTGGGGCGGCGAGGAATTCCTGCTGCTGCTTAAGGGTAGTAATCTGCAGTCAGGGTATGCCTTGGTGGACAAAATCCGTCAGGATATCCAGGAAACAACAATTATCTACGAAAACACCCCCATCCACGTTCAGGTCAGTATAGGCATTGTGGAGAAACAGAAAGAGGAAGATATGGAATGGCTCATCCAACGGATAGATCAAGCCTTGTACCTGGCCAAAAACAAAGGTAGAAACAGGGTTGAGACCATTTAAGACCGTACATATACCCCAAAGAAGCTGACAAGGAAGAGAACCGACTGATGGTGTGCTACGTCCTGGGTCTTGCCCGCTTTTTTCATGAACCTTTTGTCTCAGATATGAAAAAAAAACAAAAACATGTGGATGTAATGACCGCAATCAGGCTCAACATTCAACAAACTATGCACCAAAGGTTGGCCCATCCGCTATCATCTTTGGCGGTATCTGAGCCAATGAGAAATCCGGGCCATCACCCCTGCACACATCATTCGTCTTAAGCAATGAGAGAGAAACAGACCCAGGATAGGTTATTTGCAACCCATGCCGTTGCTCAAGATTTTTCCTTTACTGAACAGGTCGCCGATGTCTTTGATGACATGTTGCATCGTTCCATCCCTTGTTATGAGCAGGTCATCCAGGCGACTGCCGACCTTCTTGAACGAAGATTGAAGGATAATCAGGTCATTTACGATCTGGGCTGCTCAACCGGTTCGACCTTGCTGGCTCTCAGTCGGCGTCTGGCACATAGACAATTACGGTATGTTGGGATGGATAATGCAGAAGCCATGATCGAAAAAGCCAGGAGAAAAAGTACCCAATATCAAAAAGATGACCTGCTCAGCTTTCAGGTTACCGATATCACCAGCGCCCCTTTGCCCGATGCGGGTGCTCTTCTCTGCAATTATACCATGCAGTTTTTGCGCCCTATCAAACGCAGACAGTTTCTCCGCAGACTCTACCAGGCCCTGCCCGAAGAGGGGCTCCTGTTTCTGAGTGAAAAAACCATTTCCCATGCCAGCCGCCTCAATCGGGATTTCATTGCCATCTACCACCAGTTTAAAAAGCAGCAGGGCTATTCCGAACTAGAAATAGCCGCCAAAAGAGAAGCGCTTGAAAACATCCTCATCCCTTTTTCAGTGGAGGAAAACAAATTCATCTTGCAAGAAGCGGGATTTCGTGAAGTGGAAATCTTTTTTTCCTGGTTCAATTTTTCCTCATGGGTTGCCATTAAATAGGGTCGATGCAGCATCACAATCTTTTTCCAAACGCCCGACATAAGGAGCTAAGCCAGCTCCTTAAACGTAAAGAACAGTGGGTTTCCCAGCCGAAGAAAGGATTTGTACGATACCGGATACCCCTGCAGCAGGTTGCCCACCTCAGGGCGCAATCCTGTGATTACAGCGGTGACATGGTACGGATTGGGACTCCGGGGGAGCTGTCGCCACCTGACCAGGAGATGCTACTCAACAGCCTGAAAAACCTGATACCCTGGCGCAAGGGCCCTTTTTCTGTTTTCGGCGTAGATATCGATTCCGAATGGCGCAGTCATCGCAAATGGAATCGTATAACCCCCTGCTTACCGGACCTCCGCGACAAAATGGTTGCCGATATCGGCTGCAATAACGGCTACTACATGTTCCGTATGGCCCATCATGCGCCAAAATTTGTGCTGGGATTCGAACCCTATGTCCATCATTATTATACTTTTAAAACCCTCAACACCTTTGCCCAGGAAGGCAATCTCCAGGTAGAGCTGCTCGGCATCGAAGACCTCGCGCTTTTCCCCCAATGTTTTGATGTTATATTCTGTATGGGCATACTCTACCACCGGGCATCACCGATTGCTGCCCTGGTCGATCTGTACGAAGCCCTCACCGAAAAGGGTGTGGGCATCATCGAATCACAAGCTATTCCAGGTGACCAACCCTATGCACTTTTTCCTGAGGCCACCTATGCCAAGGTCCCGGGTACCTGGTTTGTCCCCACAGCTTCCTGCCTTCGCAACTGGCTCGCACGGGTCGGCTTTTCCTCTATCGAACTATTCTGCCAGCATCCCATGACCGGTGAAGAACAACGAAAAACGCCATGGATGACCTTTGAGTCATATGAAGATTTTATTGACAAGCACAACCCTGCGCTTACTATAGAGGGATATCCAGCCCCCCATCGCGTTTTTTTTAAAGTAACAAAATAAATCAGGTACTCGTGACCCCCACCTGTATCAACTGTCTTTCAACAACTACACATAGGTAACCAAGAATGATTGCAAGCGACTGTACCCTGTACCACGGAGGCCTGAAAGGAGCAGAAACAATATTCGGCGAACATGCCGAAAAATATGGAGTCCACGAAGGAATTTTTTCCTTTGAGGGGCACCGCCTGAATCGTGACCGTAACGCGGTTATCCTCTCAGAGGAAGAATTACAACGGGGCGATATCAGCATGGAAATAGCCTCCCGGATGATGAACAGAACCTACTATGAAACTGAAAAAATTCGCAAAGTCCTGCAGACCATTTTTCACATGGTCAATAAAGGTCACCAAGTCTTTGTTGTTGGCACCATCCTTGAGGATAACTCCGTAAAAGGCGGGACAGGTTGGGCCGTTGAACTGGCCAAACTCTTCAACAGACCGCTCCACGTCTTTGATCAGGGACGTTCCCAGTGGTTTACCTGGAAAGACGGCTCCTGGCAGGAAGACACGCCTACAATCAGCTTTACAACCTTTGTTGGTTCCGGAACCCGATACTTGAGTGAAAACGGTCTTGCTGCCATTGAAGACCTGTTCAGCCGCAGCTTCGGACAACAGTAATCCCCTCTACCTGGGGTATTGCCATACCCCTTAAGGCCATACGATGCGTCCAGACAGAGAACTCCACATAATCGTTACCGGCGAGTCAGGCCGGGGAAAAACATTTCTTGTCCGCACACGCCTGGTGCAAAAAATAGTCGGCTGCACCCTTGGTGTCTTCCTGCTTTTGCTTTGCGGCACCTTATGCGCGATTCAGTACGCTGGCACCACATCGACATTGAGGCAGCAGGTGTACGCCTTGCACAGGGATCTTGAACAAGCTGCTGCAGCCAGCATCACTGAGCAACAGAACACGGATGCTCTGCGTGCGGATATCAAAAGCAAAGAAGCGCTTCTAAAGAAATATCACCAGCAACTGACAGCTCGGCAAAATCAACACAATGCCAAGCTGGCAGAAAGTATCAGTCGGCTGGATGAGCGTTCAAAATCCATTGAAGCGCTTATCAATGCACTGGGCGTTGAGGTCCAGGTCAAAGACGAACCTGAGCATAGCGGCGGTCTGTTTATCCCCTTAGCAGACATGCAGTATGGGGAGAAACTCCTTCACCAGACCAATCAATACCTGGATATTCTACACCACACTCCTATCGGTAAACCGATTGACACGGTCATCACCTCAAAATTCGGTCCCCGAAAAGACCCGTTTAATCACCGCAGGGGATTTCATGAGGGCATTGATTTTCGCGGCAGGACAGGCGATAAGGTGGCTGCCACCGGTAATGGCGTAGTGCGCACCTCCGCCTATTCAAAGGGGTATGGCAACTATATCGTCATCCAACACAAAAACGGTTACAGAAGCCTTTATGCACATTTGAGTAAACGACTGGTGAAAAAAGGAAAACAGGTGACTCGCGGTCAAACCATCGGTCTGGTCGGCAGCACTGGACGGAGTACCGGGTCGCATCTGCACTACGAACTCCACCAGAAAGGCAAACCCATTGATCCCATCAAGTTTGTCCAAATTTCACGCCTAAAGAGCCCATAAAACCACCGCACCCGGATTTTTGATGACTCTTGTATAGAAATACATAAATATATAAACAATCAGTTGAAAAAGGATTGATTGGTAGTCAATTTCTCCAAAATGTGGAGCAAAGAGGGGGTACTACCTTGCCAAAAACTCCCGAATCTTGCACTGCCTGAATTAGTGAGAGATCCGGGCTGACAAACCGTACATCCACACGAGTACATCATGGGAATTTTCAAAAAAAAAGACATGCACCATACTCCTTCTCTGTCCGAGACAGGCAAAGAACGTACAAAAATCGGCAAAGCCATATCTTCCGTTATTGCGGCTCCGATGGAAATTATCGGTGAAATGCGTTTTCAAGGCAAGACGCGGATAGATGGTCAAATTCGGGGAAACCTGCAGGGAGAATCGCTTATTTTAAGTGAGACAGGTATTATTGAGGGCGATATAATTCTCAGCGAATTCATCTGTCATGGTCAAGTGACGGGCAACATCACCGCCAAGGTGGTCACCATACACAGCACAGCCTGCATAAAAGGCAAACTCATTGCAAACAAACTCACAGTGGAACCAGGTGCCTTACTCAGTGGTGAGATATCCACCGCTGATGACAAGGACGACAGCAAACAATTGGCAGCGCTTGCCTTGGACGGGCCGGAACCGGAAGATCCTGCCGCCCAGACAGACAACAACACTGCGGATCCGTGACAGGTACCGGCCTGCTTGTTCCTCCTGGCTGTTCCAGAGAAGAACAAAGGACACACTACACCGCCTCCATTGTGCGGGTTCCTCTCAGAAAACCCGCTTATTTCCCGATACAAAACTCAGAAAAAATACTATCCAACACATCTTCGGGCGTGGTGATCCCCACAATGTCAGACAGATAACCAAGAACGGCCTGCGTTTCTACGGCTATCAGATCGTAGGGAGCGTCTTCCTGAATGGCGTTCTGCATGGCAACAGCTCCAACCCTGACCTGTTCTAAAACAGCAAGGTGCCTGGTATTCGGTGCACAGCGGGCAGTATCACGGTCTGGTATCTCTCCCAGCACCGCGTGGTATATGGCTGTCTTAAGCGCATCCATACCTTGCTCATGTTTAGCTGAGATACCAATGCCTTGAGGAAGAGGACAACTCTGTGACAAGTCGGCCAGCTTTCCTGGTGAGGTCTTGTCTATCTTGTTAAACAAAACCAAATGAGGCTGATGTTGGATAAGAGCATAGAGTTCGGCATCTTTCTGATCATAAGGTTTGGAGACGTCTAACATGTAGAGGACCAGATCCGCCTGATGCATTTTGGCCAATGCCCGCTCTATACCGAGTTCCTCAACCAGATCAGTATGGGCACGGATGCCGGCAGTATCGACCAGCCGGACAGGTATGCCTCTTATGGAAATAAATTCCTCTATGGTATCACGTGTCGTTCCGGGCAGATCCGTGACAAGCGCCCGATCTTCCCTGAGCAGGGCGTTGAGTAGGCTGGACTTCCCCACATTGGGCTGCCCTGCAATCACCACACTGATACCATCCCTGTATATTTTGGCCTGGGAAGCCAAAGCAATGAGCTGTTGCACAGGCTTGAGGATCTCCTCCTCGACTGCCTGCAACACTCTCTTTCGATCAACAAGCTCAATATCGTCCTCGGGAAAATCTATGGCGACCTCCAGCCTGGCCAGTATTCGGACCAAAGCAGCACGTACTGGTTCCAGTTCGGCAGTCAATCGCCCCTGCAGCTGTTGTACAGCCAGTGCCGCTCCGGTCTCTGTCCGCGCCTCAAGTAATGCAACAACTGCTTCTGCCTGGGTTAAATCGATACGTCCGGCTAAAAAGGCTCTTTTGGTAAATTCACCGGGATCAGCCGGCCTGGCTCCATGTTCAAAAACCAGTTGAAGAATGGACTGCAGGAGGAGGTAGGAACCGTGACAATGCAGTTCAACCACATCTTCACGGGTGTAGGTGGCAGGAGCTTGCATAAACACGGCCAGGATTTCATCCAGAACCTGTCCTCGACTACCGACAACCTGTCCGAAATACAACTTATGGCTGACGAAGTTGGCACTGGAAACTTTGGGGACAAATATGTGCTTGAGGATGGGGAGGGATTGATCACCGGAAATCCGGATTATACCGATGCCTCCTGTACCCAGTGGTGTGGCTATGGCTGCAATGGTATCACTCGCCCGATCTCCGATTGCCATGCTGACCCCGTTTCTTTCTTCCCGATCCTTTACGGCTCTTCCCGGACTTATAGATCAAAACTTTTTTAAACAGCCCATCTCCAACGGAACGGCTGCGAACGGCCTTGTCCTCCTGCAGGGCGATGTGCACTATGCGCCTTTCAGAAGGATTCAAAGCAGGAATAGCCTGTGTTTTTCCATCTTCCTTAACCAGCGATGCCAGCTCTACAGCTTTTTGTTTGAGTTCTTTCGCACGCCGTTCACGAAAGGCACCGACATCAACGGCCAACAAAACGCGATCAGGAAGATATTGAACAATCATTTTACGCAGCAGATACTGCAAGCTGTCCAGGGTTCTCCCATCGGGTCCTATGATGTCCTGCTCATAGTCACTGGTGATCTGGCAAGTCACCGTGTTCTGAACAAAGCCTACCGTGACAGTACCGGGACAGTTCATGTGCTGGAGGAGTTGAGAAAGCGTCTCCTGAATGTTATCAAGAGAATGCTGGTCCGGTGGGGCTATTTCTACAACTTCCGGCTCTACTTGATTATCGGCAACCGCAGGCAGGGACTCTGCCACCTCATGGCCATCCATGGCTGCCCCTTCTTCCTCCCCGGGCAAAGCCGCGTGGTCTGTTTCCGAAACAGAGTTCGGTTCTGCAACAGATTTCTGTTGTTGGCCTGAGCCCCCTTTCCGCCGTCCAGTTCCGGATCGGCTTTTCTTTTTTGGAGCAGCAGTATCCACCGCAGCCTTCTCTTTGGATGAGTTCCCCCTTGGTGGGCCTGCCTCTTCAGGCTCTTCTTTGTCTCGAGGTTTACGGGTAACCCGTATATGCGCCTGTTTTTTACATAACCCGAAAATACCGGATGATCCGGTTTCAAGTATTTCAATGGCCAGCTCATCCTGAGTTGTTTGAAACGCTATACACGCCTGTTCAATGACACCGGTTATATCTTTGCCAAAAAAATCCTTTCCTTTTGTCATAAAATAGTTCCTTGGATACACTCAAACCTTGGCCTTGCTCTCCCGATTGATCAACTGTTGCTGTAAAATAGAAAGGAGATTGTTCACAAACCAGTATAAAACAAGTCCAGAGGCAAAATTAAGAAACATTACCGTGAAAATCACAGGCAAAAATTGCATTATTTTTGCCTGTGTCGGATCTGCAGTGGTCGGACTCATTTTCTGCTGCAGATACATGGAGGCCCCCATGAGCAATGTCAGGACCGGAATGCCGTGCAAATACGGAATATCAAAGCCTACCCACAATCTGTCCGGCGCCGAAAGGTCATTAATCCAAAGCATAAACGGTGCATGCCGTAACTCAATGGAAATCATCAACACTCTGTAGAGGGCAAAGAAAAACGGGATCTGGATAAACATGGGAAGACATCCCCCAAGCGGATTGACCTTGTATGTCTTATACATGGCCATCATTTCCTGGTTCATCTTCGCAGGGTCATCCTTATATTTTTCTTTGATTTTTGCCATCTTAGGCTGCAGTTTCTGCATGTTTTTCATGGACTTCATACCCTTCTGGGTAACCGGCCAAAAAACTGCCTTGATGATCACCGTCACCAAGATGATGGCGATGCCGTAATTTTTGAAATAGGAATAAAAAAAGTTCAGCAGCCATAACATGGGCTTGGCCAGCACATCGAACCAACCGAAATTGACGGCTTCTGCCAGTTGGTCACCGGCCTGTTTGAGGACCTCAAGTTTCTTGGGGCCAAAATAGAGATCATAGTCGTACTCAATGGTCTCCTGTCCACCCAGTGTCCGAAGCCCCTCAGAGACCAGAGTCCGCACCCGTTCATCCTCTTTTTGCAGGGATACGGTGGTATTCGCGCTTTCTTTGAGGGCAACAGTGTTCATGAAATAATTGTCGACAAAGCCACTCCAGGCAATATTTCCCTGCAGGGCCAGACGGCCTTCCTTTAATTTCTTTTCTTTGGTTTCAACCAGTTCTCCGTTGACAAAGGAGGCAGGCCCTGAAAATTGAAACCGGCTATTCTGGCTTGAGTGGGTAAAGGGTGTATTCACCATGGATAGGGCAGGTGAAACCTGGACAGGTGTTTCCCCCTCGTTGATCACTGAATAGGAATCATTAATCAGATAGGTATCTGCATAAAAGGTCAATGTTCGTTGGACCTTGACATTGCCAGGCAAAAAAGCGTGCATAACAAGACTCGTCTTTTCTCCTGGCCCTGACAAAGTTACCGCTTCAGTCTCCGCAGTAAAGACAGGCAACTGTCCATTGCCGTTATCCAGAGAAAAAACCCCTGGAAAAAACGCCGGATTCTCACTCAGAACCAACTGCATCGGCCCTGAATCAAGCTTGATATCAATACGATACTTTTTTAATACAAAACTTTTAAAACCACCTCCCTGCTCATTTATAACAGCGGTATACAGAGGCGTTTCAACGGTGATGTCACGTGCCCGGGTGTCTGCGGCTACACTGGGGAGGGTTTGACCGGCAACACGGTGCGCCTCGGCGACCTTTTGATCAGACACTTGGGTTTTCTTCTGTTCCTCCTTCTGCGCAGCCTTCTGCTGCTGCTCAAAAACTGGTTTCACAAAAAAATACTGGTACCCGAAAAGAATGAAAAAAGATATGATAACCGCCAACACGGCTCTTTGTATATCCATTATAGGTCCTCTATGGAGCAGCATGAACTCCATGCATCTGCTCACTGACAGGTCAGGATTGCTCCTTGATTAATTCACGGGATCATACCCACCTTTAGAAAAGGGGTGGCAACGGAGAATGCGCAGTACGGCTTTTCCTGTACCCCGAAACACACCATATTTTTCTATGGCTTCCATGGCATATTGGGAACAGGTAGGACTGAATCGGCATGTAGGAGGAAAAAGGGGAGAAATACACAACTGGTATCCCCGAATGAGAACAAAACAGATCTTCTTTGCACCCTGTACTGATGATACGGCAAACTCTTTACTCGTCATCTTTTTCGGCTCAGACATTTCGCCTCCCGGTTCGCCATGGCATGGCGGTTTTCTCCTCAATGCCTGAGCACAGAAACCATTGCCTCATGGAGTGTATGGGCTGTTTTCCATGACATACCCGGCCGTACCGCTACAACGATATCCGCCTGTTCCGGAAACTGGTCTCGATGCAGGCGAAACACTTCCCGCACCAACCGCTTAATGCGATTTCTTTGCACAGCGCTTCCAACTTTTCTCTGAACGCTTATCCCCAGACGACTCTGCAACCGATTGTTGGCCAGGTAAATAATAATAAAACCATCACCATACAACCGGCGACCAACCTGATAGACTCTGTTGAACTCCCGGTTAGTTTTCAACAGATCCTTTTTCGGGAGCCCAAACCGTTTCATGGGAATTATACAGCAAGTTGTTTGCGCCCTCGTGCGCGACGTCTTTTTATAACAGCGCGACCAGCATGGGTTTTCATGCGGACCCGAAATCCATGGGTGCGATGTCGTTTTGTATTGCTTGGCTGAAAAGTTCTTTTACTCATGATATATTTCCTTGCACATCTGTAACGATTTCTTGAAGAGTCGAAAACCCGTACTTGCCCGTTTGAAAGCAAAAGAAAGCAAAAAGGTATACCTGCCCCTGTTAGTGGCTGGATGCTATCATTTCCATGGAAAAAAAGGAAGGCAACCTCTTAACATGTCGGCACGCCGGTTTTCTTTTCAGAAACTGGACATTTTAATCATAGTCATCCCATTCTGTCAATTTATTTCATCCTGGAGGTTCCATCACAGGCTTGCGCACATGGAGCCGGGGTTTCCTATCAGCTCTGGTGGTGCCGGGTTCGGGAATTTTTAAGACCTCATACCAGTTGGGTGTATGAGTGACTAAAATACCGCCAAAGAGGGGCCGACCGTGCGCAGGGCGGATCAAGAAAATTTTCTCAGTTCATGCTCTTTTCTCAGTTCATGCTCTCCTGGGCGCTCTACGGCAGCAAACGTTCTGCACAGAAGAGTCTTGAAACCCAACTCTTGCTCCCCCTCTTACCCAATATTGTCCCCACATAAAGATCCGGCTACCCCGCGGTAGCAGAAACGACCCCATCAGGTACCACCTGGGTTGTTGAACAATGCGACCAGGAATGCGTACGGCTGACCGCTCTGTTTTCATTGCAAAAAGAAAGTATTATTTCTATAATGTACAGTTCCCTGTGCCGCATGCTCAACAAGCAAGTTAGGCGCATACAGCCTCCCTTATCCTATCCCAGTACTTGATACCATTTTTCTATGACCGAATTTGATGTAGCAGTTATTGGGGCCGGCCATGCCGGGTGCGAAGCAGCCCTCGCCTCCGCCCGCATGGGATGCCGGACCGTTGTTTGTGTTATTAACGCCGATACCATCGGGGCTATGTCCTGCAATCCAGCAATCGGGGGATTGGCTAAGGGCCATGTGGTGCGGGAAATAGATGCCCTGGGTGGAGAAATGGCCAGGAATATCGATGCGACCGCCATCCAATTCAGGCAGCTCAACACCAGCAAAGGGCCAGCCGTGCGCTCATCCCGTGCCCAGGCCGATCGCCTTCTCTATCGGCTGCGAATGAAGAGCATCCTTGAAAACCAGCCTAACTTGGAGATCCGTCAGACTGTCGTTGATGAAATTCTCGTTAAGGACGGCCAAGTTACCGGTATCCGTACCTCCCTTGATGAACTCTTGCGAGTATCAGCAGTGATCGTTACCACGGGAACGTTTCTTGACGGACGTATCCATGTGGGCCTGAAACATTTCCCTGCCGGACGCATGGGCGACATCCCCTCCGTTCATTTAGCGCAGTGGTTTAGAGAGAACAAATTTCATGTCGGGCGGATGAAAACCGGAACCGTACCCCGACTCGACGGGAACACCATCGACTACAGCAAGTTAGAGGCCCAGTACTCTGACGATCCGCCCCATTTTTTTTCTTTTTCCTCGCAGGGTCGTCCTGCTCTGGAACAGCGTCCTTGCTCCATCACCTATACCAACGCGGAAACCCACCGGATCATTCGCGAATCCATAGATCAGTCGCCTATGTATGCAGGCATAATCGAAGGCATCGGTGCCCGCTACTGCCCGTCCATTGAAGACAAGGTGATGCGTTTTCCAGAAAAAAACAGGCACCAGATTTTTCTAGAACCCGAAGGATTGGATACGGTTGAAGTCTACCCCAACGGCATTCCCACAAGCCTGCCACTCAATACCCAGATTGCCATGGTGCACTCTATACCCGGCCTGGAAAACGCGCGTATCATCCGACCGGGTTATGCGATTGAATATGATTATGTTGACCCCAGGGAACTCAAGGCATCACTGGAAACCAAGAACATCTCCGGCCTCTTCCTGGCCGGTCAAATCAATGGTACCTCAGGGTATGAAGAGGCCGCCGGACAGGGATTAATTGCAGGCATCAATGCCGTTCAATTCATACGCCGAGAGCAACCGCTCATCCTGGACCGCTCCCAGGCGTACATTGGCGTGCTCATTGACGATTTGATCACTCTGGGCACCCAGGAACCGTATCGCCTGTTCACATCCCGGGCAGAATACCGCCTTCTCCTGCGTGAAGACAACGCGGATATGCGCCTGAGGGAGATAGGCTATACCCTCGGTTTGGTTGACGAAAACACCTGGCGAACATTCTGCAAGAAAAAACAGCACCTTGAAATGGGGGTACAGTTCCTCGAAGCAACCCGCATTCCCCCCTCTTTATCGGTGAACACCTTTCTGCGCTCCAGAAATTCCGCTCCTCTCTCCCAAAGTCATACCCTGGCGGCCCTGCTCCGTCGTCCCGAAATTGGCCTTGAAGATATTCGGGAGCTCCTTCGGATACGTGGGACCACCCTGCCTGCGGATACCTCTTTTCAGGAAATCGAACTCCAGGTGAAATACTCGGGATATATTCAGCGGCAAGAGGAGCAGGTTACCCGCTTTAAAAAACTCGAACGGATACAGATACCTGATACCATGGAGTACAAGGGGATGCCCGGCTTATCCAACGAAGTCGTTGAAAAATTAACCACGGTTCAACCCTCTTCGCTGGGACAGGCTTCCCGTATATCCGGTATAACTCCCGCGGCCATTTCGGTCCTGCATATTCATTTGAAACGCCTGGGGCTTGCCTGAGAACACCATGCTGCACTTTCCTGACATTGACCCTGAAATCTTTTCCATCGGGCCGTTACACTTTCGCTGGTACGGACTCATGTATGTCCTTGGATTCATAGGCGCCTATATACTGGTTGTGTATCAGGCAAACAAGTTTCAGTGGCAAAAACTACGCATATATGTGGATAGCCTGAACATGCATCTTGTCATCGGGGTCATCCTGGGTGGTAGGCTGGGGTATATCCTCCTGTATAATCTTCCCTACTATCTTGATAACCCTGTTCATATTCTTGCTGTCTGGGAGGGCGGCATGTCCTTTCATGGTGGCTGCCTGGGGGTGCTTATCGCAGGCGCTCTCTTTTGCTGGCGCCAAAAGCTCGCTTTTTGGAAGGCTGCCGACCTCTATGTCGCTACAGTGCCCATAGGCCTCTTTTTCGGCCGACTGGGTAACTTCATCAATGGCGAATTATATGGCAAGACAACGGATATGCCCTGGGCGATGATCTTCCCCCATGGAGGCCCACTACCCCGTCACCCATCCCAGCTGTATGAAGCCTTCTTGGAAGGTCTTGTACTGTTCTGCATACTCTGGAGTCTGAAAGGGAAACCATGGCGTCAGGAACAGCCCAAGCCCCCCTGGGTACATGGTGCGATCCTGTCCTTATTCCTGATAGGGTATGGAACAGCTCGCTTCCTGGTCGAAATATTTCGCGAACCTGACCCGCAGTTGGGTTTGATCTTTCAAGGCTTGTCCATGGGACAGATCTTGAGCGTGATTATGGTCTGTATGGGAATCGGACTGTGGCTGATACTTGTCCGGAGAACAATCACCTGAATCAGGACGGACCCCTGAGAAGAGCCGACCCCCCGGTGTCTCCACTTACAGTGGTCTCTGACTGAGGTGCTGGCCCTGATTTCTCAACAGCCCAGACAATGACTCTTCTCTACCTTGCCATGTCTTATTGCAGTCTGATGCTCACCGGGCAGTGATCAGACCCCATAATGTTTTCATGAATAGATGCTTCCTGAATCCTAGTACGTCCGGACTCATCAACCAAAAAATAGTCAATACGCCACCCGATATTTTTTTCCCTGGCACGGGATCGATAGCTCCACCAGGTATACCTGCCCTCTTCCTGGGTGAACATTCGGAAGGTGTCAACCAGCCCAGCCTGAACATATTGATCCATCCATGCCCGCTCTTGCGGCGAGTACCCCGGATTCTGCTCATTCCTTTTCGGATTGGCCAAATCCACAGGCTTATGCGCCACATTCAAATCGCCACAGAGTACCACCGTCTTCGCAGCTCGTAACTCTTTCAAGTACTCCAGCATGGCATGGTTAAACTCTTCCTTGAAAGCCAACCTCTTCAAACCCGGCTGGGCATTCGGGAAATAGGCATTAACCAAGAAAAAGGTTTCAAATTCCAGGGTCAGCACCCGTCCTTCGTCGTCAAAAGCGTCCACCCCAATACCATATCGGACGGCAACCGGTTCCATTGTACTGAATATGGCCGTACCTGAATAGCCCTTACGCTTTGCGGGGTTCCAATAGACGTGGTATCCTGGGATGCTCAGGATCTCTTGGGGGAGCTGTTCCGGATAGGCCTTAATTTCTTGCAACGCAAAAATATCGGCCTTAAAATCTGTGAAAATATCAAGAAATCCTTTTTTCAGCGCCGCACGCAATCCGTTCACGTTCCAGGAAACAAGCAACAATCCGTCCCCCATGGGCTCTTCTTGCCTAATGGTCCGTGGTCTCACCCCGATTTGTGGACACCATTGGGCGATAACACAGCGATCACAGTGCGGTCGCTGGGGAGTACAGGTTCCTTGACCAAAGGCAACAAGAATGGAATTGATCTCAATCCAATACTTATTGGGCAAAATTTCCCTCAGCGCCATTTCTGTCTGCAGGGGGGTGCTGGTTGTTACATACCCCCAAATGTTCATTATTCTATGAACATGGGTATCAACACAGATGGCCGGTTTTCCGAAAGCCACTGCCAACACAAGATTTGCTGTTTTACGTCCGACCCCGGGCAGAGCAAGTAATCCCTCCATGGTGTCAGGGATCTGGCCGCCAAATTCCCGGTGTAAGACCACAGGAAGCTGGGTCAAATATTTTGCCTTGTTACGAAAAAAACCGACCGGATAGATAATTTTTTCCAGCTGGTGGATGCTCAGTGCTGCCAGATCATCAGGCGTACTCACCTTTTTGAAAAGACGAAGTACCGCCGCAGCGGTGACTTCATCCTTGGTTCGGGCAGAGAGAATTGTGGCCACAAGGATCTTAAAAGGATCATTGGTCTGGGCTGCAATCAAATCCACCACAGGTACCTGGTACTGTGAAACCTCCTCCCTGAGGATCGTTACAATCCTCTCTATATCAATATTGACCACTTGTTATCTCTCTAAAAATTCGGTGAAAAAAGAGGCCGGAGACAACAAAAAAGTACCCCCAAAGCAAGAGATGGAATTCAAGACCAATGAGCTTTGTCGGCCAATCGGCCGACTCAAGATGGAAAGACGGACAAAAGCGTCACCAATGCCAGTCAAGCCCCAAGGTCACTCCAAGTCAACGGTACAACGGACGCTATATCTGCTTTACCTGTCAGCAGCATCAACAGTCTGTCCAGCCCCAAAGCTATGCCAGCGGATTCTGGATAATGCGCGAGACTGTCTAAAAAAAACTCAGGCATTTTTCCCCTGCGCCCCTGGCGTCGAATACCCTCCAACTCCTGGCCAAAGCGCTCTCTCTGAATATGTGGGCTGCATAGTTCGGAAAAACCATTAGCGATTTCAATACCAGCTATGTACAGTTCAAATCTCTCGGCAACCGATGCATCTGTTGCCTTACTCTTGGCCAGAGAAGCAAGCTGAACAGGGTAGTCATATAAAAAGACAGGCTGTTCACAACCGAGTTGAGGCTCAACCTTTTCAACCAGCAGTTTGTCAAACCTCTCTTCCTCCAAGGCCTGTTGCACATCTATACCAGCGTATGCCTGGAAAGCCTCTGCAACGGTGACGCGCTTCCAGGGAGGGCGCAGGGAGACGATCTCTCCACCCACAAGAAGGTGTGCACCGTCAGCGGATACACCAGCCCATGGATTGGGCAATTGCGCGAGGAAAGAAACTAATTCTTCGCATTCGACCATGAGATCCCGATAATCCCGGCCCTCGTGATACCACTCAAGCATACAGAACTCCTGAAGATGGTACCGCCCGATCTCCTCTTTTCGAAAACAGCGGCATATCTGAAACAGCTGTGAACAACCATGGGCCATGAGCATTTTCATGCACATCTCAGGCGAGGTTTGTAAAAAGGCGTCCACGCTCTCAATGGGTATGATATTCGCCTCCGGTATAACGACCGGCAGACGAACCGGCGTGTCGACCTCCAAATAGTTGTGCTCAACAAAAAAAGAGCGTACCGCCTGAAAAAAAAGAGCCCTTTGGTGCAGGCTATGACCATCCAGCACCAAACTACTCTTTGACTCTGGTCATGTATGCGCCGGTACGGGTATCTATCTGTATTTTATCCCCCTCCTCGACAAACGGTGGCACCTGCAGCTGGAAACCTGTTTCCACCGTCACCGGCTTGGTGTCTGTCCCCGATGTATCCCCCTTAACCCAAGGATCGGCAACAGTAACCGTCAGGTTAACAAAAGTAGGCAGACTTATGTCAATGGGCCTTTCTCCAAAAAAAAGGACATTGACTTCCATATTGTCTACCAGGTAGTTCAAATTGTCCGCCAGCTGCTCTTTGGTCAGAAAAATCTGGTCATAGGTCGTCGTATCCATAAAATGGTATTCATTGTCTTGGCCATAGAGATACTGCATGGTACGCTCTTCCAGGTTCGGTTTTTCAAACTTATCATTGGAACGATAGGTCTGGGAAAACTGATTCCCGGTAATCATATTTCTCATCTTGGTACGATACAGTGCCTGCCCTTTTCCTGGCTTACTGAATTCAAAGTCAATGATGAGGTACGGTTCGCCGTCAATTTGGATTTTAAGCCCTTTCCGCAAGTCTGAGGCTGAATACATGATAATCCCTTAAGTTAGAGTAATAGTCCCGGTTCGACACTATAGGCAATTGCCTGCCAAATTTCAAAGAGTACCGTGTCTCTCTAAAAAAAGAGGTTCACTTTTATGGTATCCTTGTCTTTATCGGCTTTCTTTACTACATTTGATCAATGACCACAAACGAATAGAGACATGACCCGCCTATGAAACAACGCCTTGGAATCTTATCCGATACACACCTCACCCAAGTGGACAGCCTGTTCAAAAAGAAAATACGACACTGTTTTGATGACTGTCAGGTGATCATTCATGCTGGCGACCTGACGGCCCCCAGCCTGCTGGAGGCTCTCTCCCATAAAACGCTCTATGCCGTTCATGGCAATATGTGCAACCAGGACCTGCATGGTCAGCTGCCAAGACAACGCTCCTTTACCCTGGGAGGCTTTTCTTTTGGTCTGATCCATGGTGACGGCCTTGGTCATGATATAGAGTCTCGACTATGGGATATTTTTCCTGAAGCAGACTGCGTCATCTACGGACACACCCACCGTGCAGTCTGTCACACCGTGGCAGGGCGCCTTATCATCAATCCAGGCTCGTTCAGGGACACCGGTCGATTCGGTGCCCCGGGCACCTATGCTGTGGTGGACATAGATGAGGCACTCCACGGGCGCATTTGCAGGGTCCCGGCGTACTTATGAAAACCCTCTGGGCTCCTTGGCGCATGGAGCATGTGCTAGGCAAACACCATCCAAAACTGACCTGTATCTTCAAACCACCTGGAACAGCCTGCCACAACAAAAAGCATCTTCTCTTGTACCGTGACCAGTTCATCGTGGTTCTGCTTAACAGGTTTCCCTATGCCAACGGCCATCTGCTCATCGCGCCCAAACGGCATGTGGCCGATCTTTCTCTTCTTGGCTACAGTGAACAGGCTGCCCTGATGTGGGCGACCACCCAATGTTGTCAAGCGCTGAGGAACACGCTTCGGCCCGATGGCCTAAACATAGGCCTAAATCTGGGAGAAACTGCAGGTGCAGGCATTGCCGACCATCTGCATTACCATATTGTACCTCGGTGGAAAAATGACCACAACTTCATGACCATCTGCTCAGAAATACGCACGATTCCGCAGCATATAGAAGCCACTTTTGACCATCTCCAGCCAGAAATGCAACACCTCTTCAGCACCACCCCTTATTCGCCATGACCACATCTCCAAAAATCACCCCCATGCTCCGCCAATACCTTGAAATAAAGGAACAGCACAACGATGCCATATTGTTTTACCGTATGGGTGATTTTTACGAAATTTTTTTTGAGGATGCGGAAACCGCCTCCAAGGTCCTGGGGATCACACTCACCTCCCGTAGCAATAAAAGCGATGCCCATAAAGTACCCATGTGCGGGGTACCTTTTCATGCCCTGGGTTCGTATCTGGGAAAAATGATTAAGGCAGGATATCGAGTGGCCATATGCGAGCAGGTGGAGGATCCAAAGGAGGCGAAAGGGATTGTTCAACGCGAAGTTGTCCGCGTTGTCTCCCCCGGGGTTACAACCGATGACCAGTTACTTGATGAAAAAACAAACTGTTATATCTGTTCCCTGGCTTTTGGCCGAAAATCCAGCAGGGGCATGGTTCTTGGAATCAGTTTTCTCGACGCCTCCACCGGCAGTTTTCTGCTGACGGAGCAGGTTGATCAACCCGACACCCACCCTGAACTCATTGATACTCTCACCAGGTTCCAGCCAGCCGAACTGTTGCTCAGCGAAACAGCGGCCAATGACTTTTCGGCAACCATACATCTGATCCAGACAGTGCTGCCCGGTATCTGTATTACCACCCGGCCCCCCCATCTCTACGAACAGGAGCACGCCCATACCACCCTGATTGAACATTTTAATACCATCAACCTGGCCGGTTTCGGCTGTGAACAGATGACAACCGCCATACAGGCTGCCGGCGCTCTGCTTGCCCATACACAAGACACCCAGAAGACCAGTCTGGATCACATTCAAACCATTAATACCATAAACAGAGAAGGCCTGCTGATTCTCGACGAGGCGTCCCGCAGAAACCTTGAACTGACAGAAACCCTTCTCGGCGGCACCCGATCTGGAACGCTTCTAGATATACTGGACAGCACCACTACTCCCATGGGGGCACGCCTGCTGAAAGAACGTATTCTTACCCCGCTCAAGGATACGCTTCGTATCAGCCGTCGACTGGACGCCGTTGAAGACCTGCTACTCTCCCCACGCTCACGGGATCATATACACACCCTACTTGGCCAGGTATATGACCTGGAACGTCTATGTAGCCGCCTGGTTCTCGGGCAAGGTAATGCCCGGGATGTCATCGCCCTGAAAACATCCTTCCAGCAGTTACCTGCTCTTCAGGAAACCCTGCAAGCATTTTCCGCCCCTCTTTTGAAAGACATACAGAAACGCCTTGATCCTCTGGAAGACCTTTCGGAGCTCATTGAGAAAGCTATCCGCGACGATGCGCCCATTTCATTGAGAGAAGGACAGCTTATCCGTGAAGGATACAACGAACGATTGGACCACCTGATATATCTGCTTAGGGACGGCAAGCAACTTATCCTGAACCTGGAAGCAACCGAAAGGGAAAAAACCGGTATCGCCAAGCTCAAGGTCGGGTTCAACAAGGTTTTCGGATACTACTTTGAGGTCAGTCGTGCCCAGGCAGGCCTTGTGCCTGATGAATACATCCGTAAACAGACCCTGGTCAATGCGGAACGTTTCATCACCCCGGAGTTAAAAGAACTGGAAAACTCCATCTCATCAGCACAAGAAGAGAGGCTGGCACTCGAATACAGACTGTTTACGGAGCTTCGCACCCATATCGCAGAACAAAGCCGTCGTATTCTGCAGACAGCGCACCAGATCGCCAGAATTGATTTTCTGACCAGCCTGGCCGTAGTCAGCGCCCGATATAAATACTGTAAACCACAATTTAACACCAATCACACAATACAAATAAAGGAGGGCCGCCATCCGGTTATTGAGCGTTCTCTCGATTCAGGACGTTTTGTGGCCAACGATGTTCTTCTTGATCAACAAAGCAATCAGCTGCTGATTATAACAGGTCCCAATATGGCTGGGAAATCCACCGTGCTCCGGCAAACAGCTCTGATTGTCCTAATGGCTCACCTGGGTTGCTTTGTGCCTGCTGAGTCCGCATCCATTTGCCTGACTGACCGTATTTTCACCAGGGTCGGTGCCATGGACAATTTACGCCGGGGGCAATCAACTTTCATGGTTGAAATGAATGAGACAGCCAATATTCTCAACAACGCCACAAAAGACAGTCTTGTTATTCTTGATGAAATAGGCAGAGGCACCTCAACCTATGACGGTCTCGCCATAGCCTGGTCCGTTGCCGAAGAGCTGGTCAACAAAAACAATGTCGGTATTAAAACGCTGTTTGCAACCCATTACCATGAACTGACAGATCTTGCCCTCTCACACCATCGGGTGCAAAACTATTCCATTTCCGTTCGCGAATGGAATGAAAAAATACTTTTTTTGCACAAGCTTGTCAAAGGGGCAACGAACCGGAGTTATGGTATACAGGTCGCCGCCCTCGCCGGTGTTCCCGCCCAGGTCATAGAACGTGCCCATGCCATTTTGGCCAGCATCGAACGGGGGGCCTTTGACCACCATGGCAAACCTCGCCCCGTTCCTCACACACAGAGCCAGAACCGCACCCCTTGCCAGCTTTCTCTGTTTGCACCACAACCTGATGAAGTGCACAAGCTCCTTCTGGACAAGGCTCCTGACGATCTTACTCCGCGTCAGGCTCTGGATCTTCTCTACAAGATACACGAACTCTTACAGAAAAGTAGGAATCTGTGACGCTCTGGCTTACATGGACAATACGGTCTTACGCCTACGTGATCGTCGTCCCAATTCCCCATGAACATTTTATTTTGTTAGAAAAAAACTGTAAAAACAGAAGATCATGATGTCTGCAGGCAGACGAAAATTTCTATGGAATGTGCACCAACGCTCCCCCCAGGTGGTACCACTTTAACCAGTATCTTGGCCCCCATATACCCAAGTAGAATGAGGTACAAAAATTTCCGAACCTGTCGCCAGCCGAGCTGATAAGAAATCCGGGTTAGAATCTATCTGGATTCAGGCAAAAGAAAGCCAAAGAGAGTACAAAATCTTTTACTCATGCGCCTGCATAGAGTATATTGAGTTATGGTTACTCATTGTGCAAGACAATGAGAGCAGTTGCAGAAGCGATCCTTGATCCATGACGGCCTGAAAACGAGCTTTACTTATACGGTATCAACAGGACAGCCGGACCAGAAAGAGGTATATTCTGGCGTATCGACAGCTCGATTCAGGAACGGCAAGCGGTTCAGAATTACGACAGCATGGCCCCAGAGTGTTAATCGGAAACAAGCTTACCATACCGCGCGTCCTGTTTTTATTCTCTCGCCGGGGAGTATTCGGGCTCTTTATACTTCTTGCTGTGCTTTGTTCTGTTTATATCCCTTTCGCCAGAGCCAATGCTCTGCCGGGTCAGATCTCCATCCAAGCCGCCTATAAGACCGCCAAAGACCATTATTACCGCCTGGAACGCGGAGGACAGTATGGCAAGCAACGGCACAACTGGCTGGCCGGGGTTCGCCGGTTCAGAAAAATCTATTTGCAACAACCCAAAGGTCCCTTTGCCCCCTCAGCCTTATACATGATGGGGAGGTTGCAAAAAAAAATGTACAGTCAATTTCAGTTCCCCATTGATCTTGATCACGCCCTTGACTATTTCAACGATGTCGCATCTATCTTTCCGAGCAACAAACTGGCAGATGACGCCCTCTACAACAAGGCGATCATTTACCTGCAGATTCGAAACAACCCGCAGCTTGCTGCGGATCACTTTGTACAGATAGTCAACAAGTACCCCGAGGGTGATAAATACGCGCAAGCTCTCAACCAGATAGAAAAGCTGCGCAGCACAGCAAATGTACATCTACCGAAGTCCCTAGAAAACCGTCAGGAAAAGCAACGACTGATCCAGGTGCTCCCGGTTCAGTACTGGTCATCGGATAGCTACACCAGAGTGGTTATTCGTTCGTCCGGGCCAGTGCATTTCAGTTCTGATCTGCTGGAAAAAAGTCCCGACAACCCAAGAAGATTATATATTGATTTTCACCAAAGCCATATCCCTGCTCAATATCGTCTGCCTATCCCCATCGAAGATGGTTTACTGAAACAGGTTCGATCTGGCCAATATAACCGCACAACCGTCCGAGTTGTCCTAGATATCGAATCCATCTCAGACTACAACATTTTCAGTCTCAATGACCCCTTTCGGGTCATCGTTGATGTCCATGGTAGAAAAAAAACAAAGATTGCCAAAAAACCTGCCCCCCTTCAAAAAACTGGCCTACAGGTTGTTCAGACAAAGACCAAACAGGTGGTGAGTAGAAAACCGATCGCCGACCACCCTGTCATTACCTTAAAAGATGTAAAAAAACGTGTCCCAAATACCAGGGGCAACCAAAAGGCCCTGGACCGAGACGAAATCTCGCTTGCCCAGCAGCTCGGTCTTGGTGTTAGCAAGATAGTGATCGATCCCGGCCACGGTGGTAAGGATCCTGGTGCGGTGGCGTACGGCTTACGTGAAAAAGATATTGTCTTGCAGGTAGCCAGAAAAGTAGCGCATATCCTCTCTTCATCTTACGGATATGAGACGGTTCTCACCAGAGATCGCGACATATTTATTCCTCTGGAAGAACGTACAGCAATCGCCAACACCCTGAATGCGGATTTGTTTGTCTCCATTCATGTGAATGCGCATGCTGACAAAAACGTACACGGCATAGAGACTTATTATCTGAATCTGGCTACAAACGCCGAATCCATGCGGGTCGCGGCCTTTGAAAACGCGACCTCGACACATAACATCAGTGAGATGCAGGACATATTGGCTGACCTGATGAAAAACTCCAAAATGCATGAGTCATCCCGATTGGCCCAATATGTCCAAACGCATCTTGTCTCGAAACTACAACCCACCTATGACTCCAGAGACCTCGGTGTCAAACAGGCGCCTTTCTACGTTTTAATAGGAGCAAAAATGCCTGCAATTCTCACGGAAATATCCTTTCTTACCAATCCCAGGGAAGCAAAGCTCCTGCGCAGTGATGACTACTCAAATACCATAGCCAAACAAATTGCGATGGGTATTGTGTCCTACATAAATCACCACACCAGCGTTTCTCTGACGCCTTAGGACAAAGGACGCAACAGATCTCGAAATCACAGAGGGGGGAGGCATGGCAAGCCGGGTTTCTCGCACTACTCAACCTCGCACGAAAATGGCAACCCCGCACCGAGGATGAAGACATCGACAAGCCAAAAGGAAGACGGCGCACGAGCTGTCCATCATAAAAGTACCCTGGGGTTTCATAATTCCTACGCCAAACTGCCCAGGCACTTTTATCAACAATGTTTTCCTACACCTGTCGCCGCTCCTCATGTCATCACATACAATCAAAAGCTTGCATACGATCTTGATATCGACCTCAGCCACTTAAGCCCACAACAACTGACCGATCTTTTTTCCGGCAACACCGTCAGTAGCGATTCTCAACCTCTTGCCATGGTCTATGCGGGCCATCAATTCGGTTATTTTGTACCGCAACTCGGAGATGGCAGAGCGATCCTGCTTGGGGAGAAAAGAGGGCGAGATGGGAATCGGTACGATATCCAGTTAAAAGGAGCAGGCCGGACAGCCTTCAGCCGTGGGGGCGACGGTCGCTCTGCACTTGGCCCGGTTCTGCGTGAATACATTGTCAGCGAAGCCATGCACAAACTGGGCATACCCACAACCAGGGCCCTGGCCATGGTAACCACAGGAGAAACGGTCCTCAGAGAAAAAGGCTTGATTCCTGGAGGAATACTCACCCGCGCTGCTTCCGGCTTTGTCAGGATCGGCACTTTTGAATATTTCCTTGCCCGAGAAGACTACACATCCCTTCAACAACTCGCAGACTACTGCATAAACCGTCACTATCCTAGAGCGCAGCATACAGAAGACCCCTATCTCAATTTTTTTCAGTTGGTCTGTGACAAGCAAGCAAAACTTGTAGCTCAATGGATGAGAGTAGGTTTTATCCACGGCGTAATGAATACAGACAATACCGCAGTCTCCGGAGAGACTATTGATTACGGCCCCTGTGCTTTTATGGACCACTATAATCCAGAAATTGTTTTCAGTTCCATAGACAAGAGCGGTCGCTATAGATTCTCTCAGCAAAGCAACATCATCGTCTGGAACCTCACCAGTTTAGGTAACTGCCTGCTGCCCATCATGACGACAGAGACAGCAAGCGCCATTGAGGCAATGCAACAGGTCTTAGCCTCCTTTCAAGAGACCTTCCTGGCATACTGGCAACAACAAATGAACACCAAAGTAGGATTATCCACGGTCCAAAAGGGTGACCAAGAGCTTGTACAGGCCTTTTTACATATCCTTTTCCAGCAGGAAATTGATTATACACTGGCCTTCAGATATTTGTCGGACATGCTCCAAGAACGGGGTGACAACTCTCGTTTTCTTGCGCTTTTTCAACAGACAAAGCATATACAGCCTTGGCTGAAGCAATGGCATAAACGGCTCGAACAAGAATCAACGTCTTTCGAACAGATCAGAGCAGTAATGAACAGAGCTAACCCTGCTTTCATTCCAAGAAACCATAGGATTGAACACGCTCTTCAGCGTGCTGAACAAGAGGGAGATTTGAGCGAAGTCCATACACTCAACAAAATACTTGCCACCCCCTATGAAGAACAGCCAGAGAATGCCGAATACATGCACTCACCTCAACCAGAAGAGCGAATCCTGCAGACCTTTTGCGGAACATAACTGGTAGACATGTATCATGTCAGTGAAAAGTGAGCCCGTCTTTCTCATGAACTTTTGACCATATTTGAGAAAATAAAGGAAACCAATCACGGGGTCTGTATTTCTACGTTATTCTCTGTTGCTGACGTGTAGCTGATCATAGATGCAACAAAATTGTGCAGGCACTCTTTCGAGAAGGTAAGCAAGCAAAGTAAGGCTCTGTGTACATGAGTATATGGCAAAGAATGATCGGACAAAGATGAAGTTCCCGTGATCAGTTACCATGAAACTTATTATGATTATGCACTGATACAACCGGAAAAACTCGATATAAATCACAACTGGAGTTTAGAGTTTCGTAGCCCTTTTCCTATTGCTTGTTGCTAGGGAAAGGGCAGTAAAAATAAAAGTGGAATTCCCTTGTTGACATAATAGATAAACGGCGATAGCCAGGCTTTCTCAGGAGAAAAAATGTAACCTTTCTGGATGCCACTATGGAAAACAAAGGATGCTCTACCATCCCCTGTATCCTGTTTGAGAGTATCACATATCTCACCAGGGCTCTACCACTTCGTTTCGTACCAACAATTATTGAGTTACTGGTTGGAGCCATGATCACGCAGTCAGGGTTCGTTACCCAAGCCTAGCTAGCAAACACCCCTTACGAACCTGGACCAGTTATTATAAGTGGCTACAGAGGAGTAAGTGGTCGTGGGTTGCACTTGGCGTGCAACTGGCCAGGATGGTTATACGGTTTTACCCGCAACCACATTGGTTTTTGATCTTTGACGACACATTTATATACCAAAACTCGAAAAAAGCTCTGGGCAGCGGAATTTTTCACCAGCACGGCAATACAATCAACCGCCTGTTTCTGCCCCAGGCCAGTGTTGGCTCAGCATGGCTCTATCCATCACAACCGGCAAGAAACATTCCGCAGCTCCTCTCTTGTCCAGGCTTATGAGGGCGAATGGCAATACGTGGAAACTTGAGGCGGCAAAAACTCTGATCAGGGTTATTGCCCCCGTTTTTATGGAGAAGAAAACCTTTGTCCTTATGGATAGTTGGTACATGAAAAGGAAATTACTCTGCTCTTCTTTCAAAGATACCTTTATCGGCATAGGGCAGGTCAGAAAAGATAGCTCTTTGTACGATCTTCCCACCCAGACAAAAAAGAGGTTGTCCCCGGAAATATGGGAAAAAGTATCGGATGAGCGAGTTGCCTGTATGGTAGAAAAGAGGAAGGAGGTTTTTCTCTATGGTAAAAATACAGACCTCCTGACCTCGACAATTTAAGCCATCCTCTGCTTGCCGGTGTAATTTCTTAATTTTCTGTACAAACATCGAAAAAGTCACCCGCATAGATAAAACAGGATGTACCAAGGGCAAAGATTCCGATATGCTACCGTAAACACAGATTTATCCATTTTTTTCGCTGGAGTACCATTATGCCGCAGCTGCAACTCCCCTTTTTCCCGGAAGGTTTTTCCCTGATCAACCAAAACGTTGGCTTTATGCGAAAAGACAACAGTATCACGTATCTATATGGGAACCTGCCAATATTCACCCATGATGTCGAATATATCCGCTCGTTCAAAATGATAACCAGCCAGCTTCATGTTAATGGAAGCGCCACCCAGGCAGAGATTTGCCGAGCTTTCGGGGTAAGTAAATCCAGTG
>PDTD01000031.1 GCA_002748755.1 Desulfobulbus propionicus | reverse complement strand
GCGGTGGTTATGGTCGGCGAGATTGGCGGTAATGCCGAAGAGGATGCCTGCGCCTGGATCAAGGCGAATATGGATATGCCGGCAGTCGGCTTTATCGCCGGTCTGACTGCGCCTCCAGGACGGCGGATGGGACATGCCGGCGCCATTGTTTCCGGCGGCAAGGGAACCGCGGAAGCCAAGATTGAAGCGATGAAGGCAAGCGGCGTGCACCACTGCGATAACCTGGGGAAGATTGGTGCATTATGTAAAAAAGTATTTTGATCTGCAGCGGTACCGGGTAGTTGCGGCAGTGTGATATAAGTGACATACCCGATACCTTGCGAGTTATAAAATTTAGGTTCAGTTTTTGTAAAGAAAAGGAGTTTCCTGATAAAAAGGGATTCCTTTTCTCTTTAACCTGAAAAAACAAGGAGACAGCATGAGTACAACTCAAGAAAAGATTGCAGAGCTGAAAGAGCGTGGCAAAGCGGCTCTTCTTGGCGGAGGCCAAGACAGGATTGACAAGATCCACGCCAAAGGCAAAAAAACTGCCCGCGAAAGGATCAACCAGCTGGTTGATCCGGGAAGTTTTGAAGAGTATGACCGTTTCAAGCTCCACCGCTGCCATAACTTCGGTATGGAGAAGAAACAGTTTGCCGGCGACGGTATTGTTACCGGGATAGGCAAGGTCAATGGCCGGCCTGTCTATGTCTATGCCCAGGATTTTTCTGTGCTGGCAGGCTCTCTGTCTGAAACACTGGCGGAAAAAATTGTCAAGCTCCAAGAGCTGAGTATGAAAAACGGCATCCCGATCATCGGTCTTAACGACTCTGGAGGTGCCAGGATCCAGGAGGGAATCGAGGCTTTGCGCGGTTATGCCGATATCTTCCTGCGCAATGTTATGGCCTCAGGAGTGGTGCCGCAGATTTCCGGCGTCTTCGGCCCTTGTGCCGGCGGTGCCGTCTACTCTCCGGCCCTTACCGATTTTATTATTCAGGTCAATCAGCAGAGTTATATGTTTCTGACCGGACCCAAAGTGGTAAAAACGGTATTAAATGAAGATGTCACCACCGAAGAGCTGGGCGGTGCATCAATGCATACCACCACCTCCGGGGTAACCGACTATGGTGCGCCTACAGAAGATGACGCCATTGAATATATCAAGGCGCTGCTCTCGTTCTGGCCGCAGAACAATATGGAAGACCCGCCGTTTGTCGAAACTACTGATCCCTCTTCCCGCCGGGCGGAAGAGTTAAACAGTATTGTCCCCGATAACCCCAATGCAGCATACGATATCAAGGAGGTTATCCGGGCGACGGTTGATGACGGTTACTTCCTTGAGACCAAAGAGGCCTATGCACCCAATATCGTTGTTGGTTTTGCCCGCTATGGCGGCAAATCAGTAGGTATTGTCGCCAATCAGCCGGCGCATTATGCCGGGGTTCTCGACAGTAACGCATCGATCAAGGGTGCCCGTTTTATCCGTTTCTGCGACTGTTTCAATATCCCGGTAATCACCTTTGTCGATGTGCCGGGATTTCTGCCCGGCACCGATGAAGAGTTCAATGGTGTTATCCGTCATGGCGCCAAACTGATGTTTGCCTATGCCGAAGCAACCATTCCGAAAGTAACTATTATCACCAGAAAATCCTATGGCGGTGCATACTGCGTTATGTCCTCCAAACATCTCCGCTGCGATGTTAACTACTCCTGGCCGACCGGTGAAATTGCGGTTATGGGAGCCAAAGGTGCGGTTGAAGTCCTTTATGCCCGCGGGGCAAAGACCGCCGATGACCCGGCAGCATATCTTACCGACAAGGAAGAGGAGTATAACACCCAGTTCTCTAATCCGTATCGTGCTGCGGAACGGGGTTATATTGATGATGTTATTGAACCTGCCGAGACCCGGCAACGCATTATCAATGCCCTTGATTCAATCAAAGGCAAGCGTGATACCAACCCCATGAAAAAACATGGAAACATTCCGCTGTAATCGGAAAACCAAAAAATT
>PDTD01000009.1 GCA_002748755.1 Desulfobulbus propionicus | reverse complement strand
GGTCATCAACAATCTGCGGGATATCCCCACCGACAGTGTGGCCGGAAAGAGAACCATTGCCGTTCGCCTGGGAAGAAAGGGCACTATTGTTTTCTTTCGTCTGCTTTTACTGGTGGCCTACCTGATTCCGTTGCTGGTCATTGCCTCTGGCCGAGGAACTGGTATGGAGTTACTTGTTTTTTTCTCCGCTCCTTTGGCAATAACCCTTTTCAGGGAGGTCAAGGTGGTCACCGGCTGTCTGCTCAATGAGATGCTGGCCCGCACCGCCCGGTTATCATTTTTTGCCAGCCTTGCCTTTTCCCTGGGGCTTATTTTTTAATGGTATAGTTCCTGGCCCGTCTTATAACTGCTCGCATGCCATGTATCACTTTGATTTTAATTTGTTACTGCTCTCAGATCACCCATCTTCGGGCGATCACGATTGACCGCATAGAGGGGCTATAGCTGCCAATCGTGCTTGCCCAAATCAGGGCAATCTGAAGGTAGTTACCACTATACCTCCCCACCAAAATCACCGGCGTAAAAGTCCACCACAATGAGCGGCGAAAACTCCGCCATCAACAAATTTTTTTCATTTTTTTTGAAACCCAATGCATATCAGTTTGATTTTCTACTGTTTTTTCTTTTTTCCCCCTATTGCTCTTTTTTTACAGCTATTAGATTCCTCAAACCTCAATATTTCAGAAAAAGAGAGGCGAAACCTTATAAAATCCTTTATAATTGTCTTACTTTATTATTGCAACCAGCCTAAAACGAGAGTAGCTGATCGTCTACATACGCTGACAGCCATTAATCCTTCAACAGGAGATGGTTTTCCTCTTGTATCTTTGCTTACACCCAGCTAACCATCATGACAGCCGACATCTGAATTCATTGGTTGCGCTGGCACAGGCAATGGGTATTGAAATGCAGCATATGACTGCAGGTGGGGCGTATCCTGACAATGACGGCTTCCTGTTGGCAGAGACAGGCGTTCATCTCCTCACCCCGGTATCTTCGAACACGTCCCTGTCTGTAAATGTATTCCCTGATACGCCAGAGCCTGATGGGTGAGGGATATGAGTACAAATGTGGCGCAGAGACAGGTCTATGTGTACTGGCACCCCGGTGTCCGGGGTAACGCACTCTTCCTTTTGATATTGGCTAGTTCCAGAGGATGCCGATTGATTGTGAAGAGGCGAAAAAGGCTCTAGATAGACGGAAAAAATGTGAAGGGGCTTTCAATCTTATGAAAAAACGGAAAGGTTTTGAGGAGGAAAGGGGCAGCAGTCAACATGCCCTGATGGGGATTATGACGTTTACCATGATCACTCGGTTGCTCATTGAAATGGTTGGATGTTGCCATTAAAATGACAAAGAACGCCCTCAATAACTTGAGCTCTGGGTAGCACCGTATAACATTTTGATTATATTAATAAAAAAAGAAGAGAGTTGCAGGCTTTTTGCGATAGGTGCGACCGAAAACAGCATGAATTTTGATTGAGCACTGAGCATCACAAAATGAAAAATAAAAATCAGCTTAAAAAAACGACCGTAGAGGTCGTATAATAGCTAGATCATGCTGCTCGTTTGTTACCTTTCAACACCCTTATATACCCCAGCATAATGAGGTACCAAAAATTACCGAATTGGAGCCGTCTGAGCTGATAAGAAATCGGCTGGAAATTTTTTATATTATATTTTAATTTTTCCACTGTTCATGAGAAAGTGTGGTTCGGTGGGGCTGGATACCTTTTTTTGAATAACCACACGTGCAAATTGGCTGCAAACAGTTTCCCGCGAACATGACGAAAAAGCTACCCAACAAGTCTCCTTCACCTGATACCTTGCGTTTAGCCTACGATGTCTGCAGGTTTCTGCTTACGGAACGGGATCTCACTACTCTCCTGCAGGGCGTGTGTGACCGTATGCTAAATAATCAACACCACCAATGGGCCCTGATTGTTCTTATTGATCATGCATCAGGGGGAATGGTCATCGCTGAATCTGGGCTTCAGGTACAGTTGTCAAAGATAACGGAGTATCTCAAGTCAGGTTCTCTACCCTGGTGTGGTGCCCGAGCTCTCAGCACCCCGGGAGCCCTTTCCCTGCGCTGTCGACATCCCGAGTGCGAGCTGTGTAACAGCATGCCCGGTGCGGAGGTGCCCACCCTCTGCGTTGCCATCAAGTGTCATGAAACGCTCAGTGGCTTTTATATAATACAGCCAGCGCAGAGAGATGAATCTGTATACGATACAAGGCTGTATGAGCAGATTGGTGAAGCCATCGGGAACAGCTTGCGGAGGCTGTTTGTCGAAGAGGCCTCCAGGCAGCGCGAGGCAGATCAGCAGATCATGGAAGAGCGGTATGCGCTGGCTTTGTCTGCATCCCAGGCAGGGCTCTGGGATTGGAATATTAAGACTGGTGAAATGTATACCAGCCCAAATGACAAGCGCTACCTTGATTATCGCCAAGGGGTGGGAGAGGCTGTCAGCACCTCTGTTGTGGAGCAAAGGGCTATCCATCCCGATGATCGAGAAGGGGTGCTCACCATACTCAATGATCACCTGGCCGGACGATCTGAAGAGTACCGCATTGAATATCGTGTTGCCAACGATGCCGGGGGATGGGACTGGTATCTTGATCGGGGCAGGGTGGTGGAGCGTGATGAAAAAAATATGCCGGTACGGATGACCGGCACCCATCAGAATATAACCCTGCAGAAAAAACAGGAGCAGGCTCTGGCATCCATCCAACAGGAATTGCATGATGCCGTTACCAGTGAGCGTACCTTCCTGCAGACAGTTATCGACAGCGCCGGTGATCCTGTTATTGCCATTGACCTTGATTATACCGTGCTGCTGATCAATCAGGCCGCAGCAGCTCTGGCCAAACAGCCAATGCCTGCGGTCGGCTTGCAGGAGAAAAAATGCTATGAACTGTTGTGTGGACGGGAATATCCTTGCACCTCGGACGATTACCCTTGCCCCGTCCGGGCCATGGGGGATCAGAATGCGCAGCTCAAACTGATCCACCCCCAGTACCACGGTAATGGTATTAATAACAGCTTTGAGCTGGATGTTTCTCCATTGCAGGATAACCAAGGCAAACTCTATGGCATGATAGAAGTGGCCAGGGATGTCACTGACCGGCTTCGAGAGGAAAAGAGACTGCGGGACAGCCGAACCCGTCTGTACCAGTTGGCCCACCATGATACCCTGACCGGGTTACCAAACAGGCTTCTTTTTTATGATCGACTGGAACAGTCCATGAAAAAAGCAGCTCGTAATACCGCCAAGGTGGCGGTCCTTTTTCTTGATCTGGACAGATTCAAGTCCATCAACGATACCCTGGGACACGATGTGGGGGATGAGTTGCTAGTGGAGGTAGCGCGGCGTTTGCAAGGTCTGTGCAGAACATCGGATACTGTTGCCAGGCTGGGTGGTGATGAGTTTGTCTTCATCCTGGATGATGTTTCTACTAAAGACGATGCAGCGGTGGTGGCCAATAAAATCATTGATTCCATGATCAAGCCTTTTGAACTGAATGGCCATACCTTGACTATTTCTACCAGTATAGGTATAGGGCTGTATCCAGATGATTCAGAAGATAGGGATGCCGTGATCAAGCGGGCGGACATGGCCTTGTATGAGGCTAAGGAGGCAGGGCGAAACAGGTATTGTTTTTACTCCAAGGCTACTTGTCTGCAGTGGATTGAACAGGGGCGGCTTGCTGTCGAAGAATTCCGCCGGGCTTTGCAGGATGACCAACTGCATCTGGTTTTTCAACCCAGATATAATCTGATACTTGAGCGGGTAACGGGATTTGAAGCCTCGTTGCAATGGCATCATCCCGAGCGTGGCCTGATCATGCCTGAGGAATTCGTCCCCCTGGCAGCAAACGCGGATAGTTTGCCCCTTCTGCGAGAGTACTGCTTGACGAAAGTTGCCGAGGTGTTGACCTGTTGGCTGCAGCAGTCCGGGCTGGGGCAGGTAACTATAGGATTGATTGTGGCTATGGAAGAGCTGTTTCATTCCGGCTTTGTTGATAGAATAGTGGAAGCAGTTCGCCATCATCCTGTTTTGCGGGCCGGTCTTGAATTGGGCATTTTTGAGCATGGGCTGGGGGACAAGGATGCACCGACGATGGAGGAACTCCGGCAGCTGGCTAAAGCCGGCGTGCAGTTGGCCCTTGAAGATTTTGGTATGGGAGAGATTTCACTGAGTCGATTGCAGCAGCTTCCGTTGTCTTGTCTGAAACTGCATCAAGATTTGGTGCCCGCAGCTCTGAGTACATCTGATTCTGCCCGCTTGATTGAGGCCATTACCGCCATGAGTCATACCTTGGACCTGTCGGTGGTGGCCCTTGGAGTTGAGACCGAGGAACAGTTGTTACTGATACGCCAATTAGGTTGCGATCAGGCTCAAGGTACCTGTTTTTCCGAGCCTCTTGGCCATAAGGAGGCTCTGCAGCTCCTGCTTGATCAAGAAAAAAAGAAATAAACGAGGTGCCTGCTCCAGAATTTGTCGAGGTGTGCCTCCGCATTGGAATCTCCCCCTGGTTGCACCTGCTCTACGCCGTTGTGGTTCCATATACGGGGCAGGGTACTTTTTTTGCTGACACGAGCATTTTCGTCTCTGCAATTTCTGGCGTTTCCCCACACGGGGAGCGATTTGTCCAGGTCGAGTTGACTGCACCCCAAGGTTGTGGTACAAACACTCCCTTATGTGTTCTAGCCCGGATTCCTCATGAGATGCTCATCAGGACTTCGAGCGAGTGCGTGGTGACGCCTTGGAGCTTACAGCATCACCTTGTTTTTGTTTATTCATCTTAACACGTCAGGTCGGCATGCGAACCAATATAGTACATATCGGGGCAGGAGAACTTAACTATGAAATCCGCAATATCGTTCAGGTAGGTGAACGGCTCCAAAATATGGGGGTGCAGGTTAACTGGGAGAACATAGGCGATCCGGTTGCCAAGGGCGAAGAGATTCCGGCATGGATGAAAGACATTGTCAGTGAGGCTGTGCAGGAAGATGCCACCTATGCCTACAGCCCGACAAAGGGCATGCTGGCCACCCGTCAGTATATTGCGGAGGGGACCAATAAAAAGGGGGGGGTGCAGATTGATGCCGAAGATGTCATCTTCTTCAACGGGCTGGGCGATGCCATTTCCAAGGTGTTTGGTTTCCTTAAGAGAACGGCCAGGGTGGTGGTACCTACGCCAAGCTATACCACGCATTCTTCGGCTGAGGCGGCCCATGCCGGAGCTGAACCGGTCACCTATATCTTGGACCCGAACCATCATTGGTATCCTGATATTGAGGATATTGAAAATCATATTAAGTACAACCCGGCGGTGGCAGGTATCCTGATTATCAATCCCGACAATCCGACAGGCGCCGTTTATCCTGCAGAGGTGACCCGTTCCATCGTTGACATCTGTGAAAAAAACGACCTCTTTATCATCTGTGACGAGATATATCAGAACATGACCTATAACGGGACTGTGGCCACACCGCTATGTACGGTTATCGGGGACAAGGTCCCTGCGCTTTGCATGCGGGGCATCTCAAAAGAAATGCCGTGGCCAGGAGCGCGGTGCGGCTGGGTGGAGGTGTATAACAGCCATAAAGATCCGATGTTTGATAAATATGTACAGTCTATCCTCAACGCCAAGATGCTTGAAGTCTGTTCGACCACATTGCCGCAGATCGTCTTGCCCCGTATTAAGGAACATCCGTCCTATCATTCCTATTTGAACGAGCGGGTCAAACGATACGAAAGGAATTCCTGCATCGCCTACGATATCCTGAAAAACGTGAAAGGGGTACTGGTCAACAAAAGCAATGGCGCCTTTTACATGAGCGTTGTGTTTGAGGAGGGTCTGCTGAATGGAAAGCAGTTTCTGCCCATTGCCGACGAGGATGTTCGCACCCTGGTCGAAGAGTTGGTATCCGGTCCTGATGTAGAACCGGACAAGCGGTTTGTTTATTATATGTTGGCTGCAACCGGGATCTGTGTGGTGCCGCTTTCATCATTTGCAACGGAGTTGCATGGCTTTCGGGCAACCCTGTTGGGAGGGAGCGAAAACACCCTCAGAACAATATTTGAGACCATTGCTGCTGCACTTCAGGAGTATCTGGCATCCGCCTGAAGCGCTATGCGGATAGGCTGCCGCTGGCCTGAGCTCCATCCAGCGGATATAAAAAAAAGATTATTGGTCGAGCCATTTCTTCGCCTTGATTTCCCAGGTATTCCAATATGTAGTCTTCTTCCCCAGGAGCAGACGCCGCCCCATTACTCATGGCTGTTCTGCGTTGTGACTTAACCTGGTTACACAGAGGGTTCCATGTCTTCTGATGCGAGTACAGGCTGCTGTTTGACACAAATCAGCTCAGGCACCCGCTGGGTCATATGATTGTGCCGCAGGAATCTGTCACCGCTGTACGGTCTAGCCCGAATTTCTCGTGCACAATTTATAGAAAGTAAAAAAATATATCAAAACAATTAATTACAAAAGAATTGTTCTGCGGTCAATTTCTTAAACTGTGCACCTAAGGTCAGCCTGGGCGGTACCTTCTTCGGCAGTCTTTTGGCAACTCATACGCCTCAAGTAGAATGCGTTCCTCAAAAACACCCGAACCTGACGCCACCTGAGCCGATGATCAATCCGGCCTGCTCCTTGCTCTGTACAAGCTATGTTGGTGGCCAGTTTTGGGTGGTCTTCTGCTTTTTTTCAGCGAAAAATCAACATACTACTCGGTCGGTGTCGTAAAGGTGCTTTCCTGGGTAAAAGGCTTCGTACCACCCTTGACACCTGTTTTTTCCATACTTAATGTTGCCAGCAGATTTGACCAAGGTTTGTCGTCCGGAGCGCGGCAGAGTTCTGTATCTTTTCATAAAAGAGCAATGCAGTTTCGAGTTTGCAGAAAAGGGGGATAGAGGTGGTAGAGGAGCAAAAGCAACAACGGCCTGTTGAACAGGAGGAAGAAACAGTTATCCCTGAAAACGTTGACGAAGTACATGCTGCGGTGGAAGAGGCGGAAGAAAAGACTGTAGAAAACCTGCAGCGTGAACTTGATGAAACAAAAGATTCGTTGCTTCGGGTTGCAGCAGAGTTTGAAAATTTCAAGAAGCGCATGGAACGGGAGCAGGCCAAGCTGATCAAGTATGCAGGTGAAAACATGCTGCGTGAGATGCTGACAACTTTGGATAATTTGGATCGGGCAGTGGAACAAGGGAAAGCGGAAGTCGGAGAAGATGGCGTGAAACTGCAGGCTATGCTCGAGGGGCTTGACCTGACCCAGAAGGGGTTGGTGGCAACCCTGGAAAAATTCGGGGTCAAAGCTTTAGAATCCGTAGGCCAGCCGTTTAATCCTGATGAGCAGGATGCCCTGACCATGGAAGCGCATGAGACCATCCCGGCCAACCATGTTGTCAAGGAGTATGCCAAGGGGTATCGATTCAAGGATAGAGTTTTGCGTCATGCCCAGGTTGTCGTTTCCAGCGGTCCTGCCGAATAACTTATCTGAACAAGACGCTCTTTTTCATGGCCATTTGACTGCACGGCCAAGGGCAGCACGCAACAGAAACACGTTACACATCTATTATTTGATTGTACATATAGGAGACAGGAGACTGAATTATGGGGAAAATCATAGGTATAGACCTGGGTACAACGAACTCTTGCGTATCCATCATGGAGGGGGGAGACCCCAAGGTCGTAGAAAATACCGAAGGCAATAGGACAACGCCTTCCATTGTTGCCTTTACCGATAGCGGTGAAAGGCTGGTTGGGCAGGTTGCAAAACGTCAGGCTGTAACGAATCCTACCCGGACACTGTTTGCAATCAAGAGGCTTATCGGAAGAAAATTTACTGATCCGGAAGTACGTAAATCTGTGGAGGTGAGTCCGTTCGAGATTAAAGAAGGATCGGGTGGCGATGCTGTTGTCGATGTGGAGGGCAGTACTTACACTGCGGCGGAAGTGTCTGCCATGATTCTTGGTAAGATGAAGCAGACTGCTGAAGACTATCTCGGCGAGCCAGTTACCGAGGCTGTCGTGACTGTACCAGCCTACTTTAATGATGCACAGCGTCAGGCGACCAAGGATGCTGGTAAAATTGCCGGCCTAAATGTCCAGCGGATCATCAACGAACCAACAGCGGCATCGCTTGCCTATGGTCTGGATAAAAAGGGTGAGGAAAAGATTGCCGTTTTTGATCTGGGTGGCGGCACCTTTGATGTGTCTATCCTTGAGATTGGTGACGGTGTCTTTGAGGTGAAATCCACCAATGGTGACACCTTTCTGGGCGGTGAAGATTTTGATATGCGTATAGTCAACTGGCTTGCCGATGAATTCAAACGCGACCAGGGTGTTGACCTGCGTAATGACAAGATGGCTCTACAGCGTCTGAAAGAGGAAGCTGAAAAGGCCAAGAAAGAGCTTTCCACGGCCATGGAAAGCGATATCAACCTGCCGTTTATTACTGCTGATGCCTCCGGGCCAAAGCATTTAAACATCAAGCTCAGCCGTGCCAAACTCGAAGCCCTGGTAGAAGACCTGATCGAGCGCACTGCGGGGCCCTGTATCACGGCTCTCAAGGATGCGGGGCTGAGTGCCTCTGGTATTGATGAAGTTATCCTGGTCGGTGGGATGACCCGTATGCCCAAGGTGCAGGAAAAAGTCAAGGAGATCTTTGGCAAAGAACCCCATAAAGGCGTGAATCCTGACGAGGTAGTGGCTGTGGGGGCCGCTATTCAGGGTGGTGTTCTTCAGGGTGATGTCAAAGACGTCCTGCTGCTAGATGTAACCCCGCTTTCCCTGGGGATAGAAACTCTGGGTGGGGTCATGACTAAACTCATCGAGAAGAATACCACGGTTCCGACCAAGAAGAGTCAGGTGTTCTCCACAGCCGCAGACAACCAGCCGGCTGTGTCCATTCATGTTCTCCAGGGTGAACGTGAAATGGCCCAGGACAATAAAACAATCGGCCGTTTCGAGTTGGCCGATATTCCGCCGGCCCCGCGTGGGGTGCCGCAAATTGAGGTTGCCTTTGACCTGGACGCTAACGGGATACTTCACGTATCGGCTAAAGATCTGGGCACCAATAAAGAGCAATCTATTCGAATTACCGCTTCCTCTGGGTTGTCTGAGGAAGAAATTGAACGGATGAAGAAGGATGCTGAGTTGCACGCAGAAGAGGATAAGAAACGTAAGGAGTTGGTTGAGGCAAAGAATAATGCCGACTCCATGGTGCATATGACAGAGAAGAGCCTGACCGAGTTGGGCGACAAGGTTGATGCAGAGACAAAAGCCAATGTCGAGCGTGAAATAGAAAACCTGAAAAAGGTCATGGAAGGTGATGATGCTGCAGCCATTAAGGCCGCCACCGAGGCCCTGACTCAGGCTTCGCACAAACTCGCTGAACTTATGTATGCCCAGGCATCCCAGGAGCAGCCTGGAGGCGGAGCAGGCGCTGCTGGAGCAGGCGCTACGGGCGCGGCAGGAGGAACGAACAAGGGCGGCGGTAACGACGATGATGTCGTGGACGCCGACTTTGAAGAGGTGAAATAAGATTCTTTTTACCGTAAGAGTTCAAGCAACCCATGGGAGTGTAGTTGGCTGCACTCCCTTTGTTCGTTTTTACCTATAATAGGGCGCGGGCGTATATGCCCAGTTTAACCAATACGAAAACCTCACAGATGAAACGGATACTATCAGGCATTCAGCCTTCGGGACAATTACATATCGGAAATTATTTCGGAATGATGCAGACCATGATACGTCATATGGATTCTTCGGAACTCTATGTCTTTCTTGTCGATCTGCACGCGCTCACCTCTGTCCATGATCGTGAGCGTTTGCGTACGGGTACCCTGGAGGCGGCCGCAGACTTTCTCTCACTGGGGCTGGATCCCGATAGATGTATTTTCTGGGTACAGTCTGATGTGCCCGAGGTCTGTGAGTTAACCTGGGTACTCTCCACCTTGACGCCCATGGGGCTATTGGAACGATGTCACTCCTACAAGGACAAGATCGCAAAAAATATCACTGCAAGCCACGGCCTGTTTTCTTACCCAGTTCTCATGGCTGCCGATATTCTCCTGTATCAGGCTGAGGTCGTTCCTGTGGGCAAGGATCAGAAGCAGCACCTGGAGGTTGCCCGAGACATTGCCATCAAGTTTAATAATGCCTATGGAGAAACCTTTGTTCTGCCTGAGCCGGCCATCAGTGCATCGACTGCCATCGTGCCGGGTCTGGACGGCCAGAAGATGTCCAAGTCCTACGGCAATACCATTCCCATCTTTATGGATGAAAGAGCACTTCACAAGGCGGTCATGTCCATCCAGACGGATGCAACTCCGGTGGCAGAACCCAAGGATCCCGCTAGCTGCACTCTCTATGCTTTACTTAAGCTGTTTGCTCCTCCTGAGCAAATGGACGCGGTACACAAGCTTTACGTCGATGGTGGCGCAGCCTACGGTACTCTCAAACAGGAGCTGTTTGAGCTGATCAATGATACGTTTAAGGACGCCCGCGCCAGGAAGAAGGAGCTGCTGGACAACCAGGATTACCTGCGGCAGATTTTGGCCAGGGGAGCTGAAAAGGCCAGAGAAAAGGCAAGCCAGACCCTTGATCTTGTCAGGGATAGAGTGGGTTTGCAGTATTGAGGGGTATAGGAAATGTACCCTCGCCCGTCTTTCTCATGAATATTTCTGTGGAAAGAAAAGGATACAATAAAAAGAATTGGTTATAAAAGAAATGACTTGTAGCCAATTATTCCCAAATGTGCACCAACGCTCAGCTCAGTCGGCCCTCTCTTCGGCAGTTTTTTGGCAGCATATAAACCCAAGTAGAATGGGTTGCCAAAACTCCCGGACCTGGCACGGCTTGAGCTGATGAGAAATCCGGGCTCAAGCCATTGGGGGTGAATTGGGGCTGCCTGGGGGCTGGTATGAGCAGAGAGTGCCATGCAATCATTCTGTTCTGTATCCCTGTGTATCTGCCGGTTAGACTTTAAAACGAATAGTGAGAATATCGCCGTCTTCCACAATGTATTCCTTACCTTCAAGACGGATTTTGCCAGCTTTTTTCAGTTCAGCCTCTGAACCGTGGTCAAGTAGCTCTTCGTACTTCATGACTTCAGCCCTGATAAAACCACGTTGCAGATCAGAGTGGATGACCCCGGCAGCTACAGGCGCAGGTGAGTTGATCCGGACGAGCCATTGATGAACTTCTTCCGGCCCGACAGTGAAAAAAGAGATGCGTCCCAATGCGTTGAGGCATAACTTGGTGAGCACCTCCAGGGCTGGTTTTTCAATACCGAGATCCTGCATGAATTCCTGTTGTTCTTCATGTCTTTCCAGTTGTGCAATCTCGGATTCTACTTGGGCTGAGACCAGCATGGCCTCCACCTTGTCGGCCTCACACCTCAACGCACATTTTTGTAGAATTGCGGTATCATCAAGACTGTCCTCTGCCACGTTAAAGGCCAGGATCAGTTCTTTCCGGGTAATCAACGGATACGAACGGATCATCAGGTCTTCGTCCGCACTGAATTCCATCAGACGCAAAGGCTTTTCCTCTTCCAGATGAGCGAGCATGCGTCGGCTCAGTTCCAGCTCCTTGACATGCTTTTCGTCTTTGATCTTTTTAATATTGGTCTTCAGACGCTCTATCCGTTTCTCTACAAAAATTTGGTCGTGCATGAGGAGTTCGCCATTAACCATTTCCACATCTCGTACCGGATCCACTGAGCCGGCCTCGTGGTAGACGGCCTCGTCTTCAAAGGCCCGGACAACATGACAGATCGCGTCTACATCACTTATCTCCCTGAAGATATCGCCGCGGGCAATGGTTTCCTGCTCCATTTTCGGTAGCAAGACAAGCTCCAGCCTGGCTCTGGTTTCCTTCTTGGGCGTATACATCCTGACCAGCCTGTCAAAGCGCCGGTCATGTATCTCGGCTGTTCCGGGGACCGGTTTTTTGGCTCCCCCCTGTTCTCGGAGTTCCGTTCCGGTGAGCACTTGAAACAACGTTTTTTTACCGGTTTGCGGGAGTCCTACTATTCCTATTTTCATCTGTTCCTCTCTGGTGAGCTTATTTCCTGTCCGTCAAGAAAAGGTCCCTGATAAGCCTATAATTATCTGGACCTGAACAACACATCCTTCTCTCCAGCCAGAGAACCTTTTACGGGTCTTGTAGACGTTTCTATTCTTCCTGGCTCCACCACGAATTCAGGCCATACTCCTCGTCCATCGCTGTCCACATTTTTTATAATCATGTTGCCGTAGGTAAGAAAAAGTGACTCCTCACAGGGCATGTATCTCCTTGATTGCATTCGCACCGCTTTGATGGAAATGCACTGTGCAGGGGGACTCTTGTGGAACCAGTGTCTTGCTTTTCGTCAGGTGCATCAATACCAGAACCAGTGCTTCGTGGTCAAAGGGAAAAAGCGCAAGAGGTGAGGAAACAATGGCTGGAGGCTCCCCTTTCCCAGCTTTTTCCGCCTTCCTTGTTCGATCTCGAGCGTATTGCTGACCTGGCCCGACTTTCTCATCAGTCCTGCTTGTGCCCTGAAAAAAAATGGAACTGTTATAAGTTGTTTTATAAATGGAAAAAAAGTGTATGAGAACTTCGGGGGTAAGGGATTCAGAAAAGAGGAGGTTTTTGCCTGGTAATAGATACTATGTTTTCCTATAATACCATAATGAAACGACATACAATCCAATTACAATCCATGAGACGATTCCTTTTCCTGTTTTCTGCGGTATGTATTCTCCGACCGTTTGTAGCCGGTGCGATGAGTGCTCAATCAATACAGATCTGTCCGGTAACCGGTTCTTTGCTGGCCGTTACCCTACGAACTGCTGATCTACAATATGGTACTCTGGAGAAATACTCCTCCCAAAGAAGAGATAGGATGAACCGGGATGCTTCTGGCAATGTCTGGCTGACACGAGGCGGGGAAAAAATCGGCGCCCTTGTCGGGCCTGATCTGGACCATCTCTACCGATTTCCCCCTGATCACGGTGAGCGAATGAACGGCAGCGACCTGGATCGTGGGGCAATGTATCGTATACTCTCCCGCAACGACACTGCCTATGCTGCACCCCGCTCGGTTGAGGCCGTGGGCAGGCTGTCCAGGCCCATTGATTCCGTGTGGACGGCAAATGGCCTGAAGCCTCAGGTGGAACATACCCTCTTCCTCAAGCTGCCACAAACAATGCAACCAGGCAGCAACTACCAGATTTTTTTCCCAGACAATGTACGGATACCACCTGTCTCTTTCCTCTATGCTCCCCAACAGCAGATCAGCAGCGCGATTCATGTCAACCAGTTGGGTTTTCTACCTGACTCTGCCAAGAAATTCGTCTTTCTTTCTCAGTGGGCGGGTAGCCTTGGCCCAATACATTTTGATGGTGATGCCTGGTTTTCTCTCATTGATGAGATGACGGGGAAGGTCGTTTATAGAGGAGAGGTGGGCATAAGAAGACTCCTTTCCGATGGTGAGGATGCTTATGGAAAAAATTACAATGGTACAGATGTCTTTGTGGCGGATTTCAGCCAATTCAAAACGCCAGGCAGGTATCATATCTTTGTAGAAGGAGTCGGATGTTCAACTCCTTTTACGCTCTCGAATACCATTTGGCAACAGCCCCTCTACCATGTTCTGCGGACACTCTATCATCAGCGCAGCAACATAAGGCTGTCCCCCCCTTTTACCGGTTTTCAAAGGCCTGGCTGTATTGATGCTGTGGGAAAAAAATCGGTGTTCAGTTCCGGGGCCAGGCTCATGGATACGGGGAATGGCTTCCTGTCCGGGGAGGATAATTTTTCTGCCCTGGTGGAACAGGCAACCACCATACCACTGACCAGCAAACAAGAGATCCTGGCCTATTATGATGCTGGTGACAGGGACACCAGAATTCAGCACCTGCTTGTCGTCCGTAATCTTCTTGATCTTTTTGAGCTGTACCCGGACTATTATTCGCAGCTGGAGTTGAATCTGCCAGAATCATCAAACCTTCTTCCAGATATAGTTGATGAGGCACTGTGGACATTAGATTTTTTTTGCTTTTTGCAGGAAGATGATGGTGGGGTACGAGGGGGAGTCGAGGCCACTGATCACCCCTATTTTGCGGAGCCAAGCTGGCTGGAGCGGCATCAATTTTTGGCATATCATCCCGGTATCTGGTCAACCTATCTCTTTGCAGCATCCGCAGGGCAGGCCTCAAGGGTTCTGGCAGGGCTGGACCCAGATCGCGCCCGTGAATATGAGAAGAGAGCTCGTGCAGCAATGCACAGGGCTGAAGCCATGTTTCGCAAAGACCCTGAGCAACCGTTTCAGGTCACGGATGCCAGGAATTTCGCGGCAATCCAAATGTATCGTTTGACCGGTAACCCCCTCTGGCATACTGTATTCTTGGAAACTTCTGTGTTTGCAAACCCGGTGAGCAGGCCGCCTGCCCTGTATAGATACGATCAATATGACCAGGCGGATGCTGCCTGGACCTATGTTCGGGCACCGGAATCTCAGACAAATCCAGAAGTAAGAAAACGCTGCCAGGATGCCATTATAGCCTGCGCGAACAGTCTTCTCGCTGCCCAGGAAAAAACCGGTTTTGGTTGGTTGAAGGATCCCTGGCGTCCTCCCTTTGCCGGAGCTTTCACCATTCCCTTTACCCGTGATGTTCTCAGGGCATGGATTCTGACCCAAGACCGTGGCTATCTGGACGCGGTGGACCTGAGTATGCAGACTGTTCTCGGAGCCAATCCTTTAAACATCAGTTACGTTACGGGGATCGGATCACGCAGCGTGCAACATCCTTATTATCCAGATGCCAGGTTGTTGCACCAGCGGCCTCCTGCGGGGATCACTGTCTTGGGACCTCTACATATAGATTTTATTGGTGATAAAAAACAGGCCTTGCTACGGTCCTATGGCAGCTTTTGTTATCCTCCGCTTGATACATGGCCCGCTCTTGAAACCTTTGTTGATGTATTCTGGTTCACGCTGATGAATGAATTTTCCATTGAAATGCAGGCCAATCAGCTCTACAGCTTTGGGTTTCTGGCTGCAGAGGGCTCCATAAAGGATAAACCATGACAGCATCCAAACCGCATCTTCGCATCCTCGGTACAAGGGGGGTGCCTGCACAACATGGGGGATTTGAAACCTTTGCAGAGCAGTGTGCCTTGTATCTGAGCAGGCATGGCTGGAATGTCACTGTGTATTGCCAGGAACACGGGGAAGGACCTATCCAGGAGGATGAGTGGCAGGGGGTACGGAGAGTGCTTGTCCCTGTGCGCCGGAGAGGTTCCCTCTCCACTATGATTTTTGATTGGCTGGCAATTGCGCATGCCTGTCAAGAGGAAGGTGTTATCCTGTGCCTGGGATACAATACTGCGTTGTTCAACCTCAGGTTACGCCTCAAAGGTATCCCGACCATAATGAATATGGACGGCATTGAGTGGAGAAGAGACAAGTGGCACTGGGCTGCAAAGTGTTGGTTTTATATTAATGAAAAGGCAGGGATGCGTTTGTCCGATCATCTCATCGCTGATAATCCCGGGATTGCCCGTCATTTAGAAAAACAGGGCGCTCGTACGCCACTGACGACCATAGCATACGGCGCTGCCTGTTTGGAAAACATTTCTCCTGAACCCCTTGCTCGCTTTGGTCTCAAGGAAAACGGATACCTGTTGATTATTGCCCGGCCCGAGCCTGAAAATTCCATTCTGAAGATGGTGCGGGCCTTTTGTTCAAAAATGCGGAACTACAGACTGGTTATTCTGGGAGACTACAGCTCGGAACATCCATATCAGAGAAAAGTCAAAGAGGCTGCCAATGAACAGGTGCTTTTTTGTGGCGCACTGTATGATCGGGAAGTCGTGGATGCCCTACGGTATCATTGCCGGTTGTATCTGCACGGCCACACTGTCGGTGGGACCAACCCCTCTCTAGTTGAGGCCATGGGGGCGGCAAATGCTGTCATTGCCCATGATAATGTGTTTAACCGTTGGGTGACCGGACCAGAGGCAGCATGTTTTTTTTCCTCTGAAGCCGAGTGCCTGCAACGAATAGATGCTCTGTTGGAAGATCAGAAAAGCATTTTGCAAATGAAGGATGCCAGCCGCAAAAGGTTTAGGGAAGTCTTTACCTGGGACAAAGTCCTGGCGAAATATCAAAGCTGTCTGGAAGCGTACCTGTCATGATGAAAATTCTCCCCGAACACAATTTTGACGTTGGCAATTACCAGGAAAATATGCCTTTACTGGTGCCTATTGTAGACGCCTTGATTATCTTGATTTCATTGTTTTTACTGGGATTTTTCTATTGGCAGGAAAATGAGACATCGGTGCTTTATAACGCAAAATGGTGGCTGAACACATGGCGGGCCGGATATATTAATCTTTCCATAGTTACTTTATGTTTTTATTTTTTATTTGCTCTTTTTCTGAAGATTTATCGTACCAGCTTTTGTGACAGCGTTTTTTCTTGTATGAGGCCTTTTTTCTGGGCCTGGGCCATGACAGTCTTTACCTTGCTGATTATCGGCAGCGGGGCTCAAGTTACCCTTGACTACTCCCGCCTTATACTCGGGTCCTGGTTTTTGGCTGTGCCTTGCCTGATGTTTTTCTGGCGGGTTTTGTTTGTTTTTTTCATTGCCGATAGGTACACAAAACGTAGGCCTAAAACACGAACCGTCGTCATCGGCCTGGATGAAAGCGCTCGCTCTCTTTCGGCCTTTCTGCATGACACGCCTCATCTTTCTTTACAATTGGTGGGGTACTATGATGACCGCCAGCCTGAATTAGAGCGGCATACGCCCCTGTATGGGAACTATCTCGGTTCGATTCAACAATGTATTGAGGATGCAAAAAATGACGTTTTTGATCTGGTCTACTTATGTATGCCGCTGAATGCTCATTCACGCGTTGTTCGTATACTCGAAGACCTTGCAGATACCACCGTGTCTGTGTTTTATCTGCTGCCACAGGATCTTTTTTTTAACGCCTTGAAACCAACCTGGCACACTGTTGCTGGTTATTCAGCCATCAGCATATTTGAAAGTCCTCATGTCGGGTTTACCAGCGAGGTCAAACGTGCCGAGGATATTATCCTCTCCAGTCTTATTTTAGTGCTCATTGCCGTTCCCATGCTGCTGATTGCCGCCTTGGTCAAGGTCACCTCGCAAGGTCCGGTATTTTTCAAGCAACGCCGTTATGGTTTGTCAGGTCGAGAGTTTCAAATGCTCAAGTTTCGCTCTATGACCACCACTGATGATGGGGAGGTTATCAAACAGGCAGTGAGAAACGATCCCAGGTTAACGACCATAGGGAGATACCTGCGCAAATTTTCACTTGACGAGTTGCCACAGTTCATCAACGTGTTCAAGGGCGATATGTCCGTTGTCGGTCCCCGTCCCCATGCTGTGGCCCATAACGAAGAGTACAGAAAACTCATTCCAGGGTACATGCTTCGCCACAAGGTCAAGCCTGGAATAACCGGTCTTGCACAAATAAATGGCTGCAGAGGGGAAACCGAAACAACTGAAAAGATGGAAAAAAGAGTAAAATACGACCTCGAATACATCAAGATTTGGTCCCTTGGATTGGACATACGAATTATTGTGCGCACACTCCTGCAGGGCGTAACGGGTAAAAATGTCTACTGAGCACAGGCAGCGGCCAGGCTACATCCCAGAGATGCAGATCGCCAGGGGTATCGGCATCCTTTTGGTTACCATCGGACATAGTGAGCCCATTGCCGTCGAATTTCCTTTTCTTTTTACGCTTATTTACAGTTTCCATATGCCGTTGTTTTTTTTTATGTCCGGTTTTTTTTCCCAGGGCCTTATCAACAGCAAATGGGTCCGTGACATTCTGCCGCGAACAGCACGTCTTTATCTTCCCTATCTGCTGATCAGCATGGTCTATGCTGCAATCAAACTCATCTTTCCCGCAACGGTCAAGCGACCGGTTATCCTGGAAGAACTCCCCGTTCAGCTACTGCTGTATCCCTTTGACAACCCAGCTCTTTTTCTCTGGTTTTTATATATTCTCCTGTTGATGAAACTCTTGTCGCCTGTTTTCCGGGGATGTCGGCCTGTATTCTTGGTACCCGTCTTTGTGGTGACAGCCAGTTGGTACGGATCCATAGACCTCTTTGGAACCTGGTCACTGCTGAAACATCTTTTATACTATACTCTCGGCATTCTGCTGGGGTCGCACAGGGCACTCTTTAGGGATTTTCTCAAACACTCTCTACTGAGGTGGGGTGCCGTTCCCGCTTTTCCCCTTTTGTACTGGTTCAGCCACGACCTAGAAAATGGTCTGCTTCCGGTGGCCACGGCTCTGGCAGGAATATGGCTGACACTTGTTGTCTCGTTTTTTCGTTTTCCTGAAAAGATCAAGAGCGCTTTGGAAACCTGCGGCGCGTTATCCCTGGAGGTGTACCTGCTCCAATATTTTTTTATTTTTCCGGTGTTGTCGGCCCTGAGTACCTTGGGATTGCCTCAACCGTTGATTGTACCGTGCACCTTTCTTGCCGGTTTGTTGGGTCCTGTGGTGTGTACACGCCTTCTTTTAGACAGGAGTCCTGTGCTGGCATTGCTTGTAAGCGGTAGAAGAATGAGGTCCGTACAATGCGAGTAGGGGTGGATTTTCATACGTTTGATGGCATTTTTCAGGGAAGCAGGAGTCATATTCTTGGTTTGTTTCGGCAGGTTATTGAGTTGGCTCCTGATATGCATTTTTATTTTTTCCTCGGAACCCCTGAAGCTCTGCTGGCTGCAGATGATGGTTTTGGAGCCCCCAACGTAACCCTGGTGAAAATGCGGCCAGCTTCCGGAGTATACCGCTTAGGGATTCAACTGCCGTTGCTGCAAAAAAAATATAAACTGGATCTCTTGCATATGCAGTATCGTCTACCCTTTGTTTCGGTGGGACCATGCGCATGCACCATGCATGATATCCTCTTTGAAACCCATCCTCAGTTTTTTTCCAGGTTTTTCACCCTGCAGTCCAGGTTGACTTTTCAGTATGCTGCTCGTAGGGCCCAACTCCTATTTACTGTCAGTCAATTTTCCCAACAAGAGATAGCGAAACGGTACGGGGTGCCGCAGAGTCGCATTCAGGTGGTGTATAACGGGGTGGACAGGGATCGTTTCTTTCCTGGGGATGCAGGGTGTGAAAGGCTTGCGGCATTTGGCCTGTCCTCAAAAAACTATATTTTGACAGTGGGACGGTTGGAGCCGCGTAAAAACCATGTCAGGTTGATTGAGGCCTACGCTTCCCTGGACGGAGATGTCCCACCCCTGGTTTGTGTTGGCCAAAAAGATTTTGGCTACCAGCCAGCGTTGGATGCGGCCCGAAGACTGGGGATTGAAGAAAAGGTTCTGTTTCTTGAGCATATTGATGACCAGACCCTGCCCTTGATTATGCGGCACTGCAGTTGTTTTGTTTTTCCGGCCCTTGCTGAAGGGTTTGGTATGCCGGTTGTTGAGGCCATGGCCAGCGGGGTCCCAGTGATAACAAGTCGTTCCACTTCTTTGACTGAAATTGCAGGAGATGGCGCCTTACTCGTTGATCCGCTTGATGTTAGCAGTATAACCGACGGCCTTGCTGCAGTAATGAGGGATCCTGACTTCAGGCAAAGGCTTTGCCGGAGTGGCCTGGATCAGTCTGCTCGTTTCACTTGGAGAAAATCGGCGCAAATATTGGTCGATGCGTATCGTTCTTTTTCTCTGTCGTGATGACAAACTAATCCGGATTTTTCATACCTTGTCGAAATTTGAGCCGACACTTGGACAGTACATACATCTGTTTTTTCTTTTTTATAGAGGCACAGCATTCAGATGAATGAAAGTGGATAAGAGAAGAGATTTCTCGGATCCCCAGCGTTATTCTTCTTCATCTGCCATAACGTTTATCGGTCTGAGCAAACGATCGCTTTCTTCACAGCGAATAAGGGAGACAGCAACCCAGTAACAATGGCTTTTATTTATGGGACGAACTGGTGCCCATTTAGTCGTAATTCCAGCGCAGTTGAACGCGGGTAATTTGTACCCAAGGGTACGGGTCGCGCCTCCGGTGTTGCCGGAGAGTTGAAAATCCTTGGCCAGGGTTTGTAGATCATATTGACAGGAAAACAGCGGTGTTCCTTTGGACAGGGTGATGAGTTTGCCATCAAGAATAAAGCTGAGAAATTCTGAATGAATAGGATCTGGATGGAGCAACTCTTTTCGGGTTATGACCATTTCACTTTGGTGGCGAAGGTCCACATTGGCACCGTGGTGGAACAAAAAACAGCCTCGGGTTACCATTGCTGGCTGTATCACCGCAAAAGCATCCTTGGCGGCATAACATTTCTCGGCCCGGCCCTCGGCCACGCTGAGCAGGCAGGCGGCAAGGCCGCCCACAAAGAGGCGTAAACAGATATTCATGGCAGCTCTTCTTTTTTCAGGCTTTTCATTTTTTGCCGATATCCTTTCAGAAATAAATACTTATACAGTTTATTGTACAAGAATAAACTGATGTTTTCATTGCTGGTCTCAAAAAAACGCGCTGCTCCCCGAATACAAGGCACGCTGAGGTCATTGACGAATACACGTCGAATACACTCCCTGATGTTGGCTCTGGAAAGCAAATTTTCTCTATCTAGCAGGAAATTCAACCTTTTTTGTAATTCTTGAGCTTCTTCCGGGTCGCAGAGTGTGATCCAGTGCGCAAAATGTTCACCATATTCCCGTACTTTATTCATATAGTTTTCCGGTGTACGAAAATGATAGTGAAAAGCCCGAATGGCAGGGGCGTGCAGCAACCTCATGCCTTTTTTTGCTAACCTTTGTGCAAACTCGGTATCTTCAAACCCGGCAAGCTCGCTTTCGGTAAGCGAATGCCGAGTGAAGCTGCGGTCGTTAAAGCGCATGCTCCCTATAAAATCCCGCTTAAGTGATACGTTGAGCGTACTGAAATGCAGCCAGTTATAGGGGGCATCAGGGCGATAGACAGCAGAGTTCATGGACTGGACAACATTGCCTAGATACATGAGGGGCGTTATGTGCATGTCTTCGGGCATTGCAGCAGCCCCGACAATCGCGGAATGGTTTTCCGGGTGCCGTTCGTGAGCGGCCAAGTGTTCGGCCAGATAGTGTGCACAGGGTACGGTATCACCGTCTGAAAAGATGACAATGGTTCCCGTTGCCAGGTCCAACCCTCTGTTTCTGGTATATGCGGGACCACTGTTCTGGGTATTCTGCAAAAATAAAAAAGGTGGTCCGCTTGCTTGCCTGGATATCTCTGCAGCTGTGTTATCGGTTGAGCAGTCATCAATCAAGATGATTTCATATTCTTTTGCTGGTATGGCTTGGCTGCGGAAGGCCTGTATTGTCCTGCCGATAGTCTTGCCAACGTTAAAGCACGGGATGATAACAGACGCTTTGGGAATCATATGCGCACCTTTTGCCACATGGTTGATTTGAATAGTATGAGCGCCGCGAGCCACAGGGTCACGGCAAGTCCTAATCGGGTGGGTAGAGAAAAAGCAGTTGAGCAGTGCACTGTAAGTAAGAGCACCGTGGATACCACTCCAAGACGATAGATGAGTGCTCGTGAGAGGATCTTGCCCAGGGATTTGTGAAGGTAAAGAAAGGAAACAACCACAAACACGCATTCGACCAGCAAGGTTGCCCAGGCAGAGCCGTAGAAACTGAATTTTGGAATCAGGATGGCGTTCAAGAAGACATTCAGGCTTGCGGTCAGCCCACCGAGCCAGATCTGAAAATTTACCTCTTTGACGGCCAGTAAGGCCACAAAGTTAAAAAGAGAATAAAAGGAAAGAACCCCGATCCATGCCATGATATTCAACAATAAAGCCGCCTCTTGGTACTCGTTACTGAAAAGCAGGGCGACCAACGGCTTTGAGAGAAGCGGAACTATGACAGCAAACGGCACGATAACCAGTGAGAGTATTTCCAGGATATTGCTGTATCTTTGCCGCAGCCGTTCCCTGTCAAGTATGGCCAGTTGTGAAAAGATGGGGACCAGGGGATTAGAGAGCATGACAGCCATAATGACCGCCATGTCAAGAAAGCGATAGGCGCTGTTATAGATTCCCACGACTGTGTCGTTTTGCATGAAGGCCAGCATAAAGGTATCAGCCTTGGTATGAACAAGGGTAAAAAGACCGGAGATGCCGACAGGGAAAGCCAGGCGCATCATTTTTTGCTGCAGACTCCATTGCAGCTTAAAAACAGGACGTATCAGGGGGATGCTTATCCAGGCGGCAAAAACAGTATAGATGATATTGGCGAGAACATAGGCGCCGATAAGTTCCTCAAGAGGCCGTTTAAGTACCAAAACAATACCGGAAAGCATTGCAAACATCACTGCATAGAGAGCTGAGGCCCAGAAGGAAAGCCAGGGCCGTTCAAAAATCTGATAGATCGGGTCAAAAAAGCGAGAGTTCAAAAAGAGTAGGCCGACCAGACCGATAACAAGGCTGCTGAAAAGATCAGGGCGAACCAGCCAGGCAACCGGTATGGACAGTGCCATTGTCGTGAGAGTGAAGCACACCCGCATCAGGATAAAGTTTCCCCAGTATTTGGGGGCCTGGGTTTCTGCCCGTACGATGTCAGATGCCAGCACGCTGTTGGTGCCAAATTCGGCCACCAAAATGGCAAGGCCGAGGAAAACGGTCACATAGGCATACTGACCAAAAAGCTCCGCGCCCAGAAGTCGTGCTGCCAGGATAAAAATAAGGAAATTCGCCGCCATGGTGCAGATGCGGCCTAGGCTTTGTGCGGAAGCGCTGGATATATAATTTTTTTTCAGGTTCATGGGGCGAGATGTCGCCTCCTGCGGTCCAATACCTCATCTTGATCGGCGAGAAGACCTTCATAGAGATTAAGCGCTCGTGTTGCGGTCTTTTCCAGGGAAAACGTATCCATGACTCGTTGCCTGCCCATATCGGCTCGCTTCTGATAGAGGCTTGGATTCTGGTAAAATTTGTGCAAAAGGGTCAGCAGGTTATTCGAGTCTCCGGCCTCAATGAGAAAGCCTGCCTGCTCCTCTTGACCAATCATTTCAGGAATACCGCCCACTCGGGTTGCGATGACCCCGCATCCCGAGGCCATGGCCTCCAGAACGGTTATTGGGAACGCTTCAAATCGTGAAGGAAGTACGAAGATATCGATAAACCTATAAAATTCCGGAATAACCTGGTGCTCAATGGGGCCCAGCACATGCAAGTTTTTGCAGGTCGCAGCCGTATCCAGTTGGGTGGAAAAATGGGGAGCGACCGGACCTGCGAGAAATATCTCCGCGATATCATGTAGTTTGGGCGCAAGTTCACAAAGGATGTCAACCCCTTTGTCAGGGCTTAAACGGGCTGCAATGCCAATTCTCAACTTCTGCCTGTCATACTGACACCCCGGTTCAAAGGTACTGGTTCCCGGATGAAAGGTCTGGGGGTCGACGCCGTTGTACAGGACCTTGATTGAGGCGGTGGGCATTTCCTTGAGCAGTTCCTCCCGGGCATAGTTGGAGCAGGCGATACAGCAATGCGTGTGCCGAAGAATGAATGGCCAGCATTTTCTATACAGGGGCGGCAGGCAGGCCCCATGAAAGTGTAGTATCTTTTTTATCCCTGTCGGCAGCAGGGGAAACATGAGACCATCCAGGGGGTAATGGGCTTCCAGGACTTGTCTCTGTGTAACAAAACTGCGGATCTTGTGCACAAATAGCAACGCTGACAGACTCTCCAGGTCCAGCGGGCCGAGCTTGGTCCCCAGCCAGGTACGGGCAAGGAGTCGCCCCATAAGCGAGTGGCGTCCCAGTATGGGGACGCTTAGGTGCGTGCAATTGTCCAACGCCAGCAAAGATTTGTAGTCTTTAGTAAAGTTCTTTTCTGGTCCGCCGGTTATCAGGCGCACATCAGGAATGCTGTTGGCAACTTGCCGGGTGAGTGTTTGTACGTACGTCTCTGTTCCCCCATATTGAGAACCCATGCTGGCCGAAAATTGTATGAGTGAATGCATCTTTTAGCTCGGATTTTTCATCAGCTCAGGCGGTACCAGGTGCTGCGTTTTTCGCGGTTTGTTACAGTACTTTCTTGGTGCAGTCAAAAGACTGTCGAAGATGGTGTCGCTTGTGCTGTGCTTTGGTGCATATTTTGGAAAAAATATCTCTCTATCATTTCTTTTTTTACCAGCTTGGCTGGATCAGGTAGGTCCGCCTCAAAGAAACGTGGAAGCTCTCTCATCGGCATCGAGGGGTGTCAGCGGTCAGGAGATTGTTAAATAAAATGAATTGTCTTTCTCGTATATTGCCTTGACCTTGCATATAGTATAACTAGGCGGAAAGGTGTTTGTACAGATCTGAAAAACGAACCAATTCGAGGTCTGGCCTTTGCAGCAGGTAGGCTGCAATATCATGCCAGGTATCCAGAAATTCTCGGTTCGGTTGATCCCAATCCCAGAAAAATTCCCAGTAGTGGGTGACAAGAACCAGGATATCATGCTGTTCCAGCCACCTGATTATCTGCTTTTTCATTGCCCCGAAATCCTGGAACATGGACAAAATTGGGCCGGGATACTCAAGGAGTAAAAAGTCGCCGTCCCAGAAATACGGCAGACGATGTCGGTCATTCATGAAACGCCGACAGACTGCATGCATTTTTTTGGGCGCCGAGACATGTCGTTGCCCAATTCGCTGCAGGGAGATACCTTTGAAATGCTGCTTCAAAAGTTTGATGCTTGCCGGTGAGACGTCGTCCCAGGGCACGACAAAAAAATCACAGTTTTTGCCAAAACAATGGTGCATAATGCTCGAGCTTTCGGCGATCTTTTGAGAAATAAGCCTGGGGTCGGTGAGCATACCCTCACGCAGGCCATCAACAATGCAATGATTATAACCGTGTTGGACTATTTCATAGCCTGGGTTTTGTAGAAGGTAGCTGACAATCTCGCTGGCCGGTTCAAGGGGGAAGGTTTGGAACAGGGCGCGCTGCTCTGGAGGGAGGCAGGGGGAGTACTCAAGCTGATATGTCTTCCAGAACGGGCCGTTAAGAGGACCCGCCGAGAGGCCGCCACGGATTGCAGGAATCACGCTGAGCGCAACCGATGCACCAGCATCCAGGAGTGGTCTATAGAGGAGTTCAAGCATGTCAGGCCGTGTGCATGCGCAAATGTCATCGTCACGAATTACCACCTGTTTCATAATATGCCATGCCTCTCAAACTTTCCTGTGTTCATAGAGCGCCCGCCACGTACCCTCCCAATAGGCAACAGCTTTTTTCCTATGCAGCGGGTTTTTGAACAATGTCCCTGTGAACCAGTATACACCTGCCCGGCAGAAAAAAATCAGTGCCAGAAGGGAGCAGGTAATGGTGCTGATGATTGTACCTTGCCGCCTGGTGAGTACAAGGCGATAGGAATCAATGGTCGACAAAAGTGCATGACTGCTGAGGCCTTTTTTACCTCCACCCTCAAAATGGATGGTGTCTCCTGCAGCAATATAGGCGATGGTACCACCATGCTCTTTCGCCCTGCGGCAGAGATCCACATCTTCCACGTACATGAATATTTTAGGATCAAAACCGCCCAGTCGCTCCCAGGCATTTCTGCGTATCAGAAGATAGGCTCCCGTCACCCAGTCCACATTTTGGTGATCCATGGTGTAGAAAGAAGGTCGCTTTTCATGCAGCTGTAGGCGGGGGAAAAAGGTACAAGTACGGGGGGCAATCCAGGAAAAAAGGATCCGCAAAGGCGTATGATCATAGCCAACTGACGGTTGTACCGATCTATCGGGATTGCGTAGCCTGCCACCTGCTATCCAGGTTTCTGGATGCTTCTCCATGTATTCCAGCAACGGCAGCATCGAGTCCAGCATTTCAGTATCAGTATTGAGCAGGAGCAGGTATTGGCCTTGTGCATCTCTTGCGGCAAGATTGTTGCCACGGGCAAAGCCAAGGTTCTCTTTGTTTTGTATCAGTCGTACCTTGGGCCAAGTGTTTTTTAGATAATCGCAGCTGCCGTCCGAGGAGTTGTTGTCTACGAGAAGTACTTCATGGGGGACGGGAACATGTCTGTTTATGGCCCGCAGGCAGGCATCAAGAAATGATTTGCCGTTATAGTTGACCAGAATAACAGAGAGAACCGTCTTCAGATGATGCGACTGGTACTGGGGTGTAAGAGTTGCCATGGGCTGTTCGTTTTCCTGTTGTTATTTGGACCAGGAATCAGGAGGGCGCTCTAAACGGTAAAGAATAGAGACTGCACCTATTAATCCTATATAGGTGTAGAAAAGCATGGACATGTTCATCATGGTTTTAAATCCTGGATCAAGCAGGGCATGTATGCCCTGGGCAAGAATGCCCGCAGTTACTCCTGCTAAGAGCCCTCGGTCCCAGTAGGACACTTTAAACAAGAGGCTTAAGGAGGTAAAGAGAGCGGATGCAAGCATGAGGAGAAAAGCGAAAAGCCCGACTGTACCCACTTCAGTCCAAATTTGCAGGTACATGTTATGGACGACGTGATCTTTGCCGACAAACATCCTGGTGTGCCCGGTCTTGTCATATTTTTTAAACACTTTTGCCATGTTGTTTAAACCAACCCCGAGCAGAGGGAATTGGCGGACAACAGAGAGTGCGGCTTGGTTTAGCGGCGCCCTTGTTTCGGCGGATCCGTAATCATCATGGGTAAAACGCTTGTATACCACAGGGAAACTGAACGTAAGAATGATACTGATTATCATGGTGGCCAGCCAGAGCCAAATAATAGTGGAAAGCCTTAAAAATCGGCCTCTGAACATAATCAGGAAAACTATAACCGTTGAAATGGGCAAGGTCAACCAAGCACCTCGAGACAGGGTCGTATAGATTCCGGCACACCCGATGACCGCTGCGAAAAAGTACCAGCATTTTATGAGCAGCCTACGTTCGGAAATAAACATGGCAAACATGAGAGGAATGAGCATCTCAAAGAAATAACCGAAGATGTTTGGATCCCCTATGGTACCGGTGGCTCTTTTGGCCACAAAACCGATATCCTGCAAGATAATCTCTTTTTCGCCAAAGACCTGTAACCCGATGGTGTGACCTGTTTTGAACTGGTAGAGTGCAATAAGCGCCTCAAGTACTATGGTGACTGAAAGACTTACAAGCAGCACGTCGATATACGTTCGGTCCTGTAGATTCATGATCACAAAGACCAGAAACAAGAGAATGCACAGGCGAGCAAGTTCCAAGAGGGCTAAATCGTGATGGTCTGCACCAATGGTACTCAGGCAGCCCATGGTGACAAAGAACAGAAAGGCATAAAATATTTTTCGATCGATAAAAAACGAGTATGCCTTCACGGCGTTGAACCGAGCATCGTACACCAGGAAAGCAAAAAGAATGATAAGCGAGATTAGGCTTAGGGAGATATCGACACTCGTCACCCCAACATAATCACGATAGAAAAAGTTGTAATCCAGGTTAAAAGGGATGCCAAAAATGAACAGGGACACAAACAGGCACATCAGACGTGTCTTGGTTTGGCTTGAGATGATAAGGTAGGCATATGCAGCGGGAGTGGCAAGAAAAACGCCTGCTATGATGCTTATGTAATATTTGAAGGGCAACGAACTGACGACATATGCGAAGTAGCCCAATGCAATTCCTGAGAACACATAACGGAAGAGAGCAAGCATAATACGTTTACCCAAGTGAGGCCTGTCGGCTATGATATGGGAAAGCCTGTCACGAATAGAGGTACAGGGCTAATTTGCCAAGAGCAGCCGGTAAATTAAGCGCGGAATAAACATTTTCTTCTTGTTGAGGATAGCTCCAGAAAGAGGAACTCCATTGGCTGCCAGTTGCTTTTTATGGTGTTCGGCTACTTCCCAACGTGTTTTTTCTGCCTCGACTATGAGGATAAACGCATCTGTCTGCCTCGCCAAGACGCTTGTTTCAGGGCCGTTCTGTAGCGGCGGGCAGTCAAAGAGAATGACATCAAATTGCTGTTTCACTTGTTCGAGAAAGGAGCGAAAGGCGATGCTGTCAATGAGCACAATTGGATGTTGCACCTGTTGGCCTCTAGTCAGGACAGCATAGTTGTTATAGTCATCCAAGACCAGGGCCGTTTCCAGGGGAGCCTCACCTGCCAGAACGTCAAAGAACCCCGGTTTGTTTAGCGGTATCCCGAACCAGGAATGCAAAACCGGGCGTCGACTATTGCCATCTACAAGCAGGATGCGCTTGGTTGTACCTTTGGAGAGCGCTGCGGCCAGGTTGAAAAGTATAGTGGAGACACCTTCACCATGTCGGCTTGAGGCCAGGCTCAATGAAAGGCTGGACTCATGCCCCAGTCTAAGTCTGTCCAGTACAAGGGCCAGGAGTTGATCGTGCAGATCCTCCATCTGCAATACGGTATTCTTTTTGTTTTCGTAGGGGAATATGGCCATTATGGATGCCTCAGCAAAGTGTGTTTTGCTTGTTGATGATAATACGTCTGTCTTCTGGTCATCATAGAGAGATATTGTTTGGACAGCAGTTTGAGTCAAAAGGCAGAGTCTCTGCCCATATCGCAACTTATTGAAACAACCACAGGGAGTCGCATAGTTTTGCCCGAGCGAGCATCTGCGCCCGTCCTCATCTGAAACACTCTGAGTAGGTACGCCCTGAACGCATTCTCCCAGAACTCTGGTGTATCCCCATGCTCATGGGGAATGCGGGCTCAAAAGGATCTGCATAGCAAGGTGTTTCTATTCCCGGTTACCAATGGTCAGTAAGAGTGGAACATCCAGGATTGTCTCAATATCCTGACCATCCCTGAATATATGAGTGAAGAATTCCTTTACTGCCGAGAGACCAAAGCTTATGAATATACCGAAGAAAAGTGCAACGAGCATGATAAAATTCTTTTTAGGAAAATAGGGATGAATTGGTACAGTGGGTGCGCTGATAGTCCTCAGACTTGTTATCCTGTGTTTATCCAGGTCTTCATAGATTCTTAGACTTTCAGCTCTTTTCTGATAGTTTACCAAGGTGTCCAAGGCGACGTTTCTGCTCAAGTTAAAGTGTTCAAACATATAGGTCGCCTGTATGAGTTCTCTCAATCGTTTATTTTTCTTCGCAATTTCTGAGCTGAGATTATCTATTTTTTTCTCTACCGTGGCTCTGTTCAACTCCAGGATATTCCTAAGGCTGAGGTACTTCTGGGCCCGAAGTTCCATTATGTTTTGATCAATCTGCTTAATTTCTCTTGACTCTTCAGTATGAAATCCAATCAGTTGTGCTCGTTCTAGTTTCAAAGTGAAATATTGTCTGTCTATATCCTGGAGATACGCCTGTCTGTCCACCATTTCCTCTTCATTGATCTTTGGGGTCTCTATCCAGGAGGCAGGATTCTCATTGAGTGTTTGCAGACCAGAGACAAGGGCGTTGATCCTGTCTAACTTCTGGCGAGCTTTTGCCAATTGTGTTTTCTGCTCGTCCCGGTTTTGAAGAACCAGTTCTTTTTCTTTATCAATGAGGGAAATATTATGATTCTCGCAATATTCTTTCTCTTCTTCAACCAGATCATTGACTCTCTTCCGGTACATATCTATCTGATCGACGTAAAATTGATGTGATTTCTTGGTTTCGTATATTTTCGTACGCAGTCGTACAAAGGCGTCAGCATATGCTTTGACAGCAGTTGCGGCAAACTCCGGGTCAGTTGAACTAAAAGACAATTTTAAAATATCTGTTTCAGCCAGGAATCTGATTTCCAGAGAATTTTTTAGAAAAAGTAACATTTTGTTCTCAAAAGAAGAGTTCGAATCTGCCAGTTTAGCCGCGATACTTCCAGGAGCTTTTTGGGGAAAGAGAGCGACCAAGTCAGTTTCAAGATCCTGGTAAACCATTTTGGTCAGTTCGTCACTCTTGAATATCTCCAGTTCGTTGTTGACATCCTGATTGCGTCTTTGATGGAGAATGTTGATGTTGCGACTGTACTCGTTTAGGTCTGACAGATTTTCACGACCTAGTTTTACGAGAATCTTGGTCTCAGCCATATAGCGGGGAGTGACGAAAAAAGCATAGGTTGCGGCCGTGAGCAGGCATACCGCTGTGATAATGGTGATCGCCCTAAGGTGCTTAAAGAAGATGTACAGGAGATCCCTGATAGTGAGGAGCTTTCTTTCTCGCAGCACGCCCTTTGTGTAGCCGGGTACATTGGATGACCATTGATGATGCGTTTGCTCGATCTCGGGGGCACCTTGATAATGGTGAGATGGCGTATACTTCTCACTGTCTCTCTGGTCGCGCTTCTTTTGCTCTTGATTGCCATCGTGATGAGGTTGAGCCGTCTCTGCCCCAATTCGTTCGTCGCGCTGGTTCTTTTCAGTCATTCTTTTCCTAATCGAGAACCTGGTAGTTCATTTGAAAGCCGAAGCCGTTCCAGGTAAGAATGCGACGGATAAAATCATCAACAAATTTTCCCGCCTTGGCAGTTTTTGTCCTGGGAACGAACACAATGCTATTGTTGGGTAATAGTAAATCTTCTTCGAGCCTTCCTTCCTCTATGACTCTCTTAAGATTCACCGTTCGCGTTATTATCTGTCCCTCGGGAGAGATCTTAAGAACCTTCACATCCTGCATGGAACCTTCTCGATGAATGCCGCCGGCCTGGCCAATGGCTTGAGAAACGGTGAGCAGATTATCTTCTTGGATTCTTCCCGGGTTATGAACCATGCCATAAACAAAAATTCGGGTACCGGAAATGGATTCCAACAGTAGCGACACCTCCAGGTTTTTAAACTCCCGATCATAGTGGAGTTGAATCTCTTTTTCCAACTCTTCCATGGTCTTGCCGGCTGCCTGTATACCTTCAAGTAGCGGTAAATATACGTAACCATCTGGACTAACTAGTATTTTCTTGGCCTGGCCGCGTGGTGAGTTGGTAATTGCTTTCTGAAGAGCAAAGATTTTTGAGGAAAATTTATTAACCCGCACTGTAACCACAGGATCACGAATAATATCTGAGAAACCGCGGGCAATGATCTCTGCACTTTGTTCTGGAGTTATCCCTCCTATTTCAAAGTCTCCTTTTATCGGCAGCGTAACCATGCCGTCAGGGCGTACGATAATTGTTCTATTCAGGCCAGGATGGTATTGAAATTCAACACTGACCTCATCCTCAACCCCTATTATGTAGGGAGTGTTCAGTTTGACAAGGTCAATGTGATACATTATTTCCAGGTTGTCGCCGGGAGTGAGTATGTATCGCGCCACACCCTGTTTAAGGTGCTCAATGATGTTATGCCGTATTCTTTCTTTTTCAGCGGCGCTAAGGTCTTTGATCACACTTTTTTCCTGCCCGAGGACCTGTCGGGTAGAGTTCGGAGGAATCCCGCAGGAAAAATTGAGCCCCAGAAGACAGAGAATGCATGCTAAGGCAGGCCACTTGGTGCTATACAGCCCCAAGAAAGAGGGTGGTTTGGTGATTGATTTTCGATTGGGCATATGTCTTGGCAGACCTTAAAAATTTTGGTGAGATGACTAAGATATCGCGAGGAAAGATGTGGGACACTGTCTACCTCCGAGGGTGCCTCGCAAGCGAAAGCCACCATCTCTTTTCTTGCTTACTGCAAAGGCGTCCCCTATGCGTTTAGGATGCACGTTGCCACCTCTGCCTGCTCTTGTGTTTGCAAGATTCCCCTGGTCCAGGTAGCAAACGATGGAGTTTGCACCATATTTTTTTGACCGTGGAGTGATTTTTTGAGTGTATGCCTTGAGCGAGGAGCCTGTTGGAATCTGTAGGAATCTGTATCGAACACGGTGCATAGGGAGCACATATACGGGATTTTTTTCTGTCTTATACCGTTTGGCCACAAGCAAGAGAACAACCGCCTGGAGCCACAACACACCTGGAGCAATTCTGAGCAGTTTTTTGATTTGTTGAAGGGCGCACTGGAAAAAAGTCTGGAATTCGTCTACTATGCTGTAGACGTATTTTTGGAGCCTTTTGGGTTGGAGCAGCGTGGTACATGCCTTTTGGCTTTGCGCTGCTGCTATACCTGGACAGGCTGACTGATACAGATGCACCACGGAATTCAATGATGCCAGCACCTGATTGCTCTTTGGTGAGGTTGAATATAGGTTGGTTCGCCGCAGATCGTTGATACCCTGGAGAGGTTCAACAGTTTCGTCGTGCAACTTCATCTTGCCAACATCATATTGACTGGTGGCCACAGGATACGTTTTTTTTTTGTACACTAACCCTGTCTGGGCGGAACGTCAGGGGATAAGAATAAACTCCGCTCAAGGCATTGGATGCAAAATGCCTTGTTATCAATTGCAGTTCCATGCTGCCAGAGTCTTTCAACATAAACGTTTCGACCTTAAGTCCAGGTGTGATTTATGAACCCGGAGGGTGTGCCATCTTACTAAATAATACTATTTGACAAAAACAGACAAGTGTCAAGTTGAATATTATTCTACCGTAAAAAAAAGATGATCACAAGAAAAAAATAAAAAATAAAAAATCTGGACTTAAGGTAGCGTTATTTTTAACCTGAACTCCTGGCGGATTCAGGCTGTGTTCCCGATTACGGTACTATATCGACCAGTTCCACGTAGAAAACAAGCCAGGCGTTGGGGGGGATTACACCATCGCCTGCACCGCGCTCACCGTAGGCTAGTTCAGGCGGCAGGATAATGGTGCGCTCTTCTCCTTTTTTCATGTCCATCAGGGCTTCGTCCCAACCTGGGATCACCCTGCCCGTGCCCACGGGAAATGCAAGGGGGGTTTTTCGTTGGTAGGAACTGTCGAACTTACGGTAATCAGCAAGCAGTCTACCGGTGTAATGCACGCTGACCGTGTCACCTTTGGCTGGTCGGGAACCGATTCCGTCTTTCTCTATCTGGTAGTACATGCCTGAATCTGTTCTGCGTGCCTCAGGCCATTTCTGCTTGATGGTTTTTTTCATCCTTTCCCACTCTTTTTCCGATTCCTTTTCGGCATTGGCCTGGATTTCTCCGAGGGCCTGGTCAAAGGCCTCCTGGTCTGTCTTGAAATTCTCAGCGTCCTTGCCGACCCTGAGAATTTCGATGTGTTGGATGATATCGTCTTTGCGTATACTGTTGACCACATCCTGTCCTTTAACGACCTTGCCGAAAACCGTATGCTTGCCGTCCAGGTGAGGTGTGGGGAGGTGGGTGATAAAAAACTGGCTGCCGTTTGTTCCAGGGCCCGCGTTGGCCATACTGAGGATGCCTGCGCTGTCATGCTTGAGGGTGGAGCGAATTTCATCGGGAAAGGTGTATCCCGGCCCACCAGTTCCAGTTCCCAGTGGGCAACCACCCTGGATCATAAAGTTGTCAATGACCCGGTGAAAGGTGAGCCCATCGTAATACGGTTTTCCCAGCGGTTTGTCGGCGCCAGACATGTGCAGGGTGCCTTCAGACAGGCCAACAAAATTGATCACTGTAAGTGGTGTCTTGTCAAAATACAGGTTGAGAACAATCTCTCCCTTATTGGTGGCGATTTTTGCGTATAAGCCGTCTTTCATTTTGTTTTCCTCCTCTGCGGAGAGTGCTGTTCCTGAACTTAGAAAACACAAAAGGATGAGCAGTGCGCCCAGGGGTTTTCTCATTACAATCTCCATGGTTTTGTGGGCATGCAGGGATGCCGTGTATTGGTAAAATGACAAGGAATCTGTCATCGATTGGTACGTATCAGGTGGATACGGTAGGGTTTCAGGGGCTTCCGCATCGCGTATGATTGTTTTGTTTCCAGCCCGGGTTTTTCATGAGCCTTTTGTCTCATTTGAGCAAAAAGGGACAAGAATAGCTGTGTGTGCTGGCCGTGGGTCGGCTCAATTTTCATAAGCACCAAGGCTCAACCCAGGCAGAACAGTCTTGGGCAGTCTTTTGGCAACGCATAGATCCAAGGATAATGCGTTCCCCAAAAATCCCTAACCTGGGACCACCTGAACTGATGAGAAATCCGGGCTCGCCGTGAACCTGTTTGAGTATAAGATGCCATGGGTTCTGGATAACGCTGAGTTCAGGGACGGCGGGATTTTACCCCAGTACTTGGGTTGAAAGAGTAACTGTCGATTTGCCAATAAAACTCGAAAAACCGTGAGCCTCCCACCGTCCCTTGTAACGATTTGTTAGCTGAATTATTGCACTTTTTCGCAGTGTAATAGTTGCTGTTTTCGCTGCAAAATTAAAGCTGGCTGGTATTATCTATAATAAAGTATTCGCCAAAATTGTTGCCATCAATATCTTCTATGCGTTTGCCATTTTTAACTGGCATTTCTTTCATTTCTTTTTTCCCTGAACTTCCGTCTGAATAACTACTTTCGAGAAATAATTGCCCTTTTTTGAATAATAAATTGTCACTTTTGCCCCGATGCCTGGGCGGTCATCTATCCAGACACCTACCACATTTTTATCTGCCGTCAAAACTACTGGTTTTGTCAAAGCGGCTTCATCTTCTTTCGATAGGCCAAGTATCCTGAGTTTTAAATCTGGATTGTAAGGTGTTGTTGCCCAACAAGCGTTTTTTCTTTTTCATTGAGATAGTATCCAATAAAAGTTCTTTGATATTTTCTAGAGTCACTATTTTTATTTCTAATAGTCGAAGATTTTCTTTGCTTATTTTGCTTCCCAAAATAATCTCTACAGTTTTTTTAATGTTCCCCTTATGCGTATCTTCTAAAATGCTATATTTGATATAATTATTTGATTTATTACTTTTCAGGTACCCAATTTTCAACTTTTAAAGTTTTAATTCTGCTAAATTCGTTTATGTTGTTTGTTACAAGAGTTAAGTCTTTGCTCAAAGCATGAGCTGCAATAAGCATATCAAGTAGACCAATTACATTATCTTGTTTTTCAAGGTTAGCACGAATTTTACCATAGAAGTAAGAAGCTTTTTCACTATAAGGCGTTATGGTAAATGGTTTAAGAAATTCTTCGATTCTTTTGGTGTTTTCTTTAACTTTTTGACTTTTACTAACTCCGTAATATAATTCAGATGTGGTAATAGAAGAAATGTAAACATTTCCAACTCCAACAGAGCGGCATTTCTGAATAACTTCTTGTGGACGATTATTCATTATGTATATACAGATATTTGTATCAATCAAATACATTTTTTAATGCTTCTCTTTCCTGTTGCTGTATAGGTTGGTCTCGCTCTGACATGAAAGGGGTCTTGTATTTGGATAAGTTTTTCTCCCAGACATCCCAAACAGTTGAGTCTTTGGGTAGGAGTAACACACCGTCTGAAACTTTCTTTACATAGACTTCGCTCCCTTCGAACCTATAACGCTTGGGGAGTCTAACTGCTTGACTTTTACCATTAACAAATAATTTAGCTGTATCCATCGTATCCTCGCATTGGCATGTTTGTATATATTATAACATATATACTTTTGAGAGTGGGAAGTCAAGGCCTTAAAAAAATATGTTAAATTGAGCAGAGTCTTAACGCTTTAATTTATTGAAAATATAGAGAAAAAAGGCAAGGCCTTTGGTTGATGAAAGAGCTGGCTATGTTAAGGCTAGACATAACACGCAAGTGACCTGCAGTCACAAGAGCGAACAGTTCCATATCCGATCAAGAGAATTTCCCGCAGAGTTTTTATCGTAGGGTGCTGCGGCTGCGCGTCCTGGGTTTGAATCTACGAAAAACTGTTTTGATGAGTGATGCGCACTCAGGCGAGTGTGAAATTGCTTACAAACCAGAAGGCAGGTTGTCAATAAAAAATGGTGTCCAACTTTTTTCTGTGCGGTCCGCAGCAAGCGAGCCAGGCGAAGAAATAAGGCGATATTTCCGTATGCCGTGGAAAGAGTGTTGACTCTGGTTACGTAAGTTGGTTTAATAAAAAATTTTTATCGATTTTTAAGACACTGATTGCACTGTGGAGAGAATAGTATACTGGGCGTACGGTTGTATCGGAACTGTGGGGTATTGCCTTCTTCGTCCGTTTTTATCCCTACTCCTGCCCTTGGGGGGGCGATACTTTTCGGCCCTTGATCAACGGCTGGGTATATATACCAGGGAATTAGGCGGAAAGAGAACAGATACTCTGAGAATCTGGATACATGCCTCATCGGTGGGCGAAGTACAGGCTGCATCTCTGTTGATAACGGCATTGACCAAATCCTATGCAGATTTGGAGTATGTCCTTACCTCGTCAACAGCGGCTGGACGCAGCCATGCCCAAAAAATATTGTCTGAGGAAATCCTCTGCCTCATGGCCCCTCTGGACGTGCCGATCGTTGTTCGGAAAGCGCTTCACACCCTGGCTCCAGATGTTTATATCTGCCTGGAAACGGAACTTTGGCCGGCCATACTCAGAGAAGCCCGTGTACGGGGGGTGATTATCGGAATGGTCAATGGTCGTCTTTCGGCAAGGTCGTATCGCAGCTATGCGCGCGGGAGATTTTTTTTCACGCATTTGATCAAAGGATTTTCTCATATTGCCGTTATTTCCCAGGACGACAGGGAGCGATTTGTCCGGCTCGGTGCCCGTGAGGACCGGGTGTATGTCTGTGGCAATATAAAACATGCTGCTCGGGGGGGAGAGTTGCCCCTCGGGCTGCGCGAGAAACACAGGCAATATCTGCAGGCCGGTAGGGCGCGTGTCCTGGTTTGCGGCTCAACCCATGCCCATGAAGAAGAACAACTGCTGCGTATGTTTGGTGCACTCAGGCAGCAGGCAGATTTTCTCTTTGTCCTGGCACCTCGTCACCTGAACCGGCTGGAGGAGGTGGAAAAATCGATGCAACGGTTGGGTCTTCACTGGCAGCGTTACACGGCACTGACCGCTGAATGCCGCACATGCGCAATTATTCTGCTGGACACAATGGGTGACTTGGCCGAGGTATACAGCGGGGCGGACTTCATTTTTTGCGGAGGGAGTCTTGTTAAGCGAGGAGGCCATAATATTATGGAGGCGCTCAGGTGGCAGAGACCCGTGTATTATGGACCAAGCATGGAGGACTTTCAAGAGGCAGCGGCCTTGGCGGAAGCAGCGGGTTGCGGTTTTCAGGTCGCTGATTCAGTGGAGTTGCTGCACGTTATCGGCAAACATCTGCATGATTCGAAACTGTACCGGGAAATCTGTATGCGTGCCAAAAGACTCATGAGCACGAAAACACCGGTGGTGGACAGACAGGTGGAGGTTGTGGGGCATCTCATTCGCGAGGCCTCGTCCTCATTTGATGGATTCTCGGCGCCTTCCTGACCCAAATTGCTCATGAACATTGGGTCTCATTTAAGAAAAAAAGACAAAAACAGAGTTATGTGTTGTTCGTGAGTCGGCTTCAATTTCGCCAAACGGTTCACCAACGCCCAGCTCAGGCGGTACCATCTTTGGCAGTATTTTGGCAATTCATATACCCAGGTAGAATGAGGTACCAACAACTCCCGAGCCTGGCATCACCCGAGCTGGTGAGAAATCTGGGCTAAACCGGATTGAGGATGACGGTCCTGCTTTGGGACGAAAAGCTTTCTGTTTTTATGGCCCTGTAAGAGGGCAATCTGTCTACAGGCAGAGGCTGCATAGCAATCAGAACAGTCGTGTAGAATCCGGGCTATACGATGGCACGGTTACTTTTTTGTAGAGGGTGTACAGATGAAAGCATTAGTAGGACTGGAGGATGGAACGGTTATCTCCGGATACTCCTTTACCGGTCCGGGTGAAAGTGTGGGCGAGATTGTATTTAACACCAGCATGAGCGGCTACCAGGAAGTGCTAACCGATCCTTCCTATACGGGACAGTTGGTGACCATGACGTACCCCTTGATCGGTACCTATGGCGTCAACGAAGAGGACATGGAGTCGGCGGCAGTGTATCCGCGATCATTTCTGGTGCGCGAATATCAGCCTTTTCCCAGTAATTTCAGGGCAACCATTCCTTTGGCCGATATGCTCAGGAGGTTCAATGTCCTGGGCATTGAAGGTATTGATACCCGCCTGATCACCAGGGCTATTCGGGAAAGCGGTGCCATGAAAGCTGCTGTTTCCACCGAAGACCTGGATGGCGACTCGCTGGTCCAAAAGGCCAGGGCATGGAGCGGTCTGGTTGGAAGAGACATGGTGACCAGGGTAAGCTGCACCAAACCTTATTTCTGGAGTTCTGGAGGGGCGGTCCAACTGGGAGAAAAAAAACATGATCCTGAACGTTACCAGGTGGTGGCTTTTGACTTTGGGGTCAAATATAATCAACTGCGTCTGCTCAGCGAGTATGGATGCCAAGTCACCGTGGTACCGGCCACAACCAGCGCCGAAGAGGTGCTGTCCCTGAAGCCGGACGGGATTTTCCTCTCCAACGGCCCCGGAGACCCGGCCGGGGTCGAGGGCGTTGTCGGCAATCTGAGGCAGTTACTTGGTACAAAGCCGATCTTCGGTATTTGTCTGGGCCACCAGATGCTGGGGCTGGCTTATGGCGGTGCCACCTACAAACTCAAGTTCGGCCACCGGGGCGGCAATCAACCGGTCAAGGACCTGACAACGGGCAAGGTGGAGATAACCTCTCAGAATCACGGGTTCTGCGTCGATCCAGACAGCCTTCCTCCCGAGGTGGAGGTTACCCATGTCAATCTCAATGATGGCAGCCTTGAAGGGATGCGCCATATTGTATATCCTGCCTTTTCCGTTCAGTATCATCCCGAGTACGCCCCGGGACCCCGTGACGCGGAATACCTTTTCCAGCGTTTTGTCGATCTTATGCAAGAGTCCCGTTGATTTCCTCAGCCACAGTCAGGTTATTTGATCATGCCAAAAAGAACAGACATACAGAAAATCCTTATTATAGGATCCGGGCCTATCATTATCAGCCAGGCCTGTGAATTCGATTATTCGGGAGCGCAGGCTGTCAAGGCACTCAAGGAAGAGGGGTTTGAGGTCGTCTTGATCAATTCCAATCCCGCCACCATCATGACGGATCCCGAACTGGCGGACCGGACCTATATCGAGCCCATTACCCCGGAATGCGTGGCCAAGGTCATAGAGAGGGAACGTCCAGATGCACTGTTACCTACCCTGGGAGGGCAGACCGGCCTGAATACGGCTATTAAGGTGGCTGAGATGGGAATTCTGGAAACCTACAACGTAGAACTGCTTGCTGCTGATATTTCCGTCATCCGCAAGGCCGAGGGCAGAGAAGAGTTCCGCAACGCCATGCGTACCATCGGGCTCAAGGTGCCTGAATCCGCAATCGTCCATACCATTGAGGAAACCATGGCCGAAGCTGAGCATATCGGCTTTCCTATCATTGTCCGCCCCAGCTTTACTCTGGGCGGGACCGGCGGCGGAGTCGCATACAACCGTACTGAACTGAGGGAACTGGCTACGGCTGGTCTGGATCTTTCCATGACCACGGAAATCATGATTGAGCGCAGCCTGCTCGGCTGGAAAGAGTATGAGCTTGAGGTCATGCGGGATAATAAAGATAATGTGGTCATTATCTGTTCCATAGAGAATGTGGACGCCATGGGCGTGCATACCGGTGACTCCATTACCGTGGCCCCTGCACAGACACTTACCGACCGTGAATACCAGGATATGCGCGATGCTGCCATTGCTATTATCCGTGAGATTGGGGTGGAGACCGGTGGCTCCAATGTCCAGTTTGCGGTCAATCCCGATGATGGGGAGCTGATGGTCATCGAGATGAATCCCAGGGTGTCGCGCTCGTCAGCATTGGCTTCCAAAGCCACAGGGTTTCCCATTGCCAAGATCGCCGCCAAATTGGCCATTGGCTATACCCTTGATGAAATCAAGAATGATATCACCCGGGAAACCTATGCCTCGTTTGAACCAACCATTGATTATTGTGTGGTCAAAATCCCCCGCTGGACTTTCGAAAAATTTCCTGAGGCCGAAGACATCTTGACCACAGCCATGAAATCTGTGGGCGAGACCATGGCCATTGGACGAACGTTTAAGGAGGCCTTTCAAAAAGGCATGCGCTCTCTTGAGATCGGCCGTATGGGATTTGGATTCGATGGCCAGGATGACCTGACCGACCTACATCAAGATGACCTGAACAAGGGTTTGAATAGACCTAATTCGAAACGGATCAGCTATGTTTTTGAGGCCCTTCGCCGAGGGATGGACATACAGAAAATATATGAGTTGAGTCATATTGATCCCTGGTTTCTACATAATTTCCAGCAGATTATCGATAAGGGCGACGAGCTGTGCCGGATCGGTTTTAGCCGCCTGGATCATGAAGCCCTGTATCGGGCAAAGCAGTACGGTTTTTCCGATATCCAGCTGGCAAACATCACCGGTACCTCGGAAGACGATATCAGGGCCTTGCGCAAGGAAAAGAAAGTGGAGCCCGTCTACAAACTGGTTGACACCTGCGCCGCAGAGTTTGCAGCTTACACGCCGTACTATTACTCCACCTATGAACAGGAGGATGAAGCCCGAATAAGTGCGCGTACAAAGATCATGATCCTCGGCGGCGGGCCCAATCGTATCGGCCAGGGGATTGAATTCGATTATTGCTGTGTTCATGCCAGTTTCGCCCTACGTGAGATCGGGGTGGAATCCATCATGGTCAACTCTAATCCAGAGACGGTTTCCACGGATTATGATACCTCGGACAAACTTTATTTTGAACCCCTCACCCGGGAAGATGTCCTCAATATCATTGAGCAGGAAAAGCCAGACGGTGTTATTGTGCAGTTTGGCGGACAGACTCCGCTCAACCTTGCGGTTCCCCTGCACAAAGCCGGTGTGCCTATTATTGGGACTTCGCCGGATGCCATAGACAGGGCTGAAGACAGGAAGCGTTTCCAGCAATTCCTGCAAAAGCTGGGTTTGCGCCAACCGGCCAATGGAACGGCGAGGAGCGTGGCAGATGCTTTGTCCGTGGCCGACGAGATAGGATTTCCGGTGGTCATGCGTCCTTCCTATGTTCTTGGTGGACGCGATATGCGGATTGTGTACAATGAAAAGGGGATACGAGACTTCATGAACATCCCAGGTATGGTCGGCGCGGAGTTTCCGGTGCTCTTGGACCAGTTCCTCAAGGACGCCATCGAAGTCGACGTCGATGCGGTCTGCGACGGCAGGCTGACTGTTATAGGCGGCATTATGGAGCATATAGAGGAAGCAGGTATTCATTCCGGTGATTCCGCCTGTGTTCTGCCCCCCCATACCCTGTCCCCGATAATGGTCGACGAAATTACCAGGGCCACCAAAGCCATGGCTGCGGAACTTGGCGTCATCGGCTTGATGAATGTGCAGTATGCCGTCAAAGGCGATCTGCTTTATGTCCTGGAGGTCAATCCCAGAGCTTCCCGCACCGTCCCTTTTGTGTCGAAAGCCACCGGTGTACAGCTGGCCAAAATAGCCACCAAGGTGATGATGGGGATGACTTTGGAAGAGCTTGGCTTTACCGAAGAAATTCGCCTGGATCATTGGGCTGTGAAGGAAGCCATCTTTCCCTTTGATCGTTTTGAGAACGTGGATACCCTTCTTGGGCCGGAAATGAAATCCACTGGTGAGGTGATGGGGATTGATCAGCATCTTGGCCAGGCCCTGGTCAAAGCGCATATGGCCAGCGGCGCTGATCTCCCCCTGGAGGGAAAGGTCTTCCTCTCGGTGCGGCACAGCGATAAGGAGGCCGTCATTCCCGTTGCCGGCAAGCTCAGCGACCTGGGCTACAGTATTCTGGCAACCAAAGGGACGGCAGCCAGGCTCGCTTCTGTGGGGATTCCCTGTACTGAGGTTAACAAGATCTCCCAAGGACGACCGCATATTCTCGATAAAATAGAAGACGGAGAGGTGCAGTGGATCCTCAATACTTCTGCCGGCACGAGAACCACGGAAGATTCTTACACCATCAGGCGGGCGGCTTTGGATTACCATATTCCCTATTCCACAACCATTTCCGGTGGTGCGGCCATGGCAAGGGCTTTGAAAGCTTTGGCCTCCAGCGATGTTATGATGAAGACCGTGCAGGAATATGCGGAAGAGTAACGAACTGTGAAGAAGTATTTGACTGCGTGCCAAGAAGTATTACAGTACTGATACCGTTTTGCGGAGTCTAGTTGGAAAAGGGAGAGACTGTACCCCTAGGTCCCTCAAGGTATTCGGGTGGCTGCATATTGATGAAAAAGCAGTTTCGGGCTGGCCGTTGTACCGCATTGACCTCTGTACAGTGAACCATAGTTTTGCCTTGGGTAAAATAGCACTATTGGAGCTTTTTTTTGAATACCTTCTATAAAAATTTCAGTATGTGGCTGGTCATCGGCGTGACCATGATTGTATTATTTAACCTCTTTAATAAGCCGCACCCCGGTGGGAATTCGATGACCTACAGTGAGTTCTGGTCCAATGTGGAGAGTGGGGCTATAGATACGGTGCACATTCAAGGTGAGAAAATTACCGGGACAGGAAGGGACGGGAGCCCTTTTTCCACCATTGTCCCGGATGATACGGAGCTTATTCCCATGCTCAGGGATTCCAACGTCAATATCTCCGTCAAGGAACCTGAAGAAACGCCATGGTACCTCACGGTGTTTATCTCCTGGTTTCCCATGTTGCTGCTCATTGGGGTATGGATATTTTTCATGCGACAGATGCAGATGGGGGGCAAGGGTGGTGCGCTAACCTTTGGCAAAACCCGGGCCAAACTACAGGGTGAAGGTGAAGTGAAGGTTACCTTCAAGGATGTAGCCGGTATCGATGAAGCCAAGGAGGAGCTCGAAGAAATCATAGATTTTCTACGGGATCCGCAAAAATTTACCAAGCTTGGCGGTCGTATCCCCAAGGGTGTGCTTCTCGCAGGCTCTCCGGGCACAGGGAAAACCCTGCTGGCCAGAGCCATTGCCGGAGAGGCGGGCGTCCCTTTTTTCACCATTTCTGGTTCCGACTTTGTGGAAATGTTTGTCGGTGTTGGCGCTTCAAGGGTGCGTGACCTGTTTAACCAAGGCAAGAAAAATGCTCCCTGCATTATATTTATAGATGAGATTGATGCCGTGGGTCGTCATCGGGGCGCAGGCTTGGGCGGTGGCCATGACGAACGTGAGCAGACCCTTAACCAGCTGTTGGTTGAAATGGACGGATTTGAAGGTAATGACGGGGTTATTATCATTGCCGCCACCAACCGACCGGATGTCTTGGATCCCGCATTGCTCCGGCCCGGACGTTTTGATCGACAGGTCGTGGTGCCGGTCCCTGATGTGAAGGGCCGGGAGATGATTCTTGCGATTTACGGCAAGAAAACCAAGCTTGATTCCAAAGTCGATATGGCCGTGATCGCCAGGGGTACACCCGGCTTTTCCGGTGCTGATCTGGAAAACCTGGTGAATGAGGCCGCCCTTATGGCTGCTCGGGAAGGGCAAGATGTTATCACCATCAGTCATTTGGAGCGTGCCAAGGATAAAATTATGATGGGAGCAGAACGTCGCTCCATGATTATCTCTGAAAAAGAGAAGGAAATTACCGCCTATCACGAGGCTGGGCACGCCCTGGTTGCTCGTCTGCTGCCGGATACAGATCCCATTCACAAGGTGACTATTATTCCACGAGGCAGGGCGCTTGGTTTGACCATGCAGCTTCCCATGGACGAAAAATATACCCATGCCCGTAGCTACCTGCTCAATTCCATAGCTATTTTATTTGGAGGTCGGGTAGCGGAAAAACTTGTTTTTGATGAAATTACCACTGGTGCAGGCAATGACATTGAGCGGGCCAGTGAACTTGCCCGTAAGATGGTTTGTGAGTGGGGTATGAGTGATGAACTGGGCCCTCTTGCGTATGGCAAGAAAGAAGAGCAGATCTTTCTCGGCAGGGAAATTGCTCAGCACCGTGATTACAGTGAACAAACTGCACAGAAAATTGATGATGCCGTGAAGCAGATTATCTTGGATGCCAACGACAAGGTGACCAAGATGTTGCAGGACAACATGGATATCCTCAAGGTCATCGCTTTGGAGTTGCTTGAAAAAGAAACCATCATGCTTGAAGATATGGACCGGATTATCAGCGATCTGCGGCCTGATGCTTCACCACCTCGGGCTGCTGAGGAGGAAGGCGAAGATTTAGCTGAGGGTATACCTGCGTAGGGTACATTTGATCCTAGTGTCATGTCAACGCTGAAATGTCAGTATATTGCGCCGGATTTTTCTTGTTCTTATGCAGCCTTGTCCTGGGTTGCATAGTAGTGCTATGTGACACAGGGCAAGGCTGCATAAGGGCTGAAAAAGACAAGCAGGATACGACAGAGCAGCGTTGACAGGACACTAGGTAAGGACTGCTCATGAGTATGGTGTCTCTTTTGAGAGAAAAGAGACCATGACAAATGGATGTGATGTTCGAGGGTTGGCTTATATTTTATAAAAAGTTCAGGGAAAATCCAGTCTAGGAAGATACCAAAGAGCCCTCTTCAGTGGAGCAACCGGCAGGATATGTATCCAGCCGGTTTTTTATTGTAACTAAGGAGCAATGTCATGCGTATAATGGGTATTTTGAATGTAACCCCGGATTCCTTTTCCGATGGGGGCAGATACCAGAACGAACATGCCCTGCGCATACAGGTCGAGAAACTTCTTGAAGAGGGTGCCGACTGCATTGATGTAGGTGGGGAGTCAACCAGACCCTTTTCCCAGCCGGTGAGTGTGGCAGAAGAGTTGCGCAGAATCATACCGGCAGTGCAGATGGTTCGTTCTCTGAGTACTCTTCCCATCTCCATAGATACCACCAAGGCTGAGGTGGCGAGACAGGCCTTGGATGCAGGGGCTGATATAATCAATGATATATCAGCGTTGCGTCAGGACCCTGCCATGGCTGGGGTTGCAGCCGAATCCAGGGGACCGGTCATCCTTATGCACATGCAGGGGACCCCTGAAACCATGCAAAAGAGCCCGGAGTATGAGGATGTCATCGACACAATAAATAAGTTTTTTCGCGAACGTATCAGGTATGCTGAACAAAAAGGGATTGCCCGCACTCATATAATCCTGGATCCTGGATTGGGATTTGGAAAACTGCCCGAGCATAATGCCACTATTCTGCGAGAGGTGGAGCGTTTTAAGGTGCATGGCTGCCCAATTCTTATCGGACATTCCAGGAAATCCTTTTTTGAACATTTGTTCGATCTGTCCCTTTCTGAGCGTGACTGGCCCACGGCTTTGGTTTCATTGCTCTGCGCTCAGCGCGGGGTGGAGTATATCCGGGTGCACGATGTGGCAAAAACAAGGCTGGCATTGGATATGTTGTCCAGTTTGTAGATCGCATTTCAAATGCACAATTGGTACCGATCTGCGCATGTTCGCCATGCAATCCGGTTCCACTCAAAGTTATCCCTGAGCTGACCTTGGGCACCTTTTTTCTCAAATGAAATAAATTGTTCATGAGAATTTCGGGTTAGGGGTGCATTGGTGGCATCCGACCTGAGACATCGGAAGTCAGTTCGACTGTTGTGGTATACAGCTTTCCATCTCGTTCCAGGACTACCTCAACGCAATCGCCTGGCTTCAGGTCCATGAGGTGGTAGCGAAGCATGGCCAGCGTCGTGATCTCCATATTGTTGATCCTGCGAATAATATCGTTTTTTTCAATTCCTGCCTGTTTGGCCTTGCCGTGGGGGCTGACTCGTTCGACCTGGAGCCCCTTCTTGTGCTGTTGTTTGAGTACAAGACCTATTTTCCCGGAAGGGGGGAGAGAAACCGGGACGGGCGTTACCAGGTAATCATACTGTTCGGGCTGCAAGTCAGGGCTGCCGTTGTCGGGCACAACAACCAGCTGTCCTACCTGGCCCATGCGTTGCAGAACCCTGGGGGGAATAGCGTTCATTTTGTTGACATGTCCCGTGCCGGCAAGCACGATCATGACACTTTTTGGGTGGCGGCTCAGGTATTTTGTAATATGCTCGGCCATGGTTTCGTCCCAGATAGCCTGCGCTTGCAGAAACCCTGCCCGTGAACCCTTTTGGATGTGGCTGTGCATTTGGAAAAAGGGTTCCAGCCCTTCCTGGTATCCTGGCAAAATCAGGGAACGGGCTTCCGGAAGATACTCTGTATCTCCATCACCTAAGGCATCGGTGGAGCCGCTCTGAAAGACTGTGGAGGGGATACGCTTGATGGTATTGAGCCCAATCAGGGGGATGCCATGATTGTTGGCATAGGTGAAAATATCCCTATACAGCCGGTAATCATAGCCCCAGACATCATGATATGCCGTTTTTTCTATAAAGGTCGCCTGGTCGGGGAATTCGCCCTGGATATAGGCATCCAGCGCTGGTTGGGTGGCAGCGGGAAACATTTCCAGGCCAATGGCGAGATCGGGATGGTGCGTATGCAGTGCCTGGATGAGTTGCAACTGCAGGAGATGGTGACCGTACTGACTATGCGTTTCGCCAATATACACCACCCTGGCGTGACGCAAGCGATCGATGAGTTGCTCGAAGGTGAGAATCGAGGCAGCGGGTTGCGCCATTGGAGGGGCGAGGAGTCTGGTGTGGATTCCGTCAACACTCGGTTTGCAGGTTTTTTCCTGGATCCGGCCTTGAAGAAAGCCCAGGCTGGAGTATTTTTGATAATGGGGGAGGACCCGCAGGATCCGTCTCATGTCATCACTTTTTCCCAGGTCTATATGTAGCACGCAGCTTCCCGGACTGAGAGGATTTTTGTGCATTTCAATGGCAATGGGAAACGGTGAGGGCTGGGGGAGGCCGAAGAGGGAACGGCGCTCTTTGGAGTCACCAATAAAAATCCAGTCCCCTGTCATGAGTTCTCTGTTGCTTACCGGACTCTTTGTAAGCGATGCACCACGCCTGGTGAAGTAGTCTACTATTGGCTGTGCCGTATCTCTGAGGCTCGGTGAAACAAGTATGCGCAACCTGGTTGATGCAAAGAGATGGGCCAACAGCGGCGGGGTTTCCTTTTCGGTCAGTTTGCGCATGAGATCATAACCGGGGTCCACGGTGAGGGAAAGTGGCAGGGCATCTGTCTGCAAGGTAAAGGTTTGTTCTTCCTTCTCCAACCGCACCTGTTGCCAGGTCGTTCCTTGGGTAGTGGTTATACGAACAGGAACGGTCAATGCAAAGGGAGGGTTGTTGCTCAGGGTGAATTTGACCACGAACCCGCTGACATGCTGTTGGAAAGTTGCCTCTTTCAGCTCCAGTACAGGGATGTTTTTACTGTCGAGCCACTGGGAGAAAAAGGCGGACATATCCCTGTTGGCTGCCTGGCTGAAAACAGCCTCCAGTTCATGCCAGGAAACCATGGTAAAAATATGATTGTTATAGAGTGTGCGCACTGCCTGTATAAAAGCTGCCTCACCGATTTCCTCTTTGAGCATGTGAAAAAAGAGGGTGCCTTTGTTATAGCCGACAGCTCTGATTTGTTCAGCCTGCTTTTGATGCCAGCTGGGACTCCGAAATGCCCGAAGGCTCAGTGAGTTGTCGTCGGGAACCCAGGCATTGTAGCGCAGGATCTGGTGTTTGCGATAGGCCACGTCTTGTCCCCTCTGTTGGGCATAGAGGTGATCGGCCAGGTAGCTGGTCAGGCCTTCAGCCCAGTTGCCGTGGTCGTAATCCACAAAAAGACTGTTACCGAACCAGCTATGGAGGATTTCGTGGCCAAGGGAGGTGTCCTTGATAAAAGGTAGCCTGACCACTTGCCTGCCCAGGAGAGTAAAGCCGGGTAAACCGTATCCGGTTGGCAGGATATTTTCCACAATGCTGTATCGTTTATAGGGAAAAGGGCCTATGAGCCTTTGGTACAAGGTGAGATAGTCACGGGCCTTGTCCAGGTACGCCTGTGCCAGGTGATCGTCTTCAGAAAAAAAATAGGTGTACAGGGTGATGGTACCCACTGTGAGGGAGCGGACTGTGTAGGGTCCTGCTGCAAAATGCATCGCGCGCAGGGCAACGGGGGATTCCATCTGCACAATTTTTTCCTGCTTTTCTTGGTATGTTTTCACAGCGTTTGTTTCGGCAACCGCTGAAAAATGAGTCGGGATTCGGGCCCGCAAGGAGTAGTACATTCTGTCTCGGCTTTGTGGGTGCCAGAATCCTGCCAGGATTATACCGTCCTCGTTGACGATGTTGTCATGACTTCCTTTGGAGGGGAGTGTCAGTGCATAACTCACCCAGACATGTTGCTGTTCTTTTCGTGGGGGGATGTGGATGTGATTGTGCGTGTCTGGATGGATCGTCAAGGGTGTCGTACCCAGGGGTTCAATGAGTGCCCCGGTGATGGTTAGACGGCCGCAGTCAAGGTGCAGGGGGGTGCCGGGCGGCAAGTCTATTTTGGAGGTAGCATGTACAAGATGGGCGGTACGATCAAAGCTGAGTTCGATGCTGTGGTATATGTCTTTTTCTGTACGGGCGTCGGCATCACCGATCAGGGCCGCCATGAGAAGAACAAAACAAACAGCAGGGAGAAATAGTCTGAGGATAATATGCATGCAGGAATACCAAAAAAGAGGGGCCTATTAAAAGAAAAGGTGGTCAAGAGTAGGTTTCACTGTGGCTCGCCTTCTTTTGGGAGCGATTGCATAAAAAGGCTGACCTGCCATAGCCTGGGTTGAGGCTGTGGTGATCACGCCGGAGCCAAAGATGACCTGAAATCCGGCTCAGGGGGCTTAAAAAAGTAACTCCAGATTATTTCTTGAAAAAAGTTTGTCGTAAGGTAAGGCGCAAAGGCGTAGGACGTGCTGCTGTAACATATCCTAAATGACCTCCGAAAAAGGCTTTGGGCGGCAAAAACTTTGCATCCAGCACCACCTGAGCTGATGAGGAGTCCGGGCTAACCGGGCATCAGTGCGAGGCGTTTTGCTCCTTCAGGTATACCTTAATCATTTTGTAGGAGATGAAAAGTTAGAGGGCTCAGTTTTTCTGCTGCTCCCTCGGTATATATCCAGGGGTAATGCAGCGGAGAAACTCTGGTGGAACAGGGCTTTTGGTCTGCGAACAAACGGCTTATCAGCAGGATAAGTGCTTGCCCTTGACAATGAGACGCTGTTCATTGTAGGTTCTCTTGTTGTCTTGCGAGTGTTTGGCACGGGAGTGCAGAAGGCTACGCCAGGTTACGGAAAAGCATGAGGGGCTGGCGTACATCTGTGCCCTTGGTGCACAGAGAAATTTATCAACTGTTTGAGGGAAAGAATAGATCATGCAACAGTACCGTATTAAAACCATCAATGCCATTGCCCGGGAGGGTTTGCAACTCTTCACCTCCAGATACACTGTTGACCCGGAGGAGGCAAATCCACACGGAATTGTGGTGCGAAGCACAAAGGTTGATCTGGCATCGTATCCCGACTTGCTGGCCATTGCCAGGGCGGGTGCGGGCGTGAACAATATCCCCGTTGAAGAGGCTTCCGAGAAGGGAATCTGCGTCTTTAACACTCCAGGGGCCAACGCCAATGCCGTGGTCGAGTTGGTTTATACCACCTTGGGTATTTGGCTGCGCAATGTTGAGAGGAGCATTTCTTTTTGTCGAACACTCAACAACCTTGCCGATGATGATGCCGTCAATCGGGAAGTGGAAGCCCAAAAGAAGATGTTCAAGGGCGAGGAAATGGCTGGCAAGACAATGGCTGTCATAGGACTGGGGAAAATAGGTGTGGGCGTAGCCAACGCCGGTCTGCATCACAATATGAAGGTGATCGGCTTTGATCCCTTTCCAGCCATGGATAATATCCACCACCTGTCTGCTGAGGTGATCCTGGCGAGATCACGCCGTGAAGCCCTGGAAAATGCAGATTTCATTAGTGTACACATCCCTTTGAACAAGAATACCCGTGGATATGTGACCCAGAAGGATTTTTTGGAGTTTGCCAAGGACGGAGCACTCTTGATTAACTATGCGCGTGGCCCCATCGTGGATGAAGATGCGGTGCTGGCTGCGCTGGCCAGTGGAAAACTACGTGGTCATATTTCTGATTTTCCGTCTACCCGGTTCATGGGGCACGACAAAATTATTGTTACCCCCCATCTTGGAGCCTCCACCTCGGAATCCGAGGAGAATTGTTCAACCATGGCGGTCAAGGAGCTGAGAGCCTACCTGGAAATGGGCAATATTGTCCAGAGTGTTAACTTTCCTAACATAGAAACTATTCCCACTGTGGACGTGCATACTCGGATAACCGTTATTAACCGGGATCAACCTGGGGTGATAGCCTTGGTCAGTAATATTCTGAGCAATCACGGTATTAATATCATGAACTATACCAACAAAAGCAACGGGACCCTGGGTTATAATATCATAGACTGCTCCAGCCCGGTATCGCCTGAGATTAAGGGCGAGATCTGCAAGCAGGAGGGGGTGTTGCAAACCAGGATTATCTGCTTTCAGCACTGATGTGTCTTGTATTCGTGGCGGACTTGCCTTGCCTTGAGGGACCGCATTTTATCCCGGATTGTTTACAAACAATTTGTCTTATTTGAGAAAAAAAGACCAAAACAGATGTATGTGGTGTCTGTGAGCAGGCTCAAATCTCAAAAAATCATTGTTGAGAAATCCGGTCCAGTACAAATGTACGGTCGTTGAGGCAGGGAGAGTAAAAAAAACACTTGCTTGTAACATTTTGAAAATATGAGGTTTTTTCTTTGAGCCAGGAGGACAGGTGGAAAAGTGTTAAAAAACTTGAACTCTATGTCCACTCTTCAGGAGGAGGTGGCGGCGGTATTTTGGAAGTAAAAGTAGTTTTTACAGTTTGTTAGGTAGTTTTTACAGTTTTGATCATTTCTGGCACGATCAATGCAATATCTATAATGAATTCTTCATCTCTTCTCTCCTTTTCCGGCTTGATTTATTCGTGGATCAAGCCGGTTTTTTTTACCTGTATGCCTTGAATCCGTGAGCGTTTTATGATTCGCGAAACCATGCCTGTCGCCATCCTGGCCAGGGTCGAGGAATATGCTGCACCTGATTTTTCTCCTCTTCTCTCTGAGATGCTGACACAAACCCTGTATCCGCAAGAGCTTAAAGGGGCCCTCGTCCTGCTCAAGCCAAACCTGATTACTGCCCGCGGCGGTCCGCTATCCTGTACCAATCGGGCGGTTATTCTTGCTGTATCGAAGTGGTTTCTGGACCAGGGCGCACGGGTTCAAGTGGGTGATTCTCCAGCCTTTGGGAGTGCAGCCTCGGTCCTCGACAGCCTGCAGCTTACTGAGGCCCTCGATGCACTCGGGGTTACCATTGTGGAGTTTGACCGGCTCGTCTCCCGAACGTTGCCCAGCGGTGAAACCGTTAAGGTCGCGGCCAGGGCCCTGGAGTGTGATCTGTTGGTCAACCTCCCCAAATGCAAGGCCCATGTTCAAACCAGGGTAACCCTGGCGATTAAGAATTATTACGGCTGCGTGGCTGGAATACGAAAAGCCTGGTGGCATATGATACATGGAGGGGAAAGCGGCCGATTTGCCGACCTGATAGTCCAACTCCCCCTGGTACTGGCGCCATCTATTTCCCTCGTTGACGGCATTGAGGCCATGCACAAAAACGGGCCAGTGCACGGAGTACCGTTTCCCGCCGGGATACTTGCTGCCGGGCAAAACCCCGTGGCTCTTGAAACCGTGCTTTTACATGTCCTTGGTGTTGCTTCACACTCCTGTCCGCTGTGGAACGCTGCTGTGAAGCAGGGACTGGAAGGGACGACCATGGGCGCTTGTACCTGGTTGACAGGGGAGAATCCAGGATACCAAATAGAAGGCTTTCAGGTACCCTCTGAACTGATGCCGGTTCGGTTCAACCCTTTTCGTTTTGTACGAAGCAGTCTGCAGAGATTCCTTTTATCCTGAACCTACGCGGATACAAAGTCTGTGTGCATACACGGGTTCCCCGAGGGGTTTGCGCAGTATGTGAGGGCAGGTAACCCTTATTTTTCATGAACATTTTGTCTCATCTGAGAAAAAAGACTGAGCTGATGAGCAATCCGGGCTAGCAGTCAGACTGGTTTGGGGCAACAAGTAAAACAGGTACTCTGTGGATCAAGAATCCGTGGTCGGGCTGTTATTGTGGTCGGCAGCACCGCCCTCTCGGACTGCATATTGTGCAAGATGACCTTGAATATTCCGAAAGGGAGGTGTAGACTCAATAATTTAGAAGGAGCAATTCTACATGGTTTCTCAGGTGTATACCTATACATCAACAGGACAATCTGCACCTGTTTGCGTATACCGTTGGGGTACAGTTTGTGCCCAAGACGATGGTTGTATCTTCAGGAATTGAGACCGAATTGTACTGTTTCCCACATCTGGCATAGAGTGCCTGCAAGTGTACCATCAGCTCTTGATTGAGACGCCGATTTTAATATTTTTTTAAACGAGAGGAAAAGCATATGTCGAGTCATCTGTTTACCTCGGAATCAGTTTCCGAAGGACATCCTGATAAAGTAGCAGACCAGATATCCGATCATATCCTGGATGCGATTTTGGAGCAGGACAAACACGCCCGGGTGGCCTGCGAGAGCCTGGTAACAACGGGTATGGCCCTGATTGCCGGCGAGATTACGACCTCGGCCTGGGTCGATATGCCCAATATCGTACGTGAAACCATTCGCGATATTGGCTACAATTCTTCTGATATGGGGTTTGATTGGCAGTCCTGCGCAGTCCTGACCTCCATTGATAAGCAATCGGCGGATATAGCCATAGGCGTTGACGAAGGAACTGGCATTGATCTGGATCAGGGGGCCGGTGACCAGGGACTTATGTTTGGGTATGCCTGCTCGGAAACCGATGTGCTCATGCCCATGCCTATTACCTATGCCCACAGACTGGTCCAGCAGCAGGCTACTGTGCGCAAGGCAGGCATTCTTCCTTGGCTGCGACCTGATGCCAAAAGCCAGGTGACCATTGAATACGAAGATAATACCCCCAAACGCATTGAGGCTGTGGTCCTTTCCACGCAACATTCTCCTGATGTTGCGCACAAAGACCTGCAAGAAGCCGTTATTGAAGAGATTATCAAGCCTATTCTGCCCGGTGAGATGCTTGATGATAAAACCAAATTTTTTATCAACCCGACGGGACGCTTTGTTATCGGCGGACCAGTGGGTGATTGCGGAGTAACCGGACGTAAGATTATCGTTGATTCTTACGGTGGTCGTGGTTCCCATGGCGGCGGGGCTTTCTCTGGTAAGGATCCATCCAAGGTGGATCGCTCCTCTTCCTATATGGGCAGGTATGTGGCCAAGAATATTGTTGCAGCCGGTCTGGCAACTGAGGTCGAGGTACAGGTTGCGTATGCCATTGGTATTTCCCAGCCGGTGTCCATCAATATAAAAACATTCGGCACTGGAACAATTGATGAAAGCCGTTTAGTCCAGGTTGTCCGGCAGGTGTTTGATCTGCGGCCCAAGGCTATTATTCAACAGCTTGATCTTTTGCGCCCCATCTACGCAAAAACAGCCGCTTATGGACATTTCGGCAGGGAACTGCCAGAGTTTACCTGGGAAAAAACAGACAAGGCCGAGGCACTCAAGGATGCTGCGGGTGTCTAACAGAGACTGGAATACGAGGAGTATGGTATGACTGATTATAAAGTAGCGGATAGTAATCTGTCCGCCTGGGGAAGAAAGGAAATCGCCATTGCAGAGACTGAAATGCCTGGTCTCATGGCTTTACGGGAAGAGTATGCTGGCCAGAAACCATTGGAGGGTGCACGCATTGCCGGGTGCCTGCATATGACTATTCAGACTGCGGTGCTTATGGAAACTTTGGTAGCTTTGGGAGCGGAGCTGCGTTGGTCTTCCTGCAATATTTTTTCCACCCAGGATCATGCTGCTGCCGCGGTAGCAGCTGCTGGTATACCCACCTTTGCCTGGAAAGGGGAAACCGAAGAAGAATTCTGGTGGTGCATTGACCAGACCATCAAGGGACCAGACGGCTGGACACCCAATATGCTGCTGGATGATGGTGGCGATTTGACCCTGATTATGCATCAAAAGTATCCCGAGATGATGCAGGCGGTCCGGGGCATATCCGAAGAAACGACCACTGGTGTTCTGCGCCTCAATGAGATGGCCCGAGACGGTAAGCTCTTAGCGCCTGCCTTTAACGTCAATGACTCGGTCACCAAATCTAAATTCGATAACCTGTATGGTTGCCGGGAGTCACTGCTTGACGGTATCAAACGGGGGACGGATATCATGGTGGCAGGCAAGGTCGCCGTGGTGGCTGGTTACGGGGATGTTGGTAAAGGGTGTGCCCAGGCCTTCCGGGGAATGGGGGCTTCAGTCCTGGTGACGGAAATAGATCCCATCTGCGCCTTGCAGGCTGCCATGGAAGGCTACCGTGTGGTCACCATGGATGAAGCTGCTGTCCTGGGCGATATTTTTGTTACAGCCACAGGGAATGTGCATGTCCTTACCCGGGCGCATATGGATGTCATGAAAGACCAAGCCATTGTTTGCAATATAGGTCATTTTGATTCAGAGATCGACATTGCCGGGATTCGGGATTTGGAATGGGAGAATATCAAACCCCAGGTGGACCATGTAATCTTTCCAGACGGTAAACGAATCATTGTCCTGGCTGAAGGGCGGTTGGTCAACCTGGGATGCGCAACTGGTCATCCCAGTTTTGTTATGAGCAACTCTTTTACCAATCAGGTCCTTGCTCAGATCGAGTTATGGAACAATCCCGGCAAGTATGAGAAAAAGGTTTATTTCCTGCCCAAGGAACTGGACGAACGGGTGGCCATGCTGCACCTGAAGAAAATTGGCGTCCACCTGACAACATTAACCCAGGAGCAGGCCGATTATATCGGGGTTCCTGTACAAGGTCCTTTTAAGCCTGATTATTATCGCTATTGATGTGCGATGGAATCTTCCCACTTCCTCTCCGCGTACTGTGCTGGTGTTCGGAGGGCTTGATGGCAGCATAATATGGTATATCCCGCCTGCGGACGTCTGTCAGGAGAAGGCAGGCGGGGTAGACGTCCTTTCCTCTTTTCCCATGTATTCCCATGAAGCCGTTGCAACGATTATGTCTTTTTTTGCTTCTTGTTGTTAGCGGCTGCGCGGCCCCTACAACGCGGATGATGGAGACCACTGCCTACTGTGGCTGTGGTCAATGCTGCTCATGGGAGCGAGGGAGCTGGCGCTACCTGAAACTTGATTTCTGGAACCGTTATGTGAGCGCCGGACAAAGAAAGGGTGCCCCCTATTCGGGTAAAACAGCGGCGAATACCGACCCGGTAGAGCCGCAGCCAGGTCTTTTTTCCCAAGACAGTCTTGTCCATCCCTGGATGATCCCCTTTCGCCTGTTTTTCCCCTGGCTTTGGCTGCAACAAGACGGGACCATTGCCGCAGATACAGACTACTATCCTTTTGGTACACGCATGTATGTACCCGGTTATGGATGGGGTGTGGTAGAGGACCGTGGTAGTGCTATCAAAGGACCAGACAGGCTGGATTTGTATTTCAGTTCCCACAGCGACGCCTTGGAATGGGGGAGACAGAGGCTGGCAGTCGAGTTTGAGTAATGCATACAGTAACAGTTATTGGCGGTGGACTGGCCGGATGCGAAGCTGCCTGGCAGGTAGCCTCAAGGGGTATAGAGGTCCAACTTTTTGAAATGAAACCCAAGCTGTTCAGTCCGGCTCACGAGTGTGCAGGACTGGCAGAACTGGTCTGTTCTAATTCCTTTCGTTCAGATAGGCTGGGTTCGGCTGTGGGCTTGTTGAAACAGGAGATGAGGCGGGCAGGTTCCCTGCTTATGCAGGTAGCTGAGGCTACCCGGGTCCCGGCTGGACAAGCCTTGGCCGTTGATAGGAAGCTCTTTTCCGAACAGGTTACAGCCAGGATAACCCAGCATGATCGTATCACCCTTAAGCGGGAAGAGGTCAGCAGACTCCCGGATGCGGGAGGGCGGCAACCTGTTATTTTGGCGACTGGCCCCCTGACCTCAGATGCCCTGGCTGCAAACTTGCAGAAGCTCACCGGTCAACAACTGGCTTTTTACGATGCCATTGCCCCGATTGTGTCGGCTGAAAGTCTGGATATGTCAGTTATCTATCGAAAATCCAGGTGGGATGATGAGCATCCCGGCGAGTACCTCAACTGTCCTATGTCCAGGGAGCAGTACGCGCATTTCATCACCCTGCTAGCGGCTGGTGAAACCGTGCCTTTGCAAGAGTTTGAGCATGCCAAATTTTTTGAAGGTTGTCTTCCTATTGAGGTCATGTGTGCCAGGGGAGCCGATACACTGCGCTTCGGTCCCATGAAACCAGTGGGGCTGGCACATCCTGAAACCGGCAAGCTTCCCCATGCCGTGGTGCAGCTCCGAGCTGAAAATAGGGAAGGGACCATGTATAACCTGGTCGGGTTTCAGACCAAGTTGACCTATCCCGCCCAGAAAAAGGTTTTCCAAGCCATTCCCGGGCTGGACCAGGCAGAATTTCTTCGTTTCGGCTCAATCCACAGAAACACCTTTATCTGCGCCCCCCGCCTCTTATTGCCCTCCTTGCAAATGCGAAAACGTCCTGACCTGTTCATCACCGGACAGCTTGCCGGGGTCGAGGGGTATGTGGAATCCATGGCCATGGGCTTGCTGGCCGGGATCAACTGTGCCGATTTGGTTCTCCAGGGCCGGGTCTCTGAGCCGCCACCCCCAGGGACGGCCCTGGGTGCTTTGATTACTCACCTGACTCGGTCCGATCCTCAACATTTCCAGCCCAGCAATGTCAATTTCGGGCTGTTCCCTGCCCTTGAAAAGAAGATGCGCAAAAAAGATCGCGGTCCTTGGCGGGTAAAACGCGCCCAAGCATTGCTTGAACAGTGGCTGCAATGCGGCCCATCCCGAATTCCTTCTGAACCTTTCGTGAAAAGTGAGAAATACTAAAGGATGGCGTCCAACGTCAGATTACTCTTCCTGTTCTACAAAGCCCCAGTAGGGATAATCCAGGCGATAGGCGCCTATCCTGCCCGGGCTTTGTTCGCGGCTGGCAACCAGCCAGAGGTTGTTGATTCGGGTTGCCGGATCACCTTCATCAAAGGGTTCCCAGTCAGGTAGCAGGAGCATGGCGTTGTCGGCCGAGTAGGCAATGTCGCCGGAACCCTTGAAAGAGCCGAGGCGAGGCTGCCGGTCAAACTGGCCGTTTTCCCCTCTGGTCAGTTCAGAAATAATCAGAAATGATGCCTGGTACTCATCGCGGAGAGCCTCAAACTGTCTCAACCAGCCATCTATGCCGGAGCGCATGTTGGTTATGTCCTGAAATGGCAGTTTGTGCAGGCTGTCTATGACTATGCAGATGTAATCGCTGTTGGTTTCGTGGCGTAGAAAATCAATATGCCTGCGCATGAGTGCCGGGGTAAGGGCACGGTCGTTGACCACCCGGAACCAGGGGAGCAGTTCCTGTAGTTGTCGCTGTGCCCTTTCCAGTGTCGCATTCTGCTCCGGGGTCCGCTGGTCAGAGACAATGACCTCAGAGGGTATTCTGCTCAGTCGTGCCAGGATACGCAGGTAGATTTTCTGGCGGCCGTTTTCAAAGTCATAGTAGAGCACAGGGACTTTATTCCCTGCCATCTGGGTGGCGATTTGAATATGGAAACAGGATTTTCCTGCTTTGGGGGTACCGCCTAAAATGTTGATGCCGCGAATGGTTCCCAATGCCCTGTCCAGTGCGGGAAAGCCTGATTTCAGTTTGCTGAAGCCCCCTTCCTGTTCCATGGACAGGGTATCCATGAAATGATGATATTCCCTGCCTGGTGAAGAAAAAGGGCTGAAAGCCTTGGATTGTTGTATTTTTGTGAACAAAAACGGTTGCAGCTGGTTCTTGGGGCATCGAGCTGCCAGGGTACAAAGAGATTCGTTTTTTTTGCTGTCCGTATCCCATTCGATCAGCCGGACCTTGAAGCCGATCCGGGTGGCAAAGCTCCGTGCTGCTGCCTCGGATTCCTTACAGTTGTCCATCCAGAGGAAAATGGTTCGCAGGTATTGGAGCTGCTCTGCCTGGATATGGTCGAGTTCCGCCGCCGTGGGTACTGCTATGGCTGGTAAACCAAATTGTTTCAGGAGCAGGAGGTTCCGTTCCCCCTCCACGATAATCAGGCTACCGTTCTCGCAATGGTCGATATCCGGGCTGTTGAAGAGGCGAAAACCTTGTCTGGAAAAGGCGTCATCTCCGTACCAGAAGCTATCAGCAGGCTTGTCCGGGTGGATGCAGTGGGCGCTGTAGTAGTTCCCGTCGGTCTGTAGGTATGGGTAGACCAGGTAGCGGCCGTTGAAGCCAATGCATTGTGAGCGCAGGATATCCGGCTTGATCCTGGAGCGGGCAAACAGTTGTTCCTGCTCTTCGGTGAGTTTGTCGATAAACTGACGGACATCTTGATTGATATTTTTTATTGGAAACTCGGATATTCGGGCACTGTATTCCCGATCCGGGTCATATCCCGGCACCCGATTCAAATCCAGTTGCCTCAACCGTCCAAAATGAAGGGGAAAGCCGCCGGGAGAACAGTTGAGGGAACAGCGGAAATAGCCATGGAAAAAACTCTCAGGGTTCAGGTATATTATTATTGATCCACGCGGTGAACTCTTCAACTGCCGACAGAAAGGGCAGGGAGCCTGAAGACCGTTTCTGCTGTTGACAGCTCCAGAAAGCTGGGTGCGGTAGAAGCGGCTGATTATATCTGACATGGCAGCACCTCGTGAAGTACGTTGGCTCGCAACTGGTCCCTCTTGGTGAAGAATTGCACCTTGCAAGCTGCGCTCAGGGAATTGGAGAAACCGTTTGCACCGTCAAGAGCATTCCGCCTACACTGTGATTGTCTTATCAAGGATGCTTTTTCTCTGCTTTGAGCCTGAACGGATGAGCTGACCTTTGGTGAACATTTTGTCGAAATTTGAAAACGCGAACAGGTAGCACATATTCCTGTTTTTATCTATTTTTTTCTCAAATGGGACGCAAGGTTCATGAGCAATCCGGGCTACCCCAGAATCCCCTGCATGGCCTTGTCCGTCAGGGGTTCCATGAACCAGAAGTGGACTCTGTAGTCCCTGTTAAGGAGATCGTGGGGCTGAATGCCGATGGATGTCCCTTTGAGAGAGAGGTATTCTCCCTCTCCTCTTACAGGCAGGATAACCTGCATCCTTCTTCCCAGGAGCAGTTTGGTATTTTCCTTGCGGGTGATTCGGACAAGGAAGGCCAACCCACCTTTACTGATATCAGCTAATTCGGCCCGAAAACCTTTCCCGATGGGGTTGTCAGTTTTGTCCAGCGGTTGTACCTGAATTTTTCTGGAAACCTTGAAACGAGGGCCCATGCGGCGTTCCAGCCCTTTTTTACGGATAAGGGCAGGGATGTCACTGTTTTGCTTATAGAATGCCTCCAGCTTGTTGCGCAGACCTGGGAATTGCTCTTCCAACTTGACCAGCTTGCTCTGTTGCAATTCGAATCCCCTTGTCGGAGTAAGGGCTGTCAAGCTGACCGTCCATACAGAGGGATTGAAAAAACTTTCTCCAACCATTTTGCCACTGCTTAAGCTGGTGATAAAAAGTTCTTTAGCGCCCATGAGATGGGAAACTTTCACGCTTCCCTGATTGATGAAAAACAGGTTATCGAGAAAGGCGCCTTGATGTACCAATGTTTCTTCGCTAGCATACGATCGTTCGCGAAACTCGTGGTACATGGCCCGAAATTCTTCCGTGGTAAGTTGGTCAGTGAGTTCGCTCCAGGTTTCTAAGTCATCCTCATCAATTGCACCGCCTTTTTCCTGTTCGATTATTTCGCCGGTACGGATGATTTCGGTTAATGCCATGGGATCGATTTCATAGAAAAGTTCCCGAAGTCGCTCGGCATTTTCAAAATCACCCCGGCGGGCCATGGCTACGACGAGGTCAAAGAGCATCTTTTTGGCTTCCTCTTCCTTGCCCTCTTTTGCAAGAGTAAAAATCGCCTGTTCTTTGTTGTGTAATTCATTCATGTCTATTTTATCGTTTGGTGGTGACTGATGAGTGGAATTGTTTGAGATGACAGCGGCACTACCCTGCTTTGCATCAGCAGATTTTTTGGGGGCCACTGGTTTTCGTAAGAGCCGTACAGTCTTTGCCGCTTCAGCGCGTACCCTTTCCGAATATGGGGCTTTGCCCAGAACTCCTTTACTTTGGGCCACTCTTTGCAGGGATGCAATGGGCTTTCTAGAACCGATCGCTGCCAGGGCCTGACAGATGGTTACTTGGAGCGCGTCCTCGTTTTTTCCTTTATATGGTACAGTACCTTCCAAAAGGTCTGTCAGGTGGCGAACGTATTTTTCATCGGGAAATTGTTCCATAAGCGAGGCCACCTTGATCTTGAGTAGATCGTCAACACTGATAAGAGCACGCACGAGGAATCCTTGAATGTCAGTTCCCCCGATCTTGCCAGCGGTCGTCAGTATTTCTTTTTGAACCCGCAGATCACGGTGATACAGGAGTGGCTGGAGGTTAAGGAGGATGGACGGATCTCCAATTTCACCCAACAAATGGATAATGTTTCGTACGGCGTACCATGGATTGGGTTGTTCCAACTGTTTCAGCAGCAGATCCCTGCTGCTTTCCCCTGCATTCTGAATAAGCTCAAGTAATAGTTTTCTTTCAAATCTGCTTTTACTTTCCATCAGGAACTGCAGTTGATACTGTATTGATATCCGGCCCAATGTGGAGAGGATGCCGCCAGCCTTTTCACGATCAGGGTCACTGCCGAGAAAGGTCATCAGAAGTTTGTTGAGTATTTCCTCGGTACTGATTTGTTCCAAAGCTTTCTGGCCATGCAGACGAACGGTTTCGGAAGCTGCAAATAATGGGAGTTTGCTGCCCTCCCCCCTGATGATTTGTATGGTGTCATAAGCACGGTAGTAGTCGTTCTTAACCAAGTGGTGGTAGGCTAACCTGGAGAGAGCGCTGATGGTTTTGGTGCTGCTTTCCTCATCAATCTCCGGAGAGGTAAGCATCTGTTCGAGGGCTGGCAGGAGCCGACTCAATCGAGACCATTGACCGTTTTCAGCGAGAAGTTCTGCTGTAATAGCCAAGGTCCGCATACTGTTTGCTTGCAAGTTTTTTTCTTTTGATTGCTGGGCAACAGCCAACTGAGCGAGCAGGGCATCGGCCTGTCCTTCTTCTTTTTGATTGATGAAGCGTAGTATTTCCGCAGGGAGAGCCTGGCAGAATGTGGGGGACAGCAGGGTCTTGGTGTTGCCTTTGAGCAGGCCTTCCATGGCCCAGGCGATATGACGGAGTTTTTTTTCTTCCTGCTGACTCAGTTTTTTCTCCTGGATTTCCACCACCGTCCGCAGTTTATGTTCTCGAACGGTGCGCATCAGGTTGTTGTACGCCTCCTTGACCTCCTCATCAACTCCTTGTAGAGGGAGCATGTCCTGTCCGGTTGCAAAACGCTCCATCTGCTCGGCAAGCCGCTCGAATTTATCGTCGCTCAGGTGTTTGATAACCTCTGTGTACAGTTTTTCGCCAAATAATCCCTTGTAGCGCTGTACAAGCATCAAGCCCAGTTCATGCTCTTCCAAATCTTCCGCTATTCTGGCCCCGGCTGATATGGCAACCTGTTGCTGTTTGCTTTCATTTAAAAGAATTTCATATGCTGTCAATATCTGATTGAATCCCTTGAGATCAATGGTGTCAGTATCTGCAAGCCCGGGGTCCACCGACAGGTTGGCGGCCGTTACCAGGACCGGTGACGACCATCCCGGCTGCTGGAGCCGGTTCTTGACCTGCTCCGGGAGATGTTCCACTGGAGTTTGACCGGAACTGAGCAACTGAGCATCAAGCTGTTGAGCGAAAACCTGCTTGATAATAGGGCTTTTTTGAGTGGAGGTCAGCCTTTGCAGAAAGGTCGTCTCTTTATGATGTCCCCGCTGATCTTCACCACCATCGGTCTCACTCGCCAGAATGGCGATCAGCCTGTTGATCTGGCGGAGGGTGAGGGTGTCAACCGTTGCCTCAAGCTGGTCGTCCGATATCCGAGCGAGAACCTCCTGGTACAGCTTTTTTCCAAACACGCCCCTGAATTTATGAGAAAGCAGGTTGGCCAGAGCCATGCCTTCCATGGTCGCCAATTTGGAACCGGCCAGCGCGGACACACTTTTTTGGCGCTCCTGGTCCAAGAGTTGTTCGTAGTAATTGACAAGCCTGTTACAGACCACCTGGTCAATACGTCCGTCCCCGTTGATTGCAGGGTCAGCGGCCTGTTGGATGGCATTGGCAAGAACGGAACTCGACCAGCCTGGATCCTTCAGCCTCTTCAGGAGATGGGAAGAATGTTCTGCAAAGGGGGTTTCCTGAAGGGTGTTGAGCAGGTTCCGGGCATCCATGTTCTGGTCCAGCAGAGCCTGGACCTGATTACCCTTGCTGGACCCAAGGAGCCGATGTAATGCCGGTGGTGCATCTTTCTTATCAGTTGGGACATCCTGGCTTGCAATACAAAGCATGGTGACCATTTTCTCCAGTTGATCACCATGCAACTGTTCTAGTGTCTGGTTCAGCTGTTCCTCGGGCATTTGCTCGACGACTTCTTGATACAACTGGGTGCCTAGTGCTCCCTTGAACCTGTGATTGATAAGCCTGACAAGGGATGGTGAATCCATCTGTGCGAGGTGTGTACCTGCCTGCATGGCCACTTCTGCCTGTTGTTCTTTGGTGAGCAGTGTCTCGTAACTGAGCAGCATGGAGGCCAGCGTATCCGGTACTCCAGGTTGTACTTGAGAGAGCCTGGGATCAACGCTTTGCTGAATAGCTTTGGCCAGAACTGAGGCCGACCATTCTGGCTGCTGTAGTCGTTTGAGCAGGTTTTCGGGCAGATTTTCCAGCTTGGTGCCAGGGGTAACCAACAGGGTGTGGGTATCGACATTCTGGGCGATATTCTTTTTAATATCGGTAGCATCCGAAAGCTGGATAACACGGCTCAGCAGCCGGTTTTTTTCAACCTTGAGTTTGTCGGGCTCCTGCTTTGTGCTCAGGGAAGGGAGGTGTGCGGTAAGAGTGGCCAGCAGGCGGTTGAGCTGGAGCGGGGGCAGCTTTTCAATGGTCGTCTTGAGTATATCGTCGCTTATCTTGGTTTCGGGTAATGCAGAGAAGAATCGGGCCAGTGTTGAAGGGTCAAACCCAGCGATGGTGGAGGCTGCGGTGTTGAGCTGCTGCTCATGAACCAGGCTATCGCGATCCTTTCCCAGACTCTCGAGAAAGGCAAAAACCGCTTTGTACAGCTTTTCCGGACTATTGTGTTCTTTGGCGGCCTCTGCAAGTCTTTCCAGGAAGCTTTCTGCCCGCTCTGGAGCCAACCCATACAGATTGGCGTGGTCTTTTCCCTGGGTCAGGACGTAGTTGATCAGCTCCTCCTCACTGACCGGCATTGCGTCGTCATTGAATAGACCGACTTGATCTTCCTTCACAACCTGTTCATCCTGATGAAGGACGACGTATATTTTGGTATCCACCTGGACGGTGGAGACTGTGGACTCCATAAGAATCCGTTCCAGGGGCTGATCAAGATTCTGCTGCCCCAGGAGTTCAGACAGGATGGTAATAAATGCTACGCACTGCTGCTCGGTAAATTCCTCTGTAAAGGTCAAGGAGTAGACACCAAGACGGTTGAAAAACTTTATCAGGCCGGTTATCTGCGGTAAATTTTGTTCTTTTTCGGGTAGTGGTTCCCCGTTGACCAGTATTATTTGGTCGGAAAGGGAGAGTGTGACGGTTTTTCCTGTACTTTGTTGGAGGAGCTGGCTGAAGGCAGTATATGCTGCTTGGTTGTTCCGTATCACCTGTGGGTTGGAGGTGGGATACAGGCGCATGGAACGCATTGCCGAAAACAGCAGCTGTGGAAAGGCAACAAGAGCTGCGATGTTATCAGAAGATGCTGCAGACGGTTGGCTGTTCATATTTTTTCAGTGTTTTTCTGTCAGCTCTACAACGGAAGAAACTACCAGTATATATAAAATATTTTTCAAATGATAGCAAGATGCTGGTTCCAGACCACTGGTTTTGGTCCCAGATATCGCCGGTCGCAGATACTGGGCTGTAACCACCGATGTCCTTTCCAGTTAAAATGACCGGTGTACACCTTCCCCCCAATGAGCGGCGAAAATCCCGCCTCGTCCATTTTCCTTCTATTCCCCAATCTCTTAGTCATTGCTATCTATAGTTGTTGAACAAGAGCTGTGCAGTGGCACTCTTGGGATTTTGCCTTTGCCAAGCGGTCCTTTGGCGCACCTATTCTCGAAATTTGAGTTTGTCCGCAGACAGCACCCCCCATCTGTTTTTGTCTCTTTATTCGTAAATGAGACACTCTGTGCATGAGCAATGCGGGTCAGGTGGTCACGGGTTCAAGTGTCGTCCTTGTCGGGGTTATAATGTCTTGGCTCACCAGCAGCTCGATCACCCTTGCCATAGGGAGTCCAACCACATTGGTGTAGGAACCTTTGATTTCGCGGACAAGAAACCCGCCAAGGCTTTGAATGCCATATCCGCCTGCCTTGTCCATGGGATCACCACTCTTGATATATCCTTGCAATACCTCCTGGGGATAGTTGCCAAAGGTCACTTCTGTTTGGGCGATGCATCCTGTCAGGAGATCTTTTTCAGGCCACTGCACCCGGACAGCTGTTATAACCTGGTGCGTACGGTTGTTCAATGATTCAAGCATGGTCAGGGCTTCCTTCGGGCTGACTGGTTTGCCATACACCTTTTCTTGCAGGGTTACAATCGTATCTGCACTTATGGTGCAACTGCCTGGGAAACGATGGGCAACAGCGTCACTCTTTTCCCTCGCCATACGCTGGACATAGGCAAGGGGGGACTCTCCCGGGGGAAGGGTTTCATCAATGGTGGCCGGTCTGCAACTGAAGACGAGGCCAATTGTCTCGAGCAGTTGCTTTCTTCTGGGAGATGCGGAAGCCAGTACAATGGGGCAGTGTTGTTTATACAGTGTTGAGCTGGGGTGATGCTGCATGGCAGTCAGGGGAAAGAGGAGAATAGAAAACCTGTTCCAAGACCAGGCCAACAGCAGGTGCGGTGGGCCCTGCAGATCGGCGATCCTGGCTTGCAAGGATTTGAGGAACCACGTCTTCGGGCAGTCTGTTGCAACCGATATCGATCAGGGTGCCGGACAGGATGCGAACCATCTGTCGTAGGAAGCCGTCACCGGTGAAACGTAAACAGTAGTGTTTCTCTTTCAAAGGGATTTCGGTGCAGGTTACGGTAAACAGGGTTCGTATTGCCCCGCGTCCTTCAACGCGTGTAGTATCTCTTGAGCCGGCCTTTTCAAAACTCGAAAAATCATGGGTGCCCGTAAGGATATGCATGGCTGAGGCGAGGCGTTCCCGGTTGAATTCACCGGGCATATGAGCAATGTATTTTCTTGAGCAGGGCAGTTGTATCCTGCCTGTGAAGAATCTGTAGCAATACGTTTTGCCGGTGGCCTGAAACCGGCTGTGAAAATCCAGGGCAACTTCATGGGCTTGTCGAATACGGATGTCCGGGGGGAGCAGGGCGTTCAGGCCAGGAACAAAGGCCTGCTCAGGGATGTTGGACTCGGTGAAAAAATGAGCCACCATGCCCAGGGCGTGCACACCGGCGTCGGTCCGTCCAGCCCCATGGAGGATAACATCATGTTTGCACATGGTCTGCAGGCAGGTTTCAATAACTTCCTGGATGGTCAGATTTCCCTCCTGTCGTTGCCATCCGTGGTAGTCCGTGCCGTCAAAGGCAATAAGCAGGCGAATATTGCGCTTCACGTTGTCTCTCAAGGCGCCATGTTATGGAAAGAGGGGAATCTGATCCAGGCCTGATGCCTCTTCAAGGCCGAGCATGATGTTCATGTTTTGTACAGCTTGACCAGAGGCACCTTTGACAACGTTGTCGATGGCGGAAATCACAATAACCCTGCCTGTTCGCGGATCGACCTCTATTCCAATATCGCAATAATTGGAGCCTCTGACGTATTGCGTTGCTGGTACTGTTCCTTCCGGCAGTATCCGGACAAACCGCTCGTCGGCATACGTGTCTGCAAAGAGCTGGTGGAGTTCATCGGGAGAACCGGCACCGTCCATGGTTGCATAGATGGTGCTGAGAATCCCTCTGGAGAGAGGCAGCAGATGTGGGGTAAAGGTAATGGTGCAGTCCGCGTCTGCCAGCAGGGAGAGTTCTTGCTCCATCTCAGGGGTGTGCCGGTGCGTTCCTCCTACCTTGTAGGCACGAAAACCATCATGTACCTCGCAGAACAGGCTGGTAACATTGGCTGCCCTGCCGGCACCGGTGGTGCCCGATTTGGAGTCGACAATGATGGACGAGGGAAGAATGCGTTTGTGCTTCAGCAGCGGCGCCAGGGCCAGAATAACCGATGTAGGGTAACAGCCGGGATTGGCGACGAAGTTTGCGGATCTGATCTGCTCACGATAGAGTTCCGGCAGGCCATACACCGCCTCAGAGAGGAGGTGGCTGGAGGTGTGCTTGCCGTACCACTGTGCATAGACGGCTACATCACGGAGCCTGAAATCGGCACTGAGATCGACAACTTTTTTTTCAGCGGCAAGCAGTGCAGGAACGATGTCCATGGCTGTCTGGTGTGGAACCGCTGTGAAAAAGAAGTCCGCTTGCCGAGCCATCTCCTCACCGCTCAGGTTTGCACAGATAATATCTGTGTATCCCCGGAGATTGGGAAAAACCTCAGCCATGGATTTGCCGGCATAGGTCCGGGAGGTCGCGACGGTGAGCTGTACATCCGGGTGGTTGCAGAGTATCCTGGCAAGTTCCGCTCCCGTGTATCCCGATGCCCCGACGATGCCGACTTGTATCATGGCTGTACTCCTTATTAACTTGAACAATAAAAAAGGGAACAACGAGAAGATCGTTATTCCCTGAAAATACCTGAAAAAGGTAGTGCAATGGGTTGCAGGAACGTTCCCAATCCCATTAACGCTTAGAGAACTGGAAGCGTGCGCGAGCACCACGCTGACCGTATTTCTTTCTTTCCTTGGCGCGGGGATCTCGAGTCAGTAACCCAGCTTTTTTTAAGGGGACCCGCATCTCGGGATCAATTTCCTGGAGGGCGCGGGCAATGCCATGCACAAGGGCATCAACCTGGGCGGATTTCCCCCCACCTTTTACCGTTGCCTGAACATTATACTGTTGTTCTGTCTCGGTTACGGAAAACGGACGAAAAATTTTATGTTCAAAAAAGATATTGCCAAAATACTCTTTCAAGTCAGTCTGGTTGACTGCCATTTCCCCGTTTCCCGGGGTCAGCCACACGCGTGCGACGGCTGTTTTACGTCTTCCGGTAGCGTACGTTTTTTCTGGTGCCATATTGGAGTTCCCTTTTCAGATCTCGATTGTTTCAGGCTGCTGGGCCTTGTGTGGGTGGCTGTCGCCTGCATAAACTTTGAGTTTTTTGAACTGGGCGCGGCCAAGTTTGTTTTTAGGCAGCATGCCCTTGACCGCTATCCGGATAAGCTCTTCCGGTTTTTTTTCCAGCATTTCCTTGGCTGTGGAGGTTTTTAATCCACCTGTGTAACCGGTATGATGATGGTATTGCTTCTCATCCCTTTTCTTGCCGGTCAGGTGTACTTTTTCCGCATTGATTACGATGATAAAGTCACCGTTGTCCTGGAAATTACAGAAAGTTGGTTTGTGTTTGCCGCGTAAACGAGTGGCAATCTCGGTGGCGATGCGACCTAGTACCTTCCCATCGGCATCCACCACATACCATTTACGATCAATTTCGTTTACCGGCGTATAATAAGTTTTCATTCCTTGCGCCCCAGCAGGTTAACAAAAAAAGGTTCGAACAGCTGTCCGAACCTTGAATATTGAGTGGAGCGGGAAACGAGATTCGAACTCGCGACTTCAACCTTGGCAAGGTTACACTCTACCACTGAGTTATTCCCGCTCTCATTTGCATTCACTTGACAGCGAGGCATCCTAACGGTCCTGTGGTTATGTGTCAATGAAAAAAATGGAGTCTATGCTTTTTTTGGCTTTGTTCTCTTTGTCCCCCTGAGGTGATAAGAAAATCCGTTCTGCTAGAGCTAGCCATCGTCACTGCCCTATTCTGGAAGACTGACCGCAGGGTGATTAAAAGAAAGACCGCTTTGGGTCAAGACTTGGAAACATGTTTCGCTGGGGCCATGGTTTTATGAGAGTTTTGGCGGTAGCCCATTGCCGGGCGCTTGGTGCAGCCGGGTCTTTTGCCCCTGGATCTGGGAAACGTTTTTTTGCTAAAATGCGGGAGCATGCACCTTTTGTCTTCAGGCCTGTGGATAACCGGTGCAGGTGTCATGTTGGTAAAAAAAAACAGAGGGCTGAAGAACAGTTGCGAATCTCACCCAGGCGGAATAGTATACCCTGATTTATAAAGCTTTGAAAAGATCGTATTCGACAAAATGTGCACCAACGCTCAGTCCAGGGGGTAGCATCTTTGGCCGTCTTTTGGCAACATATATACCCCTGCATAATGAGGTGCCAAAAACTCCCGAACCGGTTACCACCTGAGCTGATGAGCAATTTGGGCCAGGTCTGGTCGTGCTGTCGAAATGAGCAGGGGTGATCGTGGTTCGCAGGTAGAAAAAGGGGACTCTATGAATCAGCACAACCATCGGACTGCTGATATTAAACGGAATACTGCGGAAACGCAGATATCCCTGTCGTTGAATATTGATGGCAGCGGCAACGCCTCCATTGCCACAGGTGTAGGTTTTTTGGATCATATGCTGACTCTCTTTACCGTACATGGTTTTTTTGATCTGGAACTTGCAGCTCAAGGGGATAGCGCAGTAGATGATCATCACACTGTAGAAGATATCGGCATCTGTCTGGGCAAGGCGTTTTCATCAGCACTGGGAGACAAGGCAGGGATTCTTCGTTATGGGCATGCCTATGTTCCCATGGATGAAACCCTTTCCCGGGTATGCGTGGATTTTTCCAACCGTCCTTTCCTCCACTACGAGAGCGGGCCCCTGGATCAGAAGGTCGGTACGTTCGACACCGCACTTGCCAAGGAATTTCTCCGTGCCTTTTCCCTCCATGCCGGTATGACTCTTCATGTGGATGTTCTGCACGGTGAAAATACGCACCATATCATTGAAGCGATATTCAAGGCGCTGGCTCGCTCAACTGCACGGGCATGTCGTCGAAGTGATCGAATTACAGGGCAGTTGTCTTCCAAGGGAACATTATAATTGACAAGAAGGAGGGTACTCGTGGCTCATTACCATAAACTGTTCGCCATTCTGGCCGCCTGTGGTTTGCTTGTCCTTACCGGATGCGCTTCCCGGCAGACCGAGGGCATGGTCCAGCGTGATCCAGACCTTGCCATTACCTGTTTCGGGGTCATGCCGGTCCAGACTGCAGTGGATTATGATAATACATTCAGTTTCAGCAGCGCCAAGCAGCTCAAGGAAGGGGCAGCCATGCTCGATAGAATACTGCACCAGTATCTAGGTGGTCATAAAGGGTTCAGATATGTGAGTGCCGACCAGGTGTATGGTATTGAAAATGCTCTTGAGGGGCCTCCCATTGGGCGACTCAAAGCCGTTGGGGCTATGATTAACTGTAATGTGATGCTGGAGGTACAGATAAGCAGGTATGTAGATAGGCTGGGTTCCGAATACACAGCCAGAGAACCGGCCTCTGTTGCCTTTGATTACAGGCTGGTTGAGACGGAAAAAAATCAGGTTCTCTGTCGGGGGCATTTTGAAGAACAGCAGCAGTACGTCTTGGAAAACCTCTTGACGTTGAACAAGGCAGGCAAGCGTGGTTTCACTTTTGTGACCGCTCCTGAGCTGCTCAGGGAAGGAGTGGAAGAGAAATTTTCCCAATGCGGGTATTTGGCAGACTTTTGATGACAGATTGATGATCGTACAAAACCTGTGAGAGTGAACCCGGATTTCTTAAGGACATTGTACCGTATTTGAGAAAAAACAGACAAAAACAGATGTATGTGGTGTTCGTGAGCCGGTTCACATTTCGACGAGCTGTGCACCAACGCTCAACCCAGGCGGACCCATCTTTGTCTGTATTTGGCAATATATATACCCAGGTAGAAGGAGGTGTTAAAATTCCCGAGCTTGGCACCACCTGAGCTGATGAGATAACCGGGCTCGTCTTTACGTACTCTCCCCAGAGGCCCAAAACGGCGCTTTCTTGTTGACAGATTATTAAGGAGATATACGCCATTAAACTGCAGGCTGCCATCAATCGTAAAATAGGCCGGGCCATGCATGACTATGCCATGCTGGCGGAGGGAGACTCGGTACTGGTCGCGGTATCAGGTGGGATAGATTCTTTGGCCCTGACCCAGGTGCTCGCGTTCTGGCAGAAAAAGGCGCCCATTCGCTATACCATGCACTGTGTCCATATTGATATGGAAGGGAACGGGGCCAAGATTGGTTCTGCGGCCGACCAGACGCAAAGGGAACTGAGGCGTGTGGGATTTCCGCTGACCATCCTGCCTGCTAGATGGAAGCCGAATACTGATACTATAACGGGATCTGAAGCGGTGCAGATCTGCTTTCGCTGTTCCCGTTCCAGACGAAAGCAGCTCTTTGATCATGCTGGAGAACAGGGACACAACAAACTGGCTTTGGGTCACCATCGTGATGATATTATTGAAACATTTTTTCTCAACCTGACCTGTGCAGGCAACATCAGCACCATGCGACCGAGCCAGGAACTTTTTGAAGGCAACCTCCATGTCATCCGCCCACTTGCCTATTGTCACAAAGCAGAGGTGGAAAAAATTGGCCGGATGTTTGGGTTCAAGGGTATACCTTCTTCCTGCCCGCTTTCGGAAAGGACCAGGAGAAAGGACATCCAGGAAATCATTGAGCATATCTATAAGGTCCTGCCCCATGCGGGGGAGCAGATCTTTGCGGCCATGGGGAATGTACGGGAAGACTACTTGCTGCTGCCCAAGACCAGAAGGAGCAGAAAAAGACGACTCTAACAGGGGTCTATGACAACGGTGTACGGGAAGCCGGGCGATAAACTGATTCAAGTATGTTCGCATTCTACGTGCTTACCCTACTTTTTCATGAACGAGGATGCATGAACGAACAGCAACAGGACTATAAGGTCTCCCATGTTTTTCTGGTGCAGGCCGAGGAGCGCGAGACTGCAAAAGAGATGGTGCGCAGGTATCTGGACAAAAATCCACTCATCACCTATGCCGATCTTCTTATCAAGGATGCAGAAGTCGTCAGCGGCCATGATGAGCGTTTTTGGCCTGCCGTGGGGCGGGGAGTTGCCACCAATATGGAAGTTTCGGCCCATATTCTGGACGTTCTCAGAGGAGAAGGGGTCAATACCCTGGAAGATTTGCTGGGTATGCAGGAAGGATACCTGACCAAATCGCTCCATACCCTGACACATATGCTTGATGGGTTTATTGGTGTGGATTCTGTTTTTTATAGTCTGGTTGAAGATTCCCATCGAGTCTCTGATCGTCTCAGGGCAATGATAGAAACCTCTCCTGGACAGTATTGGTTGATTCCCGTCCGAACAGGGATGCTGGAAGATTCGGTTCTCCATGTTTAGCAAGGCGCAGACCGTATACTTTTGACAACGACAGGTTTACTCCTGGTGAGGAAACTCTTTGATCCTTGAGGTTTGAACAACATTATGCAGATTGTACACATTCTTAAACAACAACCCCTTGGCCAGGAACTGGAGGTGTATGGCTGGGTCCGCACCCGGCGGGATTCAGGTGCCCTCTCTTTTTTGGAAATCAATGACGGCTCATGCCTGGCCGGTTTGCAGGTTATTGCCGAGGATACGCTGACCAACTATGAGCAGGACTTGAAAAAATTGACCACAGGCTGTTCGGTCAAAGTAGGTGGCGAGCTGGTGGCGTCGCCGGCCAAGGGGCAGGAGGTTGAGTTGCGTGCCACCTCACTGGAGGTCCTGGGATGGGCTGAGCCGGAGACCTACCCATTGCAAAAGAAAAGGCATAGTTTTGAGTTTTTACGTTCCATCTCTCACCTTCGAGGACGAACCAATGCTTTGGGCGCTGTAACCAGGGTCCGCAGCGCTCTTTCTTTTGCCATCCACCGTTTTTTTAGGGAACAGGGATTTTTTCAGGTGCATACACCGATCATCACCACCTCTGACTGTGAAGGGGCAGGGGAAATGTTTACAGTTACGGCCCTGAATCAACATCAGCTGGGGGAGCCGGATTGTTTTTCCCAGGATTTTTTTCACAAAAAAGCCGGATTGACTGTCAGCGGGCAGTTGCAGGCAGAGATTTACGCCCTCTCCCACGGCCGGGTCTATACCTTTGGTCCCACTTTTCGAGCCGAAAATTCAAATACCTCCAGGCATCTGGCTGAATTCTGGATGCTTGAGCCGGAAGTGGCCTTCTGTGACCTGCAGGGCAACATGGGCCTGGCCGAGGCCCTGGTCAAGGAGTTGGTTGGTGTGGTCCTGGATGAATGCGCTGAGGATTTGACGTTGTTTGAACGCTTTATCTCCAAAGGACTGCTCAAACGTCTGCAGGCCGTCCTTGACCAGGCTTTTGAGCATATTACCTATGATGAAGCGGTCAAACAGCTGGACTCGTCAGGAAAATCGTTTGAGTTTCCGGTTGTCTGGGGCAGTGAGTTGCAGGCGGAACACGAACGCTACCTCTGTGAAGAGATGGCGAAACGTCCTGTTATAGTCACCAACTATCCTGAGCAGATCAAACCTTTTTATATGCGACTGGATGATGGTGGGAAAACCGTGGCAGCCATGGATATCCTCGTTCCTGGCATTGGAGAACTGGTTGGCGGCAGTCAGCGGGAAGAGCGCTTTGAGGTGCTCAGAGAGCGTATGGAGAAGGCGGGACTCTCCTTGGAGGAATATGGGTGGTATCTGGATCTGCGCCGATATGGTTCCGTTCCCCATGCCGGTTTTGGGCTTGGTTTTGAGCGGATGGTGCAGTTCGTAACCGGCATGCAGAATATCAGAGAGGTGATGCCGTTTCCGCGCACACCGGGACATGCGCCCTGTTAACCCGGACGAACGATCCGGTTGTGACAGGGACGAGAACGATTTGTCAGCGAGCTTGTGCTGAAATTCAAGGTGGTAAAAAGAGAAGATAAGATGCGGGCTGAAAGCAAGGTATGCTCTCAGCAATCAGAAATACCATCCCTGCCTGGTTTGCTTGAGTGTATCCGTTGTTTCTTATGGGCAAGCTCAATTAAGTACGGTTGGGCGACTCTGGTTACCTGCATACAGGGAGGTGTCCCATAGGCTCTACTGTAGTTGGCAATAAAAACGGCCTGAAAAGAGAGCAGCTTCGAGCCTTGGAGCGGCTTTCGCAGAAAAAGATTCCCCGTACAGAGGTGGTGGGGCGGGATGTGGCCCGCACTTTGGCTGCCCTCTCTACGTCGCTCAACAGGCAGATCGGTCTGCTCATTCACAGGTCAGGAACCATCGCCAGGGTGATTGTCGGTGATCATGATCGCATTGTTATTCCGACCCTGCCGGATATGGGTGCAGCCGGAGGAAGGCTGCGGGGAGTGCGATGTGTTCACACCACTTTTGGGCAGGCAGGTGTGAATGAAGAAGATATCATGGATATGGCCTGTCTGCGGCTGGATCTGATAGCTGTGCTGACATTGCAGGACGGACTTCCTGATCTCCTCTACACAGCCCATCTCCTGCCGAGGCGTCAGGACGATCAGGACTGGTATGTTCTCCAACCAGAGCACCCCGCTCACCAGTCTTTTTCTTGCGAGGAACTCGTTGAAGCCCTGGAGGGCGAATTCGTCCGGGACCGCCCTTTGAAAGAGGTGGAGGTTGGCCGTGACCGTGCGCTGCTTATCAGTGTTACCACGGGAACCCGCCCAGAAGCGGAGGCGTCCATGGCAGAGCTGGTGGAGCTGGCACGCTCTGCCGGGGTCCTGGTCTTGGGTGAGGTTATCCAGAGACGTAAGCAGATGCACCCGAAATATATCCTTGGCCGCGGTAAGTTGATGGAGATCATGTTGACGAGTCTTCGCCTGGGGGCCAATCTGCTGCTTTTTGATCAGGAACTCAGTCCTTCGCAGATACGATCCGTTACCGATCATACCGACCTGCGGGTTATAGACCGGACTCAACTCATACTGGATATTTTTGCCAGCCGCGCCCTGTCCAGGGAAGGCAAACTGCAGATTGAGATGGCTCAGCTCAAATACATGCTGCCCAAGCTGACCACTAGAGACGATGCCCTGTCAAGGTTGACCGGGGGGATTGGAGCCAGAGGACCTGGCGAGACCAGACTTGAGGTTGATAAACGGCGTATCAATGACCGAATTGCCCGGTTAACCAAGGAACTGAAGAAGGTGGGAAGACAGCGGTTTCATCGTAGAAACCGACGGCGTAAGCGCGACATTCCTGTCATTTCCCTGGTGGGCTATACCAATGCCGGCAAGTCTACCCTGCTCAACACCCTGACCAGCAGTGATATCCAAGCGGAAGACTTGCTTTTCGCTACCCTGGACCCCACCAGTCGACGGCTGAGGTTTCCCCGCGACCTGGAAGTCATTGTCACGGACACGGTCGGTTTTATCCGTCATCTTCCTGCTGAATTGCTCAAGGCTTTTGAGTCAACCTTGGAGGAATTGTGCGAGGCCGATTTACTACTGCATGTTATTGATGTCTCCAACCCCCTGTGGCGGCAGCAGGAAGAAGTTGTGGTTGAGCTGCTGCGTGAATTGGAGCTGGATGGCATATCCTGCCTCAATGTGTATAACAAGAAGGACCAGGCATCGGCAGAAACCCTGGCCGCCTTGAGGCGCCAGGGAGGTATTGCTGTCAGTGCCCTGGATGCCGCGAGTCTAGAACCCTTACTGATAGAGGCGCAGCAGATACTTGAAAAAAAACTTTTTATCGACCCCTGAACCTGAAGAAGGCTGGACTGCGGAAGGAAAAACCAAGGGCTTGTCCCAGTTCGTTCCGCTTAACTACCCGACATCCTGTTCTCTTCTGGAGGAGGGTGTGTATGCTCAGGCGGTGCTCTCTTCAGCAGCGTCTTGGCAACACATATGCCCAAGTGGAATGAGGTACCAAAAACTCCCGAAACTGGCACCACCTGAGCTGATGAGAGAGCCGGGTTAGGGGGGAGATGTGCTTTGATTGTTGCCATTTCATTCAATCATAGATGAGCACAGTGAATTTTTCCAGTTCCTCCTCTGCTTACGCATCCAGCTCGGCAGCGACCTCATGGAGAGAGAATTCGTGCCGACACTGATCGCCTTGCAGCCTGATATGTCTGTATCTGCGGAGTCCTTCAGGGCGTCTGTACATTTTTTGATTGCACTATGTTGATTCTCCCAGCAACTCTTTTCTGGTAAACACGGCCTGGAGTGGGTACCCCTGTTCCGCGAGCGTTTCGGCTCCGCCCTCCTGGCGGTCGACAATAGTTGCGACCAGGCCGACCTTGAACCCTTCAGCTTCGACCCGCTCGATAACCTTGAGCAGGGTTCCGCCTGTGGTCACAACATCTTCCACCAGAGCCACCACTGCGCCGGGCTGCAGGTTGGATTGGCCTTCAATGTACTTGCCTGTCCCGTGTCCTTTGGCTTCTTTACGGACAATAAAGGCAGGGATGGGGTGTCCTTCCAGGTAACTGACCAGGGATACTGCCGTCACCAGAGGGTCTGCGCCCAAGGTCATGCCGCCAACAGCATCGATGGGTGTGGTATTGCTCTGCATCAGCTCGAAGAGCAGTTTCCCGCAGAGATACCCGCCTTCGGCATCCAGGGTAGTCTGTTTTCCGTCCACATAAAAATTTGATGTCTTCCCAGAAGTGAGGGTAAACGTTCCTTTGCGGTACGATTTTTCAAGCAGCAACTCTTTGAGCTTTTCTCGTGTATTCATATCCTGTCCTGAAGGCAAGCCGTGTTGTTTTCGTGATAGGTTTTTTGCGGAGGTGGTACTATTATTTCCCAGGAGAGCAATCATGTGAGTTGGCGGTCATGCTCAAAGAGAGTATGCTACCATAGTTTGAAGAAACCTGCTGTACGGAATTTTTTACCAAGAACCAGTGAGGATATCGAAAATGTGCGGAATTATGGGCTATGTCGGCAACCGGAGAGTTGTACCTATTCTATTGGAAGGGCTGAGGCGGTTGGAGTACAGGGGGTATGATTCCGCCGGCCTGGTCTATTACCATGGAGGTGCGTTGGTTCGGCATCGCGCCGAAGGGAAGCTGATTAACCTGGAAAAGGTGGTTGACGAGAGCATCGGGGTGGCGAGCAATACCGGTATTGGCCATACCCGATGGGCCACCCATGGCGCCCCCACCGAGTCTAATGCCCATCCCCATACCGACTGTAGCGGCGAACTGGTGGTAGTGCATAATGGGATTATTGAAAACTACAATGCCTTGAAAAATGAATTGCTGGCCGACGGCCATAGCTTTTCTTCCCAGACAGACACCGAAGTCTTGGCGCATCTGATTGAAAAGTATCTTGACCAGGGGCTGGAGACTGCGGTCAGAAAGGCATTGAGACGAGTAGTAGGTTCCTATGCGCTGGGTGTTTTATGGGCCAGGGAGCCTGAGATACTGGTCGCGGTCCGCAACCATAGTCCCCTGGTTATGGGTGTTGACGAGAATGCCTGCTATATCGCTTCTGACGTTCCTGCACTCCTACCGTACACCAAGGATGTGATTTTTCTTGATGACGAGGAAATGGCCGTTCTTGGGAAAGGGACCTATACGGTGACCACCATCAGCGACACCACCCCACTGGATAAACCCATCACGACCATAAAGTGGAATGCTTCAATGGCTGAAAAGTCCGGGTACCGACACTTTATGCTCAAGGAAATTTTTGAACAGCCCCAGGCCATTCTTAACACCGTGAGCGGTCGTATGATCCCAGACACCGGCATGATTGAGCTGCCTGAGATCGCCCTTGACGAGGAGACCGTCAGGAGTATTGAACGTATTATTCTGGTTGCCTGTGGAACATCCTGGCATACCGCTCTGGTTGCTAAATACTGGATCGAAAAATGGGCTGGTGTTCCCGTGGAGGTAGATATCGCTTCCGAGTTCAGGTACCGGAGCCTGTTGATCAGCGACAAGGTGCTGACCATAGCCATTTCCCAGTCAGGCGAGACTGCAGACACCCTGGCAGGAATTCGCCGAGCTTCCCAAATGGGTTCGAAGGTCCTGACTGTCTGCAATGTGGTGGGTTCGACCATGACAAGGGAGGCGGATGGCGTGATCTATACCCATGCCGGGCCAGAGATTGGGGTGGCCTCTACCAAGGCCTTTACCGCCCAGCTGGCGGCCTTTTTCCTGTTCACCCTGTATTTGGGTCAGGTCAAGGGCACCCTGGGCGCTGCTGAACGGGTAACGTACGGCAATGCGCTTATTGAGTTGGCGAAAACAATTGAAGACGAGCTGCCGAAACTGCAGCAAGAAATACGACAGTTGATCGAGAGCTTCTATGATGCCAGGGATTTCCTTTTTGTGGCCAGGGGCGAGAATTTTCCCATTGCCTTGGAAGGTGCGCTAAAACTCAAGGAAATCTCCTATATTCATGCAGAAGGATATGCCTCCGGCGAACTCAAGCATGGTCCCATTGCCTTGATCGATAAAGAAATGCCGGTGGTTGGCCTGGTTCCCAAAGATGATGTGTACCTCAAGTCCATTTCCAACCTGGAAGAGATTAAGGCCCGGCAAGGTAGATTGATTTTGTTCGGCACCATGGGTGACGAACATCTGGCCAGCCTGACGGAGCATGTTCTGTATCTCCCCAGAGTACTCAATGCGTTGAATCCTATCCTCTATACCATTCCGGCGCAGCTTCTTTCTTACGAAATAGCCAATCGCCGGGGGTGTGATGTCGACCAACCCAGAAACCTGGCAAAAAGCGTTACCGTGGAGTAGCAGACCAGTACGATGGTGTTGGATGGGGAGAAGTGTCTGACCTGCAGAGGACTGTCTGGCTGGGTGGAATGGTGGGGCAAAAAGAGACTGACTACAAGGGGTGTGAGGTTGACAACAAGAAAAAAGAGGAGAAATCTCATTTCTTTGCTTCCTCACCGAAACTGGTTGCGCTCCAGAGCGGTTGCCTGGAAGAAGGGCAGCCGCCAACATTCTGGTTAGTCCGGATTTCTCATCAGCTTAGGCAGTGCCAAGTTTGAAAGTTTTTGGTACCACATTCTACTTGGGTATCCAAGTGGCCAAAACATTGCCAAAGATGGTACCTCCTGGGCTGAGCGTTGGTGCATGTTTTGGTGAAATTTGAACCTTTCCACGGAGATCGCATACATCTATTTTGGTTACTTCTTTCAAATGAGACACAATGTTTATGAGGAATCCATCCTAACCTGCTTACTTGTTTGGGGCAATGGAAGGAACATCGTGCCTGGGTAAAGCTATCGTATGCTTTTCAGTGTGGCGGAGAGATAAAAAAACACGGAGACAGACTACACGAATGATGTATGATTTTAACCAGGCAGCCTTAGAGCGGGCCAAAAAAGAGATTGTCAGCGAACTGCGCGATTATTTTGTTGATAAGGCCAAGCAGGAAAGTGGCTGGGTCATTGTCAACGCTCTTTCACAAAGCTTGAGAAAGAGGCGTTTTACTCTCGGCCAGGTCAGAAAGATAGATAGTTTTATCAGAGATACCTTTGAGATTAAGGGATCAGATCTGAGCTATGTACGATCCTTTGATGCCACAGATGTCGGATCGAGAAACGTGGAGGCCCATGCTCAAATACAGATCAGGCAAGAGCAGCTTTTTCAGGAATTATTTCTGCGATTGCAGGTTGCCGTACGAGAGCAGCTGTTGAGTTTCCGGGATGCCTGTCGGCTCGTCAAGGAGATTGAGGTGGGGTATCCGCTGGTACATACCTGACTGGCGCCTCAAACTGCGAAGCGCAAAGCATCGCCGATGCAACCGGTACGTATTCAGACTGCGTCCAGGCGGCTTTCTTTTCAGCCATCGTAGACTCTATGGTCTTGTGTTCTTGTTCGTGCTGTACTTGTATGCTTCTGTGCTTACCTCGTTACAGCAGAGGGAAGCGTATACGTCCTGTCCTGCGTCCAGTCTCCTGGTTCTTCTTTTCCGGTCAGCTGCCCTCGGGCCTGTTCCGGGTGCAGGTCGATACGTTACAGCCATCCTTACAATAATAGCCGAAGCCATTATCCCATGTTATTCCACCTTTTGGACAGGTGTCAACGTACTCCGAGTACTTGACCAAGCGGTCAACAATGGCCTTGGGGATTGAGTGCTCCATCTTGCAAGCAGCCTCTTCTGCATCAGACTCCTCAACACCTAGAACATCGATAAGAAAGCGTTTTAAGGTGTTGTGGCGCCGAACAATTTCCGCTGCTATCTGTCGTCCTTCCTTGGTCAGGGTGACGAGGTCGTAAGGGGCATAGTTGACCAGTTTCATGCTGCCCAGAGTCCGCAGGGCAGAGGTAACGGAGGACGCACGAACCTTGAGAAAATCGGCTATGTCCTTGGCGCGGGCGGCCATTTTTTCTTCTGAAATGAGGTAGATTGCCTCAAGATAATCTTCCTGGCTCGCTGTAAGTGAGTATTTTTTTGTCATAATCGTCCCTGGTAGAGTTCCTGAAGCCCCTCTAAAAGGTACGCTATATGACAGAAAAGTCAATTAATCTTTTGATGCAATCCAGAGAGAGAAAAAGAATTGCCTGTTGTTCAAGGGAGTTGCGGGTCATGAACAATTCTTCTAAGAGGGGTATACGAATTGAACTCGTCTCTGAAGGGTACTAGCTTGTCATGTCTTTGTTGTTCCTCTGGACCAGGGAATCATGGCGGATTCAAATACCTGAAACCGCTTATGAGGATCAACAAGGAGGGTAGATGGATCGTATTGTGCTTTTATCAGACAGTCTGGGAACCCTCATGGGGGGAGGCTGCTGGGGGAGAGGTTTTGGTTGTAGCTGCAACGGCTTGTGCCTTTGTTTTCTTGATATTCTTTTTTTTATCCGCCTGATAGAGGAAATGATGCCAGAGAGAGAAGGCTGTCAATGCAAGTCCTGCTCCGGTATGAACATTTTTCATGGTTTTGTTGCCCTTGAGTAGCGGGGCGGTGAGGACAGTGACTCCAAGACACAGGGTCATGCCAATTTTGGCGACCTCCTTTTTCGTCTCACGATCGAGTCTTTCGGGCATTTCTCCTTTTTCTCCTCTCCAGAGTGCGCTTCGTTCCTTTTCCAGTCTCAAAGGCTAAGAGAACGGTTAGGGTGGACGCTATACCGCAAGCAAGTGGAATGAAAGGTGCCATACTTTCCCTCTAAAAGCAAATGGTAATTTTTCTTTAAACATTAGCAAACGGCAATAAACTTACAGGAGCCTAACAAAAAATGCCAGTACAAATTTGACTGGCAGGTTTTTTTACGAGGTCTCCTATACCCCTTCATGCTGAGGCAGGGAGCAAATTACCCCAACGCAGATATGGTACGCTTCTTCACAGAACATGTTTTTTAAAAAAGCATTTGTTGTCTGCCTAACGGTGCAAAAGTGTACATAGTTCACATCCTAGCGGGGATTGTTCATCAGCTCAGGTGGTGCCAGGTTCGATAACTTTTGGTCCTTTATTTGATTTGGACACAGATGGGTTGCTAAAACACGAGCGAAGATGGAACCGCCTGGGCTGAACGCAGGTACGCATTGTAGAGAAATGGGCTGTAGACTATACCTTTTCTCTCTTGTAATTTTTCTCTTGAATTTTGTAACTGCTGCAAAATATTTGTGAGGTATTCGGGGTCGAGGGTGTCTTTCCCCCTCTTTTTCTGAGTTCTCTTGAGTGGCTCCTTACCCTTTGGGGTAAGATGGCAGGACGGTTTACTCCTTATTTTGCGCAAAGCACATACTTACGGTCTGCCTGTGATTTTTCTGGAATACGCAGTCTGCAGCCGGTCCTCTATCTCCGGGTGAATTATGCAGGCAAGCGCCTGAAGAGCATTTTGCTTGGCCAGAACACAAGTCGCGCAATCTTTTCCGGGCACACAATCAGGAAGGGTGTTGGGGGATTGCATGGTTTTCATTTCCAGCAGGTGTTCGCATTCTGCGGTGAGAGCTTCGAAGATGTCCTCTTTGTCGTGCACACTGAGTTTGCCCTGCATAAAGAGACTACTGATCAAGCGGGAATTCTGGTTGCTATTCTCGGGGAACATGGGTGATCTCCTGGAGGGGATGGGGAGATATATCTGACGTTCAGTACAGGTATTCCTTTTGTTTTTTTATACCCAATGCAAAGAGCATGGGCGCTGCATTTATTTTTTTATTTAGGAACATTTTAAAAAATAAGTCAAGCCTAAATTGTATCAAGGGTATCGAAATCCGTTTTATGTATCCAGGCTGTTCAGGGATCAGATTTTTGTGGAGCAAAAGACCAGCCTGGATTTCTCATCAACTCGGGTGGTGCTAGAGTCGGTAGTTTGCGCTAACGCATTTTACTTGGGCATATGTGTTGTCAAAATACTGCCGAAGATGGTACCGCCTGCGTTGATCTTTGGAACACATTTTGCTCAAATTTGAGTTTACTCGTGATCATTGTATCTATATGTTTTTTCTCGAATTTCGACAAAATGATCATGAGAAATCCAGGCTAGGCCTCAGGGTAGGCAGCGCTCCTTTTTTCATGGAGGCCGCCTGCGGTGAATACTTTGGTATTGTACCGCAGGCGAAAAACCGAAGCCTTTCGAAACTCATCGAACTATTGATCAGTATTCGGCTGCATCCTTGGTAACTGTACGATTTTAGATGGTTTGTTGAGAAAAATCTTGTACATTCCCACAGCCAGGGTCAAGGCCACGACCATCAGGTAGAATACGATCATGGTTTGGATACCGGTCAGGTGCAGGGCGCTACCACCGCTAAAGATGCAGCTTGCAACAAGAAAACCCAGGAGGGTGGGGAAAAAAATCGAAAAAAGCATCCACTTGTAGGAACCTGTCTGGACTTTTATCATGATGGTGGTTGCCAGGCATGGCGGATACATGGCAAAGAAAACAATCACAGCAAGTGCGTGCAGAGGGGTGAAACCTCCTGTGGTGGTTTCGCTGGCCATTCTTTCCTCAAGCATTTTGTTCTCATCTGCACCCTGCTGGTAGAGAACACCAATGGTGGCAACGCTGGATTCCCTGGCTGCAAAGGAAGAGAGGATGGCGACATTGATCTTCCAATCGAATCCGGCAAACTTGGTCACCGGTTCCATTCCCCTGCCTATCATGCCCAGGAAACTGTTGGTGATTTGTTCTTCCTTGATCTGGCGCCGGATGCTTTTTCGTTTGGAAGACAAACGCCGTAGTTGTTTGTTGACTATGCGGGCGTCATTTTCGCCTTTTCCGGGTTTCAGGAATTTGAACAAATCGGGATGTTTTTTGGCATATTTGGCATTTATGGCCTTTTTCCCGCCACTGCCACTGCTGAGTATGGCCGTTTTGTAATTGGTATACAGGTTGATCAGTTTAAGCAGGTTTGCTTCATTTTTGAGTTGCTCGGCATACGCTGTTGCTGCGATTTTTTTGTGGAATTGAGCGATGCTACTCGCCATTTGGTCATTGTAACCCTTTTTTTTCTCTTCATCAATACCCGGAAACTGAAGCAGGGTGAACACGCAAACAGAGACAGCTATGACAATGGTTCCAACTTTTTTGATATACTGCCAAGTCCTTTCAATGGCCCTTTGGCCGACCCCAAAAAAGGTGGGCGGATGGTAGTTGGGCAGCTCCATGACAAATGGGGCTGTTTCCATTCCCCTGAGAATGGTCGAGGTCAATAGGCGTGCCACAAGTAGTGCCACAAAAAGGGTAAAGGTGGAAATGAAAAACATGGCTATCGAATCGTGCGCTTTAAAAAAGACTGCCACCAGGAGGGTGTAAAAGGGTATCTTGGCCAGGCAGTTCATGTACGGCACAGTAAGAATAGTGGCCATTCGGCTCCGCTCATCTGGTATGCCTTTGGTCGACATGACACCGGGTACCGCACAACCACCAGCAAAAACACCTCCAAGAATGTAGGGCAGAGTGGATTGACCGTGTAGGCCGAAGGTGTTGAACAGTTTGTCGAGGATAAAGGCTATTCGGGCCATGTATCCTGAGTCTTCCAGGATGGCAATGAGTGAAAAGAGTATCAGGAAAATGGGAATATAATTGAGCAGGGCATTGGCAGAATCGACCATCCATAAACCCATTGATCGAATGTAGGGGTCTTCAATCATGCCCGCATCCGGAAGGATGGCAGATACCATTCCTCTGAATTTAGCCAGAAAAGGCCACCAATATTGGGTTAGTTCATAGCCTTGGACAATGGAGAGCTGGTAGATCAGGAAGACCGTGAGAACCAGAAAAAACGGGGCTGCAAATCGGTTGAGCACCAGAGTATCAATCTTCTCACTGATCGTGCTCTTGCCACCCTCGGTTTGCTGGAGGCATTTTTGGATGATGGTTCCAGCCAGTCTGTCGCGGCAGCCAACCATATAGTCAGCAACACTCATATCGTGTTCCTGCTGAAACTTCTCTACGGCCGCATTAGCACTGCGAACCAATTCCTCTGTTTTTTCACCCTTGTCCTTGAAGAGACGTTCGATTTCGCTGTCCCCTTCGAGGAGTTTGACAGCCAGCCACCGACTACGGTACTGTCCGCCCAGTTCGCTGATCTCGATGTTTTTTTGGAGAGCGTTAATGTCGGGTTCCAGCTTGTCATAGGTAATGAGTAGGGGGGTGCCCGTGTTGCCTTCTGCTGCATTGACTATGGCGCTGCGCAGTTCTTTTTTTCCCTTGCCCTTACGACCCACCGTGGCGATGACAGGGACTCCCAGGCTGTCTTGCAGGCGATTAAGATCGATCTGAATGCCATTGGTTTTCGCCACATCCATCATGTTTAAGGCGATCACTGCGGGAAATTCCATTTCCAGAAGCTGAAAAGTGAAATACAGGCTCCTCTTCAGGGAAGAGGCGTCCACAACGTTGACCACTACATGTGGTGCCTCTGTGATCAGAAAATCCCTGGCAACACGTTCTTCCAAAGAAAAAGAGGTCAGGCTGTAGGTTCCTGGGAGGTCTACTGTTTCAATGGATCGCCCGTTATACCGGAAGGAGCCTGATTTTTTGTCAACAGTCACCCCGGGGTAATTGGCAATGTGCTGATTGGCACCGGTAAGCATGTTGAATATAGTCGACTTGCCAGCGTTCTGTTGCCCTGCAAGGCCGACAAGGATGTTTTTCTTTTCTTGCTTTTGCTTTGTATTGTCCATAATCTCATCATTACTCGGTTTCAACTTCTATTAGAGAAGCCTCTGATTCTCTCAAAGTGACATTGTACTCGGCAACCTTGCATTGAATGGGATCACCAAGGGGTGCCCTGCGTACCACATCTATCTTGGATTCAGGTACAAATCCAAGATCGAGCAGGCGCTGCCTGACAGCTCCTTGAGCATGGTGACACCTGATTCTGGCCTTGCGCCCAGGCTTGATTTCTGTGAGCATGCATCGTTTTTTTTTACCTCTTCCCATTGTGTCTCCTGTGTTAGGGTTCGATATGATTGTAGAGAAGGAATAATTTTATAAAAAAAATTAATAATTGTTTCTTGGTGCAAAGAAAAACATTGTAAGCTAAGAGTATCCTGTTAAAGAAATTATTGCAATAATCAAAAAAAGTATTGACATTGAAACATGAGTAAGCTTAACTTATTATTTCGTTTATGAATCTATTTGTTTCCTTGTTGAATTTTAAACCTAGAGGTTAGCATGAAAAAGATAGTCATTGCTGTTTCTTTGTTCATTCTTGGTGGTACCGTGGCCGTCTATGCACACACACCGCTGTGCTCCTGCTTTGACAATGGTGACAATACCGTCACCTGTGAAGGCGGTTTTTCCGACGGTTCTTCTGCTTCTGGGGTTGCTGTACGGGTCCTGGATCCTGCTGGTAAGGTTTTAACTGATGGTAAGATGGATGAAAATTCCGAATACACCTTTGATAAACCTGCAGGCGAGTTTACTGTGCTCTTTGATGCTGGAGAAGGACATCGGATAGAGGTTCCAGGTAGCGAAATTTAAGAAGAATATCTGACTTTTAGAGATCACTGGCGACTGTCTTTTGCCGGTGGTTCTATGGGTGTTACCAGGGACCGGTTGTACCATTCCCGCTGTTTATACGGTCGAAGTCTGCCCGTTGGTAAAAAATGTTCAATGCACGCTAAAGGAGAATAACATGTTGAAAAAAACATCCGCTTTGCTTGCCGGTGCTATGCTGCTTTGCAGCGCTACTGTCGCCAGTGCGCACTTCCAGATGGTTTATACCCCAGAGTCCGCTCTGAACAAAGGACAGGAAATTCCACTGAAAATCGTCTTTACGCATCCGTTTGAGGCTGGTCATACCATGGATATGGGAACCCCTGAGCAGTTTTTCGTTGTTCGCTCACGGGGTGAGAATGAACCCAAAAAGACAGATCTTCTTGGCACCCTGAAGCCTATCACCTGGACCAGTCTGACCAATTCCGGTAAGGCTTATGAGACCACCTATCAAGCTCGCGGTGGTGATCATATTTTTTGCCTGATTCCTGAACCCTACTGGGAAGCCGGTGAGGAGTTTTATATCAAGCAGAACACCAAAGTGATCGTTAATGTAGGTGGCGAACCCGGAGCCTGGATGGAACCTGTAGGGCTGCCCACGGAAATCAAGCCCCTGTCCAAACCTTATGATCGTTGGACCGGCAATGTCTTTCAGGGCCAGGTACTGTTAAACGGGAAGCCTGTGGCCGGTGCTGAGGTTGAAATTGAATATTTGAACCACATGCCGATGCTTGATAAAAATGCGTTTGCTAAAGAGGCTGCTGCGGAAGCTCCCCAGGATTCCTTTATCCTGCAAACCATATTTGCCGATGAAAACGGAGTGTTCACCTTTGGTATTCCTAAAGCAGGATGGTGGGGATTTGCCGCACTTGATTTGGATCCCGATTACACCTATAAAGGGAAAAAATGCTCCCGTGATGCGGTTATCTGGATTCAAGCCAAAGACATGAAATAATATATAATATAGTTGTCTTGTTCTCCCCTGTCGGCCCAATACCGACAGGGGAATCTGTGTGAGGATTCTATGCAACTTTGGGAAATGCTCCTTGCTGGAGCGGTATTTGGGGTGGCAGCTTGGTATATTTATCGTAAACTGACTGTTCAAAAAGGGTGCTCCTGTGGGAGCGGCTCATGCACTCAGAAGCCCCACCAAGAAACCATGAAGAGTGATCAGGAGAAAACCTGAGCTATTCTCTGTGGGAGTTGTTGCCAAATGGCCTCCGATTGCACGCCGTTTGAGCTTGTTGGGTGTGCTCCTTTTTTCCCATAGACGTTTTCAGACGAGTGCTGCAATCAATTCTCCCTAACTGCTCCTTCTTTCTTCCCGATTGGTACAAAATCCCTCTCTTTTCTCTCCCCCTTAGAGTATCATCTCATGGCCCCATGCTGGATAGCTGTCAGCCAGTTTTGAGGAGCCCCCTGAAGCCGTTTTTCTTTCCGAAAGAGAAAAAGACATTCTGCGTCCTGATTTGGATTTCTTATCAGCTCAGGTGGTGCCAGGTTTGGTAAGTTGGTGCCTTATTCTACTTGGGCAGATTTGTTGCCAAAAAGACTACCGAAGGTGGTACCGTCTGGGCTGAGTGTTGGTGCACATTGTGTCGACGTTTGAGCCTGCCTGGGGACAGCGCATTGATCTGTTTTGGTCTTCCCTTTCTCAAAGGGAACAACTGCTCATGAGAAATGAGGGCACAGGAGTATGGGGGAAGAAGAAAAAGCGGGGCAAATCGATGAACAAACAGGTTTCCTGTTCATTCTTTCTGCATTTTTTGGTATTGTACCAAGCTGTGGGATACATTTGGAACGCATGCGGCTTGGCCCTGCCGGACCATTTCTGATGTTACCAGGTGTAACAGCCTGATGTCATCCTCTTCCAGCTTTGGAGCATAGCAATGCAAACGCAACCAGACCTTGTCCCTGTGGCGGTTCAGCCGCTTCCCACCTCCCCATCAGTCTCCATGGGAGTTTTAGTGTCTACCTTGGCCGTTGCCAGTGCGGCTTCCATTGGCTCCAATATGATCGAGGTCAAGAATGGCTCCATGACGGTATCCAGAGCTGTGGCCAACGGCCTGTTGAAAGGTGCAGCCGCGTCAACCATACTATCGAGGTTGCCTAGGCAGAGTCCACTGGAAATCGTAGCCGCCTGCGGAGCTCTTGGTGTCGCTGGCTACATGATTGATTCAATCATGAAAGAAAGTAAACAGGAACGCTCTTCAGTAAGAACAGAGAGCAAAAAAGGTAGAGCGCATTATGTCGACTAACGTTCAGCAAGCTTCCCTGACCATAGTTCATGAGCTTGAGCAGCGCCTACGGGTTCGTAGTCCTCTGTTTATTCACTCAGAAGTGGATCCAGCCTATCTTGAGGCCACTGTCGAAAATGTTCCCGGAGTCACCGCTGCCCGAGTCAACACCAGAGCCTCCTGCATGGTGGTGGAATTTGATGGCCGCAGTCATACCCGCGAGGCGGTGCTATGCTGCCTGCTCGATCTCCCAAGAGAAGTGTTCAATGGCTCAGGCCAAGAGAAGACTCTGCGCTCTCCCCTTTCCTTAATCGGCAGGGGGACTCTTGTTGGGGCCATGCTCTTTCTGCCACCTGTTATCAAAGCGCCGATTGCTTTGGCCATGGCAGCCCCTGTTATCTATGAAGGTGTGGTCACCTTGTTTCGTAGAGGTATCAAGGTTGAGGTTCTTGATGGCTCGGCAGTGTTGTTCAGCCTGGTGATGCGAGATTATTTTACGGCTGCTTCCATCGTCTTTTTACTTTTTGTAGGAGAGTATCTGGAAGAGCAGAGTGAAGACCGGACCACCGGTCTGCTCAAAAGCCTGTTAAAACCGCAGGTACAGAATATCTGGATTGAGCTGAACGGTCAGGAACTTGAGATACCTGTGCAGAACGCACAGATAGGTGACCATGTCATCTGTGGCCCAGGGGAACTTGTTCCCTTGGACGGTATCGTCATAGAGGGCGAGGGTTCGGTAAACACCAGCTCCATTACTGGGGAATCCGTTCCTGTCCACGTCAGCCCGGGTAGCGAGATTTTGTCCGGTTCTGTTGTTGAAGAGGGTAGGCTCGTTTTTGAAGCGATCAGAGTAGGTGCCGAGACATCCATGGCTCGTATTTCCAAGTTTCTTGAAAACTCGCTTCGCAACGAATCCCAGTCCCAGAAAAAGAGTGACGAACTGGCAGATAAACTGGTGCCAGTAACTTTTGGTCTCGGTCTTGGTTTACTGAGCTTGACCAGAGATCTCCAGAAAGCAGCCGCTGTTCTCACGGTCGATTATTCTTGCGCCATCAAGCTGACCACTCCGGTCGCGGTTCGGGTGGCCATGTTCACCGCTGCCAATCAAGGCGTGCTGCTTAAGGGAGCACAGGCTGTGGATACCCTTGCCAGAGTGGATACCCTTGTTTTTGATAAAACCGGTACCCTGACCAAAGGTGATCTGCAGGTTACCGATATCTGCACCTTGCACAGCTACACTGAAGATGAAGTTCTCATACTCGCGGCCAGTGCCGAGGAGCACTATTCGCACCCCATTGCCTCGACCGTCTTGAGGGCAGCCGGGGAGAGAGCCCTGGAGCTGGCTCCGACAAGTCAGGTAGACTTTATTGTGGCCCACGGCGTATCTGCCTACATTGATGGCAAAAACGTCCTGGTGGGTAGCCGGCACTTTATTGAAGATGATGAAGGTGTGTCCTGTGCAGCGGTTATCCAAGATGTGGAACGGCTTCAGGAGGAAGGGAAAAGTCTGCTCTACGTGGCCTGTGAAGAGAAGCTTGTGGGCATTATCGGGTTACGGGATGAATTACGTCCTGAAGCACCCTGGGTACTGGGTGCATTGAAGCAGACGGGCATTTCAAAAATAGTCATACTAACCGGTGATTCTGACCGGACGGCCAAAGCCCTTGCCGCCCAGCTGCCCAGCGTAGATGAGGTCCACTCGGAATTGAAGCCGGAAGATAAGGCGGCCATTGTCAGAGAGCTTCAGGCGGAAAACAGAAAAATCGGGTTTGTCGGTGATGGCGTCAACGATGCGCCTGCACTTGTATCTGCGGACCTTGGTATTTGTTTGCCCGAAGGCGCTGATCTGGCCAAGGAATCTGCTCAAGTCATCTTGCTGAAGGACGACCTGGAAACGCTGCTTAAGGGGCGATTGATAGCCCAAAAGAGCGAAGAAACAATCAAACGCTCATTTATAAGCGCAGTAGGCCTGAATTCCAGTTTCCTCCTTTTGGCAACTTTTGGTTTGCTACAACCTGTCACTTCAGCACTGCTGCATAATTTCAGCACCCTCGGAATCGTCGGTTATGCCGCATACAGGGGGCGGAAAGAAGTCGATGTGAATAAAGAAGAAGATAACAATCGGGAGTGACACATGTATTCCTCTCTTGCCGACGCACTTGTAAACACCGAGCTCACCCTGGTGAAAATTCTTGACATTGGGCTGGCGCAGGAACTCCGTCGTCTGGGACTCTTTGTCCAGGGGCAGCTGGTCAGGCTAGACAGTGAATTCTCTTATCATCCCGTTCGGGTCAGAGGACACAAGGGTGATATGGTTGTACCCGCTGGACTGGCAATAAAAATCTATGTCCACATAGATAATACGGAGGAGCGAAAACCGCTGGTGGAGATGAACCGGCAGGAAAGTGGACATATAGAGAGTTTGGCCTGCGGCATGGGATGCGTGAACGCTTTGAAAGAGATGGGTATCGTAGTGGGTGAGCAAATCGTTTTCATTAGAGCGCTTCCCCATATGGACTATATTGTTCTTATTAATGGCAAGGAGCGTACCCGCCTGTCAGAAGGAGAAGCCGCTCGTATCTGGGGCAAAGCGAGCGGTGCTGAGCCCACCCAATTATACTTTGCCCGCAGGCGAGAACCGTTTGAGGTCCTCAATATTATCGGTGGAAAAAAGGCACGTTTTCATTTACAAACCCATGGCGTCGAACCAGGATATACCTTGCTACTCGAAGCCATTGAACCTGCGGGTGAGCTGCATAAACCCGACACTGAACCTATCGTTGTCTCCAGCCCCGGGGGGTTACGATTGTACTTGAACCCCCAGCAGGCTGAAAAAATTATTGTCAAGGCAATGAGCCCTGAGAGTATTCCTCTCGTCCAGGGTACTGAGGAAAAAATCGACTCCTGACAATGAACCTTATGACAGGGGCGCACCCTTGGGAAACTCTCATTTTTTGCAGAGATTAGGTGAGCCTGTTTTTTATAGTGTTTTCCGGTGTTATCGGCGCATGGCGCATTTTTATAAATATTATGGAGAAATAAAAAAATATAAACAAAGATCAGCACAGGTCGCACCATCTTCGGCAGTGTTTTGACAGCATAAAGAGGATACTCCAATACACTGCCAAAACCTAGGCATCCGGGACAACCTGAGTTAATGAGAAACCCGGGACTATGGACTATAAAAAAGCAGGCTCTTAACCGTCACAGATTCAGGCCCAAAAAGTTTCTATTCGGTTGCTTCTTCTTGAGCTTCCTGCCACATGGTGGAATATTTATCTTTGGTGGAACGTAGTGACTGGTTTACTTTCATCTTTGCTTTGTATGCGGATTTCATTGCGCCTTTTACCACGCGGTCGTGAACAGGCTCTTTTTCGATCTGTTCTTCGGCATTTGCTCCGGCTTTCTTGCCAGATTTGTAGGCGATATATCCTGCCGCACCGAGTATTGCCCAGCCGACAGGGTGAGTGGATACCAGGGGGAGATAGTATGCAGGATTTGTCATTATTGTGCTCCTTTTTCATTTGTTTGAGTGGTTTTCTGCTCGTTGTTGGTCATGGGGATCTCTTTTATTCGGGATGCCGCTGCTTCTTCTTCACCTTTTTTCTTGCCTGCCTTGTACAGCATATAGCCGCTTGCGCCGAGAATCAACCAGCCAACAGGGTTGGTGGTAAGTGGAATGTAGAACATTGTCAGTCTCCTTGTTGCCTTTTTATGAAGTGTACTGACCTCTTTTTTTATAAAGGGCTTTTTGATTGTGTCTCTATGGTAAAACATGAATGTCTGCTTGTCAACTACTTAATATATCGTACTTTTCTTCGTAACGTATAACTAAGTTTTATGCAACTAACCCGGATTTCTCAAAAGCTCAGGTGGTGCCAGGTTCTGTCGTTTTTGGTAAATCATTATACTTGGGTATATGTGTTGCCATAAGACTGCAGAAGATGGTACAGCCAGGGCTGTGCGTTGGTGCATAGTTTGGCGATATTTAAGCTTGCTCACGGTCATCACGTACTACTGTTTTTGATTTTTTTTCTCAAATAAGACGAAATCATCATGAGAAATCCGGGCTAATCCCCTTTCATTAACTCAGCGTTTTTTTAAAGTGATTGTTCAATGACGGCAAAAATTTCCAATACAACCGGCGAATTTATAAGGAAATCCACCTTGAAAAAGTGTGGTGTTACTGTTAAACAAGCTTTTCCCGGGAGGCTGCGGGTCCGGATTCGTTCTTTGCAGAGAGCACAACACCGAGCCGACTACATGCGTGCGCACCTCCTGAGAGTGCAGGGTGTGCAGACAGCAGAGACAAGGTTTCACAGCGGGTCTGTGATCGTGTCTTATGATTCGGACGCAGTGGATGTGCGATTCCTGCTCGGACAGATAATCGAGCAGATTCTCCGTCCGAAAGCCTACCCTGCAACTCCACAATCGTTGGAGGCAGCCTCACAGTACTGCACCTCCTGTGGTGACCCGGAGGAGACGGCATATAGAAAGAAAGCCAGGCGAGTGCTGTGGCTGAGTGGGGTGGTTGCCTACGCTGCAGTACGGATGTGGATCTTTCATCTTCCCTTGGTCCAGGCCCCGCTAAGCCTGATTTCGGTGGCGGCATTTTTTGGTACAGTACCCCTGATTCAGGAAACCGCGCAGGATATTCTTGAAAAAAAGAAAGTGACGGTTACCCCATTTTTAGCAGCAGGAGCGATTGCCACTATTGCCATGGGTGAACCTTTTTCAGCGTTGCAGATTATCTGGATCTACAACGTTGCAGAACTGACCGAAGAATTTGTCGCCCAGCGTTCCCGGAAAGCCATTCGCTCTATTTTAGAAGTCGCTCCGGTCAGTGCCTTTATTCTCCTAGATGGGATGGAGGTGGAAACACCGGTAGCCGACCTCAGGCCTGGAGACGTGGTAGTTGTACATACTGGAGAAAAGATCCCTGTTGACGGAGTGGTTCAGGACGGTGAGGCAGACGTTGATGAATCATCCATAAACGGCAGGGCTGAAACCGTGCTGCGTGCTTTGGGCGATCAGGTACATGCTGGAACCATTATCAGCCAGGGTATTTTGTTTATTCGGACAGAGAAGACCGGTGCGGATACGTATCTTGCCCATATTATGCAGATGGTGGAGGACTCGTTGCAGAACAAGGCCCCCATGGAACTTAAGGCAGACGAACTTGCCGGTCGTCTCATGAAGATAGGGCTGGCGGCAACGGCCCTCACCTTTGCCTTGACCTTGGATCCCATGAGGGCGCTCACTGTCATGCTGGTTATGTCTTGTCCCTGCGCAACGGTTCTGGCGGCCTCATCAGCGGTTACCGCTGCCATGGCCAATGCCGCGAAGCACCAGATACTGATCAAAGGTGGTCTCTACCTGGAGGCGGTCGGCAAGACAGACACCTACTGCTTTGATAAAACTGGAACAATAACAACAGAATTGCCTGAAATAGTATCCATTTTTGGACGTACCCCCACCCTGACTGAGGATAAAATCCTGGCCATGGCTGCCACTGCGGAATCACATAATCAGCACCCCATGGCCAAAGCTATCCTCGCCGAGGCCACAGCCAGAAACCTGAGCCCAGACAGGCATGCGGTCTGCGAGTTTAAGGCTGGCAGGGGAGTATTTTGTACCATTGGCGGGGACGCCGTGGTTATTGTCGGCAACAGGCAGTTCATGGAAGAGCATGAGATTGATATCAGCTGGTTTGAGAAAAAAGCAGCCCTGCTTAAACAGGCCGGTAACACGGTTGTCTATGTGGCTAAAAACGGGGGCGTCCAGGGAATAATAGGTATCGCCAGCCCTGTCAGGCCGGAAGCTGTTCGGGTTCTCCACAACCTGCGAAGAGACGGCGTCAGGTGCATGCACTTGGTGACAGGTGACAACGAAGAAGTGGCCCAATCTCTTTTGAATGTGTTTCCCTTTGATGCTTGTCGAGCCTCACTGATGCCGGAAGAAAAGGCTCAATGGATTGAAGAGCTCAAAAGGGGGAGCGCGGTGGTAATGGTGGGTGACGGTGTCAACGATGCTCTTGCTCTGGCCCAGGCAGATGTCGGTATAGCCATGGGTGCAGGCGGCGCAGAGGTTGCCATGGAAGCCGCTGATATAGCCCTTGCGGATTCCAATCTTGAAGGCCTGGTGCTGGTGCGTAATTTGAGCCATAAGTGCATGCAGGTGATAGAACAGAATCATTATTTTGCTGTTTCAACCGACCTTATGGGAGCAGCCCTTGGGATGCTCGGTGTTCTTTCTCCGGTCATGGCTGGTTTAATTCACGTTGCCCATACCGGCGGCATTCTGATCAATTCAAGCAGGTTACTCAAATGGGAACCACCAGTAGACTCTAGGCCGTAGGGAGAGCGATTGTGGGCTCGTGGTGGACCTGGTATCATGTCGGTTGACAAAAGAGGCCAGGCGTACCCTGTTGTACAGGGAAGCACGTCCCCCTTTTTTCGAGGTTGCCTGGTGGAGGAGAAAATCCCGGAGACTGTTCTGGGCTTGTATATGAAAGTATCTTGAGAAATTGTAACCTATCGAGTTCGAAGTGAAAGCTGTCATCTTGCCATGTGGTTGATCCCCGTGGTCCAGCGTGGCGGTGAGGAAAGAAAATGAAAAAGGAAGACAGCGTGATGGTGAAATATGTTATGACAGAAGCAAGCCGGGTAGACTTTACTGCCTACGCGCCCATGCATACATTTAAAGGCTGGGCAGTGCAAGGACTGGCAGGGGAGATTGAGCTGGATTGTGCTCAGCCCGACATCCTTTCCCTGTCGGCAACGGCTGCTACCATGGAGTTTGAAACTGTGGATACCTCAAGAACCAAGGCTATGCGGGACTATTTCCAGTTAGCCCGTCACTCTCAGGCTTCGTTTACGATGACGGAGTGCCGACAGTTCCATTCAACCGGCGATACCACCTACCAGGCAGATATGGAGGGCGTTTTGCTGTTTGGAGGTATCCGCAGGTTGGTTCCAATCACCTGTGCCCTGACAGTAGGGGAGTCCACTCTGGACGCTCAAATACAATGCAAATGGTCGTTTAAAGCCTACGGGCTGAAAGCTCCGAGATTGTTGTTTTTAACGGTCCGGGATATCGTTGATATACACGGAAACCTTCATTTTACCAAGAGTGATTGACGAAGATGAGCCTTTTATCAGCTGAAGAAATTGTTGATACCTTTCTAGATCATATTCGATATTTGCAGATAGCGCATCATGTGCCCGGCCGTATACGGGTCAAGGCAAGGTGGAACGCCCTGCCGAAGCTTGCGGCCGTGGACATGGATGAGTTGCAGCGGGTAATACATTTGGTTCCTGGAATTTACGAGTATCGCATAAATAAGAAAGCATTATCCGTTGTCATCGAATATAATACGACAACGCTGCCCTATACACTATGGGAAGATGTGGGCACGCTTGCTGAAAATCCCCTGAACAAGGAGAGGGTGCGTCAGCAGTTACTTGCGTTGCTTGGAGGAGATGAACAGGAGAGTTGATATGGATGAGCAATATAAAACAGAACCGACGGCAGCCGTAAAGGCTGCGGCATCCAATGAGAGTGAGAGCGCTCAGATCGACCAGGCTGTTTCTGAGAATGTGGCTGCTGCCAGCGGCATTCAGGAAGGTGTCCCAGATGGCCAGTCATCCTCTGAACAGACAGCGGATCAACTGGGAGCAGCACCACAGATGCAATTGCCTCCTGGATATGTCATTCATCCTGCCACTGGACAGATGGTGTATCTCGGTCAGCCACAGCCGGTGCAGTATGTTCCGATGCAGTCGGCGATGATGTATGTGCCACCGCAACAACCTACGCCGGAACAGCTCGCCGCCCTGCAGGAGGCTGCTCAACAAAGGCAGAGTGCTGTCCTGCAATCCATGCAGAATTTTATTGATGGTGAGGCAACGGTCTCGGATGTGGTGAAAACCCTGTATACCACAACTGTTCAGGATGACCAGCTCTGGAAAGGTATACTTGTTGGTGCGGCAGCCGCAGTACTGTTAACCAGTGATTCAGTGCGGGAAACCATGGGGAAAACATTAGGTTCTGTTTTACCCGGCGCTCATGAGAAGCAAACACCTACCAGAGGTGATTCTGTGTCTTCTGCAGATACCGTCACTGAAGATTCATCAGACAAGGAGTAACATAGATGGAGACCAATACCGCTTTTCAGGATGCTCAGACGCAACTCCAGGCGCCTTTATACCAGACGACCCCCCTGCATCAATATGTGGGGAGTATTCCCCCTCAACAGGCTCAGCCCATGATAGCGCAGCCGATTGCCGCCATGCCGCAGGCAGAGGCTGGACAACAGATTGCTGTGCATCCGCAGCCCCAGCCTTCCCAGCAGGTCCCTGCCCAGAACCTACCGCAGAACCCTACTGAACCATTGTCCCCTGTTCTGTCTGCCGGGATTTTCGGTTTTATAGTGGCTGGCACGGGAGCCATGGGAGCACATCTGCACAGGGTACAGGAAGGAGAAATGAGTATAACCCAGGCCGTTGCCGATAGTGTTTTGAAAGGCGTTGCCGGCGGGACTGCAGCTGCCGGAGCCACTGCTGCGGCAAACAGCCTCACCACAGGCGGGACTGCAGGCCTGGTTGTCACGCTAGCTGCGGCGACTGGCATGAGTTATTTATTTTCCAAATAAAGGCGTAAGCTAACCATTCATGGGCCCTGCAAGCACTCGAGCAGGCGGGAGCGCTCAAAGAGGAAACATAAACTCTGCGGGAGGCCTGTGATCATCTTTTTACATTCAAGGAGAAGCAAGATGGCAGATCAAGTATATAATCAGCAGGCAGCAGTACAGGCCGTTTATGATCCCCATGCGACCTATACACAGCAGCCGGTCTCTACCCCGCCGGTGTATCCTGCCCCGTCAACATCGTTGCTCGGCATCAATGTTCAGGATACCCAGTTCTGGAAAGGAGCCCTTATCGGGGCGGCTGTTACTCTGCTGTTGACCAATGAATCTGTACAAAAAGGGGTGGTTAAGACGGTTTCCAAGGTTACTGCCGCTGCCCAGTGTGGTATCGAGGAGATGAAGGAAAAATTTGAAGATGCCAAGGCAGAAGCCATTGCCGAATCACAGACAAAGGTTGAATAGCTGCTGCCTTGAGGAGGGATAGCGGTCAGCGTACCGAATCCCTGTCTTGTCTTTCCTGCTTTCCCCATCCAGGCGTCGTGTACCGCATAAGGCAGCATACAGCATATAGAACCCGAATATCGTTTCCCGGACTGCGGAAACGATCAGACCTTTGTCAACAGGTGCAAACTGCGCTGAGTGAACAGAAAGGGTATTCCATGGTTACTGTCCGGCCGAAAACCGGATCAGTCATTGTTGAGCATCCAGGGAATCCTGTACAAATCAAAGATATTGTTCAGATTGTCCGCAGGTCTCTGCGGGCAAGGACAGGGAAAGTATCGCCCGTCCCTGCAACTGCACGCCCTGAAGGCGCCCGCCATGTTTCAGGGCCAATGTTGGTGCTTTCAGGACTCTATCTGGTGTATCTGGTACTACGTAGGCTGTTCACTCCCCTCGCTTCCCCCCTGAGCCTTGCCAGGCGTGCCTTCACCCTGCCATACCTCCTGATTGTTTTTCTCTCTCTGCCAATTATGCGGCATTCTCTTGATAACTTGCGGCGTACCGGTAAGCTCGATATGGGGTTGGTCTCCCTCCTCCTGTTGTACGCTTCCCTGTTTTTGGGTAATCTCCTCTCCGCTCTCTTGGTCATATGGTTGTTCAACCTGAGCAGTTGGTTGGAAACCAGAGTGCAGGCCTTCACCAGGCGCGCCGTACGGGAGATGTTGGCAGGAAATATTTCCAGGGGATGGTTGGTCAGAGAAGATGGTGTGGAAGTAGAAGTCGATACCGATACCCTGCAGGTTGGTGATCTCATTGCCTTGCGTACAGGGTATGCCATACCTGTGGATGGCAAGGTGAGCAGTGGTCAAATTGTGGTCAATGAAGCGAGCCTGACCGGCGAGGAATTACCCGTTTTAAAAACAGCCGGAGATGTTGTGTATGCTGGTACCCTGGTCGAGGGTGGGGCGGCCCGGGTCAGGGTGACCAATGTCGGCAAGGATACCCGTTTGGCAGCGATTTTCAGACTGATCGAGCAGGCTGAGCAGCATACCAGCCAGGCCGAGCGAACAAGCCAGCTCATTTCCCAGAAGATGGTCCCTTTTGCAATAGGATTGGCAGCAACGGCCTTCCTCACCACCGGGAATCTGCTCCTGGCGATGACTGTACTGATTGTAACTTGTCCCTGCGCCTTGCGTCTTTCGACTTCTGTTGCCGTGAGTTCCGCTTTGAGCAATGGTGCAGGCAAGGGAATCTTTATCAAAGGCGGCTCCTTTGTTGAACGTAGCGGCAGCGTCAATGTACTCGTACTTGACAAGACTGGAACCCTGACCTCAGCCCATGCAAGGGTGGAGAATGTTGAGGTCGTGGATGAAACGGAAAGTCCTGCAAGTATTCTCCAACTGTGCGCGAGTATTCCCATGCTTAGGCAGCATCCGTATGGCAGAGCGGTCGCCCAGGCTGCAGGAGAAGCTGGAATGGTACGCCACAGTTGCGAGAAGGATGAGGCGATTGTAGGCAAGGGCGTGCGAGCACGTGTCGAGGGCAAAGCAGTGCTGGTCGGCAATCGCAGACTGATGCTGGATAACAGCGTGCCCTTGGATACCCTGCAGCAGTCAGCACTTGCCATGGATGACGGTGACAACAGGTTGTTTGTGGCCAGAGAAAAGCAACTCATGGCCGCCATCACGGTCCGTAGTGCTCTGCGTGAAGATATTCAGGAGATGGTTGCCTCTCTTCGGTCCCTGGGAATAACCACCATCACAATTTTGACCGGCGGCCGGGAGGCTGATGTCAATGGGCTGCAGCAGCAGCTTGGTGTGGATATTGTGTTGTCAGAACAGAGTCCTGAAGAGAAGGCTGCGTGGATCATGAACCGGAAATTGGCGCATCCCTCGGATGTGATTGCCATGGTTGGGGATGGGGTCAATGACACACCAGCCTTTGCCGCATCGGACTTGAGTATTGCCGTTGGCGTGGGTGGGAGTGATATCGCCGTTGAGTATGCAGACATAGTGGTGCGTGATGCCAGCGCAGAGCAGTTGCAGCATCTGTTTGGTCTTGGAAGGAGAACCGTGGAACAGATTCGGGAGAATCACTTCCAGGCAGTTGGTCTCAATGGTTTGCTCCTTGTGCTGATGCTCACCGGGTATATCAATCCACTGGCAGGAGCGCTGCTGCATAACCTGGTGACGGTTCTGGTTGTTCGCAAGGGTTCAAAAGTCCTCTCGTATAGTCCCCCCTGATTGATTGTATGTGCCTCAACCAGGTGTTGAGAAGGGATACCTTCGCATCCTTTATGACTTTTGACGGGATCTGTTTGTGTCCGAGATACAAGGCTGTTATGACCAATGAAGAGGCCGGGTTTGGTCAAAAAGGGGCCAGCCTGAATTTCTCATCAGCTCAGGTGGTGTCAGATTCGGTAGCTCTTGGCGGCTCCTTATACCTGGGGTTTATGTGTTGCCAAAATACTGCCGAAGATGGTGCCGTTGGGGCTGATCTTTGGTGAATATCTGTTCGCTCTTTGAGCCTGTTCACGAATATCACATACTCTTGTTTTTGTCTTTTTTTTCTTAAATGAGAAAAAATGGTCCTCAGAAATAGGGCTCGAGCAATCTGGAGTAACAACCTGTCCCGAAACCGAGCAGGATTATGTTCGTACCCAGTTGTTTGGACTGATAATAAGTCTGATAGGAGGAGAGATATCATGAAATTTCAAGGGGTTGGGAGGTCGAAAAGGATAAGAAGACTGTTTGCCGGATCCGCCAACCTGCTGATTATCCTCTCCCTGGCCGGGATAATTGAGTTGGCTTTTTTTTTCACGGAAAGCTGGGCCCACTCTCTTTTTATACAGTCCAGCCGGTATACGGTGCGACCAGGTGCATCCACACCCCTGTTTTTCTGCTATGGGCATCATTTTCCGGTGGATGGTGCTGTTCGAAGAAACAAATTGGCCTGGGTCAAGGTTCGCTCTCCAGAAGGGAAAACAAAACGATTGGCTCTGCGGGATGAACAGACCCTTCATTCGTACCTGATCCATTATGACGTTGAAGGAACCTGGACGCTGACGGCAGAAACCACGCCAGGCTACTATGCTATCTATACGGATAAAAAAGGCAAGATACGTCATACGCTGCAGCCTTTGTCCGCTTTCCTTGATACCGCCGAACGTGTGCAATCCAGTATGCGATCAAGCCAGTGGACCAAGACCTATGTGACCTGTGGTACGTCATCCACCCCCTTTCCCTCCCAGGTTGGTCTGCCTTTGGAGATTGTACCATTACATAATCCCCTTTTGCTCAAGGTGGGAAGCCAACTGACTGTCCAGATTTACACCAATGGAGAACCCTACCAAGGTACAGGTGTGTGGGATGCGACCTATAATGGCTATTCCACAGAGGCTGAGGATATGTACGTACAGAAAACAACCGTGGAAGGCGGAAAATTTGTGGTGCCTATCGATCATCCTGGCAGATGGTATGTCCGCTTTTTTACCAAAAAGGCGGCTCCCTTGGACAAAAGAGATCGATACCGAACCGAAAAACGGACCACCACCCTGAGCTTTGAGGTGCGCAATGAGCGCCGACGTCCCAGATCGCCCAGTTCCTGATGGCAACCCGTAACAGGTGAGCCCAGATCTCTTATCAGCTCAGGCGGTTCCAGGTTCAGGAATTTTAGGTGCCACATGTTATTTGGGGTGTATGTGTTGCCAGAATACAGCCGAAGATGGTGCCGCCTGGGATGAGCGATGGTGTCAACTTTGTCGACTTTTGCGCTGGATTACGAAAACATACACCTGCTTTTGTTTTTTTCTCACACAAAATAAAATGTTCATGAGAAATCCGGGCTACCTTTCTGGCACCCTGTTCACCTAAGTAGACGGCAGGTCAACAAACCTTTCCTCTTTTCAAGAGTTTCATTTGATGGCCAATACGGCGCACTCAAAATGTCCACTTTTATTTTGCTCGTTTGAGCGTTTTGTTGCTTGACTCCTGGGTTGAGTTGTTTATATTTTGCTCATATGATCATATAAACTTTTTGAGAGGAAAAAATGCCAAGACCCCGTAAAACACGATTTGTGACAGCCTACCCGGGTATAGAATCTTTTGTACCACGTGACGTGGCTTGGGCAGGATATGTCTGCCTCACCGTGGAGGAGTTTGAGACCATACGGCTAAGTGACTATGAAGGGCTGGACCAGGAAACCGCAGCGAGCAGAATGGGCGTATCGAGGCATACATATGGCCGGTTGTTATCCAGCGCGCGGTCTGCGGTGGCCAAGGCTTTGGTAACAGGAAAAGAATTACGCATAGGGGGCGGGCATTTTGAATACCGAGGCCCAGGAAAACAACGACGGCATCGTGGCCCTGGCGGCGGTGGGAGTTGCCGACGTCAGGGTGGTGATGGTAACAAGAAATTTTAATGCAAAATATTTTGAGGTGGTTCCATGAGACCAAAAAACAGGCAACAGAACAAAGGCAGACTGCAATGCAGCTTGCGAATAGGTGGTGAGAGACCGCAACCAGCCGGTAAAGGTTATAGAGCAGTGGGTATCCAGGCGCAAAATCAAGAGATGAGACAAGGCCTGGGAATCGGGACCGGTAGAGGTCGCGGCTATGGCAAGGGCAGAAATGGCAAAATAAGTGGAGTGCAGCCTGAGAGAATTGGCTGACAAACCAAAGAATACCATGGCAGGTTGTTTGAACAGAACAAACAATGAATACTATGAAAACAATAAGTGAGGTGATATTATGCCGGGATTTGACAGATCAGGACCAAAAGGGCAGGGAGCAATGACTGGAAGGGCCATGGGGCGATGCGCCCCTAAAGGTTCAACTGCTCAGGCGCAAGACAGTATGGCAGGGTATGGCCGTGGCCAGGGCGGGCGCAGATGTTTGGGAGGTCGAGGCCGAGGTCTGGGCCGGGGCCGAGGCCGAAGCATGGGCATGGGAAATGTACCCACCCCTGTCCCCGTCTCTCAGGCGGAGTAATATAAGACTTGCAAGCGGAGATAAGTCCCTGTAGGCCGTTCGACACGGTCTACGTGAGCAGGGCAAAGTGAAGCAGCAGGGCCGTATAAACATCGGTCATGTCAGTAAGCCCTGCTTCAGTTAGGGATGCAGTGAGCAGAGACGGCTTCCATACAGGGGTATGGAAGCCGTTTATAACGTGTTCTTTTCTGTATCATAACCAATTCCTCGCTTGTCCCGGATTTGGTATCAGCTCAGGCAGTTCCAGCTTTGGGAGTTTTTGGTGCCATATGTTACTTGGGGTAGTATACGTGTTGCCAAAATACTGCCGAAGGAGGTGTCGCCAGGGCTGAGCTTTTGGTGAACATTTTGTCGACATTTGAATCTGTTCACGGGCATCACATCCATCTGTTTTTGTCTTTTTTTTCTCAAATGAGACGCAATGTTCATGAGAAATACGGCTTAGGTCTATCCATTTGTATCTGCTGACCAGGCTGCCGACAAGCCGAAGAAGCAGAATGCTCAGAGCTGACAAAAATTCGTTTCTTCCCCATCGTTTTTCACGCATGCATGCTGTGTAGGCCTTTGTCCGCATGCCAGTTCTTCAGCCATGAAGACATGCGTTGTCTCTGTACTTTTTTCTGGACCACAGGCAGTGGAAATGATATTGATACGTGAATTCCCTGTATCTGTACCCGTTTTCAATGGGTATTCATGCAAGGTATTGGTGTGTCGGCAAGATACAACATGGGCAGTGGGATTATTTCGTACACCCTCAAAGGCCGCTGATACTCCAGAGTTTTTCGCCCGGATCTCTCATCAGCTCAGGTGATGCCAGGTTCGGTAGTTTGGCACCTCAATGTCTTTTGGTATATGTGTGACCAAAATACTGCTGGAGATGATACCTTCTGTACTGATCTTGGGTGCATTTTTTGTCGAAATGTGAGACCGTGTCATGGACATCAAATCCACTTGTTTGTATGTCTTTCTTCGCAAATCAGACAAAAGGTTCACGAGAAATCTGGGTGAGAACCATTGAAGGTATGCGGATTGATAAACAAATGACCAAAGGTTGTAGTGGCCGGTCTGCTCCAAATTCGGGTATGAGAGGGTGCTCACTCTGTAAGCAGTTGCTCATGCGCGGTCTTGGCGACTGCAATGAATAATCCATATTCATCCGCTGATAAGCGGTACTGATCAATCTCAACAAGGAAGGGACTATGGCAACGCGTGAAGAGCTTGAAGATCAATATGATGAGTGTCAGGAAACGCCTGACTATGTAGCCGTCGCACTTGGTGCGTTTAACGATTTAGACGATAAAGACTGGGCACTTGAGCTGTTTGAGGAAGGGGCCGACTGGGCTGCTACGGCTGCGGATTTCCTTTCTCTCATGACCGGTGCCCGGGTGATCCTCGGCGATGATGAAAAGGCTGCTGAATATTTTGAACAGGCCAAAGGCGCCTGCCGGGATGCCGGGGAAATGATTGAGCTGGCTGTCTCTGCCGCAGAGGGCGGCCAGGTAGATGGTGCCAGGGAAATGTTCATGGGCGCGGCGGAAAAAGCGAAGAAAGCTGCTGATTTTCTGCTGCTGTCGCAAAAAATTAACGAATCTCTTGGCGACAAGGAGCTTGCTGCAGAGATTGGGGCAAAAGGCCGGGAAAGTTGCAGCACACCGGCGGATTTTGCAGAGTTGGCCAAAGGCCTGAAGGTGGATTTTGGTCAAGAAGAGCAGGCCAAGGAAATTTTACTCTCAGGTCTGGATCACTGCAAGACAGGTGAAGATTTTTCTTTGTTGGCAGGGACTGCCGGGGAGCTTTTCCCAGGATCGGATGTGGGCAAAACCCTCTATGCTGCTGCGGAAGAAAAAGTCACCACCGGGCTTGATATGGGGAGCTTGGCCAAGGCTGTGATTACCGGACTTGACGACAAAGAGTACGGGACTGACCTGTTCAACAAGGCAGAGGGAATGCTGGACAGCGGCGCTGATCTGGTCAAACTGGCCGCCATGATCAATGAATCCCTGGCCGACAAGGAGATGGTGCTGAATGTCTACCGCAAGGCCGCCGATAACTATGAGAGCTATGCTGATCTGATGAAGCTTGGCGATTCGGTTATCAGTGATACAGGGGACAAAGAGTTTGCAGGCGAGACATACCTAAAGGCTGCAGCGGCTGAGAGCGATGCGCCAAAACTTGTAGGGGTGGCGGAAAAGCTTGCCGAGGAAATTGAAGACATCGAAAAAGCTAATCAGGTTCTGCTTGATGCCGAGAATGCAGTTAAAACCAATGCAGAGTTTGACAAGGTATCTGAGGCGATCCTCAAGTACGGGGCCAGCAAGAAATGGAAGGACGATATTACCCTGCAAAAGGAAAAACGTGCGCAATTCGCTGCTGAATACGAGGATTTTATCAAGCGTGAGCAGGGGGCGATCAGCGGGGTAATCCTCAGAAAACTCGGCCATGAGGTTATGGAGACAACCGGGGACCATCCCTATGCACGTAAGCTCTTTACCAACGCTGAAAAACAGGCCTCCATTTTTATAGAATACATGGATCTTGCTGATTGTGTTGCTGAAGATCTGGACGACAAGGATTGGGCCCGCCGTATTTATGAGGGGCTGCTGGCAGAAACCACAGACTTCAGGGCCCGGAAGAATATCGCTGCGGCTATGATGAAGAATCTGCAGGACAGCGAAGCGGTGGGGAAGGTTTTCAAAAAACTTGCCAATGAATGCGAGTTCGCATCAGATTATATGAAGCTTGGCAACGCGGTTAAGACCATTCTCAATGATACCGATTTTACTCGCTCCTTGTTGCAGACCGCCCAGACCTATTGCCACGATCAGTACTGTTATCTGACCCTTGCTGGCATGATCCTGGAAGATTTGGAAGATCGTAACTGGGCCTATGAGTTGTATGAGAAGGCACGAACGACTTGCACGGACCGAAGCATGTGCGATCATTTTTTTCAGATGGTCAAGTATCAGAGCAAGGACATGGAACTACTGAAAAACCTCTATCAGAGGTTTGAGAAGGAATTTAAGGGTGCGCGGGATTTCCAGTACCTCGCAGAAAACGTGTATCGGGAATTTGCAGACGAGGCGTGGGCGCGGTCGCTGTATGAGAAAGCGGGCAATGCCCAGGATGCGGAAAGCGAAAAATTTAACATTTCTGCAAGCGTCCGCAAGACACTGGGCGATCATCGCCTGGCGGATGCGGTTAAGAGCGGGAGCTGATACTCCTTATCGCGTACAACAAGCAGATTATTTCCGGGTTCCCTGCAAGCTGGGAACCCGGTTTTTTTACATCATATCCAGCCCGGATTGCTCAACAGCTCAGGCAGTGCGAGGAGCAAAGTGTTTGGCCGGGCATGACAGTACCCTCTCTATACTCTCAAAAGCCTGCCGGAGCTGGTATCAGATGGACTGCGGCCCTTGGTGAAGGTCGGGTCGAAAAGTGAACCTGTCCCAGGGCATCACATTCGTCTCTCGTCTCTTTTTTTCACCTGAGACATCATCTTCATAAAGTGAGCTCCAAAAGAAAGGTCATATTAAGCCAATGAGCTACCTGTTGGACAGGCCGTTCAATAATCTTGCCAGGTTGGCCTCATAAAACTGCATTAGCTGTTCTGCTGCCTGCATGTTCTCCTTGAGTTTGAATTGTTTGAGCACGATGACCTTGGCCCCTTTGGCTTTTATTCGTTCGGCAATGGCCTGAGTCGGTTCCCAGGCACTGACGACTCCCCTGATATCGTTTTCCTCTATGGTTCGGGAAAAAAGATCCAGGTCGGTTGGCTGCCACTGTATCTCTGGTTTGAGAAAGGCCTGGACAACGGTGATACCAAACTCGTCGGTCAGATACATATAATCAGTGGTCAGGGCCACTACCTCAAAGGTATCAAGCATCCCGAATGCCGACTCATATTTGCTGCGCAGCTTGAATAGGGCGCGTTTAAACGCGTCCAGGTTCGATGTGATCCTCTCACTGTCCTTTGGGGAGAGACGGCTCAGATCGCTGGCCGTGATATCTGCCATCCTGGCGGCATTACCTGGTGCTGTCCAGACAGGAGGCGCCATCGTTGCACCCGCCTGTTCCAGCAGGGGCAGACCTGCCCTGGATGCATCCAGGGGATGCACTGCGTCGATATGCACAATATGGATATTGCCCCTCCTGGCCCATGGATACAAAGGGTCAGCAGGCCAGGCTGAGGCAATCGATACTACGGCATCAGCCTTGCTTGCCAAGGGGGCAAAGGTTGTCTGGTGTTTTTTAAGATAATGCGCATGGACACCGGGAGAATAATGAGAAGGGATGGCCCGTACCACTGCACAGGCCGTATCGGCAGTCAGTACCCGGACCAGGGCTTCCGTAAAATCCTGGGAGACCAGGACGGTTGTTGTATTTGCACTCTCAGCAGCCGCAACAACTCCGTTTGTACTCAGGATGAGCAGGGTTGAGCATATGAGAGACGAGAAAATATGTTTCACAGTGCAGCCTCCCTGTATGCACCTGACAGAGCACGCCAGGCCATGGTGATAAGAAAGAAAAAGGTAGCCACGAGAACGATTGCCCCACCTGAAGGGATGGGGATTTCCAACTCCATAGGCAGAATGATGCCAAGTACACAGCTGATGGACGCAATAGCAACGCTGTAGCCAAAAAAGCCCTTCATGGAGCGGCTGATGTTTCTGGCCGCCGCTGCCGGAATGATGAACAGGGCTTCCACCAGGACCGCCCCGACGATTTTTAGTGAGGCTACAGTAATCAGGGTTATCATCATCACAAAAATATAGTCGTACAACTTGGCGTCAATTCCCCGGGCGTGAGCCAGGCTCGGATTGAAACTGGCCAGCAGCATACGGTTGAATAATGGCATGCCCACTACCAGGCAGAGCAGGGAAATAACCAGGAGAATATTCATGTCCATGTCGTTCACGGTCAGGACAGAGCCGAAGAGCACGTTATCCAGCACATGCATGTTCACCTTGCCCGTGACCCAGAGCAGGACGCTGGCTCCCACGGCCAGTGAGATGGACAGAAAAACCCCAATAACCGTGTCAGGAGACATCCTGGTACGGTTACGGGTGTAGTTCATCAGCAGACCAAAGATAATACAGAAACCGAATAATGAGGCATAGGGAGCTGTCACCGGCTCGCCCAAAAGTACACCAAGGGCGACTCCAGTCAGAGCGGCCTGGCCGACAGCCTGTGAAAAAAAAGCCATGCGTTTGGTGACGACCATAACCCCGACCGCGCCGAGGATGGGGCCCAGGAGAAGAGAGCATAAAAGTGCGTTGACCACAAAGGTGTAGCGGAAAAAATCCGGCAATGTGCCAGCTTCGCCCAAGGCCATGAGTGGTGTTCGGATAATATCGTACACGTGTTCCATGAATCAGTATTGATTTGAAGAGAATATGGAGAGAATGGTTTCTGGAGTAAGTACCTCTTTGGGGGTGCCAGAAAAGAGTACCTTTCTGTTGATGCAGGTAACCATGCTGCCGATGGTACGGACTTCAGCGATATCGTGATGGATCATAAGCATGGTTGTCCCTTCTTTCTGCAGCTTCTTGAGGATGATCCGCATAATCCTGGCGCCCTCCCTGTCCAGACCGGTTGCGGGTTCGTCGAGAATCAGCAGGTTGGGTGCCGGGATCAGGGCCTGAGCCAGGAGGATTCTCTGGCGTTCTCCCCCGGAAAGACCGCCAAAATGGTAGCCGATCTTGTCGGCCATACCGACCTGGTCCAAAGCCTCGTGGATCAAGGCTTTCCTCTTTTTTCCCTGTCCGAGAAAAACGGGCCTTTTTTGGCAGATCATGGCCATGAAATCGCCCACGGTAAGCGGCAGGGTCCGGTCAAAATCAAGGGCCTGGGGTACATAGCCGGTAATTTTTTTTCTATTGGGCCACCTGATGCGGATGGTACCACTGTGGGGCATCTGTCCCAGTAGGGCGCGTAACAGCGAGGTCTTACCGCCGCCGTTGGGGCCGAGAATGCAGTGGATGGAACCGGGTTCCACGCTCAAAGAGATATCTTCAAGAACATGATTGCCTCCCAGCCTGAGGTTGAGATGTTCCACCGTAAGGGATGGGCCGTCGTGCAAGGTATCCTGTCCACGCATCTTATTGTTCTCCCCTCTGCTGAGAGAAGGCTTCCAGTAGGGCACTGGTGAGGGCTGCCAGATTTTCTCTGATGCCCTCCTCAAAGCTTTCAGGGGTGTATTCACCCTTGGTGAGATGGGAGAGGTGTCTGACCCGTACACCGGTCTCTTTGTGAATGGTGTCTACGTATTTTTCCGGAAAGTCCATTTCGGTGAAAATCACGTCCACGTTCAATGTCTTGATGGCATCAATGGTTTTGGCCAGCTGATTGGCAGTGGGTTTCAGGCCGTGACCGGGTTCGATAACCGCTGTGACCTGCAGACCGAATTCCTGGAGTAGGTAATCGTATCCCCCATGAATGGTCGCACAGCGAAAATCTATCCCCTGCAGGTCCGCCACTTTCTGCATGTATTCCGCCTTCATTCGGCGTAGCCTGCGGACATAGCTGCGGGTATTTTTTCGGTAAAGGTCAGCATTTTCCGGGTCAAGTTCCTGCAACTTTTTGGATATGGTGTACACTTGGTGAATGGAGCTGTTGACCGAAACAAAGGTATGTGGATTGACGATATTTTCACCGTTCAGGGTGCCGGATACCGGGATCAGCGAGACGTCCTTGTTGGCAAAAATAAGATCCAGTTTGCCCTTCATATCGGCAGCCTCCATGATTTCAAAGGCAAATTCATCATGACCGATGCCGTTGACTACCAAGACATCAAGGGTCATACATCGCTTGATGTCTTCAGGTTGAGGGCGATAGTTATGCGGGTTGAATCCCGCTCCAATCAGAGGCACCACCTCAGCGGCCTCACCGACAATATTAGCGACAAAGCTGTAATAGGGATGTAGGGTGACACCAATTTGTAAGGGATGGTTTTTCTCGGTGCGAGCCTGAGTGGCTGCGGTGAAGCAAAAGAGTATGGCGAGTATGGCGAGCAGTGTATGTTTCATTGGATGGTTGTTCCTTTTAGTCGTTGTATCTCATCTGCACCTGTGAGAGCGACGATTTCTTTCCAACCTGCTGCGATCAGAGCCTGGTCGGTGATGATTTCCGGAAATGTTTGGTTCGCGCTGTTATGCAGCCATATTTCATAGGGCGCGTGGGTTGGGCCGGTGGCAACATTCCCCTGTTTTTTGGGGTGATCGTGGAGCATGAGGAGAAGAAATGTACCCCGTACAGCCTTGGTTTGCGGGTTTCCCAGGTACAGCGCAATGTGTCGTTCCCCGTTACTGGTGTCAAAGGTTTTTTGGGACCAGATAATACGCCCCTGATTGTGCCAGGCGGCATCTTCCACAAAGGGCGGGATAAAGAGCGCCTGCAGTTCGGCTATGTCCATCCATCTGTGGTTCGTAGAAGCATGGATGTCATTGATTTCATCAGAGGCAATTTGCAGCGCATTGAAGACGGCTCTTTCAGGAGCAGTAAGATCCTCAAAGGCATTGAACTGCCATGCCTGGATGGTTTTTTCCATGTCTGCTGTGGTACGAAGTCCGATGGCAAGGGCGCAGCAAACGAGAGTCACTGCCACCATGCTGAGCAAGAAGAATGTTTCCCTGCCTCCTCGTGCTGGTGTCACGATGGTTTCTATGACGGTCGCTTGTTTGGTATGCATAGTATTGTTCCTACAAATGTGTACTGGTGTTGGCTAAAATTAGGGTGCCAAACAGATACCGTTAAAGGGCAGAAAAGGTATGAGACATGCGGAAGTGATCAAGCAAGAGAGCGTCCTGTGGTTGAGCCCGGATTTCTCATGAATATTTTGTTTCATTTGAGAAAAAAACAGATAAATGTGATATTCGTGACCGGTCCTGAACAGATTGTCGATCAACTGAAGCCTTTTGCTGGGAAGTGGGCATGTTCCAGCCTTTACTGTGTTTCGCAGGGGGAGAGGCACGGTATTTTTCAGCTGTATAGAGCACACTGGAGGATGATATATATTGCCTTTGTATACCTGATTATAATAAAATATACCGCAAAAGTCATAGTATCTCAAACAGATTTTGTGAGGCATTTCTCCACAGGGAGGCGGACTGACCGGCCAGGATGGCTACAATTGTGACCTGCCTGATAGAGCGACCCGGACGTATTTTGTGATTGACAATTTTTTCCTTGAGATGGATTATACTATTATTAGTGTCATGAACCTGATATTGAGTACTTTTCATGAATTTTCAGCTTATTGGCACAGATTTATATCCTCATAACTCCAAAGGAGGTAGAGTAATGGATCATCACCTAGCACCTTTTTGCAAACATAGGACAAGGTCGTTGTTGGAATCAGTGGCCGTTGTCTTGGCAGCAGTCCTTCTGTTTGGCGTATCCTTCGCCGAGGCAGGTAAAAAGAAACCCCTTGAGATTGTCGATGTCATCATAGTGGGAGACAGGGTTGTTGATATCTCTTATAACCTGGGGGTCCTACCTAAAGCCATGTCGGTTCGTGGATCCATGTGGTCCATGGCGCCTAAACTGAAAATTGCAGGGGAGATATTGGGGTGCCCCAACTGTCTTGCCAAAAACCCGGATATTCTGCCCAAGGCGTGTAAGAAATATGGGATTAAGCGCCTGATAGTGGAAAAGAGCGACCCGTATTGTTTATATAAAGCCAATGTAAAACCTGAAAAAGTCGCTTCGCTTATGGAGGGGACAGGTGTGACCATTGAGTATGTGGATTTTTCCAAAGGTCTGGATGCGGCTGTTCATCGGACAGCGGAACTCCTGGGGCGAACAGATATGGTGGAGGGCGTCTTGACCGGATACAAGAAGAAACTCTCCAGTATTGAGCAAGAAGTAACCCAGGCTCAGTCCGGTAAGAAGGTGTTGATAATCAATGGTGTGTATCAGCCATCATCGGGAAAGAGCATTTTACGTATAGAGGCCCCCAACGGTTATTCCGATATCTTCCTGCTGGAAAGGCTGGGCTGTATGAACGTGGGTGATGCCTTTCAACCGGCGGATTCTAAAAGTACGAAAGGGCATTATGCGGTTAAGAAAACCCGGCAAGGGTTTGATCTCTCTCCTCTTTTACAGGCTAAACCTGATGTGATTGTAATCACCCAGGATGCCTATGCTGTACAGAAAGCTTTGGCAGTTGCTCTTGCTGCTAACCCGGCACTCAAAGATGTACCAGCGTTAGCAAACCTGGAAATATATAAGTTGCCACGGTATGTGGACAGCTCTGTTCTTGAGTACCCGGTGATCCTGAAAAAATGGGCAGCCGCTTTGGCAAAGTGAGGTACTGCCAGCAGATAAGGTGAATCAGAGGAGGTACTATTGGGGCCAGCTTTTGTTGTGGCGATTGAGCAAAACCAAAGGCGCAAAGAAAGGCGCGTCAAGGAGTTTGTGATTGAGCCACAGCAAATGATGGCCTGCATGTGTGCTGCGGTCATTTGTTCTATAAAGCTCCTGACCGCTACCTGCTGACCGCCATATGCTGTTTGCTCACAGGTGCCGGTGGAGATCTACTGCCTGTTCTCGGAGTTTTTACAGTCCTGCAAATCCCAGCATTTTCTGAGCGGTTAGGGTGGCAGCGATTTTTTGTTTGGTGGCACTGGTCATATCCATTGTCTGTTCCTGTCTAAAAGGCTTAAAGGCGTACACTTGGGCAACCACCTGCTCATAGGTTTGCCTGAGATCGCTGAATGAGGCTTCCACTTCTGGGTAGTGGTCATGTTCACGAAAAGGAAGGCGTATGAAATCGTTGGTCATGCCTGTTTTAAAGTAGGGGACATGGAGCTGGTGGAATTCCTTGGGGCTCCAGTTGAGCGCCCGCTCGTCACAACCCGGCATACACCATGCTCTACCGCTGTTTGGTATCCTGGGGATGGAGCTGGTAATGGAAACTGAGTGCATGGCAATGGCCAGCTCGTGTTCTTCGAGGGTGATGACATAGGTGAGGGTAGGGCGATAGTTGCCCCTTCTTTTATCAATGCTCCATTGAATATTCATACGGTGTATCCTTTTTGTGCATTATTCGTAGGGTTGGAAACTCCTTGCTCTCTTGAACGGTTGAGAAAGCAAACTTCTCCCTGTCATCACATCCATTTCTTTTTTATGTGGTTGTAAGCCAGATATAAGCATTCTGAACAGTCCGGGCTGGTGGTTAGCCCGACTTCCTCATGACCATTTTTAAAATTAAATAATATATAAAACAACCAGTTAGAGAAGAAGTGGTTTGTAGCCAATTTTTCCTCAATGTGTACCCAAAGGGGCAACACCATCTTGGGTGGGATTTGGCCGACACATCCACCCAAGTATAACAAGGTACCAAAACTACCGAACCTGGGATCGCCTGGGCTGATGAAGAATCCGGCTTATTGCCTGTCAAGGTGAATGACCTCACCAAAAGGTGGTACAGTGCCTTCATTGCCTATTTGTACCCAGAGGACCGGATAGGGTGGCTCCTGAGCGGGGAAACCCCGGCAGACCAAATCGGTCAGGTAAATGAGACAAGCCGGTCGCAAGCCCTCTTTTTCGACCAGCCCGAAGACCGGCCGATAGTCTGTGCCGCCTCCTCCTTTTGGCCTTATCCTCATGGGCAGGTCACTGTTTTGGAGAATACGGTGCTCCTGTATTTCCATATCGCAGGAGATCAGGTGCATGGTAGTCGGGTGCAGTTCCGTGATGGCGTTTAGCTCGGCGGCAAATTGATCCAGCTCAGCACTTTGAATACTTCCCGAAGTATCCAGGGCAACCACCATATGGCTGAGTGTACTGTTCTGCATTGCCGGGAGATAGATATCCTGGTGCAGATAGCGTCTATTCGGTGTAACCCAGGTATAGTCGGACCTGTTCGATCGCTCAATAAATCTTGCCAGGAGTTGCTGCCAGCAGAGTCTGGGAGCCAGGGTGTCTTGGATCAGTCTTTCCAGCCCCAGGGACAAGCGGCCCAGCTCTCTGGCCGTATGTGCCGCCTGGACCAAGGCCTCTTCCCAGTCTGTTTCCGTTATGCTTTGCGCCTCTTCCGAGCCGCCGTGGGGATCATCGCGAACCGCACCGGCCGGACTGGACTCCCCTTGAGAAGACCCCTGATCATCACCCTGTTTTTCCAGGCTCGTTTCGGGTTCTGTTCCCTGAGCGCCTTCGGCCTCGTTCTCTGTGGCACCATCTGCGTTTTCTTCGGCTGCCGGTGTTTCTTGGGGCTCTTCTTCACTGTTGCCCCTGGTCAAATGGGCATAGATGTCCTCAGCACTTTTTCCTTCATATTCGCTTTTAAAGAGGGAGCCTTCAGGCAGGGTAAAACCTGCATCTGCCAGGATGGCGTTAACCACATAGTCGCAGGCTTTGTTCCAGGTGCCAACATCCCTGTTGCCTCTGCGTTTATGGTGTCCGAAAGCTGGGTGCAGGACAAGGTGAGCGGTTAAGCCCTCGAGTTTGGCATCTGAGAGTATGTTGATATAGTGGGGGTTGTAACCGATGACCCGTCCGTCCGTCCAGGCATCTCTGCAGGTGATGTCCTCGCGCAGATTCAGGTGCAAAGCCAGGGAGGCGAAAAAAGGATGTTTGAGAACCAGTGATGTCCTGGCTTTGGTCATTTTGTTGAAAGCCGCCTGATCGTTCATGGCATCATGGGAACAGCTTAGACCAGAACATCGGCATGGTGTTGCGCCCAGCCAGCGAACTGGTCGGTTGCGGCTATTTCACTGCAGTGGCGGACGGCCTCCCGTACCAGGAGAATGGAAAATTCCGTTGGCAGCCTGCCGGCAAAGATGAACACTTTTTCTTTCCGTTCCATAGTGGCGGCCCGCCCGACCATCTCGCAAACCGCATAAAGGACAGCCGGATCCATGGAAATATCGATCTTGGCAGGATCTTCTAAAATATCGTCCACTGCCGGTAGAGCGTGGTACAGTTTGAGAAAGCCGATGAATTCGGAGGCCGCAGCATAACCAACGGTTCCTGAGAGAATTTCCTTGAGCAGGTTGGGCTGCGGACTGGCAGCCAGGAGTGAAGAGGCAAATTCCCATGATCGTGGCGTGGGAAATGCCTTGCTGTTTCGTTCTGGATCAAAGTCATGCAGCAGAGCTGGACGGAACCGGATAAAGGCTATGATCTCCTGGGCAATGTCGTTTTCCACTGCCCATGATATCCACTCCTCGACATCAACGGTAAAATCGAAATGAATAAATCGGTTTGCCAGGGCAGAGGGCATTCGATGGGTAACGGCCCTGTCGGTTTCCCGGTTACCAGCTGCAATGATGCTCCAGCCATCGGGCAGGGTGTATTCGCCCAGCTTTCTATCCAGCACCAACTGATAGCAGGCAGCCTGGACAAGGGGAGGCGCGGCGTTCAGTTCATCCAGAAAGAGCAGCCCCTTGCCTTGTCTGGGCAGAAACTCCGGTGTACACCATTGCGAGAGCCCATCGCTGGTGATTCTGGGCAGCCCCCTGAGATCTACTGGATCCAGGAGTAAGGCGCGGATATCTATGAGGTCTAACCCTTTGCTGCGAGCAACCTGTTCTACTATGCGGCTTTTGCCAACTCCTGGAGGTCCCCATATAAAAACTGGCAGTTGAGAGGCAATAACGGTATATAAAGATGCAATAATTTCAGTTGGTTTCATTATAATACTGTAGAAAAAGTGGACTTTTCGTATCAAGGTAATGTACCGAGTCTCTTTGTTAGGCGCAAGGTATAATTTTAGAGCTACATAACTATTTGAACAGAGGAGAAAAGCTCGGAGTTGTTCCATTTTTTCTAGCTGATGTTTGGATGTTTGCAGGGAATTTTTCAGGTTGTTGTGGGGGCGTCACTCGGCCATCATGCCTGCGGTCGGTTCTTTGGTGGTCAGCAAGAGCCCTTGCCAGCGGGAGTACTACGGCGTACAGGAAAAATATTTGCTTTTTCCAAGCATGTGTTGATGTGCCCTCTTATGCCCGCAGTACCTGGCATGGAGTACGGGCGTGAGAAATGGGGGATAGCGATAATCTGTGAAATAGGGTAGTATACTGGAAAAAAGAGTACACTATGAGTTTACCGGATCTGATGCTGGTCCTGGTTGCGAATTTCGCTTGGGGCTTTAACTTCATTGCCGGCAAGATCGGGGCGGAAAAGTTCAACCCACTTCTTTTCACTTCGGTTCGTTTCCTGTTTCTCCTGCTGATTACACTGCCTTGGCTGAAGCCAGCATCGGGTTCCATGAAACCGTTGCTTCGGGTTGCCTTTTTGCTGGGTGTCGTCCATTTTGGCATGATTTTTATCGGACTGGATGCGGGCGGCAATATCGCTTCCATTGCGATTACAACGCAGCTGTACGTGCCCTTTTCAGCTCTTCTGGCTGCTGTATTTCTTAAAGAACGTGTCTCATGTATCCGTCTTTTGGCCATTGCCGTGGCTCTTTCAGGGGTATTGGTGATTGGTTTTGACCCTGTCGTTTTTACCCACCTGGATGCTGTCTTGTGGGTAGTGGGCGCTGCTATGGCCATGGCTGTGTCCACGATCCTTATGCGGCAATGTCCCAACCTGGGGGTGCTGCGGTTGCAGGCTTGGATTGCCGTTGTCAGCATGCCTTCATTGCTGCTGTTATCGCTTTGTTTTGAAACTGGGCACATGCAAATGTTGCAAACAGTGCGTTTGATTGATTTCTGGACCCCGTTTTACTCTGCTGTGGCGGCATCTATTTTTGGACACGGTATTTTATACTATCTTCTTGGCCGTTATCCTGTATCCAGTGTGACTCCGCTACTTCTCCTGGCGCCGATACTCGCTTCAGTCTTTGGGGTATACATGTTTGGTGACCAAATTGGCTGGAAATTGGTCGTAGGCGGTTTCATGACATTGCTTGGAATTTTGATCGTCTCTATCAATCCCGATGCGCTCATCAATAGAAATCGTTTGCAGCGAGACCATATAAGAAAACAAAAGAAACTCCCCTAAATGAGGGCCATTACTTTGCAAGACCTCAGAGAACGTCTGGAAGCGGTCCACGGGGTGTGCCGTTTTTTGTTGGATCACGGAGTACAAGGGAAGAAAACGGCCTCTAGCGGCTTGTAGCTTATCCAGCTTCGGGTGGGCGATCTTTGATTGCGCCTGGGCTGAGGCGCAATCCGGGCTAAAACGATACCGTGTGTTCGGGATCACAGAGGTAAAAAACAACCTGGACAAATGTTCTTGTGGGCAACGGGAGGATGCAATGGGACAGTTGAAAATAGTGGAAGAAGGGTATCAGGGGATTGTGGAAGAGAATTTTCCGGCATTTTACATGAATGATTTTTCCGTCCTCGGCCTTGTGGTGGACAACCTGGGCAACACCTTTGCATCCTTAGAGGAAAATGGACTTGCTGTGGAAATGGGAGAAGAAGGTGTCACCGTCGCACTGGGCAAGAAAGACCACATCCATGTTGTCCTGGATCTGCTGCGTGAAAATGGCATCGCATACACCATGTCGGACCTGGTCCGTTGTGCGTATCAGGGATGATGAAGTTCAAGCTGCCCGTGCGGCAGTGTGATCTGGTTGTACCTTTGTTCCAGTAGTTTGTTTTTGGGGTCGCCTCCCTGCCAGCAGCGCACCCATCTTGGCGGGTTGCAAGCAGGGAGCATTCTACTGCAGGTGTAAGCGGAACGGAAGTTGTCCCGTATTGAGTTGCGGACAGCCATAACCCGTATGGCCCCAAATTGTTTCGTTGTTTATTGTTCATAAGATTCGTACCAGAATCCAAAGCATTTTATGTCTGTTATGGTATCATCTGTACCTGTTTCCTCACTCAAGCCCTGGGTGAGTCTGGGAGCGGCACTGGTTTTTCTTGTTCGTCACCCCAAGCTTGTTTTAGTCAGCCTGCTGTTGATTGGCTCTACAGTCCTGTTCACATGGCTTGGTCTGTATCTTACCCTTGACCTGGTTGATATGCTGACTGGCAATTTTTTTTCCCAACCGCCTGCAGTGGACCATCTCTGGGAATATCCTCTAGTCTGGGGTTGGTATGTGCTGGACTGGCTCTACCTGTTCATCAGCCGTGTGATATTGTTTTATCTTGCGTTTTTGCTGGCCTACAGCCTGACAAGTCCGGGGTATACTTTTTTGAGTTTTTTGGCAGGGAACCAGTATACCGGAACAGTACCCGACGGAGAGGCTGCCTTGACGCTGTCAGGTTTTTGTGTGGACATGTGGGAAGGATGCAAAATTGCTCTGGTTGGTATTGTGGTGGCGGTTGTGGCCCTGGTGGTCAATTTTATACCCGTTTTTGGCCAGCTATCTGTTTTTTTGATCTATATTTTTTATTCTACCCTGCTGTTTATAGATTTCCCCTGCTCAAGGTATCGATGGAGCTTGGGAAGAAAAATTGCCTGGATCGGCGAGAACCGTGGCGCCGCCTTCAGACTTGGTTTGTTGCCGGCTCTTGTGAGCATGATTCCCATTGTGAATATTTTTTTCCTGGCCTTGTTGTTTCCCCTGTTCACTGTCCATACAACCTTGAATTACTTGACCATCGAAGGCCGTATGCCGTCAGGGTGAGAGATGAGCCCGGATTTCTTATAATCATTTTGTCTTATCTAAGAAAGAACAGACAAAAACGTTTTGTCACCCATATGGAATGGTCAAACGAGTACCGGCATAAGGGATACGTGCTGACTATATTCTGATGGATAGTTGGTTTTGCTTCTCTTTTTTCGGTACTTGGTCAGCACCTGCCTGTTATCTGCATGGCTAAGAATATGCCCAAAGTGTCTTATCGTTATCAGGGAAAACTTCTGACTCTTGGCAGGTTGTTTGCTCAGTTGAAGAAAAGGCCAGGTAAAGCAAAAATACTGGCCAGTGTAGTAACGGAAACTCAACAAGGGCAAAAAGTCAAAATCGTTTTTACTTGGTACCATGCAAAACGTAAATGGCTGGCTGTAATGTCGACCAGGATCGATTTGCCCGATGAAGAAATAGAACGTGTTTACGTTAAACGTCGGGACATTAAGGTGTATCTTTGTTTTTCTGAACATGTCATTGCTTAATACATCTTTCGTTTGCCGAAGTTCGACCCTAATACGTTGAAGCTGTTTTCGGCAATAAAGAGAGCATGCTCGTCGATGGTGAAGACAGTGTCTTCGAGTTTTTTCATTTGGAGGTTGTTGGTTATGGTCATTATCATCTGTTTTTTTCTGCCAGAGTACGCTCCTTGAATATTGATAAGGGTTGCGCCGTTTTTCATATCCATGGTTATTTTTTCCACAATTTCTTCGTACTTTTCGCTGAGGATGTAGACAATTTTTCGTTGATTGAAAAGAGTGATTACCTGATCGATCATCATGGAACTTGTGAAGGTAAGGATGACTGAAGAGATGACCACATCTGGCTTGTATTGCGTAGCAAGGAAGAGAAAGAGTAGGGTATTGAAGGCCAGAAAGAATTTACCAATGCCGATATTCCATTTGCGGTTCAAGAACAAGGCAACGATGTCGAGCCCGCCACTGGAACCTCTTGAACGAAAAATAATTCCTGAACCAATACCACAAATAACTCCGCTTGCAATTGCTGCATAGAGTTGTTCTTCAATACCAAAGTTAAGGTTGATAACCTCAAGCAGGAGAGTGGTGAGTATACTAGCATAGGTGTTGTAGAGGAAAAAACGCCGACTGAAATATTTGTAGCCAACTATGAGTAGGGGCGCATTGAGTACCAGATACCAATATCCAGGATTCATAAGGCCAATTTGTCTGGATATCAGGAGGGAAGCACCGTACATACCACCGGTAATAAATTGATGGTGAGCAAGAATTGCTTTGGCTCCAATCGTAAAGATAAGTGTACCGATGGATATGAGCATGATATCCCAGAGGATAGCCTTTATTTCTTGACGATTCATTGTGTTGATTTTTTTCATGTTGTTGTGAGTTATGACAGAGGGGGCTGGACAAAACCTACTGCTTGGTGTGCGTAGTAGATACGAGGACAGATAGCTCTAAAGAGCGGCATAATATAAGGGTGTTGGAAAGTAAGAAACAAGCAGCATGATCGAGCTCTTTATCACGACTATGGTCGTTTATTTTTTGAGTTGCAAGCTTCCCAGAATTGTTTTGACCTGATTGTTGTTTTCATTTTGTGCTGAATCAAGATTCTTGCTGGTTTCGGTCGCACCTATTCGGGAAAGCCTTCAGGTTTCGGGTTTTTTTATATGGTATTGTCGATATGTTATGCTGCCTTGCCTTATTTGACTTGTCCCGTTTGTGAGGGCGGACACCGCAATTGCAATCGATCTCATTGTAACCCCGGCCTTTTTTTCCGTCTACTTCGATTGAATAGAACGGCAATCCGCTACCATAGAAATAATGTCATATATAAAAACAAGGACATTGATCAATTGGGAGAATTGCAACCCACAACGAAAATGACTTTATTGAGTGGCAGGCAGAGGAAGCGACCTTTTTCTTTACACTCTTGCCCCATGTATTCCTTGGTGCCGTATGTGCGATAACTGATCTTGGGATATGTAATCGCTTTCAGCAATTCTGCCCGAAAAAGTTGGCCGGGAAAAAGAATACCCATCTGAGGTGAATATCCACTGTTCGCCAACAATGCATTGATAATTCGGTTGTCGAGCCAATTGTCAATAAACAGCAGTTCTTCCTTTTCAACCTCCTGCCATGGGCCTTGGGCTTTGTTCAAGTTGATAAGCCCGGCTCGTGAGTAAAAATTTTCCACAAGATCAGCCATCTCATCCAGAGGCATAATGCGGGTATCAGGAACTTGTTCCTCGATTCCTATCAGTTTTTCAAGAGGTATACCCCATTCCTGATCAAACCCCTTCGAATCTGCAAGAACAGCATCGGTTATCTCCTTGGCAATTTTTTTTTCGTTTCCTCGCTAAACGCTTCCCATGGGATGCTTGGATTATAATTATTTTTTGATGATTCGTTTGATATCTTTCTTTGTGAGAAAGCCTCTTTTTGGGAACCAATGGTATCAATGACCCTTTGTCCCATCTTAGAGGCTTTTTTCAATTTAACCAACTGTTTTTAATTAAATAAACTGTATTCTTTTCAACACTCTTTAGTGAACAAAGAATTCACGAGATGAGATAAGCCTGGAGGTAGTTTCCCACCCTATGAGCACCCTGGTTGCTCAAGCGCTCCCTCCATGATCACAGGGAGGAAAACCACCTTTTTACACAAGCTCATGGTGGGCAAATTTGAGGTGGCACAGGGGGCCAATTTTGGATTGTCATTACGAAATCTGCTTACAAACAATATCTATTACTGTTTTTTATTTTTTTCTCAAATGAGACAAAATGTCCATGAGGAATTCGAGTTAAAAAACTGGGACAAGATGCACCCCTGCTGTCAATTACGGTTCGTAATGGTTGGTATTGGTCTTTTTTTGTATATATGTTGCCATCTAATGGTATAATTTGGTATAAAGGTGCAGTTGGCGTAGCTTGAGCCAAGTGCTTTCAGATGGACAAACTGTAATTTATGTTCAGGGTAAAGGTAGGGGCTTGCTACGCCAGATTTTTTTGTTACTTTCAACTATGCAAGGTGATTGTTATGTTAAGGACACTACGAGTGTTGCAGTTTGCTGTATTCCTAGCCATTGTAGGCAACGTTTCTTTCTCGGCTGCTGAACCTTCAGGAAAATTAGTTATTTTTCATGCCGGATCACTCTCGGTACCTTTTGCTCAAATGGAAAAAGTGTTTGAGAAAAAGTATCCCAAAATCGATATCCAGAGGGAAGCAGGCGGTTCTACGAAGATGGCGCGTCTTATTTCTGAGGTTGGAAAACCAGCGGATCTTATGGCGTCTGCTGATTATGTGGTTATTGATAAAAATTTGATCCCTAATTTTGCCTCATGGAATGTACGATTTGCTTCCAATCAACTTGTCCTATGTTACACCGATAATTCAAAATTTGCCGATGAAATCAACGCTGACAACTGGTATACGATTTTACAACGCAAAGGGGTTGTCTGGGGACATTCTGATCCCAACCTGGATCCTTGCGGCTATCGTTCACTAATGGTGTTGCAGTTGGCTGAAAAGTTCTATAATTCCTCAGGATTATATGACAATCTTTTGGCGAATCGTCCCAAAAAGAATGTGCGGCCCAAATCTGTGGAGTTGATTTCTCTATTGCAGTCCGGCAACATGGATTATGCGTGGGAATATCTTTCCGTCGCCGTTCAGCACAACCTGAAATACATTGTTCTTGATGATCACATTAACCTGGGTAATTACAAAATGACCCCGTTCTACAAGCAGGCGAAAGTACTTGTTTCCGGCAAGAAGCCTGGAACCACTATTGAGCGTGTGGGGAAATCTATTACCTATGGTATCACCATGTTGGACCAGGCACCCAATAAGGAAGCTGCCGAGTTGTTTCTGGCGTATTTGTTTGCTCAGGACGGAGGATTACAAGTTCTCCAATCCATGGGCCAGCCTCCAATGATTCCTGTCCGTGTTCCTACTCAAGAGATGCATAATAAACTGCCGTCCTCGTTGCAGGCAGAGGTAACTGTCAAAGAGTAGCCATGCTGCCCACCCACAGAAACCCGTATCGGGAAACGTTGACGGGATTACGACGTTTCCCGACTTTTTTCTTTACCAGCTGGATGGTGTTCTCTTCGGCTCTTCTCTTGCTGTTTATTTTCGGGCCGCTTACGCAAACTTTTTTTTCACCAGAAAAAAGTATTTTTTTGGAGACACTGAAAGATAAAGAGGTCCTCCGTTCCATTTGGCTCTCCTTGTCTGCCTCTGGTATTTCTGCCTGTATAGCCCTGCTTTTTGGTACACCACTGGCCTATATCCTCGCCAGAAACAGCTTTTTTGGCAAAAAACTGGTGGAAACCATCATCGACCTTCCCATAATGATACCCCATCCTGTAGTGGGGATTGCCTTATTGACCATAGCTGGACGACATCATCCTTTTGGAGAATTATTATTGCAATGTAATATTGTAATAATGGGCACCAAAACAGGTATTGTTGCTGTTATGCTTTTTGTTGGGATACCGTTTTTTGTTAATACTGTCAAAGCGGGTATTGAGGGCATACCTGAACGATTGGAAAAAGTAAGTAGATCTTTGGGAGCAGGAAAGGGGGCAACTTTTTTCAGAGTAGTTCTACCGTTATCCTGGAGGTACCTGTTGGTGGGAATGATTATGTGCATGGCTCGGGCTCTGAGCGAATTTGGTGCTATCCTTATAGTTGCCTATCATCCCATGGTGGCGCCTGTCCTCATGTACGAGAGATTCACCGCCTATGGACTGAAATATTCTCAACCTGTAGCGGTTCTTCTTATTCTTGTTTCTCTCCTTTTTTTCCTTTTTCTTCGTGTTGTTTCTCGGTCCAAAACCGATCCAGAATGATTGTCATAGAAAACCTAACGATAACACTCCCCTCTTTTATCTTGGGCCCTGTTTCTCTCACAATAGAGAAAGGTTCTTTTTTTACCTTAATGGGACCTACCGGTTCAGGGAAAACGCTGTTACTGGAATCCCTTTCTGGGTTATTGCAACCTAACAAAGGGAAAATACTAGTCAATGGCCTTGATATAACCGACACACCTCCTGAACAGCGTTCTATTGGCCTTGTTTACCAAGATCATTGTCTTTTCCCGCACCTAACAGTATTAGAAAACGTTATATACGGTCAACGATATACCAAGCTTGGTAAGCAAGAGGGGCAGGAACTGGCCTTTGAATTGATGGAAATGCTTTCGATAATGCATCTCAAAAAGCGTAAACCTCTCAGATTGAGCGGCGGCGAAAAACAGAGGGTGGCTTTAGCTCGAGCATTGGCATGTCAACCCTCCATTGTCTTGCTTGATGAGCCACTCTCCTCCCTTGATCCCCAATTTAGAGAAGAGCTACGGAGGAATCTTAAACAGCTCCATACAACCAGCGATGCCACCTTCTTTATGGTAACCCATGACTTTGTTGATGCGTTAACCTTATCCGATACTGCTGCAGTTATAAAAAATGGTTGTATCCAACAGTCTGGGAAAGTTCTTGATATATTTCATCGACCAGATACCGCATTTATTGCAGATTTTGTTGGAATGAAAAATATTATTGAGGCAACCTACGAAGATGATACCTGTCATTTTTGTGGTATAACAATCCCTAAACCTGCAAACATTCACCACAGCAGGGGGTACATTGCACTACGACCAGAAAATATAACTATTTCCCCTATTGAACAATTTGATGATAGGGGTGCCAATGAAATCAAGCTGCGAGGGAATATTTCTGGTGTGATTCGTGAAGGGTTTACCTGGATTGCAACAGTGCAATGCCAGGGAACTATTTTTTCGGTTCACCTTGATAATAAGATTGTTCTAGACCGGAGGTTTGACAAGGAAAAAGAGGTCGTGCTTGGCTTTAACACCGATGACATACATCATATCACAGAATCTTATTATCAGGGCCAAGAGGCAGGACTCAATTGTGATGATATTAAGACGTAAAGTTTGCAAACCATACCATTTGTTGTTATCAATTTTTTACAAATGAAATAAAATGTTCGTGAGAAATCCTGGCAATAACCAGGGATGATATTTTTACAAATCGCTGGGAGTCGGAGCTGTTTGTCAAGTGGCTCAAGCAAAACCTGAAGTTTACGACCTTTCTTGGAACCAGCCACAATGCCGTCCTGACCCCAATCTGGATCACCCTTCTGATCATACTGGTGCTTTTTTCTCTGAAACTCCTTGCCAAGGTTGGTTAATCCAGTACCCAAATGCATTGATACCTGCAGCTCGATCATAAAAAAGATATTTCCTTTCAAATAAGCATGACCGAACACTCGTCATATTGTGCTAGACTCTTACAATAATCTTCTATTATAAATTCTCTTCTATTATAAATTGCACCATCCATCCTTTATGCTCAGAAAAAATAAACTATGGCGAGCTCTTTGGCTGGCAATATTCTTCCTGCTTGTCGGCACCCTAGGATACAGCACCCTAGAAGGGTACTCGCTGACAGACGCTCTCTACATGACTGTAATTACTGCATCCACTGTTGGTTTTGGTGAAATCCATCCTCTCTCGGAAAAGGGCAGAATTTTTACTATCCTCTTTATTCTGTCTGGAGTAAGCTGCCTTGCCTATGCAGTCAGCCTGTTGACAGAATTCGTTTTTGAACGTGCCTCAGACCCTAACCGCTGGAAAAAGAATATGGAAAAAAGAATTTCAACCTTAAAAAAACACACCATTATCTGCGGCAGCGGCAGAGTTGGTTCGATTACTGCCAGTCAACTGGAACAATCCGGTTCATCATTTGTAATCATAGAGGCGGATCAACACCGGATTGAGGTCCTTAAAGAGCTGAACTATCTCTTTCTCGAAGGAGATGCTACCAGAGAAGCTATTCTTTTAAAAGCAGGTATAAAAGAAGCATCGGCACTGCTGGCCATGCTGGGGTCAGATCCTGAAAATTTATTCACCGTTCTCACTGCCAGAGAACTCAATCCGACCTTACACATTATCGCACGATGCGAAAAGAGTGCCTCGGAAAAAAGAATATTACGAGCAGGCGCAGACTCTATTGTCTCACCGTACGTCTCAGCTGGTAAAACAGTAGCTAAACGAATCCTTGCCATACCTGGGGCTCAAAAAAATCCAGGCACACCGCCTGATCAGAATCCTCAATGGATCATAGACGATTTGGCCACGCCCTGTTACGGGAAAACTGTTACAGAAGCAGAAGAGTTCCTCGGTACCACAATCCTTGGTATTCGATACAACGGACACGACAAACTCATGCCAGCCCGTGATGACATTATAGTCAATGGCGCTGAGGTCCTCTGTTTTCCACCACCTGCTCATAGGGCTTTCAGTGTACTGGGAAGTCCTGCTCCCAAGATCAAAGTAGTATTCATTGACGACAACCCGGTTATCTGTAGATTGTACACTCGCCTGTTTCAAAAAGCAGGATTAGATGTCCATTTTGCCCAAACAGGTCAGCAAGGTATTACGTTGGTCCAAAACCTTCGGCCAGATGCCGTAATCATCGACTATCACCTCCCTGACATAGACGGGGCTTCGGTTATAGCAGCAATACGGACCATGGAACATGGGGACCAGGTGAAGTTGATTCTGTTTACCGCCAACGAAGATGAAGATGTCAAAAACAAGGCACTGGTCAAAGGGGCGAACGCCATAGTGATCAAGAGTCCTGAGGCCAGCGAAATTGTTGCCCGAGTTACAAACATTCTCACATAGTACCCACAAATGACGCTGGCTATTATCCTGTTAGAAAAAGAAAAAATTCCCCATCGCCTGCACCAATACACGCACGGCCCCAAACACCCTTCGTACGGACGAGAAGCTGTTGAGAATTTTCATGTTCCCCCGGACAGGGTGTTCAAAACCCTGGTAGCTGTCCTTGATAACAGTGCCCTGGTTGGGGCAATTCTGGCCGTCCAGGAACACCTGAATATGAAACGGCTTGCTCGAGCAGCAAAGGCCAAAAGGGCATATGGCTAAAAAGAAGACGGTACAAAAGGCAACCGGATACCTGCTTGGGGGAATAAGCCCCATTGGTTTAAGAAAAAAATACCCATCCTTTTATGCCAGAGCGCAGAAATTCTTGAGACCATCTCTGTCAGTGCTGGCAAGCGAGGTGTAAAGATAGAAATACCCCCTTAAAATCTTCTCAAAGTAACCTGCGGTACATATCCTAATTCTCCTTATAAGAAGGTACAATTCACAAAAGACTTCAAAATGCAAACCAAACAACTCACTATACTCTTACTCATTTTTTTCTGCCTTTCTACTTGTGACAGCTTGGCCTCAGAACCAGGACAAGAGGTAAAAAAAGGTAAAGATAGCAGGCATGAGATACAACTCGTCCAGGATGTTCCTGAAATGCTCCAGTCTCTTCTTGAATTGAAAAAAAGTTTACATGAAGAGATGAAACAGTCTCAAAACAAACTGAAAAATAGCAAATCTGAAACAGAAAAATCAGAACTGGAAAAGGAAATTGCCCAACTTGACAAACAACTCTCTGAGAGCACCAATGATTTTGAGCGTATGGCAACCGGTATAGAACCAGGCCTGTTTAAGGAGAAAGTACCAGTGGCATTTAGCTGGAAAGATGAACTGGCGAGCCTCCTGGAGCCAGCCATCAAGGAGCTTAAGCATGTTACTGTCAAGGTACGAAAAAAAACGGAACTCAAAGATAAAATAGCCGAATTGGAAAAGCTGCAAAAGACTGCTCAAAAAGCTTTGATCAACCTCAATGCAGTCTTGGAAACGAGTAGCAGCAGTCAAGTTAAAAAAGAAATCCAAGCCCTGTTGCCCCAATGGGAAAATGCAAACAAAAGGATTGCCAACAAACTGGATCTCAACAAACGAGAGCTTTACCAGCTGCAGAAACAAGAAGTTTCGTTTGTGGAAACATCGGGGCAATCCCTGCGCACTTTTTTTAAAAACCGCGGCCTGTACCTCGTTCTCTCTCTTATAGTGTTCTTTGCAATTCTCACACTTTTTCGCATCCTGTATCGGATGATTGTGGCGCTTGCGGCAAAACTTACACCAAAAAAAGAGCAGCGTTCTTTTAACATCCGCCTGTTATATATAATTTTCAAGTGTGCATCGGTATTCTTTGCCATATTAGGTTGTTTCTTTACCCTCTATCTCGCTGAAGACTGGCTTCTCCTGAGCATGGCAATTATTTTCTTCCTAGGTTTTTCTTGGACAATCCGTCAGGTTCTGCCAAAGTTTTGGCAACAGGGTCGTATCATGCTCAACCTTGGATCCGTGCGCGAGAACGAACGACTTATACTGCACGGTGTCCCATGGCAAGTGGTCTCTATCAACGTTTTTTGCAAACTCGTCAATCCCTCCCTCCAGGTTGAGCTTCGCCTTCCCATTGAAGAACTTATCGGCCTTGTTTCCAGGCCATATTCGCAAGACGAACCATGGTTCCCGTGTAAAAAAGGTGACTGGGTAGTTGTTGGCTCAGCCTCAAGGGCACGAGTGGTCAGCCTGTCCCATGAACAGGTTGAAACCATTGAGCGGGGCGGTCGACGTGTAACATACCCGACCAGTACCTTCCTTGAGGCCTGTCCTGCCAACCTTTCCCGCAATTTTAGGGTACGCGTTATTTTTGGCCTTAGCTACGACCTGCAAAAAGAAATTACCACAGAAGTCCCCGCACGTATGAAAGAATTTATACAAGGAAAAATTGATGCAGAAGGGTACGGTAAGACATGTTTCAACCTGAATGTAGAATTCCTCCAGGCTAACGTTTCCTCTCTTGATCTGCTGATAGCGGCAGATTTTGATGGTGAGCTTGCTGCCATCTATACACGCCTGGAGCGAAGTATCCAAAGATGGTGTGTCGAATGCAGCAACCACTATGGCTGGGAGATCCCCTTTCCCCAACTGACGATACATAAAGCAGCCGAGGAATAACCAGGGGGGGACAGGATGACGAGTTGCCGTTTTTCACCACATGGTAACAAAGAAGAATATGCGGTAGGTAGCAAGACCGTGCACCGAATTGCTCATCGGATAAAGGAAACTCACTGTCTCTTTATCCTGGACGCCCAGTTTGGGTACAATAAAGGCGAAAAGGAGAATGGTTGCCTTCTGCTTGCTGCGTGACGGATGGTGTTTAAAATCGAACAGGTCGATTGTCGGTTGTTCCGTCAACTTCGATTGCTTGAAGCAACGGTGGATCCTTGCCACCATTCTTTTTTCACAGAGCAAGACAAGGAATGGTAAAACGAGATTTTTCCACCACACTGAGTTGGCAGCCATTCTGCATCCCCGGTGGTGCGTGGTTAAATACGTTGTTCAGCAAACCCTAAGAAGGAAATGAGGGAGTCGCTACGCTCCGAATGCCTGGCCGGAATCACTGAAATTCGCAATAAAAGAGCTAGATCATGCTGTTTGTTACTTTTCAACACCCTTGGTATGGAAGAAGTCCTTTGAACAGCGTCAAAGGACTTCTGTGGCAAAATCCGGCGGCGAGTGTCAGCGGAGGAGGAGTCAGCGCAGGCGAACCTCTGTCATCAACCTACTTCGCATCCTGTGGGCCGTTGATAGGCTTTTTACGGTAGGGATAGTCACGCAAACGGATGTCGCCTCGTTTGTGAGGGTTGGCGATAGCCTTGCTTGGATCGGCCCAATCTGCAAGATTGAAGTTTTCGATGACCTTGACCTGATAACTGTCTTCTAGCGGACGGCTGAAGATATCGTTGATATGGGTAAATTGCAGATAACGCATCAGATCCACCTGATAGGGAGTTGGCTTGCCACCGGCGTCCTTGACGACCTTTTTCAAAGCAAGTACTTCTTTGCTGTTCACCTTGGGCTGCCATTCGATTACTCCGGGCAGGACTGGAGGTTCGCCGGGGATATTGTTGATACCTTTTTTCCAGGTAGACATGACGGCCTGCTTGGTGTCCTGCCGATAGATGATGAGAGCGTGACCGTACTTTTTCTCCTTGAAAAAGGAAAGGTTGCCATACTGCATGCGTCCACCGGTAAGAAAGGCTGTGCAGTCCGACCAGCAGGGTGATTTGCCGGTAACCCCTCCAAGCACGCTTCGGTCAATAATTCCGTCAGGGAACAACACCTTGAAAGCCAATTTGCAGCAGGCTGCGCAATGGGAAAGACCTTCGCAGTCATGGCCGTGGAACTTAACGATATCCTTCATAGTCACGGCGTAAGTGTAGGGATAATAACGACCTTGAGTCCCGCGAGTGGCCAAAATTTCGAACACCGGAGAGTATGGCTGAGCAACCATCGGAGCGAACCAAGTGGGAACGCGATCCGGCTGCGTCACTCCGGTCTCAATAAAGATGTCTTTACCCTGCTTGTAAAGCGGTTCTTCGCAAAAGGCCGGAGAGGCTATGAACAAAATCGCCATAGAGAGCAGGATACCGAAAAATAGAGTCAGATGAATGGATGAAGGTCTGGACATCATAAGGCTTTCCTTTGGTTAAGGTTAACGCTGAGTTCTGGGGCGGCGGGATTTTACAGCAATGAACTACAAGTTACTCGTTTGGTTGGTGTGGGCAAGGGCATTGAAAAAGCCGTGAGGCTCCCGCCGTCCCTTGTAACGACTTGTGTGTGCCGGGCACGGCACATGTTCTTAACATGTGAGTCAAGTGTAAAGTATAAACAGTCTGTTGGCAAGTCTTAGACCCAGCCAGATGGAGGCGAAGGGTGTAGCAGTAGGCAACAGGGTATTGGTGACAATGCCTTGAAAGGAAGCCGCCTGGGAAGTCCGGGTACTGCAAATGTACGGGTGATCAGCGACAATTATAATTCCGGTCTGAGGACAATTATTTTTCCCCGGATAGATTCTTCATTGGGAAAGATCGTCGCTACTCTGGTACGTCTCTTTATATCCTTATTCAACCGCTTCCAGAACATGTACGGTTCGGACTTTCTTCCGATGGTGCGCTGGCGTAGTAAATAGCGCAAGGCCTTCCGGTATTGCTGGTTCCGCCCAGTCAACAAGAACCGGGGATTGCTTTCGATAGTCTTCCAAGAAGCGTTCCCATAACCTTTTTGCATCAGTATCATTTGGTGCTGTGAATATGGCTCGAATCCTCTCTGCCACTTCTTTTCTTATTTCCTGACGAGGTACATATTCCCCAGCGTTTTGGTGTACATGAAAATGACCACCTTGCCACAAAACGGTCGGGAAGATGGCCGCTCTAGGGGCTTTAAGGCCTTTATGGGCATCTGAGATAAAAAGATGGACTCCATAAAGGCCTCGATCTTTGAGCTCTGCCAGAAAGTCACCCCAATGTACTTCATTTTCCGATAGTTTTACCGAGGTACCAAGAACCTGGCGATATCCATTGGTATCAACTCCGACTGCAATCAGGACGGCACATGACTGGACAACATCACCTCACTTTTTCATAACCGGCGTCGAGGTAAACATACGGAAATGCGTTAAGAGGTCGCTCACGCCATGTCGACAATTGCTCATCAAGAAGTTTACTGGCTCTGCTGACTTCAGCTGACAACACTTCTAGCCCACATAATTCCTCCGTGATCTTGGTCACTTTGCGGATTGAGACTCCTTGAACATACATCTCGGTCAGGGCGAGTTTCAGTCTAGGTGCAACCCACGACCACTTACCACCCCGCAGCCACTTACAATAACTGGCCCTGGTGCGTAAGGGGTGTATTGCGAGGGCTTGGGTAAGGAATCCTGACTGCGTGATCATGGCCCCTATCAGCAACTCAACAAAAGTTGGCACTGAACGAAGTGGTAGAGCCCAGGTGATATATGTGATACTATTAAATAGGACTCTAAGGATGGTAGAGCATCCTTTGTTTTCCATATCGGCCTCCAAAAGGTCAAGGTTTTCCTTTCTGAAAGCCGCGTTTTCTCAGGAGAAAAGAGACGACAGCTTGTTTATATTTTTCTTTTCTCCTGAGAAAGCATGGCTGCCACTGTTTATGTATTAGGTCAACAATATAATTGCACTTTTTAAACTTTTTTTTACGTTCTGTTCCTACTGACAAGCAACGGGGAAAGGGATAGGAAACTCTAAACTCCAGTCCCAGTATAATAAGGTACCAAAAACTACCGAACCTGGCTCCACCGGAGCTGATGCAAAATTTGGCTTAGACGTTTTTGCAATCTATCATCCTGATACAGGGTAAAACGTACATTACTGATAAGAAAATTTTATATTTTTCATTAAAACATATGCTACTTTATGGAGGGCTGCGATGAAAATTACAACAAAAATTCCACTGTTAGCCTTAGCTATTATTCTTGCAATTTTTTTTACCTTAACTTCGATTCAATACAAGGTGGTACGTGAAACGCTGTATTCAACTTGGCTCAACAACGTTACCGAAACCTCTAAAGGCGTTGCGAAATATGCTGCCGAATGGCTTGACGAGAAGTTGGTCATCATTGACATGATGGCGTACGCCATCTCTAAGGACTACAGCCTGGAGCAGTTGCAAAATGTCATGGATATCCCCCTTCTCAAAGATCAGTTCGTTCTCATTTTTGGGGCTCTGGAAGAAGATGGAAAGCCCATTTCCAATACACCGAGCTGGAACCCCGGGGCAAACTGGGATGGGCGTAAGCGGGCTTGGTATACCCAGGCAAGTTTCTCCGAACGGGCTGTTTTTACCCCGCCATATAATGACTCCGCAACAGGCCGACTTTTGATTTCAGCTGTGGCAAAAATTGAAGACCAGGGTGTCTTCCTGGGTGCTTTTGGCGGTGATATCGAGTTGCAGACCATTGCCGATGTTATTAACGAGGTCGATTTCAACCAGAAAGGATACGCCTTCTTGCTTGATGAGGACGGTACGATTATCAGCCATCCCGACACCAGGCTTAACGGTAAGAAAATCCATACCTTTTTTGGGATAAGTACGCCCAAAATAAGTAAAGAGTTCATCCAAACAACAGCTGAGGAGAAGGATGTACTGCTTAAGTTTACACAGCTTCAGCTAAAAAAGAGAGAGACATCCTTAATGATAGGCGTTGCCATTGATCCCCAAAAAGTTATGGCTGAGACTGATACGTTGAAGACTATTGCCCTCGCCGTCGCCTTGGTTGGTACCCTTGTTACCTCGCTTGTCCTGTATTTAACCTTGAATCAACTGTTACTCAAACCCCTTGTGAAGCTGACGCAATCTGCTGATAAAATCAGCCTCGGTGAGCTAAATGTTGAAATTGAGGGAACGGAGCGTGCTGATGAGATCGGACTCATGGCAAAGGCCGTAGAGCGTATGGGTGTGAGTATTGCTCTGGCCATTAAGAAGCTCAAAAAAAAGTAAACACATTGGAGGATTGCGCATGCTTTTGTGTGAAGAAAGCGGCAGTGCACCCTGTTTGAAAGGACCAGAAAAATATATCAGATCAATCTGAAGGTTCATGTCCGCTGTCTCTTTTCAAGAGCACCGCGGAGTGGATGTAACAAAATCTTACAGCTGCCACAGGACTCCATCTCGGTATGGGTACAATTGATCCTGGAAGGCGGTGTGTCTGCCCAGGTCTGGTACACCTGTGATTCCTGACCTGCAGGCAGTTATTGTATATAGGCCCTTCGAGAAAGTTATTTTTATATGGTGAATAGCCCGGATTTCTCATCAGCTTAGGCGGCGCCCGGTTCAAAGATTTTGGTAGCGAATTATAGCAACCTCTCTTTGCGGTCAAAACACCGCCGAAGATGGTATGGTCTGTGTTGACTCTTGGTGCATTTTTTGGCGAAATGAGCTGCAAATAGATTTTATAACTTATTGTTTTATATTGAATATTTTCTCGTTTATACGATATATTGCATAAGCAATTCGGGCCCATTCGTTTTGGTCGTGATGACCTTTGTTCCCAGAGCAATCATTGCGCAGCCAAAGAGACGATCAATATAGTGTCCGTATTGGTTGAAGCGTATGCTGACAGGAGGGCTGGAGAGTACTGTCGTAACAAAGGTGATCCAGGCGAATTACAGCAGTATAATCCACGATCCATAGAGGAACAGGTGCTGCGGAGGAATGTCTGGGGTCAGGACAAGGGTGAACAGGGCAACAAAAGAGAAAGGGGCTTTAGGGTTGAGGGCGTTGCACAGGAAGCCTTATCCCACGGCTTTTGGCAGGGAGTATTGGGCCATCTGGAGTTGCTGTTTCGGGGCAGTGGGTTTCTGTTGCGCCCTCAGTCCCCTGTACCTTAGTGAGAAGAGATACCCGCCAGTAAGGAACTGAATGGCGGCCAGCAGCCTTGAGGAGTTGACGACCATGGCAGCCAGGCCCTGGGCAATGCCCAGGCTACCAAAAAACAGCCTTTCTGTCGTTGATCAGTGTTTGCCGGGAGACCATGACAAAGTCAAGACCTAGTGCAGCCGCTGCCAGGAGATGAACAATGGGCAGAAGCTACAGACCGTGCATACAATCTATACTAACCCAGATTTCTCATTCGCTGAGGCGATGCCAAGTTCGGTAGTTTCTGGTCCCTCATCTACTTGGGTATATGTGTTGGTAAAAGAGTGCCGAAGATGGTGCCACCCGGGCAAATTTTTGGTATCCATTTTGGAGAAATTGGCTACAAATCATTTCTTTTCTAACTAAGAGTTTTTATATTGTATTCTTTCATGTCTGCAAAATGTTCATGAGAAATCCGGGTTATGCGGCCACCATTGGCCGCATAGAGGGAGGATAGCTGCCCATAGCGTTAGTCCATATCTGGGACATCTGAAAGCAGTTACAGGCCCGCAGCAGGCAAAATCAAGGTGGTCTTTTTTCCGTACGTTGTGATAATCTGCGTTGTTTTTTCTCTGTCGCAATACTATTTGCCAGACAGTCACGGTAGCAGGGTTTGCATGTCTATTTCTTGCGTGGATATGGCCAGGCCACAATCCCGCCCTCCAGGACTTTAACGTTGGTGTATCCATGGGCAGTAAGGATGGTGGCCGCTTCATAGCCGCGGAGGGAAACCTTGCAGAAGCAGATGATTTCCTGATTTTTATCAAGGGGCAGCTCATGCAGACGCTTGCGTAGCGCTCCAATGGGGATCAAAGTTTCTCCGATTCCCAGATGCATCTCTTTGTACTCCTCGGGGCTGCGGCTATCCAGGATAAATGGCTCCTCTTTCTTTTGGACTTTTTCCCATACCTCCCGGGCCGAAATGCCCACCATTCGCCCTTTCAGTTTATTCTGCATGATATGGGCCGAGGCTATGAAGTGATCAATGGCAAGAGAGAAGGGCGGAGCATAGGGCAGGTCCGAATTGATCAGGGTTTCGAGGGTCAGTTTCCCCTGGATGGCCATGGCCGCCATGGCGACTTGTCTGCTGACATCTCCCGGACCGACGCACTGGTAACCGAGCACCCTTTGGTCCTGCGTTGCGATGAGCAGCTTTGAGATAACAAGCTGAGCGCCCATGAAGCCGGGTTTGTCCGGGCTGGAGTTGAGTACCGTTGTGTAGTCCGTGATCCCAGCCTTTTGCGCCGTCTTTTCGTTCAGACCGGTTGTGCCGGCACTGAAATCAAAAACTTTACAGATACCGGTCTGATAGGTACCCGGAAAGGTGGTGCAATTACCGAGCATGGCATTTTCACCAGCCACACGTCCTTCCAAGTTGGCCAGATCACCCATGGGTGAAAAGGTCCTGCCGCCCACGTTTAGGTTTTCAATTTCCACGCAGTCGCCGGCGGCATAGATATCCGCATCCGAGGTCTGCATGTGGGCGTCAACGGTTATGCCGCCGAATGCACCAATCTTCAGGCCCGCATCCTTGGCAATTTTGCTGTTTGGGCGCACGCCAATGGCCATCACCGCCAGCTCGCAGGGAAGAACAGAGCCGTTATCCAAGGTGACACCTGTGAGTTTGCCGTCTTGACCGTTAAAGGCCTTGACACCTGTCTTTGTACAAACACGAACCCCTTTTTCCTGCATATGATTGGCTACTAGTTTGGCAGGTTGCCAGTCCAGAAAAGGAAGGACTTGGTCCAGCATTTCCACCAAGGTAACCTGTATGCCCGATTTCTGGAGGGCCTCACAGGCTTCGATGCCGATAAGTCCTCCACCGATGATGACGGCATGTTTCACCTTGCCCTGATCACGAACAGACCGCAGGTAATCGGTATCTTTCATGGAAAGCAAGGTTGTTATGCCGTTGAGCTCCCGGCCGGGAATGGGCGGTATATTGGCGATAGCACCTGTGGCGATAATAAGTTTGTCGTAGGAGATGTTCTGTTTTGTCCCTTCAATGGTATGAGAACACGCAAGGGTTTTCTTGGTACGGTCAATGGACAGGACTTCTGTATTGACCAGTGCCCTGATGCCCTTGGCGTTGAGAAAAAAAACGGGATCGCGTACCACCCCTGTGGGTGTGCAGAGCAGCATGTCCCGGCTATCGAATGTGCCACCGATGTAATACGGATACCCACAGGACGACATGGAGAGATCTGGGTCTTTTTGAATAATGGTGATTTCAGCGAACTCATTCAGCCTGCGTGCCTTGGCAGCTGCCTTGGCACCGGCAGCCGAGCCGCCTATGACCACAAGTTTTTGGGTTGACATCATCTATCCTCCTCGGTTCAAAGAAAATAACTGGAAATGGGCAAACAATAACTCGTAAAGATGGCGAATCGTGTCTACTGTTGTATGTATTGGCTGAGGGTTGCAGCCAGGACCCTCTCATGGAATATACCACTGTTTTGGTGGTGGACCTGTGAGGCTTGGTGTTACCATTGAGGGCAGGGATCAAAGAGCCTTTGGCGTATTGGACCTGTTGCCTGCACATTGTGTATTCGGTAATATATACCATGGCATATACACAAAACAGGTAATTACCGCCACTTTTTTTGTGCGGCCTCTCTCCTACTGAGAAGGATAATCCCTTTGTTTCATAGTGTATTTTGGATGCCTTGCACGCAATGCACTGATACTCATACGGAAGATATGCACTGATGTCAGAGCAAGAAAAAGAATATGGTCATGTTACTGAAATAATACTAGAAAGTATCTCTGACGGGGTCTTTACCGTCAATCATGCGTGGCGGATTATGTCGTTTAACAGGGCTGCTGAGGAAATAACGGGTATCCCCAGGGAAGAGGCGGTGGGCAGATACTGTTGGGAGGTGTTCCGCTCCAATATGTGTGAAGGGGACTGCGCCCTCAAGCGAACGATGCAGGAGGGCAAAGCCTTTGTCAATACCTCTGCTTACATAATCAACAGTGACCGGCAACGTATTCCCATAGTTGTCTCCACGGCTTTGTTACGTGACGAGAAAGGTGCTGTCCTTGGGGGTGTGGAGACCTTTCGGGACAACAGTGTCGTCGAGGAGCTGCGCAAGGAGTTGACGGCCAATTTTAAGTTGGGTGATATGGTTTCCCAAAGCCCTTTGATGAAGCGTATGTTTCAGGTGCTCCCGCAGATCGCGGCTAGTGACAGTACTGTTCTGGTCGAAGGCGAAACCGGAACAGGCAAAGAGATGATGGCCCGTGCGTTGCACGGCCTCTCTCAGCGCAGTGAGAAGCCTTTTGTGGCCATTAACTGTGGAGCGCTGCCTGATTCCCTGCTTGAATCCGAGTTATTTGGGTACAAAAAGGGGGCCTTTACCCATGCGGTGCAAGACAAACCAGGTTATTTCAAAGCTGCAGAGGGTGGGACCATTATGCTGGACGAGCTGGGGGAGACATCTTCGGCGTTTCAGGTTAAATTACTGCGGGTGCTTGAGGAACGAGCATTTCAACCCCTGGGAGGGGTTCACAGCGAGAAAACAAATGTCCGTATCATTGCTGCCACCAACAGAGTCCTGGAGCACCTTGTCGAGGAAGGTGCTTTTCGCCGTGACCTGTTTTATCGGGTGAATGTGGTCCGTTTGCATCTGCCCCCTTTGCGGGAGCGAATGGAAGATGTGCCTTTGCTTGCCGAACACTTCATTGTCAAGATGAATCGATTACGGGGTAAAGCTGTATCGCACTTGAACGACCAGGCGCTGGAACTGCTTATGCACCACAATTTCCCTGGTAATATTAGGGAGCTGGAAAATATTATAGAACATGCCTTTATTCTTTGTTCTTCCGGTTCCATTACTCCCGCTCATCTTCCCCAGTATCTGCATAGCCAGGGAGTCTTTCAACCAGCACAAAGGCAGGAATACACACAACTGCAGCAGGTTGTAGAGCATACGGAGGTTGAGCAGATCCATGCGGCCTTGCGGCGAAATAACTATAACCGGACTGCGGCAGCAAAAGACTTAGGGATGCATAAAAGTACTTTTTTTCGAAAAGTGAAACGGCTGGGCTTGGTGCTTCCCTCTCTTGACGGTCGTCATGTCAGAGTGGGGTAGCGTTTTTGCGACCAAGCGACCCTGTACGGGCGCATAGGGTCGCGTTTTGTGGTCTTGGTGCGACTGTAGGTCCGCCGGTCAGCGCATGCCATCCCCTATGGCCTGTTGCTCCACCTATTGTCCGAATGGAGTGTATCTTCCTGTCTTAGCTTTCTTGTCTCTTTTTTTCTCTGGATTCTTCAGTGTTTTTACCCTGGGAAGAGGTAAACTGGCATTTTCTTTGCTTTAGAAATCTGTATGAATACTGCGCCGTCTCCAGAGTTGATAGTCGCTGTTACTGTTTGGGAAGACAGGGTGTCCCCCGTGTTTGATACGGCTCGGACCCTTTTGATTGCTGAGATTACCGATGCTAAGATTTCCAATACCTATTACCAGCCCTTTACGCCGGAACCTGTCTTTCAGTGCATCCGTGTTTTGCAGGATCAAAAGGTCGCTGCCCTGATTTGCGGAGCTGTTTCACGGGAGCTTGCAGATGGTTTGGAAGCCGCCGGACTTGAGGTTATTCCTTTTATTACCGGGAATATTGATGTCGTTTTGAACAATCTGGTTGCAGGCTGCCAGGAATGGACACCGCTGAAAATGCCCGGCTGTTCCAGGGCAGTTTGCTGCCGTGGCCGGATGCGGCATGGAGGGGGGCAGGTGCAGCCGCCGGGTGATATTATCAGGCAGCGAAAGGGAAGGTGTCGGAACAGGTGAACGGGAAAAACGCCAACCCTTGGGTCGTACCTATCTCCCTGTTCGCCTTGGTTGCCGATGTTTGGAGCCAGGGGGTTGCAGCGATTACCCAGGGTATTTCGTTGTGCAGGTAGCAGGATAAGGAAATGATGTTGGTCTAAGTACAAAATGGCTGGGAGCACACCAGGCAAAAGTGGCAAATGGATAAAGAGTATGACAATACTGCTTGTGTATCAAAAGAGAGAACAGTTTCAATCGTTACTGGAACTGTTTCAGGAACAAGACAACGTCCAACTTCTGGAAGCAGGATCTGCTGAAGAGGCCCTGAAAAAGATGCAAGAGGAGAAAGTACAGGTCTTGGTCTGTGCCCAAACCCTGCCAGATATGGAAGGAGTCGTTTTTCTGAAACAACTGGTCAAAATCAACCCGCTTGTCAATACGGTGCTGGTCAGCGACCTGCCAGGCAAGGAGTTCCATGAGGTGACAGAGGGACTCGGAGTACTCATGCAGCTCCCTTCTGTCATGGACAGGGAGCATGGCCAGGCAATACTTGATAAACTGGCCAAGGTCGCGAGTCTTTTTTGATTAGGGAGTAAGAACAAATGATTATCAGTGTGGCCAGCGGCAAGGGCGGGACCGGTAAAACCACGGTTGCCACTAATATGGCCTTGGCCGTTGATAGCAAAGTTACTGTCCTGGATTGTGATGTAGAAGAGCCCAATGCGCATCTTTTTCTCCATCCAGAAATGATGGGAACTGTGCAGGTGGACACACCGGTTCCTCAGGTGGACAGGGGAAAATGTTCCCTATGCCGCAAATGTTCAGACATCTGCAGATTCAGCGCGATAACGGTGGTGGGCAGCAGTGTTATGGTGTTCCCTGAACTCTGTCATAGCTGCGGCGGCTGTCTCCTGGTCTGTCCTGAAGGAGCAATTATGGAAGTGGGCCGAGTACTTGGTGATATCGAATCAGGCAAACGGGATCATATCAACTTTTCGCTTGGCAGGATGCGTGTCGGCGAGGCCATGGCCCCTCCGTTAATTAAACAGGTTCGGGAAAATGCTCCCGCCGACAGACCTGTGATCATAGACGCGCCTCCTGGGACATCATGTCCCGTTATAGCGGCTACCTATGGCGTGGATTTCGTGCTTATGGTCACGGAGCCAACCCCCTTTGGTCTGCATGATTTGAAGCTGGCAGTGGAAGCCGTAAAAATATTGGGGATTCCCAGCGGCCTTGTCATTAACCGAAGTGATATGGGGACTCCCGATGTTCGGGCGTATGCTGAAAAAGAAGGACTGCCGGTTTTAATGGAGATTCCCTTTGACCGATCCATTGCCGAGGCGTATTCCCATGGTAAAACAATGGTGGAGGAGTTTCCGGAATGGGGGGATAGATTTCGAACTCTATATGCAACTATTGAAGCAATTGTCCAGACCGTTGGGGGCGTACAATGATCCGTGAACTTGTTATTGTCAGCGGAAAGGGTGGAACAGGTAAAACGAGTTTGACCGCTGCTTTTGCTTCTCTTGCAGAAAACGCGGTGCTTTGCGATGCAGATGTTGATGCCGCTGATATGCACCTGCTCATGCAGCCGAATGTTCTTGAAGCGCATGATTTTATGGGGGGCGGTCAGGCCGAGATCGACGCAGGGCTCTGTACACAATGTGGTACCTGCAGGGAAGTGTGTCGGTTTGCGGCCATTGATGAAACCTTCACTGTCAAGTCCATTCTCTGTGAGGGATGCGGTGTGTGCGTTGATATGTGTCTGGAACAGGCTGTGAGTTTTGAACCGCAAAAATGCGGGGAATGGTATCTGTCCAAAGGGAAATACGGTCCAATGGTCCATGCGCACCTGGGCATAGCGGAAGAGAATTCCGGAAAATTAGTCAGTCAAATACGCAAAGAAGCCCGCAGCCTGGCAGAACGAGAGGACTGTGATCTGATTCTGACAGACGGTCCTCCAGGTATAGGCTGTCCGGTTATTGCCGCCCTGAGTGGGGCTACAGCTTTGCTTATCGTTGTCGAGCCCACGGTATCAGGTGTCCATGATATGCTGCGGGTGGCTGAACTGGCTTCGCATTTTAAGCTGCCGGGCATGTTGTGTATCAACAAATATGACTTGAATCTCTTGATGAGTGAAAAAATTGCTGGACTGGGCCAGGAGCACAACATGCCGGTTGTCGGGCGCATCCCCTTTGATCCGGGGTTTATAAAGGCTATGGTAGCCGGCCAGAATATACTGGAGCATCAGCCGGCCTCACCTCTTTCCAGAACCATCAGGAATATCTGGGAAGAAATAATCGGATCCCCGGCCATGAACAGCATGGGTGTGCTGGATCTGCAAACAACAATTCGTTAATTCAGGAAAAAGGTAACAGTATGGCGACATTGAGAGTAGCGATCCCATCGTTGGGTGAGGGAGGATTGGATGGTAAACGTGCGGGACATTTTGGGCACTGTGACGTCTTTACCTGTATTGATCTGGAAGATGGTGAGATCAGTGAGGTATCAATCATCCAGAATAAAGAGCATGTACAGGGTGGCTGTATGGTTCCAGTAAACCTGCTCGCGGAGAATAATGTCAATGCCCTGGTAGTCGGTGGTATTGGTATGCGTCCGCTTATGGGCTTTCGGTCTGTGGGGATCCAAGTGTATCATGATTCGGTGCGAGCGGATATCCGACCGGTGGTAGAGGATTTTATTGCCGGTAATCTACCGTTGATCACCGATAACGACGTGTGTGGCGGAGGAGCTGCGCACTGAAAAAAATTGTACCCACCCGCGGTATGTATATTTGATTCTTTTTTTCAGAGTTGCTTCTACTTTGAAACTGAAGCTCCCCCTTAACCGTCATAGGGTTGGCGGTTTGCTTACCTGCGGGTGGATACAGTGAACAAGAGGATAATGGAATGAAAGTGGCGATTACAGCAAAGGGAAACGCACTGGACAGTGATGTGGATCCACGGTTTGGCCGGGCAAGCTATATTATCTTGGTCGATACGGATACCATGGAAAGCGAGGCCCTGGATAACAGCGCTAATCTTAATGCTTTGAAAGGGGCAGGTATTCAGGCTGCCACCATGATCGCTGACCAGGGCGCCCAGGTGGTGTGTACCGGGTATTGCGGGCCCAAGGCCTTTCAAACTTTGCAGGCGGCGGGTATCAAGGTCGTCAGTGATGTGACAGGAACTGTCCGTCAGGCTGTTGAGATGATGCAAACTGGCAATGTGCAGTACACAGATGCTGCGAATGCAGACGCACATTGGTAACAGGCAGAAGAAAAAAGAAGAGTTGGTGGGTATTTGGCAGCGATATATCGGATTTGCGCGCATGGCTGTATCATCGAAATCGGACAAGCGAAGTGCGCCACCGGAATATGAGTTGTGTACCAGACATCGACTTCGTAAAGTTTCTGGTTTTGATAAAGCGACTTAGTGTCCATACAGAAATGAGGCCTTTTTCACCTTCAGAGCTTGCAAGCACTGTACCCCAGACGCAAGGTGGCTGTCCAGGGCTTGGCGTGCTGCCGGGGGGGTGAGTTTTTTGAGCCCAAAGCAGAAAGGGGGTAAAAGAGCATGGCTGGATGGGCACTGGTTATGGAGAAAGGTGTTCAGTAATGAATGATGCGCAGTTTAACGCTATGGTGGACTCCATCCAGGAAAAGGTGTTCCAGGATGCTCGGGATGCATATGGCGCAGTTGGGTTTGAACGTTGGCGAAATCCCAAGTTTAACGGGACCATGAAATCTGCTGACGTCAGCGGTCGGATAACCGGTGATTGTGGGGACACCATGCAGCTCTTCCTTAAGTTTGAGCAGGATAGAATAGTTGACGCCTCCTATGTTACAGATGGATGCGCCTCAAGCAGGATTTGCGGCTCGTTTGCTGCCGAAATGGCTATCGGTAAAACTGTGGAGCAGGTTTTTGACCTGACCGGTGATGACCTTTTAGATCACTTGGGACAGTTTCCCAAAGAGGAGGTGCACTGTGCCTTTTTGGCTATAAAGACTCTGCAGGAAGCAGCCAATCAATATATGATAAAGAGTACAAAGGAGAAGACAGAGTAAAGGGAGCAAATCACCGCAGCCGCATCTTTGTACGAGCGTGAGCAATGCTGGCGAGAAAGAGCGTCTGCCCAAATCGAGAACACTGCGAGTAGGTACATCCAGGAATTGCAACACTCTTCATATGGTACTGTTTTTCGTGAGTGAGTATTGCATGAGGCAGTAGAGGGTACATTCTATCCGCAAGGACCGTAGAGGATACGGAGAGGGTACATTGCGAGTCTTTTTTGTTCCAATGTACCAGGGGGGAATCACGTGCAGGGGTAAAAGCCTGCACGTGATTTTTTTTGTCACTTCCGGTGCTCCTTTCTCCAGCAAGGGTTGTAGTTCAGCCTTCGCGGAACCCCTATCTCCTGAGCAGGCTTTGGAGGGGGGTGTTTTGAGTGACTATCTTGGGAAAGTGGGGGGGCCAAGATAGGTTGTATGTCCTTTTGGGGATGGACACGCCTGCTCAGGAAATAATGTGGTATTTGGGTCGAGATTGTACAGGAAATTGCCGGAGCAGATGGGGAAGGGGGGGTGTGGGATATGGCGTAACCTGTACTGCTGGTCTACGCCATAAAGGAACCTGCTCCGGCGAAATCCTATCTCGTCGGTTTTATATATAGCCCTCCTGACAGTGTGCGATCTGCCGCTGACAGAGTGAGAGCTTTTCTGTTGCGTTGTTGAGGCTGACCTACCTGATTCAGCCATGCTGGTTAGCCTGACTTTTTCATCAGCTCTGTCGGCGTCATATAGAGGCGTTTATAGTAGCGCACTCTACCTGTGTCTCTGTGTAGCCAAAAAACTGTTGAAGTGCGTACGCCCTGAACTGACCTTTGGCGATCATTTTGTCGTCAATTGATCCTGTTTACTGCAATTTCATGGAACTGTCTTTATGTATGCTTTGAAGACGACAGCATGCTTATGAACAATTCGAGTCAGTTTGGTTCGTACTTTTTCGTCTTTTGGCTTGTACTAAACCGCTTGTCACCAGAGCAGGAAGGGGGATGTAAGGAGTTGTTTAGTGATAGTCTGGAAAAGAAGAACAAAGGCATGTACCTATATTCCAAGAGTCATCAAGCCTGCCCTGGCGCCAACGCGGAATATGTTATCAGATGGTTTTGCTGTACCTCCTGTCTCGTTGCTGTGAAGGCTTTGTTCGTAAGCGCCTCATAAAGTACTTCTATTTTTTCTCACAGGCATGAGGCATGATGAATTTTCTCATCAACTCACCTTAGCATAAGGAGGTATCCCATGCC
>PDTD01000037.1 GCA_002748755.1 Desulfobulbus propionicus | reverse complement strand
ACAAAAGCGATTATTATCGGCCAGATTATTCTTATTGTGCCGCTTATTACCGCACTTACCATTGCCGCCCTCGGGCGTATTGATAAACGCTATCAGAAGACGGCAAGAACTCTGGGGGCAAGTGAATTGCAGGCGGCACTGCTGGTATTTCGTGAAAGCCGGTTTGCCCTTATTGCCGTACTGATTACCGCCTTTGGCCGGGTGATCTCCGAGATCGGTATTTCGATGATGCTTGGCGGCAATATCAAGGGCTTTACCAGAACGATGACAACGGCGATGGCCCTTGAATATGATAAAGGCGCCTTTATCCTTGCTATTGCTCTGGGGCTGGTATTGCTGGGGATCAGCCTGCTGATGAATATCCTTTTCAGCTGTTTTCAGGGGAGCAGCGGCAGATGATACTCTATAGCCTGAACAGTATTATCCAGCGTTATGGTGAAGAGACGGTGCTGGATATTGACCGGCTTGATATTGAGTCGGGGGCTATTCATGCCCTGCTTGGCGCCAATGGCGCCGGCAAGACAACCCTGCTGGAGATTCTTGCTTTTCTTGTCCCCCCTGTGCAGGGTACGATCCGTTTTCAGGGGCAGCTGGTTGACCGCAGTAATATACGCAAATTCCGGGAAAAGGTGGTGCTGGTCGATCAGCAGCCGATAATGTTTTCCCGCTCGGTGGCGGCAAATGTGGCCTATGGCCTGAAGGTAAGAAAGATCGATGGCAAAGAGAGAGAAAGGATCGTTGCCCGGACCCTTGAGCTTGTTGATCTTCACCGCTATCAGAAAAAGGATGCAACAGAGCTCTCAGGAGGAGAGAAACAGCGGCTTGCCCTGGCGAGAGCACTGGCTCTGCGTCCCGATGTGCTGCTTTGTGATGAGCCCACGGCAAACGTTGATTTGGCTAATAGTAGAAGTATCGAGGCGCTGTTGAAGCGGATAAACAGCGAGCTGAAAACGACTGTTATCTTTACCAGCCATGATCGTATGCAGCCAGATTCCCTTACCGGGAGTCATATCATTCTGGAAAGAGGCAGGATCACCACGACAAGGTACCAAAACTGTTTCCGCTGCACGGTAGTGCAGCAAGGAGATAACAAGAGGATGGTCTGCCGGCTGGAAAATACCGCGATAGAGATTTTTGGTTCAATGCTGGCGGCAGAGATCTCCGCAGCGGGCCGGGGGAGAATATTTATTGATCCGGCCGGAATCTCTCTCTGCAGGAGCAGTAGTGATTTACAGGGCAACCGGATAGGTCAGGGGCAGGTTCTGGCGATAATGGCCGAGCGGCAGAATATCTGTCTGATAGTTGATATTGGTGTCCCCCTTTCTGTGCTGGTGAGCCGGGAGGTATATCGGCAGCTGGCGCCGGCAGTAGGAGAGAGACTGCATCTTCTGCTTGACCAGGGTGCCGCCGGTTTTACTGTGGGATAGCTGTAGAAAAGAGACGATTGCCGGCGTTGATGCCGGCAATCGCTATGGCCGCTATTCCGTTTAAATTTTGAACACTCCGACCAGTTTCTGCAGGCTGTCAGCAAGTGTACGCAGGCTCTCTGCATGAGAGTTTAACTCCTCACCATGAGCAACAAATTCACTGGATGCAGTATTAACTTCAGCAATCTCTTTGCTGATTGAAGCAGAGACAACCGAACTCTGGTTGACATTTTCGTTTACCTCATTCAAGCCAAGGGAGGCCTGGTTGATATTTTCGGCAATTTCCCGGGTGGTCATTGACTGCTGATCAATAGCATCGGTGACCTTGGTAATAATCTCGTTGATCGTATTGATAATACCGACAATATCATTGATTGCCCCGATGGAGGCATTGGAGGTCTGCTGTACCCCGTTGATCTTGTCACGGATATTACCGGTCGCCTCCGCAGTCTGCCGTGCCAGCTCTTTGATTTCATTGGCAACTACGGCAAAGCCCTTGCCGGCTTCTCCGGCCCGTGCCGCCTCAATTGTGGCGTTAAGGGCCAGCAGGTTGGTCTGTTCGCTGATTTCGGTGATGGTGTTGGTTACTTCACTGATCGCCTGTGCCGCCTCATCCAGCTCA
>PDTD01000008.1 GCA_002748755.1 Desulfobulbus propionicus | reverse complement strand
AATGTCAATGAGTCGGCAACCTTTGCTGAGATGATCAGCGATCTACACCATAATACTCTTTCAGGCCGACAGGCCACCGTGGTCATGGATGCCGGTATATCTGATCCCCGATTGGTGGCCGCGGGCCTATGCCTTGGATGTTGGCTGGAAGCGGACAGCCGCGTTGTGGGGCGCTCATGATCGGGAGACAGAGACGGTTTACTTGTACGGCGAGTACTACAAAGGGGAGACGTACCGGCGGTTCATGCCGAGGCTATTAAGGCTCGTGGTTCGTGGATTCCAGTGGTTGTGGATCCAGCCTCCAGAGGCAGGGCTCAGGATGACGGAGAGAAGATCTTTAACAAGTACGTAGCAGCTGGGTTGGATTTAACTTTTGCTGATAATGCGGTGGAGGCAGGTATTCTGGATGTGTTTGAGAAGAAGTTGAAACTGGTGGGCTCACCAAACGAAAACAAGCACTCAACAAAAGTGCTAAGTGCTTGATTTTATTTGGCGTCCCCAAGGGGATTCGAACCCCTGTTGCCGGCGTGAAAGGCCGGTGTCCTGGACCTGACTAGACGATGGGGACAGGATTTTTTTTTTCTGGTGGGTCGTGCGCGGCTCGAACGCGCGACTCTCTGCTTAAAAGGCAGATACTCTACCGGCTGAGTTAACGACCCAACCAATTGTTGGAGGCCCGTTTATACACAAATGTTAGGCGTGGTGTCAACATAAAAAAACAGGTATTCTCTGTTTTTTTATGTATTACCTTGGAAGTACCGTGAAAGGTTATTCCAGTTAATTCCCTTGTTGGTTGGGGATAGGTTTGATATACATAACATAGTGTCTGACCGTACCCGTGTTGTTTCAGGGGCCGCGCCTTGTTTTTATTCACCGTTCTGCTGCGGGAGGTGTATTTTTTCTCGATTTCAACGTACTCTCAAAAAAGTATGATACCGCAGGTGGTGGGCTGCAGGTCACCCCCCCCTTTGGGGACTTACCATGAGCCGCATAGAGGGACTACCCGAGCCTTCGCGAACCTGCTGCCAGGCACGCTTTTCAAATCCGAGCAGGACACAAGTTCGAAGAGACGTACCGCGCGTCAAATCAGGGTGGTCCATACCCAGCAAGTAGGTACCCGAAAGGGAAAGAAAAAGAGAAAGGATATTTTGTATATTATGGGTTTATTGACCGGAAGCGCATCGTTTACACGTTTTTCTGTTCAAGGGGAACTCCCTGAAAAATTCTGGGATTTTGTGGCGGAGCGTGTGGCCGCAAACAGCTTTAAAGATATTGATGACACCATGGATGAATATTCCATTGGTTGGGTTTCCGTGGCGAACATGTTTGACAGCGAATTTGCTTATGGTTCATACGCGGCGGCTGATTATGTTGTGCTGACAATGCGATCTGATGAACGTAAAATTTCTCCGGCTGTCCTTAACAAGTTCGCTTTGAAAGAAGAGGAACGTATTAAGCGGGAGAAGGAACTTCCCAGATTGAGTCGGGCTGCTAAGCTAACGATAAAGGAGCGTATTCGGGTGGAACTCGTTCGTCGATCGCCACCTGTGCCTGTTACGTACGATCTCTGCTGGAATCTTGTGGAGAATAGCCTGCTCTTTTTTTCGACAAGCCAGAAAGCTATTGCCATATTGGAAGATTTATTTAAGGAAACATTTGGGTTAACATTGGTGCTGCAGATTCCCTGGCGAATTGGGCAGCAAATGGTAGGTGATAGTCAGTCCAATCAGTATGATGCTTTGCGGCCGGCGATTCTTTTGTAGGTTTCCATATCTATAGAGAGGTTGGTGGAGGAGGTATGAACAATACCATACTGAGTATGAATGATAGCATACTTATTGCTCTGGGAGTAGTGGGAGTCCTAATCCTGCTTCTGGTTCTGAAAAAGCTGACCGGGAAAAAGCAAAAACCGGTAGAGCAGGAGGTGGCCGACAGGCAAAGAAAAACGTCCCCTGATGTATTCCCAGAGGAGACTGAAAAACAGGTAGGGAAGGAAACGGAAGCAGAGACGGAAGAGGAGCAGGCGGACGCATTTGAAGAGACATCTGAGCCGGTCGTAATGGAAGAGCCGGTGGAGGAGTTCCTGCTTGAAGATACCCTTCTGGATGAGCTTGTCAGGGATTTTGAACAGCGTGAGGTTGAATCTGACGCGTTCGAGAGCGGACGAAGGAAAGAAGATGTGGTCGAATCCCCAGCAGAGCAAATCCTTGACGGACAGTCTGTAGATGGTCTTCAGGATGGGGAGGACAATGAAGAAGATGAGACCATTTTAGTAGTTGCCGAGGCTGCAGCAGATGGCGAGGGTAAGCTCATTATAGAGGAGCCAGTTGGTAAGTCTTGTATTTCTTTGCAGGAATATGGCAAGCGGCTCAATATCTATGAAGAGCGCTTGCGTGGAGAACTGGAAGAGGCAACTCAGAAGGACGACGGTACCGTAACTAGACACCTGCAACATGAGCTGGTTGTCGTGAATGAAAAACTTGCTCTCCTTGCGGAGAGCCATGCCAAAGAGGAAGAAATATATCAGAACGTACTGACGGTACTTCAGGAAATGGGTTCAGAGGCAGAAGCGTCTGAGATCCAGAATGCCTGTCAGGAGTTGAAGCAGGGGAATCCGGATGCAGCCGAAGCGCTGCTTGTAAAAGTGGCTACCCATTCAACGGACAGGTTTAAGGGGATCTGTGCCTATTACAGTGGTAAGCTCGCTGAGTGCCGGATTGATTTACCTTTGGCACTGGAACGGTACGAGCATGCCATAGCCATTGAGGTGGATAATGCTGAGTATTATGCCACCGCTGCTGTTGTGGCTAGACAACTCTATCAATATGGCAAGGCCATGGCCTGGATGGAGAGTTCTGTTGAGCGGCAACAGAAAAACCCCGCAATCAGCCCTGTCGATATAGCCATCGGAAAACGTGATCTCGCCTATACCTATGTGCTTAGCGGTCGTTCACAGATGGCTGGGCCGTTGTACAAAGCGGCTATGATTACCTTTACCCAGCACTTGGGGCAGGAGCATCCCGAGATGGCGATGAGTTGGTATCAGATTGGTGAACTCCAGGAAACAGTAGGCAAATATGATAAAGCGCTATCGCTGTACCGCAAAGCACTCTCCATACTTGAAAAGTATTATGATACGGAGCATCCTGCGTTGACCAATGTCCTGTCGAGGCTGGCGGCCTTGTGCATGGAACTGGAGTTAACAAAAGAGTGCGTTCCTCTGTATGAACGTTTGGTGGCTATTCGTGAAAAAACGCTGCGCCCAACCCACCCTATGCTTGCCATGAGTCTGAACAGCCTTGCTGAGTCGTATCGGCTGCAGGGAATGCATGACAAGGCTGAAGCCTGCTACCAAAAGTGCCTCACCCTTGCAGAGAAAACACAGGGACCTGATCATCCGCGTGTTGGTGCCGTTCTCCAGGAATTGGCCAAGACCTGCATGGCTCAACGTAAATCGGAAGAAGCAGACGCCTACCAGAAGAGGGCAAACGCAATATTTGCCAAGGCTGTTGAAGAGCAGGAAAAACACTCTACGGACGAATTACTCTCGTTAGATTTATAAGAATCCTGTGAATATGTGATCATTGTCGTTTGCGACTGCCGTCCAATGGAGATCGTTAAAAAACCATGAGGTCTTCCAGGAAATCGTGGTGCTGATCGGTGTGCGGTGTCCGGTTAAGTACCTTGCTTAGGAGAGGAGGGCCGGGACAAGGTGCTGCTCAAAGTCAGCAGAGCGATGCACAGCGGCGTAGCCGCTATGATCCAGGTATATACAGGCCCAGGAAATAGAAGCCAGGCAGAGACATCTTGTCTCCACCTGGTTTTCAGGTTGGGCCTGATTCCTCCTAGCCTGGATTTTTCATGAACATTTTGTCGAAATTTGAGCCTGCTTACGGACATCGTATACATCTGTTTTGTCTTTTTTAAATGAGACACAATGTTCATGAAAAATCCAGGCTAGGATTGTGGCTTGTGCCCTGACCGCTCCCAGGTGGGACAAAAACCGGAACAGGCCACGGTTTCTTTTCTTTGCAGCTCTCTGGTTTCAGGATATTCTTCTGTGGATGAGCACGATTGGCTGCATAGAAGCTGGGCCCCTGCCAAGCGCGTTTGCCCAAATCAGGATAACCTCTAAGCCGTTATAGAAAAAAACATGCGTAACGAGGGGAGGAAAGCCCGTGCGTCGTGTCTTTTGCATGAAGCTGATATCTGAAACTGAGCAGGTTGTCTACAGGCCCTCAATACAGGCACATACTCAACAAAAGATGTTTTTAATCATAGCTTAAGCTGTCTTGGTGTTTTATATGGATCTTGTAGACCTTATTCAGGAAAAACGATTTTTGGGCCAGGAGTTCCTTGCCTGGCTTTGGTATAAGTCCGAAGAGCGTGGTGGTACGGTTGAGCTGCCCAATGACGGTGATATCCTGGTGGTTTTTGAAAAACATATGCTGTTGGAATATGGTGAGGGCGATACCTCGGAAAAAGTTATTTGCCGGGGCCTGCAGACACAGCTCAGAGAGGCTCGTGCCGGTCTGTTGCTGGCGAAAAAACCCGACCAGGCCAGAGTGCGGATTGCCAGAGGTGATAATGAATATGGGGTGACCTTGACCGCAGGAGTCCTTGAGTTTCGCAATGTTCGCTTGCCTAAGACCGCTGGGAGAGAGAGAGAGGGCAGGAGTACTGACGGGGTGGAAGGGCAGGTTTTAGAGCGTATTGCTCTTTTTGAGGAACTCATTTATCTTGTGAACGAACTTTTTCGCATGTTCATCACTCTTCGTTCCTCCAGTGCATGGGATGACGAATTGATTCGAATACGTCAATGGGTCTCCGAGGGAGCCTTGCAACAGTAATTTTGTATATTAAGGCAATTTTTTATGGAATTCGAGACAGTGATCGGGCTGGAAGTACATGCCCAAATGAAGACGAACAGTAAAATTTTTTGCGGCTGCTCTGTTGCGTTTGGCGCCCCACCCAACACGCATACCTGCCCAGTCTGTCTTGGTATGCCTGGTTCTCTCCCAGTGTTGAATAAAAAGGTGGTCGACTCGGCCATCAAGCTTGCCCTGGCCACGGGTTCAACCATTAATCACGAAAATATTTTTGCCCGTAAGAATTATTTCTATCCAGATTTGCCCAAGGGGTACCAGATCTCCCAATTTGAGCTGCCCATAGCCGAACACGGTGCCTTGGAGATTGATCTGGACAATGGCCGGAAGATCATTGGCATCACCCGAATTCATATGGAAGAGGATGCCGGGAAGCTGGTCCATGATGAACGTGAGCCTTTTAGTTATGTGGACTTGAATCGAACCGGGACCCCACTGCTTGAGATTGTCAGCGAACCGGACCTCAGATCACCGGAAGAGGCGGCAGCGTATCTTAAAAAACTCCATGCTATTGTACGTTACCTGGATATTTGTGACGGCAACATGCAGGAGGGCAGTTTCCGATGCGATGCTAATATCTCACTGCGTCCGGTGGGACAGGAGGCCTATGGCACCCGCACTGAGCTGAAGAATATGAATTCTTTCAGAAACGTTCAAGTCGCTCTGGAGTATGAGGTGCGCAGGCAAAGAGATATTCTGCTGGATGGCGGAGAAGTGATCCAGCAGACTCTTCTCTGGAATCCTGACAAGGGGAAAACCGAAGCCATGCGTGGAAAGGAGGAGGCTCATGACTACCGCTATTTTCCAGACCCGGACTTAGTGCCCGTGTTTGTTGGCGAGGACTGGATAAAGCAGGTCCAACAAAACCTGGTCGAATTGCCGGACAAAAGGCGCGATAGATTTATTCAGGAGTACCAATTGTCGGACTATGATGCCGGCATCCTGACCAGTACTCGTGAACTGGCAGATTTTTTTGAGGCAGCGGTGCAGGAATGCGGTGACGCTAAAAAACTGAGTAACTTTATCGGTACGGAGCTGCTGCGGGAATATGGGCCGGAGAATATAAGAGCGTGTCCTGTCAGTCCGGGACAAATGGCCCGCCTGATGATCATGATAGTGGAGAACACCATCTCAGGAAAAATAGCTAAAACCGTTTTTGCGGCAATGCTTGAGAGCGGTGCTGACCCTGAGGATATTGTCCAGGAGCAGGGGCTTATTCAGATGAGTGATGAGAACGAGCTGCTTGAGATGGTACGGGGTATTATTGCAGAGAATGAGGCCCAGGCCCAGCAGTTTCGCGATGGGAAAACCAAGGTGATAGGTTTTTTTGTGGGGCAGCTGATGCAGAAGACCAGGGGAAAAGCAAACCCGCAGATAGCCAACAAACTCTTTCAACAGGAATTAAAAAAAGACTGAGACATTGTTTTTTATGCGTACGTTCGAAGGGAGAACAGTATCTCTGGTTAACAAGAAAACAATGGGAACATGAGCAGGTTGCAGATATAGTCCATTACAGATTCAGTATGGTGAAAAAACGGCAATGGCAGGACAAAGGGAAGGGGCACAGGCAGCGGCTGCGGGAAAAATTTCTCGGCCAGGGCATAGAGGCCTTTTCTGATGCGGAAATCATTGAGCTGCTGCTGACCTTCGGCACACCGCGGGGCGACTGCAAAGAGCCCGCGCGTGAGGCACTGCGGCACTTCGGTTCTCTGCCTGCTGTGCTGGATGCTCCGTCCGGAGCCTTGGGCCAGATTAAAGGGCTCGGTCCGAAGAATATTTTTGCCCTGCATTTTATTCAAGGCGTAGCCAGGCGCTACCTACGCCAGCGGGTTCAGGGGAAGAAGTACCTCCATTCTTCTCGTGATGTGGCTCAATATCTTATCCATTCCATGCGGGGACTGGACCGGGAGGTCATAACGGTTATTTTTCTTGACAACGCCCACGCCGTGATCGACATTAAGGTCGTTGCCGAAGGCACAATCAATGCCAACACCGTATATCCTCGGGAATTGATCAAGGAAGCCCTGGAATGTAATGCCAGTGCTTTGGTCATAGCCCATAATCACCCTTCAGGGTCCCTTGTGCCCTCGCTCCAGGATAAGCAACTGACCCTTTCCCTCTATCTGATCTGTTCTTTCATGCAGATCAACCTGCTTGATCACCTCATTGTCGGCGCAGGAGAGCAGGTTTACAGCTTTGCCGATCATGGCCTTATGGCTTCCATCCAGGAACAGAGCAAAATGGTCCGGGCCCATATGGGCTGATGGCCTGGTTTCTGGCCATGAAAACCAAGGGATATACGACCGGGCCAGGCATCTATCTGCACGTTCCCTTCTGCAGTCGGAAATGTCTCTATTGCTCTTTTTTTTCCCGTGCCTGCGGGGCAGGGGATACGCAAAAGTATCAACGGGCTGTCAAGGAACAGATTATCCGTTTGAGCAGGCTTGAGCCTTGGAAGGATCTCAGGTTTTCCTCTGTCTTTTTTGGCGGGGGCACCCCGTCACTGCTTCCAGGAGAAGCCCTCTGCGAGTTGCTCGGGTTGGTACGCGATTCTTTTCAATTCAATACCTCCGCTCCTGAAGTTTCCATAGAGGTAAATCCCGCGACCATTGACCTGCAGACACTTTGTCTGTTGCGCGGCAGTGGCTTTAACCGGCTATCCATCGGTGTGCAGTCCATGCATCCGGCAGAGCTGAGGGCTCTGGGCAGGACCCATAGCGCTGCTGCTGCCCGACAGACCTTGGGTGATGCCCGGGAAGCTGGATTTAACAATTTCAGCGTGGACTTGATGTATGGGCTGCCCGGCCAGGAGGTCTCCCCTTGGCGAGAGAGTCTGGAACAGGTATTGTGGTATGGTCCGCAGCACCTTTCCCTATATGAACTGACCGTGGAACAGGGAACCCCCATGGCTGATATGGTCGCCCGGGGCCAGGTGCTGCTTCCTGATGAAGAGACCATCCTGGCCATGATGGAACAGATTCCCGCAAGCCTTGCACCGTACGGGTTGCAGCGGTATGAAATATCCAACTATGCGGTGCCGGGATATGAGTGCCGTCATAATCTCAATTACTGGCATAACGGCAGCTATATCGGTTTGGGGCCCAGTGCGGTCTCATCCCATCACGGCAGCAGATGGACCACGCTTCCTGATTTGGATACATTCCTTGCGGAAAGGATCAGGGGTGTGGATGGCTGGCCGCAGCTGGAGCAGCTGGGCAGGGAGACGTATTTCCGGGAAACTGTTATGATCGGCCTGCGCATGACTGCCGGGGTCGATATTGGGGACCTCTCGCACCGGTTCGGCCTGGATGTGCTAACCTACTATGGGCCGGTGATCCACCGGCTGCAGGGGCTTGGGCTCCTGCGGCTGGAAGGTGGGCGTCTTGCGTTGAGTAGGCAGGGCATGCGCTTGGCTGATATGGTCATGGCGGAGTTTGTATGAATGGTGCATGATGCACACATGTAAGAACAGGGCAGGGACAGACCCTGCGCAAGGGGAGTATGCTATGCAAACGGAGTACACTATTTTATGCGAAAATACTGTAGATGGCCCCATGGGACTCATAGGAGAACATGGCTGGGCAGTCCTGATCGAAACCGAGGACAAACGAATTCTTTTTGATACCGGCCAGGGGATGGCGCTGATCCCTAACAGCCGCACTCTGGGGAAGGATTTACAACACCTTGATGCCATTGTTATCTCCCACGGCCATTACGATCATACCTTAGGACTTCCCAGTGTTCTGCAGCAGACCGGCAGGATTGATGTCTATGGACATCCGGATATGTTCATAACCCGGTACTGGGAACTGGATGGGGAACTCAGAGAAATAGGGATTCCCTATCGTCGTGAGTACCTGGAATCTCTGGGAGCCTGTTTTCAGCCGGTTCAAGAATTTACGGAGATTTTTGACAACATTTATCTCACCGGAGAAGTGGCTGGGAAAACCTCTTTTGAGGGTCCAGACCCGCATATGAAACATCGCCTGGAAAATGGCTCCCTGGAACAGGACCAGCTGCGTGACGATCTGTCCATGGTCATCCGGGGAGAAAAAGGGCTTGTGGTTGTACTGGGCTGTGCCCATGCCGGTTTGATCAACATCCTTAACCATGTGCAGAATCATCTTCCTGGGGACCCCATATATGCTGTTTTTGGGGGGACCCACCTGGGGTTTGCCGGTGCAGAACAGTTTGAACAGACCTTGGCTGCTCTGGACAGCTTTAACATTCAGCGTATCGGTGCTGCCCACTGCACCGGAATGGTCCGTTCCTCTCACCTGCATAATCACTATGGGGACCGTTTTTTCTTTGCAGCAGCAGGGTGCCGCTTTAGCTGTTAGCCTGGATTTTCCATGACTATTTTGTCTCATTTAAGAAAAAATCATTTAAAAACAAATAAATGTGATTCCTGTGAGCGGTTTTACATTTCAAAAAATATGCACCAAAGAGCCGTCCATCCGTTATCATCTTCGGCAGTCTTTTGGCAACCCATATACCCAGGTATACAGCGTTGCCAAAAGCTACCGAACCTGGAATCGTCTGAGTTGACAAAAAAACTGGGGTAGGGAAGGTACGGGTATGCAGAAAGAGTATCTTCTGCGGACGCATGTTTTTTTCACTCTTGCTTGCCTTTCATCGCAGAGCACGGTAAAACAGTCCATTGGGTGTGAATAGCGATTCATTTTCTTTGGGTCGTGGAAACTACAGGCTGTTTTTCGTCAAGCATTAGGAAAGTCACCACAATGGAACCAAGGTCGACGTGTACCGTCGATTTCTACCTAACTTAAGATGAAGGAGTGAAATTATGGCTGCGTTTGTGTATCAGGATCCGTTTCCTTTGGGTAAAGACGAAACCCAGTATCGGCTGCTTGAGGGCTCCAAAGAGTATGTTTCTGTGGAGGATTTTGGGGGGGAGCAGGTGTTGAAAGTTGCGCCTGAAGGACTCAAAGTGTTGGCAAACAAGGCAATGCGTGAAGTCTCTTTTTTGTTGCGACCCGCCCATAATGCAAGCGTGGCCGAGATTTTGAACGATCCCGAGGCGTCTGATAATGACAAAGAGGTCGCCTTGGCCATGTTGCGCAACGCAGAGGTTTCCTGTCAGTTCGTGCTGCCCGTCTGTCAAGATACAGGTACGGCCTGCGTTGTGGCCAAAAAAGGGCAGAATGTCTGGACCGGCTGCGATGATGCGGAGCAGATTTCCGCTGGTGTTTTCAAGACCTATACAGAGGAAAATCTACGCTACTCTCAGAATGCGCCCCTGAGCATGTACGAAGAGGTGAACACGAAAACCAACCTGCCTGCCCAGATTGACATTTATGCCACTCCAGGCGATGAATATAAATTTCTTTTTCTGGCCAAAGGCGGTGGCAGTGCGAATAAAACGTACCTGTATCAGGAGACCAAGGCGCTGCTGAACCCGGGAACTCTGAAGCAATTCCTGGTGGAAAAAATGAAAAGCCTGGGTACCGCTGCCTGTCCTCCGTATCATATCGCCTTTGTGATCGGCGGCACCAGTGCTGAGACCAACCTGAAAACAGTGAAACTGGCTTCAGCGAAATACTTGGATGGCCTGCCGACAAGCGGGAACGAGTACGGTCGCTCCTTCCGGGATCTGGAACTTGAGGCAGAACTGCTTAAGGAGGCCCGCAACCTTGGGCTGGGCGCACAGTTTGGCGGCAGAAATTTTGCCCATGATATTCGGGTCGTTCGCATGTCGCGCCATGGCGCTTCCTGTCCCGTTGGCATGGGTGTCAGCTGTTCCGCTGATCGCAATATCAAAGCTAAAATCAATAAAGATGGTATTTGGATTGAGCAGATGGATGCTGATCCCGGCCGATTGATTCCTGAAGAATATCGAGATCGCAGCTCTGATAAGGTCGTGGCCGTTGATTTAAATAAGCCCATGGATGCAGTCTTGACTGAGCTGACCAAATATCCTGTGGCTACTCCGCTTTCTCTTACGGGAACTATTATTGTAGGGCGCGATATAGCACATGCCAAATGGAAGGAATTGCTTGATGCCGGTAAACCGCTGCCTGATTATTTGAAAAAGCATCCGGTCTATTATGCGGGACCAGCCAAGACACCTGAAGGTAAACCATCCGGGTCCTTTGGCCCCACCACTGCTGGCCGTATGGATTCGTACGTGGAGCTTTTGCAGAGCCAGGGTGGGGCTATGGTCATGATAGCAAAAGGCAACCGGTCGCAGCAGGTCACTGATGCCTGTCAGAAACATGGTGGTTTCTATCTTGGTTCCATTGGTGGCCCGGCTGCTCTGCTCGCTGAGGAAAACATCAAGAAAGTAGAATGCCTTGATTACCCTGAGTTGGGCATGGAAGCTGTGTGGAAAATCGAGGTGGTTGATTTTCCAGCATTTATTCTGGTTGATGATAAAGGGAATGATTTTTTTCAAGGCTTGATTTGAGCGATCAGAACCCGAATATTTTTGGATCCGGCCATACCTCAGGGTATGGCCGTTCTTGTTGGGGGGCTCATCTTGAGCCGGAGCACAATTTGCCAGGTGAACCTTTGACCGAAGAAGATATGGCCCTCTGATAGAGGTGGACCACTCTTTGCTGTAAGAGCAATGTATTTGCCAAGAATCCGGCGAACCTGCACATTGTATTCAAGCTGTGTTTGTTCAAAAATCGGGCACGGATACAGGGGCCATAAAAATGAACTCGCATTTCTTTTGACTTTCTTATCTGTTGTTGTAACCTGTTTTAATACAGAGATACTCTGTGTTATACTCAACACACAGATTGTTTTTCGTCACAAATCAGCCAAGGTTGACCTTTGGGCGATGTCTTTTTTTAAGATTTTTCGTTGCAGATGTCTGGCGACCGAGGGCTGCTGGTAAACCTGCAGCGTTTTACGCTGCCATAAGCTTTGGTGACGAGAAAGACGGGTTCAACCATGGAGTGAAGACGCATGGAATAGGATGCGTCGGCTTACCAGGATACCCATTGAATGTCCCAAAATGCTCACCTTTGAAAAGAACGAATCCTGTCAGATCGAGCATATCGAGAACCTGAGTGTAGGTGGTTACAGTCCCTTCAGCAAGGGAGCCAGAAGGAAGGAGCACCAGAACGCTTTACCTCTGTGATGCCGAAGAAAAAGGATCGTATATCAAGACAGAAGGAGAAAGACTGCGCCAGCTTGACGATGGTACCACTGTGATGCAATGTACCACCATTGATCCTGACAGTCTGTATCACCTTCGGCATTTGCTTCTGTACAATACACCTGACCCAGATCACAGAGTCAGTGGGGTCCAGACGCGGCCCGGGATACGATCATCTGCCTTGAGCTGGTTCTGGTTTGTTCCTGTTGTCTTTTTTGGGAGGAACTGGGCTAAAAGGTACGACTGCGCTAACAGTGAGGCGAGAGAGACTGTGGGTGCTTTATCGAAAACCACCACTGAACGAGGAGAGGCATGTCAAATAATCTCTACATAACAGCAGTAGAAGAGAGAAGCGGAAAGTCTGCCGTGGTTCTTGGGGTGATGCAGACCGTTTTAAAGGAAATCGGAAAAATTGCCTTTTTCCGACCCATCATTAATGATCATATCTTTGGACGTCACGACCATGACCTTAACCTGGTGCTCAAGTATTTTAAACTGGAAATACCGTATCAGGATACGCACGCCTATACCCTTAGCCAGGCAAGGCAACTGATTACCAGCGGCCAAGAAGAGTTGCTTTTTGAAAATATTCTTAAAAAATACAAGTATTTGGAAAATAGATATGACTTCGTTCTCTGCGAGGGGACTGATTTCAGGGGCAAGGATGTCAATTTTGAATTTGATCTGAATGCCGATATTGCTCTGAATCTCGGTGCACCTGTACTGCCGGTTGTCTCTGGTCGTGATAAAAGCGTTGATGAAATCTGTTCATACACCGCAATCACCATGGATACCATGGAGGAGAAAGGGGTGGATCTGGCTGCGTGCATAATCAATCGGGCGCCGGAAGATTTCATGGGGGCCATTCAAGGCAAGGCCAAGTGTCTGGACCAGTTTGATCGTACCATACCGTTATACGTTATCCCTGAACACAAATCTCTTGGGAACCCATCCATGGATGACGTGAAACGCTGGCTTGGGGCAGAAGTTCTGTATGGTGAATCCAACATGCATACCCTGGTCGACAATTACCTGGTTGCTGCCATGCAGATCGGAAATTTTCTGGAATACCTCAAGCCTGGAAGCCTGATTATTACCCCGGGAGATCGTTCTGATATCATCATCGCCAGCCTTGCCTCGCGTATATCGGATTCCTTTCCAGATATATCGGGTATTCTTATTACCGGAGGCATTGATCTGCGATCAAGTGTGCGAAAGTTGATCCAAGGCTGGACAGGTGTACCGGTTCCTGTCTTATTCGTGGAATCTCACACCTATGATACGGTACAGAGTGTCAATGAACTCTATGGACGGATAGAAGCCACGGACGAAAAACGCATAGCCACAGCTCTTGGCTGGTTCAATAAGAATGTCAATGCCCAGGAACTGCGCAAAAAGGTCGTCTCACAGAAATCAGACAAAATCACCCCAAGGATGTTTGAATATTCCATGGTCGAAAAGGCTGCGAACAACAGACAACGCATTGTCCTGCCCGAGGGAAGCGGCGAGCGTATTCTCCATGCGGCAGATATTATTCTACGCCGCGGTATTGCTCATCTGATCCTTCTGGGACGGCCTGAAGAGATCGTTGCCAAAGCCGCAAAGCTCAATATCCGTATTGACAATGCCGAGATAATCGATCCGGTGAGTTCTCCTTATTATGAAGATTTTGTCGAGACCTATTTTGATATACGCAAACACAAAGGGATTGTTCGAGATGTTGCCCGGGACCGTATGTCGGATCCAACCTATTTCGGGACCATGATGGTGTACAAAGGGTTGGCTGACGGCATGGTTTCCGGCTCTGTGACAACCACGGCACAAACCATCAGACCCGCTTTTGAGTTTATCAAGACCAGGCCTGGTGTTTCCGTGGTTTCATCTATTTTCATAATGTGTTTTCGTCGTCGGGTTCTGGCTTTTGGGGACTGTGCAGTGGTACCGAATCCGGATGCCGGTCAGTTGGCAGAAATTGCGCTCTCATCGGCAGAGACAGCCAAAATTTTTAATATCGAACCCAAGGTAGCCCTGCTCAGTTATTCCACAGGAATCTCGGGTAAAGGCCAAGATGTGGAAAAGGTGGTTGCAGCAACAAACATCGCTCGCAAACTGGCGCAGGAGCGCGGCCTTGATTTTCCCATTGAAGGGCCGCTGCAGTATGATGCGGCCTTTGATCTGGAAGTAGCCAAGGTGAAATCACCGGATTCGGTTGTCGCCGGACGGGCCACTGTGTTTATCTTCCCGGATTTGAATACAGGCAATAATACATACAAGGCGGTTCAGAGGGCTGCCAACGCCGTGGCCATGGGCCCGGTATTACAGGGACTGAACAAACCTGTGAATGACTTGTCCCGTGGCTGTACTGTACAGGATATTGTCGATACCGTAGCCTTGACAGCCATCCAGGCTCAGGAGACAAAAGAAAAAGAGCAGGGGCCTGGCAAAAAATAGCCTGGCCATTCTGTATTTCCATGAATCCGTCCTGCAGTATAGATGCTGTGGAGATATCTGGATAACTGCAGGCGAAACCGAGTATGAGTGAGATGAAGGTCATTGTTATCAATTCAGGGAGTTCATCCATTAAGTTCCAGGTTCTGGATATGGCGTCGGAAACCGTACTCGCCAATGGTCTGGTGGAGCGGATTGGTGAGCAAATAGGGCGGGTTACCACCACCTTTCATCCTGGTTCGCAGGGGGCGGTGGTGAGGCAGGAAAAGCCCATTCACACGCATCAGGAGGGCATGCTGGCAGTCCTTGATATCTTAACCAGGAGTACGCATGCTGTTATCAGGGAGGCCAGCGATATTGGTGCGGTTGGGCACAGGGTGGTCCATGGGGGAGAGGACTTTCAGCAGCCGGTCATTATAGATCAGAAGGTTCTGGACGCTGTTTTGGCCAATGTTCCCCTTGCACCCTTGCATAACCCTGCCAACCTGGATGGTATTCGAGTCGCCATGGATCTTTTTCCCGGTATCCCTCAGGTGGCGGTTTTTGATACCGCCTTCCATCAGACCATGCCCAGACATGCCTACATGTATGCCCTACCGTATGAACTGTATGAGCAGGACCGGGTGAGGCGATATGGTTTTCACGGCACTTCACATAAATTTGTGGCCATTGAGGCTGCCAAACTATTAGGAAAACCTGTGGAGCAGTGCAACATGATTACTGTGCACCTGGGCAATGGCTGCTCCATGGCTGCGGTACAAAATGGGGTAAGTGTTGATACCTCTCTGGGGATGACACCGCTGGAAGGGCTGGTGATGGGGACGCGCTCCGGTGATGTTGACCCGGCTATCCACATGTTTTTGCACCGTAACAAAGGGTTGGAGTTGGCAGACATCGATGACTTGCTCAATAGAAAGTCAGGTCTAAAAGGATTGTGCGGTCGCAACGATATGCGCGATATTCATGCCGCCATTGCGCAGGGGGATGAACGAGCCAGGCTGGCGCTCGATGTCCAGACGTATCGGATAAAAAAGTACCTTGGCGCCTATATGGCTGTTTTGGGATATGTGGATGCCATCGTGTTCACTGCTGGCATTGGTGAAAACGATCCCGAAGTACGCTTTTTGTCCCTGAACGGGTTGGAACCTTTTGGCATCATCGTGGATAAGCGAGCCAATGAACGGCGTGCTGCCGAGCCGATGACCATCAGTAGTCCAGAGAGTAGCGTGCGCGTCTTTGTCCTGCCTACCAATGAAGAGTTGGCTATTGCCAGGGAAACTGTGGAGGTTGTGCAGGGCAAATGAAGATTTGCCCTATTCTACTGGCTTTGTCTTACCGGGATTCGGCGTTGTCGTAAACGGGTACTGACTACCTTTGCTATCAAGAACCAGCTTGTCAGCTGGTACCCCCTTACCGCCGCGTTCGCAACAGGCTGGACCAATTGGGGATCAACATGGGCACCTGTTTTTGGTAGAGCAGATAGGATGGACCAATCTCCCGCACCAGTCTTTTTTCTTCCAGATACGACCCTGCCACAAAGTACAGGCTTAAGAGAAGACGCACGCTCAAGCTCATATCGGTTATGGGGGAAACACACCAGAGCAGAGCAATACCGCCGCTGTACCACGGGTGGCGCACCAGGCCGAGGATACCGTTTGTATGAAACTGTGCCTGGTCTTTAAACCCCATCCTGGAGTGCAACAGTTGACGCAGGCCTAAAAAATATGGCAGGTCATAGGCTCGTCCTCCGGCGATGAAAAGCAGGCCACTGTAGAGAGCGAGCCCAGCCTGGATAATGTGATAAGGACCATGCCAGGTAAAGAGGACCTTCTGTGGCTGCAGGTGGGTGAAGAGCGCAAGGGGAATCAGAGTGACTGTGGAAAACAGCACATAGCCCAACCTGTAGCAGGACGCTGTAAGGGGAGAGCGCCGTATGATCTGATCCTTGATGGGATCGCAAATGAGCAGGCTGTGGAGAGAGCACCAGCCGAGCCATAAGACGGTGACAAATAGTATTTTCTCCATGGCATTTCCGGTGCGCTGACTGCTTTTTCCCCAACCCTGACTTCTCATCAGCTCAGGAGGTACCAGGTTGGGCTACCAGTTCCGAAATTCCCCCAGCATGTTCGGGTGATGCATGTCTTCTTCCATGGCCACCGTATGACAGACTGCGCAGCCCTTATTCGACCCCAGGGGCAGCGGTTCGCCTTGGTGTTGCAGAACTGGCAGGTTGTGCAGCTCGTTCCCATAAGTGTTTTCAGCAGGATACAAGGCGTGGGGGCTACCGTGACATGACGCGCAGTAGAGTGAGCCGCTTTCATCTGTGCGATGACGGTACAACCCATCAACATCGGCAGTGTACATATGCATTGTGCTGTCCGTTTCAGGTTCCCCAAAATCTACATGACAGTTGAGACAGTCGGGCAGATTGCTCCAGGGGGCCCTGGGAACAATGTCCTCCTCAGGGGTATACCTGGTCAGGATACGGCGGCTGTATTCCTGGGCTTGTTTTTTGCCGTTTTCCTCTTCCTGTTTGAGCAGGCTGAGAGCGTGGCTGGCCATTCCACCGTGGCAGTTGGTGCAGTCCAAACCAATGGAGTTGTGGATGCCGCGAAACATCTGGGTTGCCCCTGTGTCAGAGGATGGGTGGCAGGATGCACAGCCCTCGGCACCCTGATCGCTGAAAAAAACAGCATGAAAACCATGGATGGCAGCGGAAAGATTGAGCTCTGCTGCTTCATCTTGCCCCTGCCCATGGCAGTTTTGGCAGATGACCGGAGAACCGGCAGCTGCCTGGCTGGAAAGGTTGGTTTTGCTGAGCTTATCGTGTAGGACGAGAATGTTGTATGCCGTGGATTGGGTGAATCCGGCCCGATCAGCTACGCGCCATTGGCCGCCGTGGCAGGAGTTACAGCCCATTTCTGTTGCAACGGGCAGGGGGATGGTGGTTTGGGCAAGAAAATCCCCCTCAGGGCTTTCCGCCTCAAGCTGTAACAGCGGGTAGGGATCGTACACTCTATGGTCGGGATAGGGAACAACCCGTATATGCTCGGCACTATACAGACCGTCTTGAGCGGTCATTGTTCCCCAGGAGTCCGGGCCGGTGAATCCTTCGTACACGGGAAATGACCTGGTGAACTTTTGCAGAGCAGCATCCCAGAAGACCAGGTGCTCGCCGGGATGGTGAAAGCGTGATTCCACCCTATAGAGCAGAACAGCGTCCTCCACAACCTCGGGCACCTCGCCCCGCAGAATCAGTTGGGCCTGGATTGTGTTGCCAGGTTGTCTGAAACTCCAATAGGGCAGGGCATCGGCAAAGGTGTGCATGCCGAGTGTGTTCCAGGCAGTCAGAACATATTCTGCCTGGTCGGCATCGTATTCAGGAATCTCAACGAACTTTTCCTGCACCGCGACAGGTGTCGTCCTATCTCTACGGCCATTGAGACCGGTTGTGAGATAGGCGGCCAAGGCGTACCGTTCTTCGTCCGTACCAATAAAAGGGGGCATGGACGGGTAGACATGGTGCATGCCGCTTATCATGCGGTCCATTCCTGAGGGAGAATAGGGCTGGCTCAGTTTTCTGATGTCGAGTCTGGGGCCGTCCAGGGAATGGCAGGACGAGCAGAGCAGGGTGAAGAGCTCACGGCCGGCCTGAAGCCGATTGTGCGCATCAATGGCCTTGTATTTGCTCCAGCGGGCGTGTTTGAGGACGCCCTCTCTTGAAAGACGCTCTGCGTCATCTTTGAGAATAGAATTGGCATACATGTAGTTATAGATGATATACGGATGCCTGCCTCCTTCCCTGATATATTCGAAACAACCCATATACAATAGACCGATCAGCAGGAGTAGACAGGCCATGGGGCGGCTGAGCGTGGTCGGCATCCGAATGCTCAGGAGCAGGCAGCCTGCAACCAGGACAGGCGAAAAAAAGATAAATCCCTGTATGAATCTGGCGGTTGTCGGCATACGCTCAAAAAGAATGTGTTGCAGCTCAGAGGGGAGCGAGGCCTTGTACCAGAAAGCGGCAAGCAGAAACAGGGTGAAAGGAATGAGCAGCCAGAGGGAGGAATACCTGGTGAGCTGGATGCGGAGAGCGGAGTTTTTGCTCCAGGTGGCTGTCACCAGACCAAACAGACCGGCGATGAGAAGGGCAAAAAACGTTCTGAAAAAGAGGGCTGGCCAGAAGGTGGGGTTGAAGAACCCTGACCAGAAATCTTTGTTCTCAAGCCATTCTCCGGGGGTGAGCATGAAGTCAATGATACCGTTGATCATAAAAAGGGAGAGCCAGGCTGCCCCAAAGTAGATCCAGCCGATCAGCATGTGCTGCCTGGGCTGGAGTCGATCAAATGTTGCCGAGTAGATAAACAGAGCTATAATCTCCACCAGAAAGAAGACCCATTCAATGGCCCAGGCAAAGACAAAGGTATGGATGAGGATTGAGGTTCCCGCCGGGTTGAGCAGTGCAATGGTGAACCAGATGCCCACCCCGGTGATACCTCCGGCCACCATGGTGAGCAGGGTGAAAAAACGGGCATGGGCGCGGACAAATTCCAACATGGAGCGGTTATCCTCCCGGCGCGCCTTATGTTCTGTAAGGACCAGGAAAAGGCCCCCACCAACCGCAAAATGGGAGATATAGACATGAAAGACTGCGATGAGAGCGATCAGCAAACCACCGCCCGCAGCACCGAGCTGCCAGACCGGGTAGTTCATGAGCGTGCCTCCTGTTTTTTGTCTGCCGCCATGACCAGTCTGATCATCCACACTATGAGCAGCAGGCCGCCTGCACAGATGATCAGGAAGAGCAGCAAGGGAGCATATTGGGGCTGAACAGTCAGTTCAGTCGGGCTAAACCATGGCTCAAGAAAGGCGGAACGCACCCGGTCACGCACCAGAACCATGAAGAAAATGGAGAGCAGAGCGCTTGCGGCTGCACCATGCACCTGTTCACGCATGGCCAACACTGCCGCAACAATGCCGGAGGTGATACCGCAAAAAAGAAAGATGAGAAACCAGACAGGAGTGCCGGAAGAGGTAAGAAGTCCCTGGGGCAGACTTTCCAGAAACCAGGTTCCAGAAGCAAAGTTGACCAGGGTGGCGCCGGTAAACCATTGGCAGCCCTGGGTGACCATAGCCCCTGCTTGCAGGTCGCCTTTTTTGACTTTACCGGAAAAAAACAGGGCAAGGCTCAGGCCGCCGACAGCGATGGCAGAGGTTATAAAATGCAGGTAACGCGGCAAGATGGTTTTGTCGGCGGTGTTTAAAAGAAATCCATGGGGCTGGTCAAAATACCTTGTCCAGCTGCCGGGGTTGAGCATCAGGGTGGTGTTATTGGTGAAGACAAATCCAATGAACAGCAAGAGCAGGGTGATGGCTGCAGTGAGCAGAAAACGACCGCTGTGGAGCTTGTTGTACTTGTATTTATAGAGGTATGCCAGGTAGTAGGCTGTTATCAAGGTGCCGATGATCCAAAGCCAGAACACCCCCATGAGAATAGAGCTGGTGTAGAGCAGGTGCCCGTACAGAACCTGGATAAACAGTAGGGGAGCTACCCCTAAATTCACTGTCAAGGCGATGATGGAGGGGAGTCCTTGCGCTGTGGACTCGCAGAGCAGCGATCCCTCACCCTTGCTGAAAAGATGGGTGAGGGTGACAATACAGGCCGTGCCTAGCATGACATTCATGAACACAATATGGAGAAAAAATGTGAGCAGAAGCATGAGGTCGAACCAATACCAGTGTACCGGCAGAGCATCAGGCACCGGGATAAGGGCGGCGGGGTCCATGAGAAACTCCTTGTATGTGGTGTCGGCAGATGGCGTTGAGTACGGACACCACTATATACAAGGTTATTCTCCAACTTCAATACATTTTTGTGGGCAAAAGGCTGCTGCTTTGAGGATCTCGTCGGTGACTGTCTGGAGTGGATCCAGCAGATCGGCTTTCCCTGAGAGTTCACTGATGTGAAAGATGTGCGGACACAGCTCAACACAGGTCATGCAGCCATTGCATCGATAGGTGTCTATGAAAATTTGCATAAGCGTATTTGTACATGCTCACGCATTCAAGGGTTTGCGAACGCTTCTTTGGAAAAAGAGGTGTCCGGTGGGATGGGGTATTGTCCGTTGAAACAGGCCAGGCAAAAATTATTTTTTGGCAGTCCGGTGGCCTCCACCAGACCGTCGATGCTGAGGTAGGTCAGCGAATCAAGTCCTAGATAGTCTCGGATCTCGTCCACGGTGCTGCCTGCGGCGATAAGCTGTGAGTTGGTGGGAAAGTCGATCCCGTAATAGCAGCCATGGCAGGTTGGGGGACAACTGACCACCATGTGGACTTCTTTGGCTCCCACCTGCCGCAGACTTTTTACCCTGCTGCGCCCTGTGGTACCTCGAATAATGGAATCTTCAACAATAATAACTCGTCTGTCCCGCAGCAGGCAGCGGACTGGATTGAGTTTTACCCGCACGGAGAAGTCACGCATAGACTGGGTCGGCTGGATGAATGTCCGTCCCACGTAATGGTTACGAATCATGCCCATTTCCATGGGGATGCCCGAGGCGTTGGAGTAGCCTATGGCCGCATAGTTACCGGAATCGGGAAAAGGCATTACAAAGTCGGCATCAATATTGGCTTCTCTGGCAAGTATTTCTCCCATCCTTCTTCGAGCTTTGTAGACGTTAAACCCAAAGACATCGCTGTCAGGTCTGGCAAAGTAGACGTGTTCAAAAATACAGTAGCTTTTTGGACAGGGTTCCCAGGGAAAAATGGAATCAATGCCGTCCCTGTTGACAATACAAACTTCCCCAGGTTCGATGTCGCGCTGGTAATCGGCTTCGATAAGGTCCAAGGCGCAGGTTTCCGAAGCCACCACATAGGCTCCGTTGGCCAACCGGCCAAGACAGAGCGGCCTGAAACCGTTGGGGTCTCGGACCGCAATCATGCTGTCTCTGGTCATCATCAGTAGGGAGTAAGCCCCCTTGATGGAGCGAAAGGTTGTTTTGATCGCTTCCGGGAGCCCCAGATCAATATTTTTGGCAATCAGATGCACGAAAATTTCACTATCCATGGAGGTCTGGAAGATGGAACCCTGTTCCTCCAGTTGTCTGCGCAAGGAGATGGAGTTGACCAGGTTACCGTTATGGGCCACACTCAAGGGGCGCCCCTTGTGGCAGATGAGAAAGGGCTGGGTGTTGATAACGCTTGATTCTCCCGTGGTTGAGTAGCGTACATGTCCCACAGCCATGTACCCGGAAAGGTTTTGCAGGGTGCTTTCGGTAAACACTTCGGGCACCAGACCCATATCTTTGTGGATCGTTACACGATGACCGTCCGAGGCGACAATACCGGCGCTTTCCTGACCTCTGTGCTGCAGGGCATACAGCCCGAAGTAGGCCAGTTTTGAAGCCGCTTCATGGCCATAAATCCCGCAGATACCACACTCATGTTGAGGCTTGCAGGCACGGGGATTTTGGCCGCGCAGACTGTCTTTTCTCAGGCTGCCACCTGCATGGTTTACATTGTGCATGGTAACCGGATACGATGTAACCGGTCTGGCTGAAGATGGGACAGCATGGTAAGAAGTGTGTTCGCTTTGCATGACGTTGGTGTACGTAACGGGAGTGAATAGTGAGCAGTTATATTCCCAAGGACTAAAAAAGTGAAAAGGCACAAAGAATAGTTCCTTGTGCCTATTGCATACTTTTTTGTATTCAGACAGGACTCTAAAAATTTATTTTCAACCAGATTACTAGTTTTTTTTCAAGGAAATATACGGTACTTTCCACTTTATTTGCAAAATAGTATGTTTTCAGGAAGATTTATTAAAGATGACCTTTCAAGAACAGACACGGCTCACCCAGACGGTCAAGGCCGCTGGCTGAGCAGCCAAATTAGGTCCAGGGGACCTGGACCGAATATTGTGCGGCCTTGACCTGCCAGGAGATTCTCGCCTGCTCGTTGGCTCCCAGACCAGCGATGACGCAGGGGTGTATCAACTCAATGAGCAGACGGCGCTGATACAAACCCTTGATTTTTTTCCTCCTGTTGTTGACGATCCTTTCAGTTTCGGCATGATTGCTGCTGCCAATGCGCTTTCTGATGTCTATGCCATGGGTGGGACCCCCCTGCTCTGTATGAATATTCTCGCCTGTCCTGTCCGTACCATGGACAACCAGATTTTCAGACAGGTGGTGGAAGGGGGGGTGGCAAAAATCAGGGAGGCAGGCGCACTTCTGGTGGGCGGACATTCCATTGAGGATGCGGAGTTAAAATATGGGCTCGCTGTGACAGGCCTGGTACATCCGGAACAGGTTTTGTGTAACAGTGGAGCAAGGCCTGGTGACGTACTGCTGTTGACCAAGCCTTTGGGTGTAGGAATCCTGGCCACTGCAATCAAGGGAGGATTGGGGACACCCGGTGATGAACAACGGATCGTCGAGGCTATGTCTACCCTTAATCGGCCGCCAATTGCCTGGCTGCGAGACCAGGATAAGTCCGTCCAGAAAACGGTGCATGGAGCCACCGACATTACCGGCTTTGGTCTTATCGGACATCTCCAGGAAACGGCTGCCGCTTCCAAGGTTACAATTGAGATCTGGATGGATCGGATTCCCGTTTTAAGTGGTGTCAGAGATTTTATTGATATGGGGATTATTCCGGAAGGAGCGTATACCAACCGTACCTTTTATCAGGATCGGGTGGAAAACACCTTATCGGACATGGATTGGCGGGAAATGGTTGGGTATGATCCCCAGACCTCAGGCGGTCTCCTTCTGGCGCTGGAGGAGGCCACGGCGCGTCTTCTGCAGGATGCGCTTGCGCTTCAGGGGTATCCTTATCCCTGTGCGGTCATAGGTCAGGTCCGTGAAGCCGACAAGAGCGGGGGGGTGGTTTTTCTTAAAGAGTGAACCTGCGGCCTGCTGACCTTTGGTGCCTGCGCTGATTGTGCCGGGAGCATGTGGCTGAACCATTACAGAACAAGATGTGTTTCTGGAGACCATGTGCCTGTACCTTGCCAAGGCAAGGCGCAGTCTGGTCAGTATCAACACATCCTGCCGGGCAACTGGCTCGTTTCTGGCATAGACATTGGTCATGCCTGTGGCTATGATAGCTGTGGGCAAACTGTCCCTTTGTTATGCCTGTGTGGTCTTACCAGGGGGCAATGGTCCATTGGCTCTTGCGGGATATCTGGCCGAGCCGTTTCTGGTGATCTGATGGACAGCCTGTTGTCCAGAGGGTGATCAGCTGTCAGTCAGTCGTTCTCGCTGCACCTGCATTGATGGCCTTCATGAGCACGACAGCGTGGGTAGCGATGCCTTCTTCCCGTCCGGTAAAACCCATTTTTTCGGTGGTGGTTGCTTTGATGTTCACGCTGGCAGGCGGTACCCGGCAAAGTGCTGCCAGGTTTTGCTGCATCCTGGGCAGGTAGGCTGCGAGCTTGGGGCGTTGGCAGATAATGGTAATGTCTGCATTTACAAGACAGAGGTTGCCCCTCTCAGCCAGAGCGACAACCTTTTTCAATAAAAGAATGCTTGAGATACCTTTATACTGGTCATCGTTATCCGGGAAATGTCGACCGATGTCTCCGGCTCCCAAGGCTCCCAGGATGGCATCTGAGAGAGCGTGGCAAACCACGTCCGCATCTGAGTGACCGGCCAGGCCCAGGTGATAATCAATGGGAACACCGGCAAGAATCAGGGCCCTTTCCGTAACCAGTCTGTGGGCGTCGTAGCCGTGACCGATTTTTAGGTCCATAGGATCCTTTTGTTCCAGAAGAGCGGCTGCGATGGAGATGTCTTCCGGGGTAGTGATTTTTAAGTTATGTTCGTGTCCCTGCACCAGATGCACCGGTATTCGGCAATGCTCAAGCAGGGAGGCCTCATCCGTTCCCTGAAAGCCGGTCGCAGCAGCGTGGTCAAACGCTTGTTCCAGCAGGGAGCGGCGAACTGCCTGGGGTGTCTGGGCCAGCCAAAGAGTGGATCGGTCCAGGGTTTCTTGAATCTTTTGTTCAGGGCTAACCTCTTTGACGGTATCTCTGATCGGGACTGCTGCAATCACAGCCCCTTTGTCCATGGCTCCCCGGATGGCTCGTTCAATGGTTTGCCGATGCACCAGAGGACGGGCTGCATCGTGGACCAGGACCAGTTCGATATGGCCGGACAGCTCTGCTAGGCCAGCCCGGACGGAGTCCTGGCGCAACGCCCCGCCAGGGGTGAACCTGAGCTTGTGGTGCATCTCTTTGGGCAGATGTGCCAGGGTCAAGGCCATGGTTTCCTGCCCGTGTGTCGGATGGGTGACAATCACAACAGTGCGTATGGGTTCCAGAGTGAGAAAGGACAGTGCTGTATGCGCGATGACGGGCTTTCCTTGAATCAGCAGGTGCTGTTTCGGAACAGCACTATGCATACGGCTGCCAACACCGGCGGCCGGGATAATCACTCCAGTGGGCGGATATGTGGTTTCTGTCGTTTGCAATGAAAAAAAGGGGTGAGCTATAAGCCGAATTCTGTTTTCGCCAGAGACGAACCATGATCATTTGACTGGGATACCGGTCGCCCGGCATCTCTTGCAACCTACCCGGAAGCTCGGGCGGACAGCCCTCAGGCGCTTCCCTATTTGGTCTTGCACCCAGTGGGGTTTACCATGCCTTTCATGTCACCATGAAAGCGGTGAGCTCTTACCTCGCCTTTTCAACCTTGCCTGTGAGCGGCAAACGCTCCATCGGCGGTCTGCTTTCTGTGGCACTTTCCCTTGGTTGCCCAAGGTTCGCGTTACGAACCACTGTGTCCTGCGGTGTTCGGACTTTCCTCTCCGGCCTCTGCCGGAGCGATCATGCGCTCACCCCTCTGTATTGAAATCTTCATTCTGGTCTGCGTTTGCGGCTGAATGATACGGCTCAGCTTCGATTGTCAATACCCTGATTGGCCAGGGCATCGGCTCGGGCGTTCTCTGCTCGGGGGATATGAAGGATGGTCCAGAATGAGAACTGTCCCAGGAGCGTGATGACCCGAGCGTGCAGGGGCTTGAGGGCGGCATTTTTCACCTTGTACGCCCCTTTGACCTGCTGAACAATAAGTTCGGAGTCAAGGTGCACCGCCAACTTTGAACAGCCCAGCACCAGTGCATGCTCCAGTCCAAGAATGAGGGCTTTGTATTCAGCCACATTGTTGGTGCATTGGCCTATATAGGAGCTTAAACCGGCGATTTCCGTTCCATCTGCAGAGCAGAGAGATACGCCGCACCCTGCATGTCCGGGATTGCCTCGGGAGGCGCCGTCTGTAAATAAGCTGTATAGATTGGTCCTTGCTGTGTTCGCTGGGGCTTTGGTGGCGCCATTGTGTGTGGTCCCTTTGGGTAGGGGATTATCAACAATGTGCGCCCGAATGACAGCCGGTTCAATTCCCGGGAACAGAGCCGCTATGGTTGTATCATCAAGCTTTTCAGCCAGGGTGCGCAGGATGGCTTCTCTCCCTGGAGGATCAGTTCTCAACCGCTTCCTCCTCTTGTTCCTGAAAATAGAGAATCCTCTGGCAGTTGGGGCAGAGATTGAGCTTGTCCCCTTTGCGGATATTGTTGAACTGCTGAGGCGGAATAGTCATGAAGCACCCCTGGCACACAGCATCAACGGTTTGGACCACTGCGATGCCATCCCTTTTCTGCAACAGCATGGTGTATCTTTTAAGATGGTTGCTCTTGAGTTCATCGGCAAGTTTTTTTCTATTTGTCTGGATTTTTTTCCGGGTTGTGTTTATTTTTTTCACTTCCTGCCGTACATCCTCGACTACTGCAGCGAGAAGTTGTTTTTCCCCGGAGCAGAGATTTTCCAGTTCCTTTATTTGCTGCGACACCTCTTTTATCTGTTCGGCAAATCCCGCAGCCAGTTCTTCGGTTTGCTTGAGCAGCTTTTTGTTTTCTTCTATTTCTTTGAGCAGAGCTTGGTGCTCCCGGCTGGTCTGGACTTGCATCATCTTGCCTTGCCTGTCTTTGATGCGGATACTGGCATCTTCGTAGTCTATTTTAGCCTGGCGCTCATCGGATTGCAGTTGCTTTATTTTTTCCAGACAGGCTGTAATTTCGTTTTCTTTTTGGGCGATACGTGCCTCTTTTTCGGTGACGGCTTGTTCTTTGAGGGTGATATCCGCGTCAAACCCTGCCAGTTGGCTGTCAATGGCCTGTAGGTTGATAAGTTTGGTTAATTCGTTTTTCAATGTTTACTCCTTGGTGAGCCTATCGGGTACAACAGGATTATATTTCTAGACGATATACCATACATTAATCACTTCTCATGCAGTAGTTGGGGAGAGGATAGACTCCGTAATTATGGTAAGTGGCGGCATCTGCGTACTGATATGCACGGGGATGGAAATACGCATACGATCCAATGCATGCTGCAGTCTTATTTGGAGCGCCGGAACGGCCGGCTGTTCCGTTGCAAAGTGACCGCCGTCGATTATCCACAGGCCGACCTCTTCTGCCCAGCGGGCCACCGAATGTTTGATCTCTGAGGTAATGAAAATATCCGCACCCTGCTCCCAGGCTGTCTCTGCAAAGTCACCACATGAACCGCCGCATACAGACACAGTGGATACTTCCCGGGGCCTGGGACCAGCTTCCAGGAGCCAGGGAGGAGAAAGTTTGCGGCAAAGCCGGTTGATGAGTTCGCCAGGGGTGATGGGTGGGTTGCAAGTGCCGATTCGTCCCAGACCGCAGGGAACTGCTGCCGTGTTGTTCGTATCCCCTGGAATAAGGGCGCGTACTGCTTGCAGGGAAAGCGCCTCAGCCAGGATGTCACTGACGCCGCCGGCAACGGCATCAAGATTGGTGTGGCAGCCGATGAGGGCGATACGATGTTGCAGGGCGTGGGAGATTATGTTGCCCGGAAAGCTGTCCGTTTGTACGGCTTTCAGTGGACGGAAGATAACAGGGTGGTGGGTGATGACAAGATTACACCCGGCGGCCACTGCTTCCTCAAGAATGAGAGAACAGGGGTCCAGGCCGAGGAGAATGCCTGTAACAACCGCAGTCCTGTCACCCACAAGCAGGCCGACGTTGTCCCACGATTCTGCCAGGGAGGCAGGGGCGATGTCCTGGAGTATGGTGAGAAGATCTTGTACCTTTACCGACATAAGTTCTCTTGGTTTTAGAAAAGAAAAAGAGGTACATCCCTGTTGGGGTGTACCTCTTTGTTAATAATCAGGTTTATGTTTTGCTGTCCTTGCAACAGCAATATTCGGTAAATGCTGGTTCTGTTCAACTTCCTGGGGAATATCATAATGAGCGATTACAGGCACCCATCGTTGCACGGTCGAGCTTAACCGCAGAGACTAAATACAGCGGTCAAGCTCGACATCACGAATTCGGGGGCGCCTCTGACCGCTTGGAGATTATTGTTAGCTATAATTGTAATCAGCCTGGAAGAAAGGCTTTCTCCCTTTTCTGATCTATGGTGGGCCTACCTGGACTCGAACCAGGGACCGACCGGTTATGAGCCGGTGGCTCTAGCCAACTGAGCTATAGGCCCTTCACAGTTAATAAACAATAATTACTAACGATAATATCGTTGGGAGTCAATATTTTTTTGCGTATAAGCCTGAAAAAGTTTACAGTCTCCCTATGATCTACAACAATCTCATCTATTTTATGGTTGTCATTTTTCTGTATTCCACCCAGTCCGTGTCAGAACAGGCGCGCTATGCTCCTTGGCATACGCTGCTGCTGACGGCAGCCGTGTTCTACGGCTACTGGCTGTACAGCAGAAAGGCCTACAGCATGGGAGGAAAAGGGGGACCGGCCAGGTATTTCAAACAGGAGACAAAGCTTTCTGTTCTGGCGGTGATTGTGTTTGTCACCTTGGTTTTTGGGCTGGATATGAAATACTACCTGCATCCATTGTCCCTGGATGGAGCGTTTCCGTTTTTTGAAAACCTGGCAGGGCTGGGTGTCTTTTTTTTCCTACTCAGTCTCATGTGGTGCAACCAGAAGGCAGCGTATGAGCAATTGTTCGGCAGGGGATATACGACAGGGCGGTATATCCTTTCAAATATAAAGGCTAATGCGCCCATTGTACTGCCATGGTTGATTCTCTCCCTGCTTTTCGACAGCCTTACGCTGCTGCCCATGGCAAGCCTGCATGCCTCTCTTCTCTCCTCTTGGGGAGACCTTGTCCTTTTTATCGCATTTCTTTGTACTCTGATTCTTGTTTTCCCGCCCCTTGTTAAGCGGCTCTGGGGATGTTCTCCTCTCCCTCCGGGGCCATTACGAACACAGATGGAGGCATGTGTCCGCAAACAGAACCTCTCCTTTGATATTTTATACTGGCCGCTTTTTGAGGGACGGGTGCTGACTGCCTGTATCATGGGGATCATAGCTCCTTTTCGCTACCTGTTGATCACCCCTGCGCTTCTGGAGACCCTGACCCCAAGAGAGCTGGAAAGTGTACTCGCCCATGAGATTGGCCATGTCCGTAAAAAACACATGCTCCTGTATATCGCCCTGTTTTGCGGATTCAGTATTCTCATCAATGCTCTCTTGGACCCGTTGCGGTTTAGTCTGCTGGGATCTGATTTTTTTTATTCCTTGGTTAGATGGTTACAGGTAACCCCTGACGCCTTGCTCTGGCCTGTCATTTGGGGGGGCATGCTTATCCTGCTTATTGTCTATTTCCGTTTTGTCTTTGGTTATTTTATCCGCAATTTTGAACGGCAGGCTGATGCCTTTGTTTTTCATGTCCAGCAAACAGCGGCGCCGTTGGTCGCATCCTTTGAAAAAATTGCGGCCTTGAGCGGCAGCATCCGTGAAGAGAAGAATTGGCACCATTTTGGAATTGGAGAACGTATTGCTTTTCTGCTGCTTTGTGAAGAGGACAGGAGCATGATTGTACGGCATGACCGTAAGGTGTATCTCTCCCTTTTGGTGTACTTCTGTTGCCTGCTGCTTCTGGTTGGCGCTCTGTACAGGGTTGATGGCGAGCGGCTGCTTGAGGGCTATGAACTCAAATATTATGAGGCGACTTTGAGCAGCAAGCCCTGGAAGGCTCCTGAAAGCAGCCTGTTGGCGTTTCGCTTGGGTCTGCTGTATCAGGAGAAACAGTTGGAGCGTAAAGCCATTGCTGCATACGAACAGGCCCTGGCGTTACAGACGATTAATCCCGGAGCCAAGAACAACCTAGCCTGGCTTCTGCTCACGGCCGATGATAGGGAACTAAGAGATCCGGTACGTGCGCTCGCTCTAGCCAGTTCCGCAGCCCTGATTGAGCAGAGTGGCCTTGTTCTTGATACCCTTGCCACGGCCTGCTGGGCCAACGGCCTAATTGAGGAAGCTGTGTATACCGAACGTCAAGCTATGGAAAAGGACGCTGAAAATAGGGCATATTACCAAAAAAAGCTGGACTTGTTTCTCTCTGCACAATGGGAAGAGGTGGATGCAGTACCCTGATGCCCGGGAGCAGCCGTTTATCATCAAAGATAGAGTGTTTTTTTTCAGAACAGTACATTATGAAAACCAGAGCCACTCAGTGAACTCTGACCCCGGTATTGGGTTCGTTGAAGGGGTTGTTCTTGTAGGAGAACTGCTCCCGGACGGCCCTTCTTCGGGCGATAACGCTTAACCGCATAGCCTGAGCGTTGGTATACCTTTTGTCGAAATTTGAGTCTGCTTATGGACATTACTTTCTCTGTTTTTGTCTCTTTTTTCTCAAATGAGACAAAATGTTGCATGAGCAATCCGGACTATCGCAGCCAATCGTGCGTACCCCAATTGGGTTACTTGGAAGTCGTTACAAGATTGAAGAGAGTGCAATCAAGAGGGTACAGGCCCTTTGAGAGGGTGTCTTTTGGAGTTATAAAAGCATGTCGGGGATGCTCATCTCCCCTTTGAGGACGGCTTGTTCAAAGGCCTTGATAACACCGAGATGGAATTCCTTGCCAGCTTCATTGATAACTATTTCCAGAGCTTTTTTTCTACTGGGGGCATCTGTGAACGGCTTGGTATTGATTAGGGTATCGTAACGGTCGGCAATGGCAAGGATTTGGGTGCCAACGGGCAAGGTATTGGTGGACGATTTTCGGGCAACCGGATCTGTTACACCAGGGTAGTTTGAGACGAGCAGAGGCAGTATGCGTGAGAGCGGATTATTTTCTTTTCGGTTGGGCTCTTCTGTTTTAGAATCTGTGCTCTCGCTGGCAAGAAATGACGCTTTCAGGAAGACTTCCCTGCTGATGTCCGGCCTACCGATGTCATGGAGCAGGGCTGCTGAACGGATGTCCGCGATATCATCGTCGCTCATTCCATATTCCCTGGCAATTTTTGCGGCATAAATGGAGACACGGAAGCAATGGTCCTCCTTGTTGTCATCCAAGGTAATGACGTGTCCCAACAGCAGGAGGATGCCTTGGTAGGCGCGTCGTAATTCCATTATTTTTTGCTGGTGCAATTCGTACAGCCGTCCCATAAGATAGGCAGTGAGCAGGAGGATACTGCCCCAGGAAAGAATATGGTACCATTGGTTGTCGCCTCCCAGGCCCACACCTGTGTAACTGGTAAATTTTTCCGGGTGGATGAGTGAGACAATAATGACCAGCAGAATAGAGAGAAAGGCGGTCAGTACAGCCTGATTTCTCCCAAAAAAAAATGCTGACAGGATTGTTGGTACGGTAAAAAAGCCCAGCAGGAGATATTGCGAAGCCAGGGTGAAGTTCAGTAACCCCACAGCGATAAGCATGGCAACCATTATGCCGAGTTCCTTACCCAGGCGGGTTAACGTATGGAGTGAAAGGGCAGGCAGAGGCACCTTGAATGGGCCTATGTGCAAATGGATTATGGTTGCAGGCTCTGGAGCTGGGTCTTCTGCAACTTTTACCACTTCGGGTTCATGTTCGACGGCTGGCGTCGAAGGGTCCACTATCGGGATAAAGACCGCGTCCGCCTTGAGTTCTCGCAGATCGCTGCGTACTTTTCTTGCGGTTGATTCCGGTACTTTTCTGGCTAAGACAACAGGGAGTTCTTGTAGTAAACGGGGTACGCTCTCCGGGCTGATATTTTTAGCATATTGGCGCAGGTATCTTGTGACATCTGCAACGGCATCCTGGCTGTTGATGGCTTTGAGGATAAGACAGCCAGTTCTCTGGTCAAGTTCTGACAGACGTATATCCTGTGTTCGGTTGAATTTGTGAACAGCTTTTAGGATATTTTTTCCAGAAGTGTTGCTCATAGAGGGTATTGTTGGCCATATGATGGGGCTATATCGTTTCAGGTTCTTGCAAGGGACACCCCCTTATCAGTATCAAGTATAGGATGAGCTGGAGAGTAATTCAAGGTATTGTGTATTTTTTGAATATTTGGGTTAGGGAACAGGCGGAGGCTGCTGCTGGTATTGGGTTGAGGTCGGGGCAGGGGAATACTAACACGGGCATAACGCCCGCAAGCCAACAATTTCTAACAAAATGAGTCGCATCTTTTGTATATCGGGATATTTTTCATTTCCCTGCATTCCCTTGTTAGCTACCCCCTTCCAAAAAAAAAAGAAGTTGTAATTAAGCTCTAACTAATTATAATTACTAGATAAATTGAGAAAAGTTGAAACAGTTAGATTTATTTGATGGATTGTCTTCCCCTACAATTACCACCAAGGAATCGGCGAATCGTCTAGGGGTGTCTACTGCTACAATCCGTAATTGGATAAAGACAAAATATTTAGAAGAGATCGAGAAAGGGAAGATTACTCTTGAGTCACTCGAAAAATTTGAAAAAGAAGTGTCTGGAAGAGATAAATTAAATAAAAGAGCTAACAAATCCTTAAAAGACTCACATGATCATGAAAAAATTTCCTCAATCTTTCTTAACAGGATTTCATCCTCTGCTCCATTATCAGAGAAAACTGGCATAGAGTACGAAACATCCTTGTCAGATTCTTATCGTAATAAAGAAGGAATTTATTACACTCCAATTGATATTGTCCGCCATCTCTTTTCAGTACCTGAAGTTGAAAAACAATGTGCTACATTCTGCGATCCTTGCTGCGGATCAGGAAATTTTGTTATTCGTGCATTAGAATTAGGATTTAAGCCAGAAAATATTTATGGATATGACGTTGATCCCGTAGCTGTCAAAATGACAAAAGCTAGAATATACAAAGCCACAAACTATAAAAGTGACAAAATAATAGTTGCTGATTTTCTTGAGAAAGCGACCCAGAAAGAAAATAAAAAATTTGATTTTATTTACACAAATCCACCTTGGGGCAAAAAAATTGAAAAAAAAACAAAAGATAAAATTGGTTCAATTCTTGGTAGTGGAAGTAGCTTGGATACTAGTGCTTTGTTTTTTTTCGCCTGTATAAAATGCCTCAATAATAATGGTCGACTTGGATTGCTTTTGCCAGAATCATTTTTTAATGTTTCTACTTTTGAAAGTGCTAGGAATAAAGCACTTTCACTCTCCATTGAAAGACTAATAAATTACGGAAAGATATTCAAGGGGCTTGTAACAAGTTCACAAGCAATTGTTCTTAAAAAGAAAACAACAGATATTTCCTCTTTCATTTTATGCGAAAATAGAGGAAGTGTTTGTAAAAGAACTTTAAAATCTTTTAAATATAATCCAAAATCAATATTAAATATGTGTTGTAATGATACTGATTCAATAACTTTACAACACATAATGTCTATAAAGCATATCACTCTAAAAAACAATGCGTTATGGGGAATGGGAATAGTTACTGGAAATAATAAAAAATTTATTAAATTCTCTCCTGAAAATGATCATATTCCTGTTTTCAAGGGTGCTGATATTCAACCAGATTTTTTAAAGGAAGCTACATCTTTTATTCCTGCTGATATGAGTTTGTATCAACAGGTAGCACCTCTTAAATTATATAAAGCAAAAAAAAAGTTAATATATAAATTCATTTCATCTAGTCTTTGTTTTTTTTATGATGATAAACAGCGATTTGTTTTGAATAGTGCAAATATGCTTATCCCTAAAGAATCTTTTCCAGTTGCAACCAGAATACTTGGCGAGCTTCTCAGTAGCGATTTCATGAATTGGTTATTTTCACGTATTTTTAAGGCGCATAAAATATTAAGAGGTGATTTGGAGTTCCTCCCTATCCACAGTCAATTCCTCAAGGATATATCTAGTTTTGACGAAGAAAAATATATCGAAAAGCTTAATATAATTAAGGATAGCAGCAATGGAACTTACAGAATAAAAAAATAGGATTGTATCATCATTTTTTAGGACAAAAGAGGGATTGAAAAGTGGTTTAAATTTAATCGAACAAGATCAAGCATTATTTCCTTTTAATGAATGCGAACATCTCATATGTACTCTTATTGATAAGGGAGATATTAGCTATTCTCAATATGTAGAAATAAGAAGATGATATATCATCGAGAACCCAAATTTGTGGATATTTAAAATTCTTTCTCCATGAGGTTTTGACGAAAGATTTTTTCAAGCTTATGTTCAAGGAAAATGTTTCAAATTAAAAAAAACTACCAAAAAATTTGATTATCAATATAGTAGTGAATATGCTCTTTGGATTGATGGTATAACTATTGAAGAAAAATTTTCATGAGAAGTGGATAGTGACAGTGATGATCCTTTGTATATGAAAGCCTTATCAAGACACCCAAAAAAATATTTCTAATGAACTTTTAGTAGTTAAAGCCACAGTGTTGCGATGTGTTTATTTTAGGTTGCTGTTTTTCACGATGACGTCGTCCTTTGGATAATAAACTCAGATGAAGTTCTTAAGCATCCTCTTTACTCAAAAGGTCAACACCGGGGGAATAAGGGAAACGAAGGCCAGCTTCATGTGACGGATGACAATGTGAAACAATTAGACAGATTTGAATTAAAAGATGACAACATTGAAAAAGCCATTCGCGATGCAGCAGCAAGAAAAAAGAGCGAACAAGTTGTTTCTCGCGCCGAGATAAATCCGAAACTTTGGGAGGTATATACATATTGAAATTGGTTATTGTTACCCAGTGGGTGCGCACTTTAAACGTTCAAGTCCCACCAGCCTAAAGCCTAGCTAGCAGGGCAGTAGAGAAACCTGAGGGCAAACCCGGTAACGGGCGTCCGAAGCCAGGTGAAGCAAGGATGCAGGCTCTGTATTGAGCCCCGAAACATGTATAGTCGTGGTCGATGAGGATAATCCTGTAGACCATCGAGCAGTGTCAAGGTGGATAAGCGGAATGGGGCATTGGCCTTTCTGGGATTGATATTTTACTGGTCAAAAGCAAGGAAGGGATATTGGGTGGTTAAGAAGAAGACGATTGGTAACCGCAGGAATCGTTTTATAAAAGCCACGTGGGTATGGTGACGTGATAACCGTCATAAACCACTAAAGAAGCAGCAGGGAACACTGTGCCAGAAGTTTTCCGGCTTATAACCAGTACTATGGAGTCGGGGTAATTTCAAAGCTCTTGAGACGGTATATGAAGCAATTTGGAAAGGGTGGCGCTTTTGGCTAAGTCGCCGCTCTCATAAGTGCCGTGTCGTCTGAGTAAAATTTGACAAAATACGGTACTCTTTTTCACTCCCCAGGCCCCGAACAATCCACAGCATCTTGGAAGCAGCTGCATGCGGGGGAGCAAAAGTTGTGCACTCAACGGGGTGTCGCCTGCTGGATGAGCCATTGGCACAGGCCTTTGGTTACCGAGGAACCGTATGAGGGAAATCTTCACCTACGGGTCTGTGGGGGGAGCGCCAGGTAACTGGTGCTTCTACCCGGAAAGGGACGGCGGGAGGCTCGCGGTACTTTTAGCCTCCTTGGCTCGTACCAAACTCACGGGTATCTTGTAGTTCTTTGCTGTATACTGTATCTGTTTGTTACTGTACTGTTTTTATCAAAGAATACAAAACGTGCATGAGAAATCCAGGCTAGAGGTTGCACAGTTGACAGGCTAGATTGTGCACCCTGTCTCTGATTTCCAACAGATCACAGGTTTGCAGAACCCTGTCAAGGACAACGATTTTGCCATTAATCAGCACGGTTTGTACGTCTGCGCCGCCACCACTGTACACCAAAGTGTCCAAGGTATACAATGGTTGCAGGTGTGGCTGTTGGATATCCAAGAGTATGATATCTGCCTTCTGTCCGGGAAGGAGTTTGCCGATATCTGCATCAGGACAAAGCGAGGCGATGCCAGAGACAGTTGCACAATTGAGGATTGTACGGGCCGGAACAGCAACCGCACTGTTGCAGGCTATTTTCTGGACTTTGGCGCAAAAGTCCATCTCCCGGAAAAGATCCAGGCTGTTATTGGATGCACTACTGTCGGTGCCCAGGCCTACCCGTATGGTACGCTCCAGCATGGCCTGCATCGGTGCCATGCCTGAGGCGAGTTTGGCGTGACTCTGGGGGCAGACAATGACCGCACAACCGGTCTCCGCCAGAATATCTAGATCCGACGGGGTGCACCAGACACCATGCACGCAAACCGTATTGGCTCCCAGGATTCCAATTGCATGCAGGTGCTGGGTAGGTGTATCGCCTTGTGGGTTAGCTATCATCCTGATTTCGTTTTTAGTCTCGGCAAGATGGATGAAAAAAGGGACACCGGCGGCATCAGCCAGTTGTTTTGCCTTGCGTAATGTCTTCGGAGAACAGGTGTATGGCGCATGGGCAAAGATTGCCGGGGTAATCAGGGGGGAGGCAGCCTGCCAGGCATGGATGAAGTTCTTTGTTACGGTGAGCGCTTGGCCGGGATCAGGAATACCAGGCACTGGGAAGTCTAGCACGGCCTGAGCGGTAACGGCCCGTATACCGACCTCGGTAAAGGCCCTGGCTGCGGCATGTTCAAAAAAGTAGCCGTTGGCTACGGTCGTTGTTCCTGAGAGGACCATTTCTGCAGCAGCGAGTTTACTGCACCAGTAGACCATTTCCTCGGATACGAATTGGGCCTCGGCGGGGAAGATATGGTCCTGTAGCCAGGTGGCCAGGTCCAGGTCGTCTGCAAACCCTCTGAACAGGGTCATGGCTGCGTGGCAGTGACCGTTGACCAGACCGGGCATGGCCAGTTGTCCTTTTACATCCAAGATGGTTCCGCCGGTTGGTGGAAGGTATTCGTCCATGGTGCCTGTGTCGGTGATTATATCGCCTCTTACGGTAATATAGGAGAGAGGCGATATGGGAACAGACTCCCTGTTTTGAGCAAGGAGACAGTTGATTATGGTAATATCGGACTTCATATCTACTTGCAAAAGGAAGAGGTGGGAGGCTATGGTGTGTCACTGGTTGGCCTGATTTCTGGCGTCCTTCTTCTTATACCTGTTGCGCATGGTGTATCAAGAAAAACGAACCCGGATTTCTCATGAACAATTTGTCTCATTTGAAAAAAGTAGTAACACATATACCCAAGTATAATGAGGTATGAAAAGCGTTTGCACCTGGCACCACCAGAGCTGATGAGAAATCCGGACTCAAAGTACGAACATACCAGAAAGGAACGAATTTGACACCGCTCGTGCGGATCTTTGCCGACTATTTTGGAGGAATTGTTCACAAATCATTTCTTTTCTTACTGATTGTATTTATATTTTTCAATTTTTACAAAAAGTTCATGGGACATTCGGGCTGGACCAGAGCAAGAATAATAAGACAAGGCAGCCATTTCGATGATGTCCAAACCAACCACACAATCCAGCGGGAGTAAGGAGACACGTCGCTGAACAGGGCTTGTATGGAAAACAAGAAAATTGAAAAAAAACTGTATGTACGTGATCTTATAACGGGTCAGCAGGTGCGGGATGTCTTTGTGGTGAGCCGGGTGAGCTTGGCGGAAACCAAGGCCGGCAAGGCCTATTTGGCTCTACGTTTGATGGATCGGACTGGTGATATTGAGGCTCGTCTATGGGATAATGCCGAGCATTTTGCTCCCCTGGCGGCACAGGGTGCCTTTGTTCAGGTAACGGCGGTGGTCAAGTCTTTTCGGGAACAGCTTCAGCTCGGGGTGGCATCGCTGGGGCCGGTGAATGCTGATCAGATTGATCTGGAAAAGTTTTTTCCAGCCAGTAAGCGTGACCCCAAGGAAATGCGCAGAGAACTCAAGCAGCACATCACAGGGATGGCGGATGTAGGCCTGCGAAAACTGCTGAGCACGATTTTTCAGGGCGAGGTGCTGGAACAGTTTTTACGAGCTCCCGCTGCCAAAAAGATGCACCATGCCTACCTCGGCGGCCTGGCAGAGCATACCCTCTCCGTAACCGGGCTGGCAGTGCAAACAGCGCAGCAGTATCCCATCCTAGATCGAGACATGCTCGTTGCCGGCAGCCTGCTGCATGACTTGGCCAAAATCAAGGAATTTGATTTTGGCACCCTGCCTTGTACTTATACAGACCAGGGGCGGTTGCTGGGACATCTTGTTTTAGGGGTTGAAATGGTGCGTGAGGCTGCCGCTTCTATTCCTGAATTGCATCCAGAACGGGTGGACCAACTCAGTCATATTATTCTTAGTCATCATGGACAGCTTGAGTTTGGTTCCCCTGTGCTGCCCATGACCCCGGAGGCCGTGTTACTGCATCATCTAGATGATGTGGATGCTAAGATGAATTATATGGAACGACTGCGGAATAAGATGAAGGAACCCGGTTGGCAATGGACAGACTATCAGCGACCACTTGAGCGGTTTTTATACCTGAATGCTACAAACAGCGCCGAGGCAGGCCGGGTAAAACAGGGGACGGTCCCGGAAGAAAACGGTGGACAGGTCGGCCAGGGATCATTGACCAGTCAAGGGAGCAGGCAGCGTCAACAGTCGCTGTTTTAGCCCTTTTTGTATCCATTATGTTTGATAAGGTTCTTGGACAGCCAAAGGCTGTCACTTTCTTTCAGCGGGCTCTGACCGGAGGACGGTTGTCGCATGCCTACCTGCTGCATGGGCCCCATGGTGTTGGTAAGAAGCTTTTGGCCGAGCAGGTGGCAGCGAACCTGTTTTGTCGCCATGACCCTGTCAGCTCACCGTGTGGGGCATGTCCTGGATGTCACAAATATGCTTCTGGTAATCATCCTGATTTCCTCCGGGTACAGCCCGAAGGCCCGAGCATCAAAATCTCCCGGGTTCGGGACCTGAAACAGGAGTTGACCTTTGCCCCCTTTGCAGGGGGATACCGTGTTATCCTGGTGGAAGACGTGCACACCATGCGCCGGGAAGCAGGCAACAGCCTGCTGAAGATTCTTGAGGAGCCTCCCGCGCAAACACTTTTTCTCCTGTTGTCTGTCTCCCTGGAAACGGTTTTACCGACTATTCTTTCCCGCTGCCAGCTCATCCCCTGCACCAGTCTTCCCCTGGAATTGGCAGCTCGGATTGTCCAAAGGGAAAGACCAGACCTGTCTGCTGAAGAAGCGTTTATACTCGCTCAGTTGGCAGATGGTTGTCCAGGACAGGCCCTGACATTGAACAGTGGCAAAATCTACCCCCTGTATGTCCAGTCCATGGAGATTCTCCTGGGTGATGAGCGCCGTGCAGAAGAGCGTATTCTTTCCGGACTGGCTTTGGCTGCCCAATGGGATGGCCTGCAGGATGAGCTTCCTCTTTTCTTGCACTTGCTGCGGTTTTTTTTCAAAGAGACTCTGGTGCCACCAGTTGTGGAGTTCCCTGGAGAAGCCAGGAGACAATGGTTGGATAAGGCCAGAGAACGGTGGAATTTTCAGCAGATTTCTGGTAATCTGAAGCAGATCGACTATGCAGAACAAGCAATTAAGCGAAACTGCAACCGAGGCTTGACCTGCGAAGTTCTGGCTCTACACCTTCTCACTTGAAAATACATGGTTTATTGCCTTCATTCATGACCTCTCCCGTACAAAATGACATCCGACCCGCTGCTGGCCCGAAAAAAAAGCATGTGGAAACCACCGGGACGTTTTATTACAGGTTTTGCTTTCGTTTGGATGGGCGGGAATTTACCGCCAGCTCCACCGGCGAGGAATATCGCCGGGAAAGCCGGGTTATGATCAAGGTTGAGCATGGGTATGAACCTGCCATCATAACTGGCAAGGCCGCTGGCAAAGGGGAAGAGGAACACCGGCCGGTCAACTATCACATCGTTCGTGCGCTCACTGAGGAGGAAGCTGAGCGTTATCAGGTCCTACCTGGTCTGGAAAAGGATGCCTATGCCTACTGTCGCAAGCAGGTGGATAAACTTCAGTTACCCATGGATTTGGTCAGGGTTGAGCAGTTTTTCAATGGTTCCAAGATCATTTTTTATTTTACCGCAGACAACAGAGTCGACTTCAGGGAACTGGTAAAAATTCTGGTGCAGCGGTTTCGTACTAGGGTAGAAATGCGGCAGATCGGGGTGCGCCACGAAACCCAGATGATAGGAGGCCTGGGAGCCTGCGGGAGAGAATTGTGCTGTTCAGCCTTTCTAAACAAGTTTGAATCGGTTTCCATAAAGATGGCCAAAACCCAGGATTTGCCCTTGAATCCGGCAAAGATTTCCGGGCTCTGTAATCGCCTGCTTTGCTGCCTGACCTATGAGTATGATACCTATCGCCTGATGAAAAAAGGTATGCCCCGGACCGGGAAAAGTTTCCGGTTTGAGGATAAAGTCTACAGGGTCATCAGGCAGATCCCACTGTCTGGAACATTGGTCGCCATCAGCCAGAAGGGCGAGGAGCGGGTCTTTCTTGAGCAGGAATGGCGAAAGGCTGAAGTTATCCAGAAGACACAGCAGGGAAAGAAAGGTGGGGGCAAAAAAAAATAGTTCCACTGCACGGTACCCATCCGTAAACGGTCACCAAGCCCCGTCGATGTTTTTTGGACGCACTGGTCGATAACATTTTATTTAAGAAATATAGAAAAGCCACCGAATTCGGCACAGCCGGAGCTGATGGCAATCCGGGTTGGAACCAAATCAGCCCCTCCCCTTCCATTGTAAGCAATACGCAGCACTTATGAATACGTATGTCACCACACCCATCTATTATGTCAATGCCCGGCCTCACCTGGGGCACGCTTACACCACTATTGTTGCCGATACCTACAGTCGTTTGCGGAGATTGTGCGGCGATACAGTTCGTTTTCAGACCGGGACAGATGAGCACGGTGAAAAAATTGCTGAGGCAGCAGCCAAAGAAGGTGTCTCGCCACGTGAATATGTAGACACTATATCCCTCGCTTTTCAGCGGACCTGGCCTGTCCTTGCCATTCAGCCCGATCATCTGATTCGCACCACAGACAGCGACCACGTGCAAACCGTTCAGGATGTCCTGCAGATGGTGTATGACAAGGGTGATATCTATTTCAGCGCCTATAGCGGGCTGTATTGCAAGGGTTGTGAGCGCTTCCTGACCGAGAAAGAGCTTGTAGAGGGAAAATGCCCAGATCATCAGGTTGCGCCCCAGGAGGTCAGTGAGCAGAATTATTTTTTCAGAATGTCACAATACCAAGATTGGCTGATTGATCATATTACCCAACATCCGGAATTCATAACACCTGAGCGGTACAGGAACGAGGTGCTGGCCTTTCTCAGCGATCCCCTTGAAGACTTGTGTATCTCACGCCCGACCTCCAGGCTGACCTGGGGGATTCCGCTGCCCTTTGACGACCGGTTCGTGACCTATGTCTGGTTTGATGCGCTGATCAACTATCTCACTGGTCTTGGCTATCCAGATGGAACACTGTACACCCAGTACTGGCAGGACGCCGAGCATGTGATCGCCAAGGATATTTTAAAGCCCCATGCCATTTATTGGCCCACCATGCTTCGTTCCATGGGGCTGCCTGCATACAGGAAACTGCATGTCCACGGCTACTGGAACGTCAATGATACCAAGATGTCCAAATCCATCGGGAATGTTGTCCAACCAAAAGAGCTGGTGGAGACCTATGGGGTGGATACCCTGCGCTATTTTGTCCTGCGGGAGATGAGCTTTGGTCTGGATTCGTCTTTTTCAAGCGATGCTATCATTGCCCGGCGCAATTCGGATCTGGCAAACGATCTGGGGAACCTGTTTTCCCGCTCACTGACCATGATCAGGAAATATGTGGAGCAGAAAGTGCCGCAGTATGAACAACGCTTTGAGAAAGAGGCGGAGCAGGAACTCAAACAGGCTGTGCGCAGCATGCTGACCACCTACGAGCAGCAGATGAAGAGCTTTGCTTTTCATAAAGGGCTGCAGAGCGTGTGGGATGTTATCGGTCTTCTGAATCGATACATTGTCAATAATGCCCCTTGGGAGCTGGCCAAGGAAGAGACCATGCACGGTCGGCTTCAGGTGGTTCTGTACACTGTGCTGGAAGCACTGCGGATACTGGCGATCACCTTGAAGCCTGTCCTGCCTCTTGCAACAGCCAAAATGGCGGCAGCCCTGGCACTGGAAGATTTTGACCAGGTAACATTTGCCGATTGTACTTGGGGCGGTATGGTCCCCGGCAGGGATTTGGGGGCTCCTGAACCGTTGTTCCCCCGCATGGAGAAGAAGAAAGAGGCAAAGCCGCAACCGGTCAAGCCCAAAGTGACTAAACAGCAGGAGCCAGCAAGAGAGAACCTCGACGGAGTTATCACCTTTGAGCAGTTTGGCAAGGTCGAGCTTCGGGTGGCAAAGATTGTTGCGGCCGAAAAGATTCCCAAGACGGACAAACTGCTCAAGTTAACTGTGGAGGCCCCGGAATCACGCACTATAGTGGCCGGGATCGCTGCATACTATGCTCCAGAAGAACTTGTCCATCGCAATGTGATCATTGTCGCCAACCTGAAACCCGCCAAAATGCGGGGGGTGATCTCGCAAGGTATGGTTCTGGCAGCCAAGCATACGCTGGAGGATGGCACACAACGCCTGACGCTGGCAACCGTAAGCGATGCGGTGACCCCAGGGAGCCGGGTGGCATAATCCTGGAACTCCACCGGAAACAGCAACGGGATTACAACCCCAGGGCATGGTGATAAACCAAGCAACACAACAACCCATGGTACTATGATATGATTGTCCTCAGTAACTTTATTTTGGCTGTCGCTTCTTTGATCAATATTGTTCTAAGCGTCTATACGTGGGTGGTCATTGGCCGCGCTGTCATTTCCTGGGTCAATGCGGACCCATATAATCCCATAGTTCGTTTTCTTGTCCAGGCAACGGAGCCCGCCCTGTCCAGGATCCGGCGGTATCTCCCGCCCATGGGAGGGCTGGACCTCAGCCCTATGGTTCTTATCCTGGCTGTTATTTTCCTGCAGAGTTTTCTGGTGCCGACGTTGCAACAGATAGGAAGGAGTATGGGGTAGGGTGCTTTTTGGGCGTACCCATGGAACATGCAGCATCTACAGAACAAATACTCTATCACAGGACCAGCACCCTCTTGATTGGACTTGTTTCCAGCATGAGGAATGCAGGTTGGAACCGTAACGGGTTGAGGACTAACGTGTGCAGTGCATAAAACCATTGACCGAAGATACTTTTCTTCTGCGGCTGCATGTACAGCCTCGGGCAAAAGAAAACCGTCTGGTTGGCTTGCATGGCGATGCCCTGAAAGTGCGCCTCAAAAGCCCCCCTGTCGACGGGAAGGCCAATATGGCGGTTGCAGTCTTTCTAGGAAAACTTTTTGGTATACCCAAGAGCGGCGTACAGTTGAAAAGCGGACAGCAGAGCCGCTCCAAGCAGGTTCTGGTACGCGGCCTTGGTGCCGGGGAAGGAGCAAAGATTGTGCAAAAAGTCTTGGATGCCTGTACAGGAGATTGTGATCCTGTCAAGAAGGAGAGTTGTGAGTAGGTACGGTGCTGTACAGAAACATATGCTAGATCATGCCTGGTGACTTTATGTCTGGTGAACTTTTGCAAACCATAGTACTGGCGAACTGGAAAGCTCAATTGTCTCCGCAGAGGGCTGCCCAGTGGTGCGAGACCTTGCTCGCTTCCTACCATCCAAGACAGGGGGTTGAGGTGGTACTGGCGGTTCCTTTTCTTTTTTTGCAGGCTGTTGCCAGGCAAGTGAACAATGTACCGGGTGTCTCCCTTGCCGCTCAGATGGTTTCTCCCTTTCCTCAAGGCAGCTATACAGGCACTGTTCCTGCTGCCTGGCTGCGGGGATTGGTTACCTATGTTCTGGTGGGACACCAGGAACGGCGCAGATATTTCAGGGAAACCCCTCAGGATGTGGCCAGGCAGGCGTTGGAGTGCTTGACAGAGGAGTTGCAGCCGATTGTCTGTGTGGACAGAGATACCGTGGCTGCTCAGGCAGCCGCCTTTGACTATGCACAGCAGGACAGGCTTATGTGGGCATATACCCCCCAGGATGCTGTCAGTCTGGAACGATCCCACGGGTATGCAACCATTGCAGAGACCATTCGTTCCATCAAGGTCCGGGTCGGTGGGCAGCCTGTTCTCTATGGAGGAGGTGTTGACAGCACCAATTGTCGGGAACTGACCAGACTGCAGTCGGTGGCAGGCGTTATGATGGGACGCGGCTGTCTGGATGCCGAGGCCTTTCTCAGGGCACTGGAGAGCCTTGGCTGATCCGAGCTTGTCACAAGGTAATAAAAAAGGAAGAAGACTTGAGATATTACATGGCCAGCAACCTTTTGATACGCTCTTCCATGGGTGGGTGGGTGGAAAAAAGATTGGCCATTGAGTTGCCCTTGAGGGGATGAACGATATACATCTGGGCGGAAGCCGGGTTCACCTGCATGGGATGCTGTCTGTTGGCGTTGGCGAGTTTGTTCAGGGCACTGGCAAGTGCTTTGGGCCGACCACAGATCTGGGCGCCGGTGGCATCGGCAATATATTCCCGGCTGCGTGAAATGGCCATCTGGATGAGAGATGCGGCAATGGGAGCAATGATCATCATGGCAATGGCGGCCAAAAAATTATCTCCACTTTCCTCGTCTCTGTTACCGCCAAAAACCATGGCCCATTGCGCCATGGTGGCAAGATAGGATATGGCTCCAGCCATTACTGCAGCAATGCTTCCGATGAGAATGTCTCGATTTTTAATATGGCCAAGTTCATGGGCCAGAACACCTTCCAGCTCATCTTGACTCAGGATACGCATGATACCTGTGGTCACAGCAACGGCTGCATGCTCGGGATTTCGACCTGTGGCAAAAGCGTTTGGGGTGGTATTGTCCACTATATATACTTTGGGTTTAGGAAGTTGGGCACGCGCTGCCAGAGAGGCAACCAGGGCGTGCAGCTCAGGAGCTTCGGCCTGAGAGACTTCCCTGGCACCGTTCATGGCCAAGGCCATTTTGTCAGAGTTCCAGTAGGCAAAAAAGTTTAATCCCACAGCCAGCAGGAGAGCGATGAGCATGCCCTGCTGGCCGGCCATAGTCTGGCCACCGACCATGAAGAGAGCTGTCAGTGCGGCCATGAACATGAAAGTTTTCGCAGTATTCATAGTTGTGTCTTTATACGTTAGGTACGATCATGTTGATGAAAGAATCTGCTCCTGTTTGCCTATAGGATAAGAACATCGTTCACCCAGTCAAGTCGTTTGATGGGACTGGCATAGACGAATTATACCAAGTGCAGAGAGTAAACAGCGGACAGGTTGCGATATTTTTCCGCATAATCAAGACCATATCCAACCAGAAATCCCTCTTTAACGGTAAATCCAGGGTAGTCAAGGTGCACTGCAATGGTCCTGCGTTCAGCCTTATCAATGAGGGCGCAGGTTTTAACAGATCTGGCGCCTTGGCTCGTACAGTAGGTAGTAAGCCAGTCAAGGGTTCTTCCGGTATCAACTATATCTTCGACCAGGAGTACATCTTTCCCCTTCAGGTCTATATCAGGAGTTTTTTTGAGCTGGATTTTTCCTGAGGATGAAGCGGAAGAGCCATAGCTGGCAACCCGAATAAAATCTATTTCCAGGTTGAGGGGTATGGCTCGGCATAGGTCAGCCGTGAACAGAAACGCTCCCTTGAGCGCTCCTAAGACAACCAGGCTGCGGTCTGCATAGTCCCTTGTGATCTGTTGTCCCAGTTCTTGTACCCTGGCCTGGATTTGTTCAACTCCAATGACCAGTGATGCCTCTGTGTCTGTGAAGGGAGAGTTCATATTTGTTCCTGAGGTTTTTTGCCAACTCTTAGAGTAGGTGTTCTGTCTGTTTTTACTCTGGGGAAGCTTTGTAGTGAAATGTTTGCAAACCGGGGGCATACAATCATGAAAATGGCCATATTCTTGAGTAATGAAAACAAAAAAATCAAGAGAGGCGGCACCATTTTTATGAAGTGTTAAAAAGGTAAACGATCTCTCCAGATTTTACCAAAGAAAAGTAAACTGTCGTCTGGAGCCAATGGGGGCATCGCCCAGGCAGGTCTGATCCCTGTTATGCCATTTTCTGTCTCTACCTGACGGATGTTAGTAGAGAGAGGTTCCTCTCCAAAGGTAAACTGTATCCCTTCCTTCTTGCCTTTTATGCTGCTACCAAGGCAGCACTTCAGGGATGCCAGCATCATGCCCAACGGTGTCAGAGATACTTTTCGTCTGCAAGAGCTATGATAATACTGATTTTTATGGGTATCCAGGTCGACATATTGTATGGTGTTTTTTTCATAACCTGTATTCTTGGTTGTGGCTCTTGGATGTATTTGTAAAGGTGCATCGAACCACACCTGGGCAAGGATGACAGGTCTCTATTGTATTTCCTCCAACTATCAAACAGTATGTCTAGAACGTACAACAGGTCGTGCCAGAGGAGGCCATGTGAATAATTTATTGGAATTCCCTGCAAGTTTACTTGTTCATTTTCGACGCGTTGAGCTGCTGCGTAAAGAGGCTGTTCAGATGGTATCCATTGATTTGAATTTCAGGCAGCTTTATGATCTGGAGCTGCTCTTGAATCGAGGCTATTATCCTTTGAATGGATACTTGGGGCAGGAAGACTATATGTCAGTGCTGGAAAATATGTGCCTGCCGGATGGAACAGTTTGGACCATACCAATCTGCCTGGATATTTCCGAACAACAGGCGAAAGAAATGCATCACGGCCAGAGAGTCGCGCTCAACGATATGGAAGGATTTCTTCTTGCCGTTCTTACTGTCGAGGACGTCTGGCAGCCGGATAAAGGTTATGAAGCGGAAAAGGTGTATGGAACAAGGGATTCGTCGACCCACCCGGGGGTATACAAACTGCTCAATCACACCAGGGCATGGTACGTGTCCGGACCGGTGGAAGGGGTTTCCTTACCCCTACATTACGATTTCAGAGATATTCGTCGTTCACCGTCTGAAATCCACAGGCGGTTTACCCAGTATGGATGGACCAATATACTTGGGTTTCATACCAAGGAATATCTGCACTGCGCCCATCGGGAGATGCTGTATGCTGCTGCTCGGGAGGTCGGCGCAAATCTTTTTTTGCACCCCGTGGTCGGGCTCGATCATCCGGGCAACCGGGAGCATTATACCCAGGTCCACTGTTATCAGGAATTTGTCAAACATTTTCCAGCCAATATGATCGTGCTGGGGATAACTCCTCTGGCTGAACGATATGCCGGGCCCAGGGAAGCTGCTTGGCATGCCATAATTCGTAAAAATTTTGGCTGTAGTCATTTCATGGTGGCTGAAGACCACGGAGATCCCTTTGCAGGGACGCAGCAGGAGCTGTTTTATCCTCGGCATGCTGCCCAGGAACTTGTTGCTGAGCTTCAAGAAAGGACAGGTATCCAGATGGTAGCTGAGAAATCTATGGGTTACTGCGAAGAGAAAGGCAAGTACATCTTTTTTGATGAGACGTCTGGAGATGCCGAGGTAAAAACTATATCCTCACACGAGTTGAGAAGGCGTTTGGAATGGGGACTTGATATACCGGAATGGTATTCGTATCCCAATATTATCGCAGAGATGCAACGGGCATTCCCGCCTCGATCCAAACAGGGCTTTACCATCTTTTTAACTGGTCTTTCCGGTTCTGGGAAATCAACCCTTGCCAAGGTGCTTATGGTACGCTTCCTGGAATTGCGTGACAGGCCTGTTACCCTGCTTGATGGTGATATTGTCCGAAAAAATTTATCCTCGGAACTGACGTTTAGTAAGGAACACCGAGACCTTAACGTAACCAGGATAGGGTTTGTCGCCAGTGAGATAACCAAGAATGGCGGCATTGCTCTGTGTGCGCCCATTGCCCCCTATGAAGCACCACGGGCAACCAACCGTGCATTGATTAGTAGATACGGGGGCTATATAGAGATACATGTTGCTACACCTCTTGAGGTTTGTGAACAAAGAGACCGCAAAGGGCTGTATGCCAAAGCCCGTCAGGGCTTGATTAAAGGGGTGACCGGGATTTCAGATCCGTATATCGCTCCCGAACATCCGGAATTGACCATCGATACCAGCTGCATGACGCCGGCCGAGGCTGTTCAGGAGGTATTTCTCTATCTTAAGGAACAGGGCTACATTCAGTAACGCCTAGAGGCAGGACATGTGTGCAACACAGAAGGCGGATTCGCGTCCGGAATTCGACGGTGGTGTATAGGTCCAGATGTTTTTGTCGAGCGATTTGAGTCGGCCATTCCCTGCGTGCTCACCCCTTTGGTGCAGGTTGGCAACGGGGACAATGAAAGGTTGCGCGGCCGACCAGTGTACTTTTTTTTATTTCTGTCTGACATCTGGGGCAGGGAGCGTCTTCCCGACCATAGACATTGAGCTGGAGCTGAAAGTAGCCGGGCTGCCCATTGGTTGCCAAAAAATCGTATATGGTCGTACCGCCTGCTTCAATAGCCTGATTGAGTACCCTGATACAGCATTCCCGTAGCGTATGCCACTGTTTTTGAGTTATCCTGTTGGCGGGGATGTGGGGATTGATTCCTGCCAGGAACAAGGCTTCATTGGCGTAAATATTGCCAATACCGGCGATCAGTTTTCTGTTCATGAGAAAAGCTTTTATGGGGACTCTTCTCTTGGATGCCAGGCTTTTGAGCCGATCTGTTTGAAAATCACCGCTTAAGGGCTCCAGGCCTTCTTCTTTTGAAAAAGAACGCTCCAATTGTCGGGATGAATGACTCGGCCAAATCTCTACCAAACCAAATCGGCGAACATCATTGAATCGGAATTCCTGGCCATTGTCCAGGGTGAAAAAAAGATGGTCGTGCTTGGCCTGGTGCGTGTTGCTGTCCACTACGGCAAGCTTTCCTGTCATGCCGAGATGTAGCCGGAGAACAGCCATATTGTCTAAACGGATAAGGATGTTTTTTGCCCTGCGATCAAGGGATTGAATCCTTCGGTTAAGACATTCCTGCCGTAACAGCGGTAGATCAATCGGTTGCCGCAACTGTTTGCCGCTCCACCGGATAGTGGTGATGGTCCGACCGGAGAGAAGGGGGATGAGTCCCTTTCTGGTCACTTCAACTTCAGGGAGTTCCGGCATTGGTTCTCCTCCTGGTAGAGGTGGGGTTGTGGGTTTTGCTTGCGTGCTTCCTTGTACAAAAGGCGCAGAGATACCCCCGCCATTGCATCAGACTGACCATGATGGTGTTGGTGTAGCTCCCTTCCCGTATACTGCAGGACAGCGTCCAGTCCTTGCTGGTCTTTCCAGATTCCATGGCAGTGACTCTGATAGTGTGAAACAGGCCAGGTTGCTGTGAAAGCGCGCATTTTTTCACAGCCTCCTTGGCTGTCCAGATCAGGGTGAGTCCTGTCAGGGAATTGCCGATGGGGATGACAACCTGCTGTTCCAAGACATCGCTAAATTTTTCCCGCAGGCGGACGAGTTTATCGGTTTGGTACTGTATGTCCAGGCCGCAGGCTGTATCCAGGGAAACAAGGGCGGCTGCATACCTTGAACTATGACTTATGGAAACTGAGCAGGCAAGCTCTGGGGCTGAAAAAAGGGTGGGTCGGCCGACTTGATCGGGTAGGATGGAGCATTCCGACCACACTGGTTGCGGCCGGTGATTTCGGTAGCAAAGAGTTCGCAAAGCATATTTTGCTGCAATTCTGCCTCCCAGCCATTCCACATATCTTTTTTCAAAGGTGAAGGAGGTAAAGAGATCCAACTCGCTGGGAGAAAGGAGGAGCTGTTGCCATAAAACGTCAGCGTCCTGCCGGAGGTGTTGTTGCAGGTGTGTAAGGTCGACAACTGCTGCAGCGTGGCGCCCCTCGGTAAAAAAGGGCAGGTGGAGGGTGGTGTTGTCCCAGCTCGCGGCGTGGGCGATGGTTTGAGCCAAATGCATGGCGGTGTTGTCTGGGCTTGTTAAAATCATCAAAAGGTGTAGAATTGTGGTATTCGTCAGTACGGTTCTCCTCCCGTCTCCGAGGGGATGCGGAGGTATCTATGCTTTGGCTGTATTGCCTGTACCTTAAAACAGAAACAATGAACAGTCTGCCCTCTTGGACCATTTTAGATGGTGTCGTTTTTTTGCTTGTGCTTTTTTTTCTCGTCAGAGGGCTGTGGGTTGGCTTGATACGCCAGCTTGCAGCTTTCTTCGCTCTGATTGGCGGTTATTGGCTTGCAGCCAGGTATCATGGCCTAGTCGTGCCCTACGTTGAGGGGTATATAGAAAACCCCAAGGTGACATTTCTGGTGTGTTTTGCCTGTATTTTTCTGCTCGCAATCCTTGGCTTCGGCCTGTTGGGGAGACTGGTGCGCAAAGTTCTGGAAATTGCCCTGTTGGGCTGGTTTGATCGTGTTCTTGGAGGAGTTCTGGGCGTCGTCAAGGCATATATATTTGCCTCCCTGCTCTTTATGTTTCTGGCATCCAGCCTCTCTGCGACCAACAGTATACTGCCCAAGTCATTGAGCACCCCCTACCTTCAGTTTGGGGCTGAGCAGTTAAGGGTATTGATACATGATTCCAAGCTGCAACAGTATCTCCAGATCAAGGAGCCTGCCATACAGGGGGAAGAGAAGCCGTAGCGTAGGGGCACAGGGAAACATGGTCAGCAAAAGCCTGGATCATTTATGGCGGATCCAGGCTCTTGTGAACTCTCATGATCTACCCGGTGGCCAAGGCGGCAGCGGTGCCATGATCGCCCGCCGTTTCGCTTGTTCCTTTTTTACTGTATCTCATCCAGCAGCCTGGCCCGGTATTGATGGACAAATTCGTCCACGTCTGCACGCCAATCCTGCATGATATTGAGGCCATTGGCTTTAAGACAGTTGTTTTCAAGGATGGAGTTTCCGGGTCGAACAGCAGGGGTCGGGTACTCTGCAGTAGTGCAGGGCTCCATGCTGTATGTCACTCCCATGGCATCGAGAAAGTAACGTGCTGATTCGTACCAGGTGGCGTACCCTTCTGAACTGCCATGCACTACCCCGGTAAGATCGGACTCGACCAATCGTTCGATCTGCTCGGCCAGGCGCCAAGACCAGGTTAGAGAGCCGTACTGGTCATCCACCACCCGGATCGTTTTTGTCGGGTCGGAGACGGCCAGTTTGAGCATTGTCTTCAGGAAGTTTTTGCCGTTGATCCCATAGAGCCATGCAGTACGGAGAATAACGTGATTGGCGTGTCCGGCAACAGCCTGGTCGCCCTCAAGTTTTGTTTTGCCATAGATGGAAAGTGGATTGGGTGTGTCGCTTTCATAGTATGGCTGAGGAGGCGCCTTCCTGCCGTCATACACATAATCTGTGGAGACCTGAATAAGTCTGGTGTCATATCGGCGGCATTGTTCCGCCAAATAACCCGGTCCAAGAGCATTAATAGCCCTGCATTGCTCTTGGTTGCTTTCACAGGCATCAACTGCAGTATAGGCTGCGCAATTGATGAGGACTTCGGGGCGGTGGTCGGCGAAGATGTCGGCCACCTGCTTAGGATCCGTAATGTCCACCCGTTCCACGTCACAGCAGCAGAGTGTATGTTTGGGTGCAAGAATGGTTTTGCAATCACTGCCTAATTGACCGTTGGCGCCGGTAATGAGAATATTCATGCTTTTCTTTTTTCTTGAGTGTATGGGTTACTGGATTAATTCCATGAGATATTGACCGTACTGGTTTTTCATCATGGTGGAGGCGAGCTGTTCAACCTCACGTGGACCAATATAATCAAGGCGGTAGGCAATTTCTTCGATACAGGCAATTTTGAGTCCCTGCCGTTCTTGGACAGCCTGGACGTAACTTGAAGCCTGCTGGAGTGATTCGTGGGTGCCGGTATCGAGCCAGCAGAATCCCCGTCCCAGGATCTCCACGGTGAGCTTCCTTTGCTGCAGATAGAAGTTGTTGATATCGGTGATCTCAAGTTCTCCCCTGGGAGACGGTTTGATGGATTGCGCCACTTCGACGACCTGGTTGTCGTAAAAATAAAGGCCAGGGACAGCATATCTGGATTTGGGTTTTTTCGGTTTTTCTTCGATGCCAATGACTGTGTTGTCATTATCGAACTCAACCACACCATATCGATGAGGATCCTTGACCAGGTAGCCGAAAATGGTGCCGCCGTCGGTTAGGTTGCTGCAACGGGAAACAATTTCTCCGAAGCCGTGCCCGAAAAAAATATTGTCACCAAGGACAAGACAGACAGCGTCGTCTTGTATAAAATTTTTACCGATAAGAAAGGCCTGGGCCAGCCCCTCGGGCCTGGGTTGTTCGGCGTACTGCATAGAGAGGCCGATGTGACTGCCGTCACCAAACAGTTCCTTGAACCTGGGAAGATCCTTGGGGGTTGAAATAATGAGAATATCCCTGATTCCTGCCAGCATGAGAACGGACAGGGGATAGTAGATCATGGGTTTGTCATAGACCGGAATCAGCTGTTTACTGATGACACGGGTCAGGGGATAGAGGCGGGTTCCTGAACCGCCTGCGAGTACAATACCTTTCAATGTGGGTCTCCGTTCTGTCTTTGCTCATGCATGGATGGGGTATACAGGCAGGTATCCTGTTTTATTTCTGTGTAGGATGCGGTACACTGAGACATAGGTATTACCGTATATTGTCTGTTTTTTCAAACACGAGGAGAAAATTGTCCCATGAAACAATTGCCTGCCTGTTGTACGGCCTATGACATTCGAGGCAGAGTTCCCGAAGAGCTGGACGAAGATCTGGCCTCCGGGATCGGCAGAGCCTACTGTGAGCTTTTTTCACCCTCAAGGGTTGTTGTCGGCAGGGATATGCGGCTGTCCAGTCCGGCCTTGTCAGAAGCCCTGATTGGGAGCTTCCTTGCATGTGGGGTGGATGTCCTTGATCTTGGCCTATGCGGCACTGAGGAGGTCTATTTTGCGGTCTTCCACGGGGAAGACGCCGGTATTGATGGCGGTATAATGGTCACCGCCAGCCATAATCCTGCGGATTATAATGGGATGAAGATTGTTCAAAAGGGGGCACGTCCTGTCTCAGGGGACAGCGGGCTGCGGACCATTGCTGAAAAAATGGGGCAGTATCAAGCGGCGCACGGCTTGCTTCATCCCGTTTCAGAGCCTGGCACCCGTGAGCACCAGCTTGGTAAAGAAGAATATATCAAACATTTGCTGTCTTATGTCGAACCTACCCGGCTGCAACCGTTGACCCTGGTAGTCAACCCCGGCAATGGTTGTGCCGGTCCTATAATCGATTTGTTGGAAACACACCTGCCTTTTACCTTTCACCGTATTCAGGAGCAGCCTGACGGCACCTTTCCCAACGGTGTACCCAACCCGCTGCTGCCTGACAACAGGCAGGCAACGGCTGAGGCTGTGCAACACTACAAGGCAGATTTGGGTATAGCCTGGGATGGAGATTTTGACCGATGCTTCTTCTTTGACGAACAGGGGCGTTTCATTGAGGGATATTATATCGTAGGCTTTCTGGGGGCGGCACTTTTGCAGAGATACCCTGGGGAGAAGGTTGTGCATGACCCTAGGTTGACCTGGAATACGAGAGAAGTCGTCACCCGGCTTGGTGGCACCCCGGTGATGAGCAGAACCGGACATGCTTTTATTAAGGAGGAGATGCGGGCTTGCAATGCTGTCTATGGTGGGGAAATGTCGGCCCACCATTACTTTCGTGATTTCGGGTATTGTGATTCCGGTATGATTCCCTGGCTCTTGGTCACGCAGTTGATGAGTCAGCGGAAAAAAGCTTTGTCCACTATGGTAGAGGCCATGATGCAGGCTTTTCCTGTCAGTGGTGAGATCAATACTGTCGTGCCTGATCCAGAAGCTGTCTTGAAAGAGATCGAACAGCGTTACGCTGAGGGTCAGGTGGACTATGTTGACGGTATATCCGTGACCTTTGCCGACTATCGTTTTAATATCCGCAAGTCAAATACCGAGCCTGTTCTCAGGCTGAACGTAGAAACCCGTGGCGACGCAGACTTGCTTGCAGTCAAAACCAGGGAATTACTGGCCGTTATCCGTCAAGAGTGAGTATGTCCCGGGTCCTTGTATTGAGAACACCTGCGGATTCAGGGACAGCAGGCACCTTTATCCTGCGTGTTTCGATGCACCGGTACTGTTGTGAAGAACAATAAAGATGAGGAGCGCTCATGTCCATACAACCCATTATTCTTGCTGGCGGAACTGGTTCCAGGCTGTGGCCGCTTTCCCGTGAACTGTACCCTAAACAGGTTTTAAGCCTAACCGGTGATTATTCGTTGCTACAAAATACCGTTCTCAGGGTTGCCCGATTGCCCGATGCCCTGCCGCCCGTGATTGTTGTCGGAGAGGAGCACCGGTTTATGGTTCAAACCCAGGTGGAGGAGCTGGGCGTCTTTTCGGAATGCACCCTGCTGCTGGAACCTGTAGGAAAAAATACGGCCCCGGCTGTCTGCGGTGCCGCGCTCTATAGTGCTGAACAGGGGGAGCATGAGCAGGTGCTGTTGGTTTTGCCGGCTGATCATCTGATTACCAGCACCGAAAATTTCGCTCGGGCTGTGGGGGAGGCTGAAAAGATGGCCTTGGCCGGTTTCCTGGTAACCTTCGGCATCCCCCCTGATCATCCTGAAACCGGATATGGGTATATACGCAAGGGCAAGGATAATCAGGTGGATCGTTTTGTGGAAAAACCGGATTTGGAGACAGCGCAGGCATACTTGCAAAGTGGTAGCTATCTTTGGAACAGCGGTATGTTTGCCTTTACTGCACAGGCATTGCTGAGGGAAATGAGCGAATACGCGCCTGATATATCGTCTGTCATGGAGCAGGCGGTGGCCAAAGGAGAGAAAGATGGCTTGTTTTTTCGCTTTGCAAAAGAGGCTATGCTCCGTTGTCCAGATGAATCCCTCGACTATGCCGTGATGGAAAAAACAGCCAATGCGGCCGTGGTGGAAGCGGATATGGGCTGGAGCGATATAGGATCATGGAGAGCATTGTGGGAGGTGTCGGCAAAGGATGATCAGGGCAATGTCACCAGCGGCGATGTGTTACTTGAAGATGTGGAAAATTCGCTGGTCAGGGCAGAACATACCTTGGTCGCTGCGGTGGGACTGAAGGATATTATGGTTGTGGAGACTGCGGATGCTGTTTTGGTCGCACCCATGGACTGCTCCCAGGATGTTAAGAAAGTCGTTACTCGTCTGAAAAAAGAAAAACGAGACGAGTTTCAAACACATAAGACCGTTTATCGCCCTTGGGGGGAGTATACCATCCTGGAAATGCATGAGCGGTTTCAGATCAAGAGAATAACGGTCAAGCCTGGTGCGAAACTCTCTTTACAGATGCATCATCATCGTCATGAACATTGGATAGTCGTGACCGGAACGGCTCGCATCGTACACGGGGAGGATACTTTTCTGCTACATGAAAATCAGTCAACCTATATTCCGGGCGGCATTAAACACCGCCTTGAGAATCCCGGGGTCATCCCCTTGGAATTGATTGAAGTACAGATCGGCAGTTATCTGGGAGAGGATGATATTGTCCGCTTTGATGATGAGTACGGCCGTTGAGAGGCTTTTCCGAAATGCTCATGCATAGAGTTTGTCGTCTGAGAGAACAAGCAGTTGGACAACAGAGAGGTGATGCCAGTGGCGGAGGTCAGTTCGGTCTGCACCCTATCCTCGGCAGTTGGCCGCCCAGAGACTCAATTGTTATGCCCTACCTAAAGCTGTTGCACTTGATACCGTCTGCGCTGATACAAAATCGGAACTAGCAGGCCTATGCAGGAAGGGTGTGCGTTGACAGATGGAGCGCTGAGAGCAGGTGTTTTGTGATCGGATGCTGCCTTACTCCTCAGTGAGGGAATCAAACATTGCAATGTATTTTGTGAGAATCCTCTGGTCTTTGTCGGCGACTTTGAAGAATTTAATACCGCTGTGGAAACGTCCTGATTCCTCGCGAGAGTAGATAACTGTTCCCGTAACGTCAACCAGGTCCTCATCTAGCCCTATAGTGACCATGATCTGCTGCCCTTTGGGTAAAGACTGATGGGTTTCTATAAGAACCCCCCCTGCACTCACATTTAAGGTTCTGGCCATGGAATAGTTTTCCTGCCTGCCTTGATCATCAATGAGGTAATAATCAAGCAGTTTAATTGATTCCGGTCTGTTATGGTTTCGTCTTTCGTTATTCACACGTTCGCCTGTTGAGAACAAGTGTTCTGGCTCTGATCGCTGTCGTGATGCAATTTGGCAATGTAATCAAACAGAATAATCTTGTTGCATGCCTGTGTCATTTCGGAGCGGTTCGTCCCCATAATCACTACGTTATTAGGAACTATGATGGAGCATATTGAAAGGATTGTACAGTTCTGGTATGGCTTTGTCAAATATCCTTGTACGGTTTCTTAAGTTTACAAAAATGTAGTTTTTTGTTTGAGGGTTTACAAAAATGTAGTTTTTTGGGGTGATAATTATTGAGGTTGTGGGATACTTATGTTGTTATATCAAATCATTATTTTGATAGCCACGTTTTTGGTATGTTGTTTGAATGATGCAGGTCAATGTACGATAGCGAACCCAGGGCCTGGAGAGATGTGCCTGCTTTGACGGGTTGAGTAGGAAAGGAGCCGGGATGCCATGGGTTGTGCCGGTAGTCTGGTTGCGCATTCTCGCAGGGAGGAGGGGGAGTGCTCTTCATTTATGATACCCAAGGTGTTCGACGTATGCCTCATGAGTTTTTTTTTGCCGCAGCCTGCTTGATAGGGGCCCCCCTGGTGTATGACCAGAATAGAGATTGATTTTCGTCATAAACGAGAACAGCCGCCTCAAGGGGGAAGAGATTGTTCTGCAGGTTTTTGGTTGCAGGATGCTTGTGGTGCTTGCTTGATCTATCTGCCCAGCTCCTTGCTCTGCAACAAGCATTCTTGATGAGGAATCCGGTCTATGGATTGGTGTATTAATTTATTGAGATATCAGGAGAGGATGTATGACAAGAGATGAAATAATGAAAATTGTAGAAGAAAAAAACCTGCATTTTTTTCGGTTGCAGTTCGTTGATATTTTTGGATTTATGAAAAATGTTGCCATTCCCAGAAGCCAAATTGAAAAAGCCCTGGATGGCAAAATGATGTTTGACGGTTCCTCCATTGACGGTTTTGTGCGGATTAATGAATCAGACATGTACCTGAAGCCGGATTTCGATAGCTTTACCGTACTACCCTGGAGGGACCGGGAAGGCAGCAACGCGGCGCGCATTATCTGCGACATATACAAGTCTGACGGAACACCTTTTGAAGGCTGTCCGCGCAACAATCTGAAGCGTGTTTTGGCTGAGACCAGGAAGATGGGCTATACCATGAATGTGGGGACTGAGTGTGAATTTTTTCTTTTTGACCAAGACGAGGAGGGCTTTGCAACCACCGACACACAAGATGTTGCAGGGTATTTTGATGTTGATCCCCAGGATGCGGGCATCAACTGCCGCCGGAAAATTATAGAGACCTTAGAAGAGATGGGGTTTGAGATCGAAGCCTCCCACCATGAGGTCGCTGAAGGACAGCATGAGATCAACTTCAAGTACGCCGATGCTCTGGCAGCCGCAGACAATACCATAACCTATAAGTGGGTTGTGCGCTCTATCGCTTCGGAGTTCGGGCTGCACGCCACTTTTATGCCAAAACCAATTTTCGGTATTAATGGTTCCGGCATGCACACTAACCTGTCTTTGTTTCACCTGGATGGCACCAATGCCTTTTATGACGAAAACGGTCCCCTGCAATTAAGTGCAACTGCCTATAAGTTCATTGCCGGCATTTCTAAAAATGCAAAAAGATTTGTGGCTGTGACCAATCCCTTGGTGAACAGCTACAAGCGGCTTGTAGCCGGATATGAAGCGCCTGTGTACGTCGCCTGGTCTGCTTCAAACCGTTCCGCTTTGATTCGCATCCCTGCTTCACGTGGTCTGGGGACACGAACTGAGGTTCGTTGTCCAGATCCTTCCTGCAATCCATATCTCGCCTTTGCTATGATGCTGGCTTGCGGTCTTGATGGCATTAAGAACAACTTGGAAGCACCTTGCTCAGTGGATCAGGATATTTTTGAAATGACCCCTGCAGAGAAAGAAGCGGCCTCTATCGAAAGCCTGCCTGTCAATCTGCATGAGGCTATTCAAGAGTTGAAGGCCAGCACTATTGCTCAAGAGGCCCTTGGGGATCACATCTTTACCAAATACATAGAAGGGAAAGAAAAGGAGTGGGATGCATTTCGTACCGCGGTGACAGACTGGGAGTTGAGAACGTACCTTGAGAATTATTAGCCCGGATTTGTGATCAGCTCTGGCGGTGCCAGATTCGAAGTTTTTGTCAGCGCATGTTACCATCCTCTTTTTGCTGCCAAAAGACAGCCGAAGATGGTGCCGCCTGGGTTGAACCCTGGTGTATTTTTTACCTCACTAGAGTGAACTCGTTGTCGCCTTGTCTTTTGTTCTTATCTGTATTTTATTTATTATTAAATAGTTAAGAGTATTTTTTCCTGAAAAGCTCATGGGGCCAAGGGGATGTCTCTGCATAGAAAAAATGCAGGTGAAAAGCCTTTCTGCCTGGCTGCAAGAGTGTTACAATACATCCTATTGATACATCTCACATAGAGGGTAGCCTGGATTTCTCATGAACATCTTGTCTTATTTGAGAAAAAAGAGCCAAAAATAGATTTATGTGTTGTCCGTGAGCAGGCTCACATTTCGACACAGTTTGTACCCAAGATCAGCCCAGGCGGTACCATCATCGGCAGTATTTTGGCAACACATGTACCCACATACAATGAGGCACCAAGAATGGCCAACCTGACACCGTCTGCACTGATGGGGGATCCGGGCTAGGCCCTGCTTGAACAGCCCCGGTGGTTCAGTACAATCTCTGCTGCAAAATCTGACCTAAATATGGCTGTCACAGTATTCGCTTTTTTCATAACCCCATGGTTCCCAGTGCATTGTTGTTTTCGGTGACGGCTTGTGGTGAGGTCCATGCAACCAATCAAGGGATGACTGTGGTGGGGAAAGGGAGGATGAATGCTTGAAAGAGATCTGAAAAAAGTATACGTCAAAAAGATGTGGCAGCGGCAATGGGCTTTGTGCCAACTTGCCAGCAACTGGGCCGCATTGGTTGGTGAAAAATTTGCGCAGGTGACCATGCCTGCATTTTTTCGGCGCAATGTTTTATGGGTGTATGTCCAGAACTCCACTGTTATGCAGTGTTTACAATTGAGTAAACCGGATACCCTGCAACGTATTCGCTGTCTGTCCTCTGATGCCGACATAGAAGATATGCTCTTTGCTCTCTACCCTTCTGGGCTGCCAGAGGGACAAAGGAAAAGGTGGTCCCCCTCTAAGCCCGTGCACTCGGAAGATGACAGGGCGTTTAAACAGCTTGTCCAGTCGGTGACAGACGCGGCCAGCCAAGATGCGCTCTATAGATTATGGCGTGCCCATTCCCAGCTTGGCGGGCAATGATGCAGCAAACCCAAACACTTGGTTTTTGAGGGTGTAAGTACTGGGGCGCTCTTGTGAGAGGGTGCGGAATTATGTGTTTTTATCGTCCCCCCCTTGGACGGTAGAGAAGGTTGTACATATGAAAATAACAGAACTCATTGGCAATACCCCGCTGGTTGCATTGCAGCGGATGACCTCTGAAACCAGTGTTCCTTTGCTTGTCAAGCTTGAGTCAAGTAATCCGGGAGGCTCAATAAAAGACAGAGTTGCCCTGTCCATGGTGGAAGCTGCCGAGAAAAGTGGAGAGTTGACCCGGGATAAAATTCTTCTGGAAGCGACCAGTGGTAATACCGGTATCGGCATGGCTATGGTGTGTGCAGCCAAACAGTATCGTTGCCAGTTGATCATGCCAGAGTCGGCCTCTATAGAACGCCGCCTCATTATGCAGGCATATGGAGCTGAATTAATTCTTACCCCGGCCGAACGGGCCACGGATGGGGCCATTGAGAAGGCGTATTCTCTTGCCAGGGAGCACCCTGAACGCTATTTCCTTGCCGATCAGTATAACAATCCCGCCAATTGGATGGCCCATTACAACAGTACCGGACCAGAGATTTGGGACCAGACAGCCGGTCAGGTAACCGATGTCGTTGTCACTCTCGGTACATCCGGGACAGCAATGGGGCTGTCAAAATGGTTTCGGGAGTATCACCCTGCAGTACGTGTAACGGCCATTGAACCGTACCTGGGGCACAAGATCCAGGGATTAAAAAATATGAAGGAGTCGTATCGGCCTGGTATTTTTGATAAGAGCTTGCCCCATGCCATCATCAATGTCGCTGATGAGGATGCCTTTGCGACTGTCCGCAGGCTCGCCGCTGAAGAAGGGATTTTTGCTGGAATGAGTGGTGGTGCAGGGGTTTTTGCCGGTATTGCACGAGCCCATGAGATGGAGCAGGGATTGGTGGTAGTCGTTTTGCCCGATGGTGGTGAGCGTTACCTGAGTACACCTCTTTTTGTGCAGGAGCAGAAGACCACCAAAGAGGCTTTACAACTTCGTTTTTATAATACCATGACCCGCAAGAAAGAAGTGTTCGAACCGGTCAGTAAAGAGCGCGTTACTCTGTATTCTTGTGGGCCGACAGCGTATGAGCCGCCCAACGTTGCGCACCTACGGCGTCTGGTGGTGTCGGATATGCTTGTGCGTTACCTTGGTTTCAGGGGGTATAACGTCGAATCCTACATGAACATTACTGATCTCGATGACAATACCATCGCCGGTGCTGAGGCTTCTGGACTCAGTCTTAAGGAATTTACCGGTCAGTATATCCAGGAGTTTCACCAAGCGGCTGAGATGCTATCTGTCCTGCCTGCCACCGGATATCCTCTAGCTTCAGAACATGTCGAGGACATGCTGGAGATCACCCATAAACTGATTCATAAGGGGTATGCCTACGAAAAACTCGGCTCAATCTATTTTGATATTTCCAAGTTTAAAAAGTATGGACGGCTCAGCAGGGTGGATTTGAGCAAAATCAGGGTTGGCCGGACCGTGGATTTGGATAATTATGAGAAAGATAATCCCCGTGACTTCACCTTGCTCAAGCGTTCAACGCTTGCGGAATTAAAAAGAGGTATTTTTTTTGAGACAGACTGGGGAAATGTTCGGCCGGGATGGCATATTGAATGCTCTGCCATGTCGACCAGGTATCTGGGAGAGACCCTTGATATTCATACGGCCAGTCAGGACCTCATCTTTCCCCATCATGAAAATGAGATAGCCATTGCAGAGGCGCTGACAGGAAAGGCTTTGGCCAATTTTTGGATACACTCGGGGCTTGTCTTGCGCGGTGGCAGGAAAATGTCGCAAGACGCCGGTAACATCGTCACCCTGAATGATATTCTGGAGCGGGGCTTCACAGCCCGAGACCTGCGGTTTATGCTCCAAAAGGTCCACTACAGTAAACCGTTTCATTTTTCCTTCAAACGATTGGAAAGCGCTGTCACTTCTTTAAAGAGGCTTGATGCCTTTACCAGGAAACTCGTGTGCCTGTCTGTAGGGTTGCCCCATCCCAGGGTTGCTGCCTATATCAGTGCACTGGAGCAACAGTTTACTGAGGCAATGGATGATGACCTAAATATTTCCGGTGCGTTGGGCGCTCTGTTTCTGTTTATAAAAAAGCTGAATCCCGTGCTGCAGGATAGGCAACTGGACCGTAAGCAGAAAAAAGATGTCCTGGAAGTCCTGCAGACCATTGATCGAACATTGGGCATTATGCAGCTGGAAGAATACCCGTTGACACCGGAGATCGATAAACTAATCAGACAGCGTGAGCAAGCCCGTCAAATCAAAGACTGGGTCGCTGCTGATTCTGTCCGGGAAGAGTTGTTGCGACAGGGAGTTACAGTTCTTGACACGGTCGGTGGGACAATCTGGGAAAAATCTGGAAGAACGAGGTAGCTGTTTGAGTCTGAGGCGGACATCCCTGTCGTTGTGGTTTTATGTCTTGAAACCCTTGCCTTTAGGCCGCAACTCAAGTAAAATCACCCGGTAAAAGTACGCGCCAATAGCTCAGCTGGATAGAGCAACGGCCTTCAATTGGAGTGCCTTGGGGGAAACCTCAAGAGTAGAACCAGCCAAATTCGGGGAAACCTGTATTGTTAGAAGCAAAATGGCAATCCCGAGCCAAGCCCGCCAGAAACAGCGGGAAGGTGTAGAGACTAGACGGTTGGCATCTACGTTCAGAATTTCTCTGAATACGATGAAGGGATAGTCCAGACCACGAACCTGTGAGTAGGCAGGGCGGGGAAATCCGAAGTGGTAAGCTAAGCCGTAGGTCCCAGGTTCGAATCCTGGTTGGCGTGCCAGAGACAGCAAAAAACCGCCCACAGAAATGTGGGCGGCTTTTTGTGTTGCTCTTATGTCTTTATTGTCTGCACCTTGTCCACTGGAGCGGTGCTCGCCCCAATTTCTTATGAACATTTTGTATCTTTGAAAAAAAAGATACAAAAACAGATGGATATGCTATGGGTGAGCCGACTCAAATATCGACAAAAATCGGGCTACCCAACGGTTTGGCCGACGGAGGTGCCATCCAGAGGACAGTGGTTGCACATGAAGACCTTTTGGTGCCGATCATGGTATTGTTTTCTTCAGTACCTGCTCCCAGCTTACCCATCTTCCAGTGATCGCGATCAGCCGCATAGAGTGGTTATAGGTGTCAAGCAGGTGCAACAAATAAGGGTACAGCTCTTGTGAGTACGTACTTTTCTCTATGCCATCCTTGAAGGCTGACAATCATAAGAATCATGGGGAGGTCCAGTCTTGATGAAAAGGTGTACAGGCCTGAGCTTCCTAGGTCAGGCCTGTACCAAGAGCGGGTTACTGAAGCTTGAACTGATTCACCGTCTTCTCGAGCTGATCAGACAATGTCAGCAGTTCATTTGCCTGATGATTAACCTTCTCGCTGTCCAGGTTGATGGTAGTGGCCACCTGGCTCACCTCGGTTATTTCTGCGGAAATTTCACCGGAAACCGAAGAACTCTGGGCTACATTTTCGTTCACTTCAGCAATCCCCTGGGCAGCCTGGGCGACATTGGAAGCAATTTCATCCGTTGATAATGCCTGCTCTTCCACCGCAGAGGCTATGGTGGTAACAATGGTGTTCACATTGTTGATCACCGTATTTATCTGTTCCATTTCCCCTACCGTCTTCGAAGTCGAAGACTGAATAGAATTGATCCGTTGTCGAATCTCTAGGGTTGCCTCAGCCGTCTGCTTGGCGAGCTCCTTGATTTCATTGGCTACGACGGCAAATCCTTTTCCCGCTTCACCGGCCCGCGCCGCTTCAATGGTCGCGTTTAGCGCCAACAGGTTTGTTTGTTCGGAAATTTCGGTAATAGTCTCGGTGACTTTACTGATTTCCTGAGCTGCAGTCCCTAACTCAGCCATCCTTTGGGAGGCAGAGTTGGTTTTATCCACCGCATCCTCGGTCACTTCCCTGGCCTTGCCAGTATTCCCGGCGATCTCGGAGACCGTAGCGTTCATCTCCTCCGCTGCTGAGGCAACCACGTTGACATTCACCGAGGCCTGTTCACAGGCCGCTGCAACCGAGTTCATGTTCGCATTCATCTCTTCTGCAGCCGCAGCCACAGTGCTGGAACGCTCAGAAGAATCTTCAGACCCGGCAGATAGGTTTTGCGAAAGATTCGACAAGCTGGCTGCTGACAAGTTCAACGTAGAGATGTTGGCCTGGATGTCAGTTATAATACTTTGCACCTTTTCGACAAAGCTGTTGAAGCAGGACGCGAGTTCACCCACCTCGTCACGGCTCACTACCTCTAAGCGCGTGGTGAGATCACCCTCGCCTTCTGCAGCGTCGCGCAGTCCTTCTACCACCATGTTAATTGGTTTGGCTACGGAGTTGGCAATAAGAAAAATAATAAGGGCGGCAATGGCTACCACGGAAGCCACCAGGGTGAGGCTCAGTTTACCCAGTTTGTTGATCTCAGCATATATTTCGTCCTCATTGATAGAAAGAAGTACTTTCCATCCCATCTCATCCAAGGTCTGAAACGCTAAAACTTTATCAGTGTCCTGCCAGCTGTAATGGAAGACACCATGATGGTCAGTCAGGATATTACTGCCAAAACTAAAGTCAGTGATGCGTTTTTGCATGATGTCCTCTTTATTGCGATGCGCTAGGACGACGCCTTCCTTATTAGTCATTGAGGCATAGCCTGTGTTGCCTATTTTTATCTTGTAGATAAACTTGGAATTAAAACTATCCATGTCCACGACAATATAAAACACCCCAGCGACTTTATCCTGTTCAAGAACCGGAGAGGCTATTGTGAGTATCAGACTGCCGTTTTCTTTGCTTTTCATAATGGGAGATATGTTCACCTTGCCTTGTAGAGCCTTTTGGAAATAGCTGCGGTCGGTGATATTGATGCTATCAATAAGTTTTGGGTTCGATGACGCAATTACCGTTCCGTCGAGGTTGGCAAGATGAAAACCGCTATAATACTGGTATTCGTCTCGCATTCGGGCAAAATCCTGGCTTGCGGTCTTTCTCGCGGCTTTTGCTAAAAAGTTATTTTTGAGCGCTGTCTGTAATATTTCCTGTTGTGCCCAGTTGGAGATATCGAGTTTTCGATTGGTAAACCAGTCGGCCATGGCGTTAACGTTGCTTTCTGCTCTCTGATTGAGTTCTTCAATTTTGCTTGTCTCGAGTGCATTCCTAGCCATTTGGTAGGTCATAAATGAGGAGATTCCCATACCGAGCAGGACGAGAATAACCATGGGGACGAGGAATTTATTGCGGATAGTAAAAAACATAGTCTTTCTCTTGTATTTTGGTATCAAAATGAGCGGTTTTTTATAATTATCTGCACCTCTTGCCCGGATTTCTCCTCAGCGCAGGCTATCTCAGAATCGGCAGGCGTTTTGGGCACCGTATCGTAAGGGACTCTACGCTGTCCAAAGACTGCCGAAGATAAAGTGGTCTGAGCCGATCTAGGGCGCACATTTTGTCACAAGTTGGGATTGCTCACCGACCTTACGGTGATTTGTTTGTCGGTGGTAGTGCACATGAGACAAAATGGTCATCAGAAATGGGGGTGATAGATGGTACAAACGTCCCGGTGTACACATGTATACCGGATCAATGCAGAGCAGAGAGCATCATTCACTGATCGCCCTGAGTTCTTCCAAGGTCATGTTGTCGTCATAGATCCCTGCTGAGACCTGGTAGGGCTGCCCTGGAACCTGGAGGACAAAAGTGATTTTACGCGAGGCTACCGTCTCTCCTGCTTTGGGCCACCAGTATTCAATCCAGTCGCCGCGGTCTTTTTTGGCAGCATCACAGATCATTTTGGGAATCGGATTTCCTTTTTTATCAACAGTCGTGTGAAATTTTTCCTTTGTCCATTGGCGCAGTTCAGGGTTAATGTGACCAACTATTTTACTGGCGCCACATTGATACACCTGCACATAGGTATCCTTCCAGACAAATTCACCTTTTGGGTCGTTAAAAGCGGCCAAACCTTCGGCGCCAAGGGTTTGCAGCACCTTCACTGCTTTGAGAACGTTTTCGAAGATCTCTTCAGGGGTCGCAGGTTCAGCAGCCAAGGCGGAATGAGTAGAGAAGAAGCAGAAAAGGGTAGAAATAAGAGCCAGTTTTTTCATCAGATAACCTTTTTTCATATTTATTCTTGGTAGGTACAGTACTCTGTACTGGGTTTGCAGGGTCCCATCCAGATCATGAGCGAGGACAGAATTCTGGTGCACAAAACAGGAAATGAGCAGACAAAATATTTACATGGTGTGCAAGACGTTGGGCGGTGGAAGTCCTTTGCAACCAAAAAAAGCACCATGCCGGTTAAAAAGAGACGTTGCAGCATTCCGCTCAGGTTTTGCATTGTTGGAGGCGAATTGTGCGTGGCAGGTGCTGTACCCTTTGGTATCTTCTTGCCACTCACACCTCTCAAGAAAGGTTTGACGGAATGTGATGGCAGCCCAAATAACCGGTGTCGACAGGTCATACCTTACCCGGACGGCACATGTTTTCAGGCAATGTTTAGATAAGAGACTGGCGCTATCCACAAGGTCCAATAATCCTACCAGACATGCAACCGGCAAAGGCATAGTATGGCTATGTCTCTTGTATGTAAAGATGCAATGTCTAGGGGGGTCATGGAGAAAAGATGATGTACAGAAAAACTTTCCCAAATGGTCACCAAGGTTCAGCACAGGTTGCATCATCTTCGGCTGTATTTTAGCTGCAAGAAAGGGCACTATACTGCGCTGCAAAAAAGTAAATAAGTCATTGCCTGAGTTGATAAGTATAGCAGGTTAGCCTAGGCTCATGCTCCAAAGATGTGACACCATCAGAATACTAAAAAAGCTTAACTCCATTGATATAATTTAGTCTAAGGGGTGAAAAATAAAAAATCAAATGAAAATTTGTATTCATTGCTTGGACAAGCACCCAGTTCACTCTTTGAAGCAATCAACAGCGAACAGGGTGGCTGGAGGAAGGAGGTCAAGGGGCAAGTGTCAAGGGATGCTGAACTCAGAAGACAGGGGGAGCAAGGATTGTTTATCAACTCAGGTGGCACCAGATACGGGCGTTTTGGGTCCATTTTGCTGTAATTTGAAACGGCTCCCTGAAAGTTGTTTTGTAACTACTCGCACCGATCTATTTACTTGTCATAATTGACACCGGCCAGAGCAGTCTGAATTGCGACCAAAGGGTTTATTCCTTGATTTGCCATTGTTTGCAACTAACTGGAGATTCGACAATAAGCCTTGGCATATGCTTGTTGCCAGAAACATCCCGAGACTTTCTGTTTTACCTTTGCCATGCGAAGGTCTCTCTCAGCCCTGTTGTTTGTGAAAGGGACATGCGGATTCTTGGCAAAAAACAGCACCGCAGCTTCATGTTTCTTAAGACGCTCCCAAAGATTATGGGCATCTGATTGAGCAATTCTACCCCGCCGTCCCTTAGGCTTCTCCAGAAGAGACGGCATTTCTATTTCGCCCCGAGTAAGGATATTGCGATACCGCTTTTACAAGGCCGCATATTCCTCGGAAGAGAGACATTTCTCATCTCTTTTTGCAACTTCTCGGCACGTTTCAAGCAACACCTTTTTCACCTTACGAGCCCACCGATATTGATTGGAATCAATTATAAACGTTAACTCACGCAACAAATGAGAGCCGCACAAACCATGTCCACAATGCTCCTATCCCATCTTTGTAGTTTTTTGTAGAAAAACAGTAAAAATTTAGCCCAAGTTTGAGGCTGTGGTTTTATTTTCTGTATAATTACAATGTGTTAACAGTGTGTCGCCTTCAACTCTGGCACTACATCTTTTATTTTGCCGCAATTGTCGTTTTAACGGACTTGCCAGGATGGCATTTAACACCAAGAATTAAATATATTTTTTTCTGTTCCGGATCAGGCTCCATACTCTTCCTGATATTAAAAAAATGGACTGGACAAACAGCCGATTACCAATGACGACGCGCCGGAGGCAAGGCCTCCTGTACCGCATACGAACATTGGAGGCAAAGACTACTATAATCATTAATTGAAAAGGAGACCGGCATGTTGAATGAACAGACGCTTGAAAAGTTGTATGCCTTGAAATTGCATGGAATGGCCGATGCATTCAAGGCCCAGCTGGAACAGCCTGGCTTGGCGGAACTGAGCTTTGAGGAACGGTTCGGATGTACCGTAGATTACCATTGGATAGAAAAGGAAGATTGTAAATTAAAGCGCTTACTACGGCCGCCACGTGGTATGGACAAGTCGGTCGTGATGCGGTTGTCTGCCTGCGACTGGATTAAAAGAGGGCAAAATATCATCATTACCGGCCCAACGGGTGCGGGAAAACTTACATCGCATGTGCCCCTGACCAATCAAGCCTGCCAAAGTGGGCATGGCGCTCTGGACAAGCGTTCGGCCAAGCTATTCCAGGAAACGGGTGCAGTAAGAACCGATGGCAGTTAGCCGAAGTTCATGAATCGTATCGCCAAAACGGAGGTGCTCACTATTGATGATTTTTTTTTATCACAGAAATGAAAGCTACCCAGCGCCACGATCTGCTGGATGTACTGGAAGAGAGGTTGGATTTGTCTTCATTGATACTGGCAACCCAGGTTCCGGTCAATCAATGGTTTGATATGATAGGGGATTCTACAATCGCGGATGCGATACTTGATCGTGGTATCCACTCCGCCCATAACATTAATTTGAAAGGAGAATCTATGCGAAAATTGCGTTCTTCCTTGACCCGGAAAAGAAACTCTGTGAAGTAGAAAAAAGCCAGCGTCGCTTCGCTCCGATTTTGTGGTCACAATCAGCGGAATACGCAATTGGAGGCAAAACCAATGCTCCAGATAGCCTGTGTTTTCACTTGTTACTCTCCGTTGCATACGTTACCATGCGAGCAATATTTTTTTATAGCGATAGAGTAGGAGATAAGCAGGAGCTTTACCAAAAGGAGCAGCACGTCAGGTGCTCAGTGTTTTTCATTTGTCCATGGGAAGAGGTATCGTTGGGGGGGCGGCAGCTCGCTTGCCTATCGCTGGCCGAGATTGAACTCGGAGCTCTGAAGAATATTGTGTCTCGTCTTGTAAAAAAATACATAAAAACAGATCGATGAAGTATCCATGAGCTGGCTAGCATTTCGGCAAACTGTACCCAAGGTCAGCCTAGGCGGTACCATCTTCAGCAGTATATTGGTAGCACATATGCCCAAGTATAATGAGGTCCTAAAAAAACAACCGAACCAGGCACCGTCTGAGGTGATGAGAAATCCAGGATAAACCCCGGCTAGTGCCTTGAACCCAAGTTTTTCCGGGAATTGTTTTTGCGCGTACAATGCGCAAGGGTATGCATGACAACTGAAAACAGATCAAAACCACCTGAAATCGGTCCTTATGTTTTTCCTGCGATACTGGCTTTCTTCGGCCTTTGGTGCTTATGGGATGGATGGTTTACCGTTGACCCGGCCATGCAGAAATATCTCCTATTCAATCGCATAGCCGCAGGTATTTTCATACCTTGGGCTGGTATTGATTTTTATCGCACCAGAAAACGGCTGGCACAGGCACAGGTGCAGCAAAAGAGACAACAGCCCACTGAAGAATCTATTCAATGATTGAAAATCGAAGGTTGCTTCTGCCCTATGCAGGGCCATACTTCGCATATGTACTTTTTGCCTCGCTTTTTGAAAATATCCTACCTGTCTGGCTGAACGACAGCCTTTGTATTTGCAGTGCGGTAGCATTGCTTGCTTGGGCATGGAGATGGTATATTCCTCTCTGGGAAAAAAGCACCAATACAATGGCCTCTCTTGCCATGGGGCTCCTGTACGGCGCATTTGGCTGCCTCCTTTGGATTGCGTTGCTGTCCCCTTTTGCCTCTCAGACAAGCAATACCCCCTGGGAAGAAATCGACATCATCGTCCGACTGCTTGCTGCAGGTCTTGTGGTACCCATATTCGAAGAGCTCATGGTTCGTGGCTATGCCTTCCGATTGGCTCTGCAGTGGGATCGTTGTAGAAGGGAGGGGGCTCTTGACCCCTTGTACACCGTGCTCCATGAACAGAGCATTGATGATGTGCACGCCGGGGAATGGTCTTGGGCTGCTATTTGGATCTCCACCCTGGTTTTTATGCTCGGCCATACGGTGTCCGAGTGGCCGGCAGCACTATGCTACGGCGTGCTTATGTGCCAGCTTTTGATCATTCGTAAAGATCTTCTTTCCTGTATCATTGCCCATGCCGTGACCAATGTTTGCCTGGTTGGATATATATACCTGACCGGCAGGTATAATCTGTGGTGACGGCCTGTCGTCCTTGGCCCAGCGCGGTGAAGTAGACTTCAGGATTAATAGAACCAAGAAAGCGCTTTACCCCCACCCCTTGGGCCTTCTCATCAGCTCAGACGGTATCAGGTTCGGTAGTTTTTGGTATTGCTTGATACTTGGGCTTGATACTTGGATATATATGTGCTGCTAAAATACCGCCGATGATGGTACCGCCTGAGCTGAGCTTGGGTGCATAGTTGTTCGATATGCTTACGGAAAATCTATTCTTCTGTTTTTGGATGTTTTTTCTCAAATGAGATAAAGTGTTCAGCACGCATTTTTTTGCATCGCATCAGGCGGTCACTTTGGCAGGCCTCTTTTCCTTGTTGATATATTTTACAAAGACTGGGAAAACGACAAAGAAGGCCACGCAGATGAGATATTCAATCCCCTTAATATGGGTGTAAAAATCAACAAGGGTGTGCATCGGTTTGAGCATGCCCGTGGCAGCCATGTATTGGTGGAGCAATGTACCAACCTGCCAGTTGAGATGATACAGGTCGCTTAGAAAAGCGGCAGATGCCCAGAGAAGGGCCAGAGTTACCAGGATCAAAAGTATAGTGCTGATTTTTTTGCCTGATGTTGTTGCCATAATTGTTTTCCTCCATGGTGCGGGTTGTTTGAGATACGTCTGTATGTTTGGTGAAAAAATATCGTATATTATCCGAATATAGCGGTAAGATACCCTTTTGTGAGTGTCTCCGTCCCTCCACTCATCAACCCGCCGATAAGACAGGTTACTGCCCAGAAACTGACAAGGGCGGCCAGGGTCATAACCACGGTCAGTGAGAATTTGGAAGCCTCGTGGCCAATCGTTATTTTTGCATCTTGCTTTTTCAGAATTTTGATTGTCATTTCGTCCTCCTGGTCTTGATGCATTAAGAATAGCTCTGCAAACAGATTGCATTAAGAATGCCAAAATAATTGTTATTTTTTTCTTGAGCGTTTCAGGAACTGTAATCCTTTGATTTTTCATTATAAAAATTTTTGTTATGCCCTGGATGCTTATGGTACAATGCGGATCATCATGTTGCATGATGCGTGGTAAGTTGATCAACAATGTTGAGCGGAACGAAGAAATATAGGTTGTATCAGTGTTTGGTTCAAAGAAATGAAGGGGGGCCTGTATGATGGAAGCAGGCAGGGGGTGGGCGGTCATGCCTACCGCATAAGGAAAGGGTGCAACTGGGTATTTGCCACAGTTATGGTACGATTGTGCGGGGCGCATCGTTTGTGGAGCATGGGGTTGCCTGGGATATGCAGTGGTTTATCGCTGATCCAGGTACAGGAGGTGTATCTGTTGTAATTGAGCGCTCGCCTGTATTCCTTGTGAACCTTTTTATTTCATTTGAGAAAAAATACATGCAAACAAATGGATGTGATGTTCGTGAGTGGTTTCACATTTCGACAAAAGGTGCACCAGAACTCCCCCCCGGGTAAGACTATCTTCGGCCGTGTATTGGCAACACATTTATCCAAGGAGAATGCGTTACCCAAAAACGACCGAACCTGCCACCACCTGAGCTGATGAGAAATTTAAACTGGCACCCTGTCACGAAAAGTCTCTTTTTTGCCTAAAATTTTTTGTCCAGGAAAAGTGTCTCGGTTATCACATTCCAGGTTCGCCTGGATTGTAGAGCGGGTTCCTGGAAAATTGAACTGTTATGAGCTGTTCGTCTGCCGGGGAGAGGGGAAAGTTAATTGTACCGCCCTGCTGTTGCAGCCATTCAGTGCACTGCTTACGGTCAGGCCATAAGGTCGTATCCAGCAGATGGCGGGCGTCCCAGTCATGAACACCATTACTGAACGTCAGAAAAGCTGCATCCTGACCTGATTGCTGTACCTTGAGGCAGATCCATTTTTTTTCAGGGGCAGCAGCGGCCTGGAGGCATACCCGCCCTGTCTCAAGGATGGTCATGCACACCAAGAGGATAACGGCGTTCAAAGGTGGCAGGTCGTGCATGGATACATTTGCCGTACTTGTTTGCAGCGTGATACCCTCTGCGGCCATGGACTGGGCAAGGGTAAGCCTCAGGTTTTCTATGAAATCCTCAAAAGCCACGGGGAGCAGTTTGCCTTTATTCACTCCTGTGCATTTTCTCAGGCAGCGGACCAGTGAGGCCAGGCGATTTTCCTCTTTTTGCAGTGATTGCAGAATGGCATACTGCATCTCTTTATCGGGGTTTTGCTGCAGGTCTGCCAGTTGCTGGGTGTAGTTGAGAATACCATTGGTTAAATTGGTCAGGGCATGTTCTGCGTGGAGGAAAATGGTCCCGCGGGCGATTGCCAGATACTGCCTCCGACTGGCGGTAAGGGGAGCCGATGCTGCAGACAAACTGATCGAATTATCAAGTAATTGGGTCGTCTCCGTCAAAAGCCTGTGCATGGTTAGCGCCGCGTCACCCTCTTCGGTTGATCTGTCGTCAGATGTCTGCCGGTGCACCCGGGAGGCTAGAGACAAGAGCGGTGCGGCAATGCTTTGATTCAGGCTGAAAAGCAGCGCGCAGTTTATGGCAACAATAAGTCCGAGAAACCCAATTATGACTTTATGTATGCCGGAGAGAATATTCTGGCTGTATTCATTGACCTGTAAACGAAACTGCTGCAAATCAGCAGCCATATCGTGCAGTCTGCTGATGACTGCCGCAACCTGTTTGCTGTCCCATTGGCCGCTGTCTTTGATTGCTTGGAGTTGTACCAGCAATTGCATCATCTCTTGTTCAGAGAGGAGGTAGGGTTTCAGGGACTCGGGAATGAAAGGATTGTGCAACAGTTTGTCTGACTGTCGGCTCAGTTGTCGTGACTCCTTGGTTATCCGTTCCAAGTCAAACTGCCTGCCTTCCAGTAGAGCGCTTGCAAGGTATTGCTGCAACGCGTTGAACTGGAAATTGAGGCTGTCACTATGGGCAACAGTATCTGAGCTACGCTGATAATGTATGTATTGCCGAGCTCCCAGGGACAGGGTACCGATAAGAAGAATGAGGATGATCAGGTTGGCGTAGGTAAAGATATGGGTAAGGGGTCGGGTGAGAAACAGCTTTTGCAACCATGAGCTTTGGGTAAAATCCTGCACTGTTTGCTCCTGCAAAAAGGACGTGCCCGGCCGAGAAAAAACGGCCGGGCTGCACGACGGATTATTTTTCCCCTTTCCATTCATACAGAATAGGGAGTCGGTAAAGAATAAAACGGTAGGTAATGAAGTAAATGGCAAAAACGGTCAGGGTGATCCATATTTCCTGCCAGCGTGGTATTTCCTGATACATTTGCCAGTTAAAGCTGACAAGTGCAGTGTTCAATCGGTTCCAGAGTACTCCGAAAACAGCAATGAAGGCCGCAACACGAACCACGTTCGGCCATCTGTGTTTTACCCCCACGGTGAATAAGACCAGCGGTAGGAACGCGCCGATTCCCAGTTCAAGGGCGTAGTAGAATCCCCAACCTGTTGTCAGGTATTCCCACTCGTTATCGTGGGCAACACCAATAAGCTTGATAACTAAATAGGTTATGATGGCGTAGGCGCAGCCTTTGCCAAGCCCAAGGGTCAGTTTGTCAACATTGGTGAGGAAACGTTCGTCACACCGCCAGCGTAAAAAATGCTTGCACAGGGTGGAAACCACAATAACCATGCTGAGCCCTGCAAAAATGGCGGAACAAAAAAAGTGTATCCACATAAAATTTGTCGATAACCACAGCGGATGCACCTTGGTTGGCGCATAGTTGTACAGGGCGCCCAGTGCTCCCTGGTGCAGAGTAGAGAGAATAATGCCTGCAATGGTAAGCCCGATAGTCATGGATCTGATGAAGCGTTTGGCTTTTAGCCACCCCATCCACTCAAAGAAAGAAGGTGAAACCTCGGCAATCTGTACGGACAGGTAGGTGGCCACATGCCAGGCAACCAGGAAAAGAACAGCGGCGGGCCCAAGAGAGACAAACATGGGGTAAGGCAGACGCCAGGGCATTCCCAGGTCAACTTCAAGATATATAACAGCAAAGAAATAACCCAGCAGGCCATTGAGCAGAGCAAGTCTCTCAATGGGAACAAAGTCTTTTCGGCCAAATATTTCCACAGTTGTCCCCAAGAGGAATCCAGAGGCGGAAAGAGGCACCATACCAAAGAGACCAAACCCCAGGAACAAACCCCAGGGATAATCATTGGAAGAATGGGTGACTGTGTCCAGTCCCCCAAGATATCTTTGGATAAGAAGAGGCAGGCCCACGGCAAAAATAAGGCACAGTACCCAGTTGACAGGGTTACGAATGGCCTGGGCCTTGTATTCTTCTTTGGTGAGGCCAAGCAAGAGTTTTTCTCTTAACAGCCAACGAGTGCCGTTTTTGGTAACATGGTCATTGATGGGAATCTCATTGGATTCCTGAGCAATGGTTTTCATGGTTATTCATCCCCCTTGGTTTCTACCTTTTTTTGAAGAGCATCTTTGCGGGTTGCCAGCAGGTGGATGCCAGCAAAGAGCGCAGGCCAGATTGTCAGTACCATTGGTACGATGGACAGGAAATCTTTGACAAAATTGAGGATAGGCTCTTTGGGTACCTTGGTGTCGAACCCGACCTTGTCAAAGGCAACGGGTGACAGGTACATCCAGGAGGTGCCTCCTGCTTCGTGCTCACCATAAATGTGATTGACATACTTGTCTTGGTTTTCACGTATACGCTGGCGACCGACCCTGATGAGGTCTTCGCGTCTGCCAAAGGTCATGGCCTCCTGGGGACAGGATTCAACACATGCCGGGGGTTTGCCGAACTGCAGCCGGGTGTCGTAGCAGAAGACGCATTTCATGATTCGGGGGTGAAAAGCGCTGGAATATTTGAAGGTTGGAATGTAAAAAGGACAGGCTATCATGCAGGTCCTGCAGCCTACACATACCTTGGGGTCGTACACGACGGCTCCTTCAGGGGTTTTGGTGTAGGCATTAACAAAGCAGGAGGTTAGGCAGGCGGGTTCCTGACAGTGATTACATTGGATTTTTCGAAACAGGGGATGGTCTAGGCCGGGTACCTCGTATTTGTTGACAACGGTGTATCTGGTCTCATCGGTGCGCCGTTTTTGGCCGTGATGGAGTTCATCAAATACAGAGTAATCGTTAAATGGCTTTTCAGGTTTCGGGAGTCCTTGTTCATGGTTACAGGCTGCTTCACAACTCCTGCAACCTACACAGCGGGAAAGGTCAACCAGGACCCCCATGCTGTTGGGGTACCCTTCAAAGTTTTTTGCCTCACTGTGTTTGGCTGTTGACAGCGAAAGTGCGGCAGACCCTGCCAGGCCGCCTTTGAGAAATCTTCTACGGCTTACTGTTTTGTTCATTATCTGTCACCACGGTAGAGAAACTGTGTCTTGTGTTTACTCATGTTTACTCATGTTTATGCTGTTCATCTTTCTTGGGGACGATGTCCGTCTCGAAGAAAGCACGGCCTTTGTCGGTCATGGCATGGCAATCCTGACAGCCGGTTGGCGCACCGTTTTCCTCATGACAGCCGACGCAGTTCAAGTGATAGGCGCCTTTGAGGCCGGGTTTGTCAATGTGGTAGAGGGCACTGTTTCCCCTTGCTTCAAGATCCGACGCAGAAAAGCGATCTGCAGCATGGCAATCCGAACAGGAAATAGCGTCTGATTCGCCACTGTTTGCATGACAGCGAAGGCAATTTTCATTGGTTGGCGGTTGCCCGGTGGTGTGATGATGACATTCCTGACATTCAGCAACATCCAGATGCAGGGTATGGTCGAACTCTACCGGCTCATAAAGATCCGATAACGAGTCAATTTCCACACTCTCCGGTGCATCATCTTCTTCCAGGGCGCGACTGTCTGTTGGTGCATAGAAAGCGACGAACAGTGCTAGTAGCACGCTCCAGGCTCCTTTGGTCATTGGGTGCATGGTAACTCCTCCTGCTGGTACTCCATTTATAGCTTTGGCCTGAACCTGTGGGTGCTTGGAACCTGACATGTTCCCTTTTTCGGAACCATGTCTTGCGAACAGTCAAGCTCTGTTCTGGCACAGGGTCAGGTTTGGTTTGAAACGCAAGAAGGCGCAGGACTCTTTACACCAGAGAGTTGCTGTTCCTTTCGCGTTCCCGTACATACTGTTTGTACACAATGCCTGCCTCCTCTGCGTTAAGGGGCTCGCAGAGGAGAAGTTTTTTCTTATTTGTGTACCAATCTCTTGTGTGTTGGCAGCGTCTAGCAATCTGGGGAGCGAGGAGAAGGTCGTTACTGGCTCCTGCGGCCCTCAAGAGCAAGGTGCTGGGAAATGATTCAGGGCGTGCTTCGTTTTTCATTTTTGTAGAGTTTCCGTACCGTTGAGGCGCCAACGCCAATAAACATGTCTCTGGAGTCTGTACCATCAAGTAAAAAAAAGCCGCATTCGCTTTGCATGCAATGGCTTTGGCAAGCAGGGGCTTTCCGGGTTCCAGAGGACCCGGCAGGAAAACATCCTGAGGAATTCGTGTCCTAATCTCTCTGGATTATTCAGGAATCGTACTCTTTCTTGGAAGTCAAACTTGTCCTTGGCGATTTCGGCTACGTCCTGATAGGTGATTGTGTCTGTGGTGACGGGTGGATACCTCCTGGCCTCGGTAGTTGCCGGGAAAAGAGATCTGTTGACCTTATACTTGGGGAAAAGCAGCCAGCATCCCAGTATGAACAGCCCGATTAGGGGAGAGCGAATGCCCGTATCGGTACTGGCTCTGCCCCCCCGCTCTGCTGACAGGGCGATGGTCCAGTTATCTTTGCAATGAACACTTACGATGTCGTTAGTACGCTGATCGTAACGAAACACGGTGTCTTTTTGTGCAGGGAGAGTGGACTCCCGGAGGTCAATGGTATATCCGGTCAGGAGCAAGAGGGAACAAGTGAGAATCACCAGACCGAATTGAATGCTATTTTTCATCGCGCATCAGCAGGTAGACGAGTATGTTTTTCAGTAAAAAGAGACAAGAATGTCGTTGGTGTGCAAGCTGATTTGCACAGCCAGTGCCACATATGAGTGACATGAGCTGCTTGTTTGAGTAAGGTGTGGTGAAGATGGTAAGCATACGATTTGTATCCCTGCCGTGCAGCTTGGTCAAGTAGGATTGGAAAGCAGGATCATGCTCAAATATAAGGGCTTTTGTGTAGGAGTCGCTAACTGTGCCCCCCATGGAGGGGAGCCCAGGGGCTTGAGGATTCCTGTGTGACAAAAGTGTGGTATTTCTACAGGTGTGTTGCCACAATTGTGTTGCATTCCGAGGGCTCTTTCCTGGAAGAAGCACCGTCGATCCTGTTATTTTTCACGAAGTTGCTGATTGTTGACGTGAACGGGATTACTTATTTTCTCAGGCTGTACCAGGTATGGTAGTTTTTGATACCTCATTTTACTTGGGTAAAAGTGTGTTGCCAAAAGACACTCAAAGATGGGGGGCCCTGATCAGCGATACTTTTTTGTAAACAGACAGGAGTATTACAGATCCAGACTGGAGAGATCCAGGTTGAATTCTTTTATCTTTCGGTACAAGGTGGTGCGATCTATATTGAGATACCTGGCTGCCTTGGCCTTGTTGCCGCCGGTTTTTTGCAGGGCCTGCATAATCCGAACATCCATGGGCAGGGTCGGCTTCTCCTGTGTGGGGTCCACTGCCGAAGGCGTGGCAGATGTAGGTGATGCAGCAGGAAGGGGCGGCGTTGCGGATATGTGTTGGTGCTGTGCCTTGGGATTTGCATTTCGCCGGGCAGGGGCGTAGGCGATAATTTCAGCTGGCAGCTCGTCAGTGGAGATGGTCGGCCCGCTGCAGAGCACACAGGCTCTTTCCATGGTATGTTGCAGTTCTCGTACATTCCCAGGCCAATAGTATCTGCGCAGAACCTGTACAGCTTGAGCCGAGAGACCATTGATACTTTTCCCTATGGTATTGGCTGTCTGTTCGACAAAATGAGCGGCAAGCAGTTCGATATCGTTGTCCCGTTCTCGCAGGGGGGGCAGCATGATGTCTATAACTCGTAATCGGAAATAGAGATCTTCTCGGAATTCTCCTTTTTGGACCTTTTTTTTGAGGTCTACATTGGTTGCGGCGATGACACGGACATCCACCGTGATTGGTGTATCTCGTCCAACGGGATAAAAGGTGCTTTCCTGAAGAAAACGCAGCAGGCGAAGCTGCATCATTGCTGATATATCTCCAATTTCGTCCAGAAAAAGAGTGCCCCCATCTGCCTGTAAAATTCTCCCCATACGATCTCTGTCCGCACCTGTAAATGAGCCTTTACGATGGCCGAAGAGTTCGGTCTCCAGGAGATTTTCAGGTATGGCCGTACAGTCGACCTTCACCAGTCGCCGGTTCTTCCGCCTGCTTTCCTTGTGCAGGGCCTCTGCCGCCAGCTCTTTCCCCGTCCCTGATTCGCCGGTAATGAGAACTGTGAGATCAACTCGCCCCACGTTTTCCACCATGGTATAGGCTGCCTGCATGGCATCGCTTCCACCGATAAAGCCATGAAATTTTGTCCGTGGAGAGATGGCTGCGTTGGCGGGGTTGGTCATGTCTCGAAAAGTAAGAACCAGGCCATCTGGACAGTTGGCGGTACCCTTGAGCGGAGAAGTGCAGATGCTCAGGATTTTTTTCTTTTTTGCTCCTTCCCAACACTCGAGTCGATGCTCGACTGTTTCGAGGCCGGTTTTCAAAACCTGCAGGAGATTGTTTTTCAGGGGGAGGAAGTTGTCTTCACTGAACAAATTGAGCAGAATGCGATTGTCTACTTCGCCCTGATATAATTGGCTGAATAATAAGCGGGCAGCGGGATTCATGTGGATAACCCGGAAACTGGTATCAACGGTAACGATTCCATCGGTTACGCTTTTGAATATGGTTTCCAGGAAAAAACGATATTGGTCTTGTTCCTGCTCCATCCTGCGCCTTTCGTTTTGGAGCTGCCATTGCTGCAAGGCCAGTCGGGCGGTTTTGAGCAGGGTCTCCTTCTCCACAGGTTTGGGGATGTAGTCAAAGGCGCCAAGGCGGACGGATTCTGCAGCACTATCTACGTTGGGGTACCCTGTGATCATGACCACAGGACAGGTAATGTCCTGCTGGCGGATTGAGCGAAGAAAATCTATGCCGGAATGACCGCCCAAGACTATATCGCTGACAATGAGATCAAATGAGTGGATGGAAATGGCATCCATAGCCTCGGCAAATGTGGAGGCTGTCAGCACAGGAGCATATCCTTCGTTTTTAAGAAAAAACTGAAAGGTGTTTCTCAGGCTTTCTTCGTCATCAACAACCAGGATACTGTATGTCGGGTGGGGGCTGTCTGTATGCATGTTCTCTTCCTTCCTTATTTACGGCTTTCTGCTTTTTACCGGTATGCAGTTTTCGCCCGGATTTTTCGACCGGAAAGCCTGTCTCGTCACGAGCCCAGAAGTACTCATTGGACCCAAAATGTACTGTATCCTTCAAGTATACCTGAGGTATGAGGCAGGCTTCAATCAAGCACAGTGTACCGCCGGTATACCTGTGGTGTACCAGGTCGTGCTGTGAGCCACCGATCAGTTCTTTGGCCTCCCATGCACCCATGGATGAGGCTGTTCAGTTCATGGAGGTGACATCTTTCTTGGGATCAAGGTGATTTCGAAGCTGGGAGGTCCACCAACACAGTGGTATATGCACCCTGCTCACTCTGAACCCTAAGAACTCCTCCATTTTCCTGTATCAGGCTTTGACTGATGCTCAAGCCCAGGCCTGTACCCTGGCCCTGGGGTTTGGTGGAAAAGAAGGGATCCATAATTCGGTTAATGATTTCAGGCCTTATACCCGTACCGTTGTCGGTGACAGCCAGTTGGATATATTGTTGGCCTTGGAGGTACTTGCAGTCGGCATTGAGAGTGATCAACTTTTTCTCGTCGGGTTTGCTGTGGAATTTTTCATTGAGAGCGTGGCGTGCATTGCTGAAAATATTGAGCAGGACCTGTTGCAGTTGGTGGGAGTTGCACCGAGCCGCAGGAAGCCCTACCTTGAAATGTTGCACCATTTCAATACCATCTTTGGAGTATTGATGCTGGATCAGCTCAATACAGGCGGTCACAATCTGTTGTATGTTGGTGGGCCCAGGCGTTTCATCTGTCTTGCGGGCAAAATCAAGCAGCCGTCGCGTGATTCCGGCAATACGTTGGCTTTCTTGGATGATGGCTTGCAGAAATTGGCCGCTCTTGGCATCAGACGGGTTATCGCTAAGAATCTGTGCATAATTGATGATACCGTTGATGGGGTTGTTAATTTCGTGAGCAACTCCGGCGGCAAGTTCCCCCACAGAAGCCAAATGGGCCGCTCGCATGGCTTCTGCTTGCATCAGCTGTTTATCTGTCAGGTCCCTGGCCAGCAGGAGTGATGCGCCTGGGGCTCCAGCCCAGGCAGCCAATGGAGAGACCGTCATCATATACTTGCCATGCAGACCCTTTAATTCAGTTTCAAACGTTTTGTTGGTTTTCTTTTTGATCATTGCTTCCAGGGGGCAGGCCGCAGCGGGAGAACGCTCACCGTACAGGATCTCGCACACCGGCTGCGAAACAATTTCCGTTTTTGGTTTTTTTGCCGCCGTACAGGTGGAGGGATTGACATCAAGGATGATACCATTTTCTGAAACCACCAGGGCTGGTTCCTGTATTGCGGTGAAAAGGTTGTTCCAATGGGCCAGGGCGTTTTCTTTTTCATGTACTGCGGTGACCGTGCTGGTGATATCCTGGCCCAACAGAACCAGGCCGATTTGGCCGTTCTTGCTATGTGATTGCATAGAGCTGTTCCAGTGAATGACCTTTTTGGCACCATTTTTGGCCAAAATCTCGGTTGTGAAATGTATCTCCGAGCGTGACGTCTTGAGAAGACCTGAAAAACGTGCTTGACTGTTCTGTTTTTTGTCTTGAGCGATGAGCAGGTCAATCCAATCCTTTCCCCTTGCTTCCTCCTGGGTGTAGCCTGTGGTCTCCTGGGCTTTGCGGTTCAAGGAGAGGATCTGGCCGCTTGGAGTGAGAAAAACCAGCAAGACCTGTAGGGTATTGACTAAATCTGTGTTGTAATCCCGCTGTTGGTGAAGACATTTTGCTGTCTCGTCCAGGTACAAGGTTAGGGAAATGTCAGCCTGGATATTGGTGAGGAAACTCAGGCTAGCTTCTCTGAACGCCTCTGGATTGGTGGCATATATGGTGAGCACACCATAATCCCTCTGATGGCAGACCAGGGGCCAGGAAGCAATGGAGCGGGTCCGGGTGGATTGCAGTACCTGTTGCAGGGTTGGGCTTTTGAGCTGCTGTAGGGTTTCGGGTTGAAGGATTTCAGGGCTTCTGTTGGTCATGGTCTGCCGGGCTGGAGACCGGTATTCTGTCTCGGCCAGGATCTGAGCAATGTGCTGTCGGCAGGTCACTTGGTCGTAACAGTCACTGATGGCGAATAGGGGAACCAGAACGTGCGCGTTTTCTGGTGAGCGCTTGCCTATCCACAGAAGAGAAAATTCTGGGTCCTGAATCAGGATCTTGCAGTACTCCTGAAGAATGTATTGGTTGTCTTCGGTATAGTCATAGGTGAGCTTGAATGCATTGATGCGTCTGAGGAGGTGACACCGATGTTCAGGCAAGGCAAGAAGATCACTCGTTTTTAGTACCTGTGGCTGCATACAAAGTCCTTGGGGTACGACTTCAATCCGTATTGATTACACCGCATTTCTGATGACTCTTTTGATTGTTGACTTTATCTGTTTGCCTACGGGGGCCATGTCTTTTGACATTGCCACTTTGCATCTGCGCTGTCGTGCAATTGTCACGGATGGCGGCAAGATGAAACATAAACGTTGTATTTGCATGAGGGTGCAACATGAGTGTACATCATTTGTGTTGCTTGCGACACAACTTCCTTTGGTGCACCTCTTGTTGAAACATAAGTCGACCTACGGATATCGCCTGCATTCGTTTTTGTCTCTTTTTTCTCAAACGAGATAAAATGTTTATGAGCAAGCCGGGCTAGGAGTGTGTTGGATCGCGCTGTTCGAGAAATGTAAGATGGGCAAGGACTAACTTTATTTCATGATAGGAATAGTCGTTGTTAACAGATGCCTTGATTTGGTTTAGGGGCTTTTCTCGCATGTTTACAAGTAGTTGGCTAAGGGCTTGGAGTCGGGATTCCTCGAGAAGAGACCCGATGGCTATCTCTCCTTGTTCGACCAGCCCTGCACAATGGTTTTCTATGGTGGAGACAACCAGACCCCGCTGTGCAGCTATTTGCGCTATGCTTAGCCCTTGTTGAAACAGTTCCAGGGTGACCTGGTGAGTATTTTTTTTCCTGACCCGTCTGCCATGCTCTGCAGCGCATTCCTGTTCAGAAGAGGAGGTGGGCATGGTCACCTTGTCAATGTTATGCTGTTGGCGGTATTGGCCCACAAGCGCCACCAGCTGCTCTCCGTATCGTTCACTAAGCCGCTGCCCTATACCTTTGATCTCTTGCAGGGTTTGCAGGGTATCGGGTAGGCGTATGGCGATCTGGAGAAGAACCTTTAGGTGTATGACCTGGTACGCAGGAATAGACTGTGCTTCAGCTTGCTTTTTTCTCCATTGTTTTAATTGCTCAAAAAGCTCGATGTGTTCCAGGTCTGCTTCCTGATAGGTTGGCGCTTTGACCGGCCGTTTCGCCTTTTCTGTTTTCAGCATGGCAATGGAGACGGCACGAAGGTAGATACTGGGATCAAATCCCTTACCGCAGGCCTGTACCCCAGCGAGTCTGGCTGCCGTTTCCTGCTCAAGAGAGGCAAGCCCCTTTGAGATCCTTTTTCGGACTTCCCTGTTATCAGTTTCAAATGCGAAACGAGTGAGAAAGAGGACCAGGCCGATCTCTATTTTTTCGGTAAAATAGGCGGCGGCTTTGGTCAATCTTTCGAGAATCACTGGATCTTCGCCGGGCAAAATATCTGGCGTGAATAAGCCCTTAAGCTGCTGTTTGAATTTTTCGCCGACAGTACAAATTTCGCCTTGTACAGAAGTATAGAGAGTCTGGATATGCTCTGCCCCTTGAAACCTGGCCAGAGAGCTGTTTCTCTTGACCAGCGTCATAACAGTGCCGAGCAAGGATCCCAGGCGCCGAAAGCTGAAGCAGGAAAGCAGCAACTGCTGTTGATATTCTATTTTTGCTGTGCGCAACTGGTCCAGGTTCGGTCTCTTGTTTAAGATATCCTCCAGGAAGCGTTGTATGGCATGGTTGGTTTGCAGGCAGGATGGCTGCAGGGGGGCCGAGAGCACGATCCCCTCTAGTGAGCGGCAGCGACTGAGGGCAACATACACCTGGCCATGAGCAAAAGCCGATTGCAGATCTATAACCGCCCGGTCAAAGGTCATTCCCTGGCTTTTGTGTACGGTTATCGCCCAGGCTGTTTTCAGGGGATACTGCTTGAAAGTGCCAATAACCTTTTGGCTAACCTCTCCTTTCTCATGATTCATATCGTATTCGATGTTTTCCCACACAGTGCGTTCTACTTTGATAGGGAGCGGATCGTCTGCACAGGTCACTTCGATACGATCCTGGTTGAGGGTGGAGATACGGCCGATTTTGCCATTGAAGTATCGTTTTTCCGGGCTGGGATCGTTGCGTATGAACATGACTTGAGCGTTCTTTTTCAAGGTCAATGAAGCTGCTGTGGGATAGATCTGTTCAGGGAATTGGCCTTCCAGGTCAGCTTCAAAAAGAAAGGCTTTGTTCGGCAGTTTATGCAGTTTTTCATTATTTAATGATTCCGCATGTGCGTTATGGGTGCAAAGAGAGATGTATCCCTTCTCTTGGTCTGGAGTGAAATTCGGTTTATATCGAGTGTTCAGCCGCTCCAGGGAGGCATGGTCCAGGTTATTGTCCCTGACCCGGTTCAGAAGGTGGATGAAGTGATTGTCAGATTGCCGATAAATGTGCTCCAGCTCAATGGGCACAGTTGTCGTTTTCTGGAAGGCCATGCTGCTGAAAAAATAAGGTGTTTCGTAATACCGATCAAGAAGAGCCCTTTCAGAGTCTTTAACCACCGGAGAAAGCTGGTGCAGATCACCGATCATCAGCAACTGTACACCTCCAAATGGCTCATTGTTTCGGCGGAAGCGACGCAGAACTTGGTCTACGCCATCCAAGACATCGGCCCGGACCATGCTGATTTCATCAATGACCAGGAGGTCAAGGCTGGTGATAATGTGCCGTTTAACTGTGCTGAATCGGTTTGTAAAAGAGGGGGGCTGACTGTCGGGAAGACATAACCCAAAAGGCAGTTGAAAGAAGGAGTGCAGGGTTACCCCGCCCGCGTTGATGGCCGCTACGCCTGTCGGTGCGGTGATGATCAGTCGTTTATGGGTCTGGGCGCTGAGAGAAAGGAGAAAAGTGGTTTTACCTGTCCCTGCCTTACCGGTCAGGAATATGTTGCAGCCTGTGTATTGTGCAAACTGCTCAGCAAGATACAGTTCCTGGTTTTCGTCAGCTGGTGGTGACATGGGAAAAATTGGAAGTGATTGTCGTTTTGCTTTTTCTATTTCATCTTCGACCATGAGGATTATTATGTCTTCAGGCAGCGATGGGTTGCTTTCTTTCTGGCTTATAGAAACAGATGACGATCTCGGTGCTCTTGCTATGCTCGAAGGTCATGGCGCCCTAACCCGAATCAGTTATGAATAGTTTGTCGATATTTGAGTCTGCGTAGGGACATCACCGGCATCTGTTTTTTTCTTTTTTTAAATGAGACAACATTTCCATGAGCAATCCGGGTGAGTACCACCTAAGCTGATGAGGAATTCGGGCAGGCTGTCTGAGAAAAGATGCTCTTGGTGCACAGGCTTACCCAGCTGCAGATCGGTCAATCTTAATAGGCTTGGGCAGGGGGTATCCCGGGAATCAAAGGTTTTTCTTCACATCGTTCTCCGACAGTACAGCCATCGTCCCCGTTTTCCGTGCCTGAAGAACCGGTGACCGATTGCTGATATTTCAGGCCGTTCTCCCAGGGTGTTTCTGCAACAGCGCCGGTGCTGAGTTGGTGGAGCTGTTCATGGATAGCATCACTTCCGTGAAGGATCAGCATCTTCTTGCCCTGCTGAAGAAAGAGAGCCGGTACTTCCCGGATGCCTAAGGCGGAAAGGATGCGTCTGTTGGCGTCCGTCGAATATGGAGTATATCTCTCCGTCCGGCTCAGGTTGAAGTCTGTAATGGTGTCAATGGGATGAAAGGTAACGTTGAGAAAAGGCAGGGCGTCGACTTCGTCAATGATTTGTTCGCAGTGTGGACAATTCGCTGCAAAGAAGAGTTGCAGTTGGGGACCACCCTGTGCACCGGTGCGCTTGGCGAAAACACCTTCGGACAGATACCCTGAAGACGCTGGCTGTTCAAATTGCAGACTGGAAAAAGTGACCAGTATAGTAGAGAACAGCACTGCGGCTTGAAAGGTCTGGCGCATCCCCGCAAGAATATTGAGCAGGACAAGGACAGCGAAAAAAAACAGGCAGTAGGAGCAAAAGGCATGAGCTATGGTATATTGAAAACTGACCAGAACGCCCTCTGCGCTTATGCCTGCCTGGAGGAGGAGCAGGTACAACCTGTGGGACAGGTCGTACTCTTTACGGTTTGCGCGCAGTGTCCAGAACAAAAGTTGCATACAGGCCAACCCGGCAAGGTTGATGTAGAGGGAAGGAACCAGGGCGAGTTGTTCCACGATTTCACACCCCTGGTTGAGGCACAGTGGATTTCCGGCATACAGCGTTATACCGATTTGTACACTGACAATCGCACTGGTGATACCAAGAAGAAAGAGGGACAATGTATAGCAGTAGGGGTTCTTTTTAATCATGATAAAACAGGAATGATGATAGGGGCGTCACGAGTACAGGGCAGAGTCTCTTTTGCCCAGCCTACCTGCTGATTGCATAGGGCGACTTCTGGAAAAAGCGACTGTTTTTTCAGGAACTATGGTCTGTCTGTATACCGCAGTACTCTTTGTTTGCTTTCTGGTCGGTAGATAAATCATACTTTAACGCTTGTTTTTTGGACAGTCGTACTGTGCACTTGTCTTTTTTTTCGGTCGTTTTATGAACGCGGTGACCTGATGTCCTTGCTTGTTGTAGAGGGGCAGGTCAAAGACAATCATCTTGGCCATGGCAATGCCTCTACCGCAATTATCGGAAGCTCTGGAGGGATCAGGCTTCAGAAAATCTTTCCAGGCACCTCCCAATCTCTGATCAGTCATCCGCCCTCAATAGGGTCGGGTTCTCGTCAGAAAAACACCAGACCTTTCCGTTTGGCAAATGGAGCGGATTGAAGCCTTGTCTCAACTTCGTCCCCTCGGCATGAAGTGTCCAGTGCAGCTGCTTTTTCATCGTAGTCAATATCAAGCTGGGCATGTTCCACGGCATTGATCAGTCTTTTTCCTTTTTCCATCCCAGCCAGTGTCGGGGTTGCATCAGAGAAACAGTTGGCAAGTAGAGAGAGTTTCCGTTGTCTTCGACTACTAGAATGGTAGCTGGTTTGTTCGTCTGCTTTGAGGTGCAACCGGTGCTCAGCTGTGTCCTCTGCTCTTTCAAAAACGTTCAGCTTCTGCTGCTGGCTGTATGGCATCCTGAGACTCTGCTGAACGGAAGCCCCATGGAGATAGGGCCCAGGAATACAACAGAGCGTAACGGTGTTATCTAGTGGTAGTTGCGGAGCGCAATGATCCTTGTTCTCGGGAAGATAGGCTGCAATATATGGCGTGAACATCTGGTATCTGAATCCGTCACAGATTTGGTTTGTATGCAGATGTATTATAAGCAAGCAGTCCGTTGATGCAAGGTGTTGAGTTCGTTTATCTTGTTGAGGGAAAGAAAAAATGGCCGAAATTGGCAACTCAGCTTGCTTTTATTGGTTTATCTATGCGATAATGCTCCAGATAGGAACCTCAGTCTCTTTTAAAAGCAAGATGTCTGGAACTTGCAATACAAAAGGCAAGATTATGCGCTGTCCGAAATGTGGCTACATATCGTTTGATCATCTGGAACATTGTAAAAAATGTAGAAAACCCATAGGGGCTCTCCTGAAAGAGATACAGGGGACAACTTATGATGTTGAACCACCCAGGTTTTTGCACTTTGCTTCCGGGAACATTGAGGGTGATGGGCTCGGCAACCAGCTTGTACAGGAAACAGAGGAACTCCATGGCGTCTATGCCGAGGATATGTTGGAGAGTCTGGACGAGATCAGCATTGATATGGGGGAGGATGAAGAAATTGTCTCCACTGGAGAGGACGGTACTGCCCTCAGCCTTGATGACCTGGAAGAGGCCAGTGAAGAAGAATTTATCCTGGACCTGGGTGAACAGGAGAGTGCAGACGAGGAAGAAGGGGTAACCATAGACTTTGGAGATTTGGACATATCCGATCTTGCACCACCGCAGTCCGAGTCTGAAGCGACAGTCGAGGAGGAAGAATGTACCTCTGAGCCGGATCCGGTTCCGGATCCTGCGGTTGATTCGCTCCTGGCTGACCTGCAACCTGTGGAATCGGCTCCTGATCCATCGGGCACCCTGGAGGATTTGATTCTGGATGAGGCTGAACTGACCAAATCGATAAAACCTTTAATTGGTAAACGGAATGCACCAAGTGTCAAAACGGGGACAGCCTTGGATAATTTCGAGGTCGACCTTGGGGAGTTGTTTTCCGAGGAAAAAGTGTAGGCTGCGCAGCATCCCTCTTTGAGCAGTATCATGCCCGGCACAGGACTGTTCACCCGAATAATTGTCCCAGCCAGGTGAGACCTTTCAGGTAGGGGCTACTGCATAATGAAGAGGTTTTATGCCTGCTTGCGTCATAACAAGAAGGAAAAATTCAAGAAAGGTGTTGACAGGACCAGTTGATTTCTGTATAAAAATGGCCTTAACGTGAGGTGCCGGGATAGCTCAGTCGGTAGAGCAACGGACTGAAAATCCGTGTGTCCCTGGTTCAAATCCTGGTCCCGGCACCAATCGTTTTTTTAGAGATGTGAAGCGCTTATGGGTTTGTCCTGGTAAGCGCTTTTTTTATTGATCTGATGTATGTTGAAGTTTTTTTGGGGAAGAATGTCAAAACACTCCAGATAGTTCTCCATTGCAACGCTCTTCGTATCCTTTTTCCCAACCACTCGTTTTACGTGCTTTCTTTGTTTTTTAACCCCACCTGCTTACATACGGGGAGGCTGTTGTGTGACCAGAATACAGTCTGCTTGTCGATAAAAAATACAGGCCCACTTCGAGTCAAGAGTTCTATCTGCAGACTCTTGCTTGCAGGACACTTGTGGGAGATGGTAGATGGTAGTAATAGACGGCTCCAGCTCTATGCCCTGCTCCTTGTTTTGGGAAGTATTTTTACCTGAGAAATGGGGCTGCCTGACCCTGATTTCTCATCAGCTCAGGCTGTACCAGGTTCGGGAGTTTTTCTGTAACCCATTCTACTTGGGTATATGTGTTGGCAAAAACTCCCGCAGATTGTGCGGCCTGAGCTGAGCGTTGGTGCACACTTGTCCGCAAATGAGATACAATGTTCATGAGAAATCCGGGCTAGATTGGGAGGGAGGGTATGCAATTCACTGAAAAATATAAAGGTTTTGAGATTGGGCCAATCAGGCCGCCAAGTGAGGCAGAAAGCCTGTTGATCAGACTGACCCGAAACTGTCCATGGAACCGTTGTACCTTCTGTCCGCTGTATAAGAATGCCCGTTTCAGTATCCGTCCTGTGGATCATGTGCTCCGTGATATTGATACCGTGCGAAGGTGTGTTGATTTGATTGTAAAAGCAAGAAGCTCCGGTAACTCGCCAGACAGTGCCGACGATGATCTGCATGCAATGCACGCAGCATACCAGTTTGTTGCGGGCGGTATGCAGTCAATTTTTATCCAGGATGCCAACAGTCTTATCCTCAAACCGGAAGATATCCTCTGTATCCTGAAACATCTTAAGCAGACCTTCCCGATGGTAGAGCGAATCACCAGCTACGCCCGGTCTCAGACTATCGCCAGGGTCAGTGATGATTGCTTAAGGGCAATGGCTGAGGCAGGGTTGAACAGGATTCATATTGGGATGGAGTCGGGTTCGGACAGGGTTTTAAAACGCGTCAGGAAAGGGACGAATAAGGCAACGCAGATAGTTGCCGGACAAAAAGTGAAAAAGGCAGGCATGCAACTCTCTGAATACTACATGCCTGGGCTTGGAGGTAAGTCGCTGTCCATCGAAAATGCACGAGAAACAGCCCATACCCTCAACCAGATAAACCCAGATTATATTCGACTCAGGACGCTGGCCATGCCTGAGGACGCCCCCCTGACAAAACAGTACAGAGATGGTACGTTTGATAAGATGGGGGAGGTGGATACCGCCGGAGAACTGCTATTATTTCTGGAATCTCTCAGTGGTATAACCAGTACTGTTACCAGTGACCACGTCTTGAATCTTTTTCAAGAAATTGATGGGGTTCTTCCCGGTGATAGAGAGAAAATGATCCAGCCGGTCCGGGATTTTCTGTCCCTGGACAGGGAAGAACAGCTTCTGTTTTGTATCGGTCGGAGAACCCATAGAATTGCCAGGCTGGACGGACTACACAATCCGGTGCAGAGAAGGAATACTCGACAAATTTGTACGGAGCTTGGCGTAACAGTTGAGAATATGGATGCTGTTATTGATCAGATTACCCAGGGATTTATATAGGTGAGCTGCATAGGGCTACTTGTGAAACATGCTCTTGCAGGGACAGGATGAACAAGATCCCTGCGGCTTGATCTGCAATAGACTTTCTTGCTGAGTAGTCCAGGTTACGAAGGTCGGACGTACAACTGCAGGATTTTTTATGAACATTTTGTCTCGTTTGAGAAAAGATAAAAAAAAGATGGATGTGCCATCCCTAAGCCGGCTCACATTTCGACACACTGTTCATGAGAAATCCGGGTTAGGTGGTAAGTTTTTTTATGTGCATAGAGGCAAAGGCCTAATTTTTTAGCAATAATGTGGAGTGTATGGGTGAGGAGGCAGGAATGCAGACAAGAAGTGATTTTGTGGTGCCGTCCGTAAAGGAGTATGTTAAGGCACTGAAATTATACAAGAAAAAGTTGACTGTGGAACAGAAGAAAATGCTGGAGGCGCATTATAGGATATATAGTCATTCGCTCACGTTTGGTCAGCTTGCTGAAAGTATCGGGGCAGATAATTATCAGGTTGCCATGCATGCCTATGAAGCACTAGGGCGACTACTTGGCGACGAGTTGAAGATATCTTATCTGGAGAGTGCTTCCCGTCCCGGTGAACCCCTCTATTGCAGCGCCATAGGCAGTGGCAATCCGTATCGCAAGGAAGATGCGTCCTATTATCTGGTTATGCACAGGGAGCTGGTGGATGCACTGAGAGCCGTCAATTGGTTTAGATAAAATCCTGTCCTGGAATCGTCGGAGAGGGGAAAGTGATGGTCGAGTCTGGGTTTATCATCAACTCAGAAGGCGCTGGATGGAAAGCTTTTGGCAGTGCCTGAGAATCCCCTCTCTTTGCTGTCAAAACACGTCCGAGAATGGGGCTGTCTGTGTCGATTTTTGGCCTACATTTTGGAGAGATTGACTATCAATATTTTTCTTATAACTTATTGTTTTTTTTAAACTGAACGATCCAAACTGTTGAAGCAAGCATCGCCTGAGCTGACAAATAACCCAGACCAGTCAGACGGATGCCTGGGAGAGGTTGAAATAATGCTTGAAAAATTCGGTCGACCGACCTACCATAGAGCTTATGGTGCTATAGGCAACCCGTATATGCTATGAGAGATGAGAAGACGCGAGCCCACAACCCGAGATATCCTCTTGGAGAACGCCGGAGAACTGTTTTCAGATCACGGCTTTGAAGGTGTCACCACCAGAATGATTGCTGAAAGAGCTGGTGTGAAGCTAAGTGCCATCCATTATCACTTCGGCAGTAAAGAAAACCTCTACCTTGAGGCCTGTCTCCTGGCGGCCTCCAGGGGAAAGGGCATCACCTTTGACGATATCTGTGCGGAAAATCCGGGGTTGTTGCAATCTCCTGCAGGGCAGGCGGAGATCGTACGCACTACAATATTCAGAAATTTTAACGATCACTTCCGATCTGATCGCCCCCGATGGGAAAGCAAACTGGTTCTGCTTGAGATCGTCTCTCCTACAACAGCCATGGCTGTGCTGGTTGAAAAGGTTTTCAAGCCGGATGCTGAGAGCGCCCGGCGTTTTTATCAAATTGTAAACCCTGAGGCCACTGACAGGGAAGCCCAGGCTTGGTCTGATCTGATGTATGGCACTATCCTTTTGTATAGTATGGCGAGAAGAACCATCGAAGCTGTTCGTGGTCCCGGAAGCCAGAGCCCGGAGTATTACAGAATAGCAGCGACGAAACTTTCCCGGGCCATGTGCCTTGAGGCTGGGTTACCGCTGCCTCCAGACCTGCGAAAAACTGGGTATGCTCACAGACCGCCTTGAAACCGGTACTCCTCCAAGGCAAGATAAGCTCAAAGACTATACGTTTTGTGCCCCCTTTGCCGGCAGTTGCTGGGCTGTCATAGGTTGGCTGAAAAAGATAATAACAAGCGAAGAGATTGCACAATGAACACAAAGACCGCAATTTTTTGGGGCAGCCTGCTGCTGTGCACAGCAGCAGGCTGCGTAGCCTGGTACACTTGGGGAAAGGGCATCAGGAGTGCCGAGACCAATATACCCGTTGCCCAGCCGATGGCCAGGCCGATCCCCACTGTTTTGGCTGTGGAGCCGTCGACACACTCCATTCGTATGTTTCCTGGTACAGTTAAGGCCTGTAACCAGGTTGATCTGTCATTTTCCATTGATGGGGTATTGGTGGAACTGAACGCGCAAGAAGGGCGGCTCGTTCATAAGGGGGATGTGTTGGCTCGGCTTGATGATCGGGATCATAAAAGCAGCTATCAAGCCGCAAAGGCAGCTTTTATTCGGGCCGAGGCAGATTGTAAACGCTGCAATGCCTTATATCAGCGCAAGGCTATTTCCCAGGCCAGGTGCGAGGCTGCCAAGGCTGAAGCTGATGTGACTCGTGCGGCCCTCAGGATTCGGGAGAACGAATTGGAAGACACCCTACTTATCGCTCCCTATGATGGTGTTATTGCCCGTCGTTATGTGGAAAAGCATTCCCGTGTCAGAAAACAGACCGCAATACTTGCACTCAAGGATATATCCGATCTTGAAATAACCATTCAGGTTCCGGAACGGTTGATGGCCCATGGGGGTACGAACAACTTTTTCAATATCATGGCCTGCTTTGATATTGACAGGGAGCGATGGTTTGAGGGCAGGGTGAAGGAATACAGTGTGCAGTCTGATGCTATTATTCGTACGTATGAGGTTGGTATCCAGGTCCAGCCATCAGAGGACCTTGAAGTTCTGCCGGGAATGACCGCTACGGTACAGGTTGCTCTCAACCGCGCAGGTGAAAAAGCCTATCCCCACGATCAGGCTGTCGCTCTTGTACCTCTTGAATCGGTTTTTTCGACCAGTGCAGGGAAATCGTTCATCTGGAAAATACCGGAGGACGCCGGGTATCCGGAGAAGATAGAGGTTCGCCTTGGCTCCATGCGTAACGCAGGCGTTGAGGTACTCAACGGCCTGGAGCCAGGTCAGCGTGTTGCCAGAGCAGGCATCCATATGCTGACGGAAGAGACCCTGGTACGACCAATGAAAGAGGGCATGGAGGGGCTGGACGGATGAATCTGGTTGGCTATTGCCTGCGTAATGGGCGGGTGACGCTGGCGCTGCTCTGCATATTGATACTTGGAGGTCTACTCGCCTACAGGAATCTGGGACGCTTGGAAGACCCAGAGTTCACCATTAAGAAAGCCGTGATTTTTACCCAGTATCAAGGCGCGACTGCCCAAGAGGTGGAAGAGGAAGTCACCGAAGTGCTGGAATCTGCGGTGCAGCAGCTCAAACAGCTTCACGAGGTTACTTCCATTTCCCGGTCTGGTTTTTCTATTGTAATTGCAGAGATCCAGGATTTTTATGATAAGAAGACCCTGCCCCAGGTGTGGGATGAACTGCGGAGAAAGATTGCTGCGGCTACAGCAGAGTTGCCTCCCGGTGCCTCCAAACCCTATATCAACGATGATTACGGTGATGTGTACGGTATTTTTTTGGCTCTGACCGGAGACGGGTACAGTCAGCGTGCCCTGCAGAAAACAGCGGAGGACTTACGACGTGAGCTGTTGCTTTGCGAGGATGTCGGTCGTATTGATTTCTGGGGGTTCCAGCAGGAAGTTGTCTATGTTGAGTTTGACCGGGTCAAGCTGGCTCGGCTAGGCCTGTCCCCTGGGGCAATCTTCAACACCATCAGCCGCCAGAATGCAGTGACCGAAGCAGGCAGGGTTCAGATTGGTTCAGAGTATGTCCGGTTTCGGGTGACCGGAGAGTACAGCTCGGTCGAGGAGCTGGGCGATCAGCTTGTGGCCGGCGGTAGTCACTCCGGGCTGATTCGCCTTCGTGATGTGGCAACGCTGAGCAGGGGCTATATGGACCCGCCGCAACAGCTCCTTCGTCAGAACGGCAATCAGGCTATTGGCTTAGGCATTTCAGTTGTTTCCGGTGGGAATGTTATGTCCATGGGAGACAGTGTTAAAAAACGGTTGCAAGAGCTGCGGCTGCGTATGCCTGTAGGCATGGAGCTGCATACCATCGCCTATCAGGCTGATACGGTGCGCGAGGCTGTTGATGGTTTTGTCCTCAACCTGGTTGAGGCGGTGTCCATTGTGGTGATTCTGCTCGTTCTTTTCATGGGACTGCGGGAAGGGGTTATTATCGGAGTAATTCTTCTGGTGACGATCTTGGCCACCTTTCTCGGTATGCTGATTTTGGATGTCAATCTGCAGCGTATTTCCCTTGGCGCCCTGATTATCGCCCTGGGTATGCTGGTGGATAATGCCATTGTGGTCACAGAAGGCTATAGTATCAAGATCCGCAAAGGCGCCGAAGCTCATACAGCAGCCATAACAGCTGTCCAGGAAGCGCTGTGGCCGTTGTTTGGGGCAACGGTTATCGCCATCCTGGCCTTTGCAGCGATCTCGCTGTCCAAGGATGTGACTGGCGAGTTTCTCGGCAGCCTGTTCAAGGTTATTGCCTTGGCGCTGGGCTTGAGTTGGGTGCTGGCTGTTACCATTGTTCCGTATCTCTGTGTTACCTGTATTCCAGGTACCAGAAAAACGGGGCATACACTCTACAGCAACCGTTTTTACCGCAGCTACAGGTCTTTTTTAGGTGGGTGTATTCGTTTTCGTTGGCTGACTATCCTGGTCGTTGTTGGTATGCTTGGCGGTGCGATGTACGGGTTCGGTTTTGTACAACAGAATTTTTTTCCAGGTTCGACCAGGCCACAGTTTTTAGTCGATCTGAACCTGCCCGAGGGAACACATATCAACACTACCGATAGGGAAGTCACCAGGGCTGCTCGTTTCATAGCCGAACTCGACGGGGTCACTGATACTACAACCTTTGTCGGCAGCGGTGCCCTGCGTTTTATCCTGACTTATGCTCCAGAAATGATGAACAGTGCCTACGGCCAGATACTGGTGACGGTTGATGCATATAAGAAAATTGATCACCTGATCCCTCAGGTGCGGAGCTACCTGTCCCACTCTCATCCTGGAACGATAGCCAAGGTGGAAAAGTTTCGTCTCGGGCCAGGCGGAAAGGCCATCGAGGCTCGTTTTTCCGGACCGGATCCCATGGTGTTACGTCGTCTGGGGGAACAGACCATGCGCATTATGCGGGCAAATGAGAATAGCGGTGCTGTGGCCACGGATTGGGGAGAGCGAGTCAAAGTTGCCTCGGTGGGCATGGCCAAGGCACGAGCCCGCGAAATAGGTGTTTTCAGATCGGAAATAGCGCAGGCAATAGCCTGGAATTTTTCTGGCACTGTAAGCGGGGTGTACCGTGAAGGCGAAGATCTGCTGCCTATAATCGCCAGACCGTCTGCAGAGCAGCGGCAAGGTTTTGATAATTTGGAATCCGTTCTGGTCTGGAGCGACATCGCACGCACCTGGCTCCCCTTGGAACAGGTGACCGACCAGGTCACCACAGTATGGGAAGATCCGGTTATCCGCAGGCTCAACCGCCAGCGGACAATGACAGTCTCCTGCATGCAGCTTTCTGGTACGGCCCACGGCTTGTTTGAGGAGCTGCGCAGTGCAGTTGAAGCCATGAAATTGCCGCCGGGTTACAGCCTGCAATGGGGGGGCGAACATGAACGTTCTCAGGAGGCCAATAGCAAACTGATGGCCAAGGTACCCTTGGCGTTTGCCGGTATGTTTTTTATCTCAATTTTGCTTTTTAACACTTGGAGACATCCCGTAGTTATCTTTCTCGGACTGCCGCTGGCATTGATCGGCGTGGTGGTGAGCCTGCTTGCCTTTGATATGCCCTTTGGGTTTATGGCTTTACTTGGTTTTTTAAGCCTTTCTGGCATGTTGATGAAAAACGAGATTGTCCTGCTCGATCAGATCAATATTGAGCGTGGCCAGGGGAAAGCACCTCTGACAGCGGTGATTGATGCGGCGGTCAGTCGTGTGCGGCCCGTTGCCATGGCCTCATTCACCACGGTGCTGGGCATGGTGCCTCTGGCTGGGGATGCCTTTTTCGGTGCTATGGCTGTTACCATTATGGGGGGGCTGACCTTTGCCACCCTGCTTACCTTGGTCGTGGTGCCCGTGCTGTACTGTACGTTTTGGGGTCTCAGGGATGAGAGTCACTCCCGTGCCAGATAAAAAAAGGAGCACCATCTTTGAAGGGCACCCCTTGTATGCCCGGCACTCGCTTGAGAGGCGGGGCGAGGGCGTGTCAGGGGAGACGGTTTTCGCAGGTTATTGTGGTGGCCGGATAAGAAACAGGTGGAGCTCCCTGGGGCCGTGAGCGCCGTGGACCATGATGAGTTCAATGTCTGCTGTTTTGCTGGGACCCGAGATCAGGGAAAGGTTGTTGGTCAGCCCCTCCTTCCGTTCCACAGGGTCCCATTTTAGCAAGGTGTAGAGTTCCTCCAGAGTGGCTAGGAGTTTTTTTTCCTCAAGAACGGCCACATGAATGGATGGTACCAGGGAGACCGAGCGGCTTTGACCTGCTCGGCTTCTCAGAGCCAGGGTGGCCGTTGCCGCCACACAGTAGTCTGCTGTTGTAATGCCAAGAAAGGATTGCTCCACCTGATGACGAAACTGTTGCTTCAGACTTTTGGGAATTGGCTGTCCCGAATCAGCCCTATCAACAGTTGGGGCGGTATGGATGGGGATGCCCTGTAGCTCAGCCAGACATTCCAGCTTAAGCTGGTTGATCAGTGGATGATTCCAGCGGCAGACATGTTTTTCCGTGCCCCATTCGGGCGTTTTTTCCCTGACCAAGCGGCCGATAGCCATAGCCGTTTCTTCCAGGCTGGGTGTCTCATGAAGATCCACATGCAGGGGACCGGTAACCTCCTGCAGACGTGCCACCAGCTCTTGCTGTTCCGCAGCCGGACGGTTCCTGATTTTTTCAAGAATACGTTGTTCTTTCTCAGAAGGGCTGGTGGTAAAGAGATCTGTCGATGGAGCCAATCCCCTGGTTCGTCCCAGAGCTTTTTTCACAGTGTTGATGAAATCCTGCTGCATTACCGCTCCTCCTGCCATCTTTGCATAAAACTTTTTGCTGCCAGCGGGGGCAGGTTGCGATATCTGCTCCAGCCGTTGAAGGGGTAGGGGAGTTTGGTGATCATACCGTTTCGAGCAGGGAGAAGTTTTTGGGTGTGCCTGGCCACAGCAAAGAAGAAATCATACAACCTGCGATTGCTGTTGATGGCCTGCCAGACACGGAATAACCATCTTTCTCCTCTATGCTCAGGTTTGACCTGCCACCGGGCATCGCCCTCGGTGAGTTTTGAGCGCAAAGCGAGCAGCATCCTGGGTATATTGATCTCCAGTGGGCAGGCCTGATGACAGGCCCCGCAGAGTGATTCACCGAAACAAAGATCCGAGGCGTTGTTGATGCCGAAAAGCAGTGGGGTGACCACTGCTCCCACCGGGCCACTGTAGGCGGAGCCGTAGCTCTGACCGCCGACCTTGCCGTAGACCGGGCAGATGTTGAGACAGGCACCGCAACGGATACAGCAGAGCATCTCCCGGAAGGTCTCGTCCGCCAGAATGCGTGAGCGGCCATTATCCACGATCACCAGGTGGAAGTGTTCGGGGCCGTCACTGTGATCATTTTCTGCCGGTCCCCCTATATAACTGACATAGCCGCCGATCTGCTGGGCAGCGGCCCCCATGGACATGAGACGAAGAATGGCCTGCTGTTCTTCCAGGTTGGCAACGATTCTTTCCATACCCATAACGGCTACATGCACTCTGGGCAGAGTGGTTGCCATCCGGATATTCCCTTCATTGGAGACCGTGGTGATGTGTCCTGTTTCCGCACAGGCCAAGTTACAACCGGAGATTCCCATATCAGCGGTGAGAAATTTTGTACGCAGAGCCTTACGGGCATCCCAGGTCAGGGTGGGCGGGTCATCCGTATAGGATGTACCCAGCTTGTTTGCGAACAACTCACCGACCTGTTCCCTGGTTTTATGGATGGCAGGGGCAACGATATGGGTGGGCGGTTCGTTGGCAAGCTGAATGATGAACTCCCCCAGATCGGTTTCATGCACCTCAATGCCCTCTTTTTCCAGACCCTGGTTGAGGTTGATTTCTTCCGTGACCATGGATTTGCCTTTGACCACAGTGCGGACATCGTTTTCCACGGCAATGTCCACGCAGATTTTGACGGCATCTTCCGCCGTGGGGGCAAAGTGTACCTGCCCCCCGCGGGCACGGATATTTTCGGCCAGGGCTTCCAGCATGACGTCCAGGTTGTCCAGAGCCTTGCGTCGGTACTGGTGGGCTTTTTGGCGTAGTTTGGGGCCTTCGGGCAGGTTGTTGTACAGGTTTCTGGTCGCCGGTCCAAGTCGGCCCTGAAGGCTTGTCAATGCAGACTGCAGGACCGGATCGGCAATGGCTTTCTTGCTGCGCGCCTTATATTTTTTCGAAGTGATCCGGCTCATTTCATCGCTCCGCTAGTAACTGGGCTATGTGTTGTACTTGTACAGACACATTCATCCTGCTGAGCATGCCTTGGATATTCATCAGGCATCCCATGTCGCATCCGGTAACAATCTGGACCCCAGTTTGCAAGATGTTCTCCACCTTTTCTTTGAGTATGGCTTGGGATATGTCACCGTACTTGACGGCAAAAGTGCCGCCAAATCCGCAACAGCGATCGGCATCTCGCATCTCGATCAGCTCCATGTCCCTGATGTGGGTAAGCAATGCCCTGGGTTGTCTGTCCACACCTAAAAAGCGGTTCAGGTGACAGGAGGCATGGTAGGTGACTGTGCCGGGAAATCGGGCCCCCACATCCTCAACCTGGAGAACATCCACCAGAAACTGCGTATATTCATAGGTCTTTGCCCCGACCCGCCGGGCGCGTTCCTGCATGATCGGATCATCGGCCAACAGCTCCGGGTAATGATGGCGGACCATGTTGACACATGAGCCTGAAGGGGAAACTATGGTCTCGGCCTCTTCAAACAAGTTGATGAATTTGATCGCTGCTGTCCGGGCAACGGAACGGTGTCCTGAGTTGAAAGCCGGCTGGCCGCAGCAGGTTTGGGTGGTCGGGCAGGAGACCTGGAGGCCCAATTGCTTCAGCACCTTGACCATGGCCTCTGCCACCTCAGGGAACATGGTGTCTACAAGGCACTGGATAAATAGGGTGACTGATGATGGAGTCTGTTTCATGGCGAGTGTTATTGTATCAGGTGTGCAGGCAGCCAGGTAATAATCTGGGGAAAGAGAATCAGCAGCAGAATTGCCGAAATCTGTAGGCCGACAAAGGGCATAACGCCCCTGTAAATATCCATGGTCTCCACTCCTGGGGGAGCTATCCCTTTTAGGTAGAAGATTGAATATGCAAAGGGAGGGGTCAGGAAAGAAATTTGCAGGTTGACCATGACCAGGACTGCAAACCAGACCGGGTCAAAGCCCAGTTCAGCCGCTATGGGAGTAATCAGAGGGACAATGATAAACAGGATGCCCATCCAGTCGATGAACATGCCGAACAGAATCAGAAGCAGCATGATGGCTGCCAGTACACCCCATTTGCCGATGGGCAGCTGCATGAACAGGGAGGTAATGACATCATCTCCTCCCAGGGTGACAAAAACCGTGGAAAAGAAGCTGGCGCCAATGGCGATCATCATGATCATGGCCGTGATGGTCAGGGTTTGTTGGCAGGCTACCTTCACCACGGCGAAGTTGAGCCGTCCGTATGAGGCTGCCAGCAAAATACTGGCCACAGCGCCAACTGCCGCAGCTTCTGTGACAGCGGCAATACCGAAAAAAATGGAACCAAGCACTGAGAAGATGATCAGTGCCGGGGGGATGACCGAGGTCAGTAGTATCCTGATTTTTTCCCGGGTTCCGGCCCCGCACTCCTCGGGCCGCAGGGGTGGACCGTCCTGAGGTCTCAGGTAGCAGCGAATCGCGATATAGACCACGTAGAGGAGGGTCAGCAGGAGCCCCGGCATCAGAGCACCCAGAAAGAGTTTGCCCACCGAAATACGGGCAATGGGTCCGTAAACGATGATCATGACACTGGGTGGGATGAGGATGCCCAGGGTGCCGCCTGCACAGATTGTACCGCAGGCCAGGGATTTGTTATATTTTTTGGCCAGCATGACAGGCAAGGCCATCAGGCCAATGGTGATCTCTGAGGCTCCGACTACTCCGGTGGCGGCAGCAAAAACGGCTGAGATGGCTATGGTGGAGATACCAAGTCCACCGCGAAATCGTCCCCAGAGGATGTGCATGGCGTTGAATAATCGTTCGGCCATGCCTGATTTTTCCATGAACACACCCATGAACAGGAACAGAGGCACTGCCAGCAGGGTATAATTTTTCATCAGCCCAAAGAGACGGGTGATGAATAGACCGAAGATATCCATGCCCATCTGGCTTGCACCAAAAAGAAAGGCTACCCCGCCCAAGACAAAGGCTGTGGGAAAGCCGAGAAAAATTCCGGTGAACAAGGCTGCAAACATGAGAAGAACGAGGATTTCCGTACTCATTTGATCTCTTCTCCTCCACAGATAATCACGATGTTGCGGAGTACTTCCGCCAAGCCCTGCAATAACAGGAGAAAAACCGCGACGGGCATGACTGTTTTAAAGGGGTACATAACCGGCTGCCAGTAACCTTGGATGGAGCGTTCTCCAATCTCCCAGGAAAACTGCACATAAGGGATAAGGGCATACAAAATTCCGCCCCAGAGGGGAAAGAACAGCCCTAAATACAGCAGGGTATCGATGACAGCTCTTGTCTTGGAGGAAAAGCGTCGGTAGAAAATATCAATCCGTACGTGGTGTTTTCTTTTCAGCGTCCAGGCTTCCCCCATAAGAAAAAAGGTGCCTCCAATCATATAACTGATATCAAAGGCCCATTTGGTCGGTGCGTTGAGGACGTAGCGGGAAAAAATTTCGTAACTGATCACTATAGTCAGCGCCATGACTAGCCAGATGATAACCTGGGCTGTCACCTCACTAACGGTATCAATAGTACGAACAAGACGTCGAAGGGGTTTCATGGGAAAAATATCTGCAAACAGCACAGGAGTTGTCTGGCAAATCCAGACAGCTCCTGTTTTTATATGGGGTGTAATGCTAGTAGGAAGGCTTCATAAGTTTCTGGTATTCGGCATACCCTTTTCTAAAGGCTTTCTGGGATGCATATACCTTCTTAAAAAATGGGTCCTTTGCACTTTTGGCCTCCATCAGAGCCTCGGCTTTGAGGGCCAGATCTTTTTGAATTGCAGGATCAAGATACTGAATATTTACCCCTTTTTCCTTGAAGAAAGCCAGGGCGGGTATGTCTTCGCTGATGCATTTCATCAGTAAATCCAGTGTGGTTGCCTTGGCTGCCACCTCAATGATTGCCCTGAGATCCTCTGGCAGTTTATTCCAGGAACGCTTGTTGATTTTAATATCAAGAATGGTGCTGGTTTGGTGGATACCCGGCAGGAGCAGGTAGTCGGCTATCTCGTAAAAGGCCAGGTCCTTATCAATGCTGGGAATGGAAAATTCGCCGGCATCCAGCATTTTTCTCTGTATGGCTTCGTAGACTTCTCCTGCTGGCAGCATCATGACCGAAGCGCCTGCCTCGCTGAGGATCTCACCCCAGTATCCTGATGTTCTGAACTTGAGGCCCTTGAAATCATCCATGCTGGTAATGGGTTTGTTGGACCAGGCCAGGTCCTCACTGGGGATGATACCGCAGGGGGCTACATACCCATAATCAAATTTCGCATACAATTCCTGAAACAGTTCCTTGCCCTCACCTTCGTACATCCATGTCAGGTAGGGGACGGCTTCCATGCCAAAAGGGATATAACCAAACAGAGGTGCCGCCGGAAGCTGCCCAACGATGTAGCTTGGAGAGCTGTGCGCGACATCAATGGTTCCCATACGGGCGGCGTCAGATACTTCCAGGGCACCCATGAGCATGCCGGCGGGATAGCTTTTAATGGTTAGGCGACCACCGCTCATGGTGGTGACATTGTCAGCAAATTCGTTGGCAACCTTCTGTAAAATGGTCCCTTCCGGCCAGGAACTGGCCATCTTCCAGACAAATTTGTCTTGACTGAGTGCGGTGGTCGTGCAGAGGAAAGAGAGAAACAGGGTGACCATTGAGGCCGTGATAACTCGTGCGATGTTCATAGAGAAGTTCCTCCTTATGCTGTTGCCTGTCCAGTTTTGACGATTTCCTCATGTTTTACAGGGAGCAGACGTATTTCGTTCTCCTCAATACTGTATTCTCGGAGGTACACGCAGACACCGAAATTATTTCCGGAGAGACAGCATTGTACATAAAAATGGTTCTAGGGAATGTCTGTGAGATCGAAGGTATTAACAGTGCGTCCAATGGATTGTCAATCTTTTTGTCCGCGTAACAGGCGAGTCTGCTCTTGAGAAATGAGGTTTTTATCCCTGCTCGGCCCGGATTTCTCACCAATTCAGGCTGCGCCAGATTCGGTTGTTTGGGGTAAGGGCTGCAGTAAGGCAGAGGTGCAGCCAGAATACTGTCGAAAGTGGTACGGCCTGAGGTGGTCCTAGGTGAACAGTTTGTCAAAATTTGAGCCAGCTTACGGGCATCACATCCATCTGGATGGTCGATTGTTTCTTAAATGAGATATAGTGCTCATGAGCAATCCGGGTGAGCTGGGCAACCGGTTGAAAGAGCAGCCATGGGTCCACAGTGACCGCATCAAAAGGAATGTATGCTCCGAGGTCGCCTGATCGCAGGACTACAGCGTTCAGTCAGGGAAGCGTTTTTTATGGTCCTCAGCGGGCAAGAAGGGGGCTTCTTTTTTTTATCTTGAACAGACTCCCGGCAAAGGAAAGCTTTTGTTGAGCGAGAACCAAGAAGCGCTCTTGCAGGAGGGGGGGTGCACAAAGGCCATTGCCGATGGCCTTTTTCTTCGGTTCGATATCAAACCCTGCTTTTTTCCCTTTTCTCTTTAATTCTCTCCTTAGCCAGTAGGCATAGGCGATAAAATAGGGTATGTATCATGGCAGTTTTCTGATCGGATCGTTTCAGAGTATTGTGTTGAGACCGGATGCTGGAACGGAACAATACCTGGGGTTCCATAGACAAGGAAAGAGGAAGTCCCGGGGAGTGGTATGTTATGGGGTGGGGTATACTGTATGAAACAGGAAAAGGTTTTTGCGCGGTTATTTGAACTGATCGAAAAACACTATCGACAGCGACTCCAGGGGCGCTTTGTCGAGTATCATGAACCCCGGGAACTAAAGGAGGTTCTGGGGCTTGAGGAACAAAACGAAGAGGAGGATTTTGAACAGCTTTTTTATTGGGTGGAAAAATATTTAAAATATGCAGTGAACACAAGCCATCCCGGTTACCTGAATCGTATGTGGGCCGGGGCAAACCTCCCTTCCATCATTGGTGAAATCGTCACCGCGATTTCCAATACCTCAGCATGCACCTATGAAACCGCGCCGGTTTCTACTTTGATGGAGCAGTATATGCTCCAGGAATTGCTCAACTTGGTTGGCTTTAAGAACGGTGTCGGTCAGATGACAACCGGCTCAAGTAATGCCAACATGATTGCCATGATGGCAGCGCGTAATACGCACAGTATGCGTGCCAAAGAACAGGGGCTTTTCGCCCAGGCCCCTTTGTGCGCGTTTGTCAACGAAAATGCACATTATTCAATGGACAAGGCTGTTTCCATTCTTGGCATCGGTACTGACCACCTGATCAAGGTGTGCAGCGACGACCATGGCCGTATGCCTCCAGATAAGCTCGAGCAGGCCATTGAAGAGGCGGTGCAAAGGGGCTGGGTCCCGTTTTTTGTGGCAGCAACCGCCGGGACAACAGTGCGCGGTTCCTATGATCCCATTGGATTGTTACTGGATATGCGTGAACGGTATGGGTTCTGGTTGCATGTTGATGGCGCTTGGGGCGGTGCTGCAGTGTTCAGCGAGCGATTGCGGTTGAAGTTTCTCTCGCGGCTGGAGGAAAGTGATTCCTTTACTCTGGATTTTCATAAGATGCTTGGGACATCCCTGATGTGCAATGTTTTGTTGTTCAACGGGCGATCTGATATTTTACGCAGGATTTGCAGCGCTGGGGATGAAAGTTATATATTCCGAAACGGTGAACATGGGGAAACCAGGGATTTGGGCACACTCTCCCTGCAGTGCGGCAGAAAGGTGGATGCGCTGAAATTGTTTCTGGATTGGAAGTTTTACGGCCTGCAGGGGTTAGCCAGACGAGTTGAGCGCTATTACGCTTTATGTTGCTACGCTGAAGAACAGATCAAGGCACATCCCTGCCTGGAGATGGTTGCTCCTCGTGAATCCTTTAATGTTTGTTTTCACTACATTGCCCCCCCAGGATTTTCTCAGGAAGAGTTCACTCTTGCCTTGCGTGCTCGCTTACAGCAAACAGAGAGGGCCTTGGTTGGAACCGGATATGTTATGGGCCAGTTGGTGATGCGTTTGCTCATTACCAATATCAATGTGGACGAAAAGGGCATTGATACCTTCCTCAACAATGTGCTTGCAGCGGGGAAGAAACTCTCTTGGCAATGTGCCCAGGCGTGATTGTTGGTGCAGGATACAGGAAGGCATGGCCTTTTTTGGCGTCCATGCTGCTGACAGGGTCTTGCTCACCGTATGGTTTGTTAAAATTGCCACAGAATGTCTATGAGGAATTTGGGCTAGGTCAAAAAAGCCAGTTTTTTGAATCCGGCGTGGTGTACTTTGGGAGCAGGTTAAAACAGGACGGCTGACATCTGGACAGCATGTTGATATACTGTCGGAGAACATGCATGTTCCGTCCTTGCGTCTATTCGGTTATGGAGCGTTCATGGCTCTGGTTCTGGTATGCGTTTATCTGGTTAACGAGTTTCTTGTCTTTGAATGCAATGCAAATTGTCACCACCCATAAAAATACTGATTTTGATGCGTTGGCATCCATTCTGGCCGCAACGCTGATTTATCCCGAATGCGTCGCCGTCTGTCCCACAAGCGTGAACCCCAACGTCAAGCGCTTTCTCGCCTTACATAAGACGGCTTTTAATGTGGTTCTCCCCCACGAGATCAATAAGGATGAAGTCGAAAGCCTCATTGTGGTGGATACAAATGCCTGGCACCGGCTGGATCGAATGGATTCTTTGAGAGAGAGAAGAGGTTTGGATATTCAGGTGTGGGATCACCATATGGTGGCGGGCGATATCAATGCTTCCTGGCGGTGCGTGGACAGGGTTGGTGCGACCATCACCTTGTTTGTCGAGGCCTTCATTGCCCGGGAGATAGGGTTGACCCCACTGCAGGCAACGGTTTTTCTTATTGGCCTGTATGAAGATACTGGCCAGCTTACCTTCAGCTCAACAACCCCTCGGGACGCACATGCCGCCGCATTTCTCTTGGAACAGGGTGCCGACTTGACCATAGCTGTTGAATTTTTAAACATGGCCTACGGCGAAACCCAGAAAAAAATTCTCTTTCGACTCATACGTGATGCCGAGCTGCTGGATATCCGAGGTCACAGTGTCGGGATCGGCGTGGTACGAGTGGAAAGATATGCAGAGTTGGCCATGGTGGTTCAGTTGTATAGTAAAATCGTGAATGCGGATGCCGTATTTGTGGTCTTTGTCAATAATGATGGCGGGCTGTTCGTCATCGGCCGCAGCGCGATTCCGGAGATCAATGTCAGCAGGTTGCTGGAACGTTTCGGTGGTGGCGGGCATCCTGGCGCAGGCTCTGCAGTTATCAAAAAACAGGATATGGCGCCGGGTAAAATTCGCCATGAAATCATTCAGGCCCTGCACAACGATCAGGGCGGGGAGGCCCTGGTTGCGGATATGATGTCCTTTCCTGTTACCACCGTATCCAGCGATACCCCTATGCATATGGTTCGTTCGATTATGGAACAGGAAAAAATACGGGGGATAATTGTCTCTAATGGCGCAGGTATCCTGGGAATTGTGGTGTTGTGGGATTTAAAAAAATTAAAAACAGAACGCCAATGGCAGAGCCCGGTCAAAGCTTTCATGAGCAGAGAGGTGGTGCACATCTCGCCTGACGCCTTGGCTAGTGAAGCTGCAGAACTCATGGTAAGCAAGAATATCGGACACTTGCCCGTACTCCAAGATGACCAGGTGATTGGCATCGTTACCCGAACAGATATCATTAATTATCTATACGGTATGCTTCCTGAGTGACCTATTCCTCCCAGCACTTGAGGATACCGAACCCGGTTTGCCCATCAGCCCAGGCTGTTTCGTCTTTGGCAGTTTTTTGGCACCACACAGACCCAAGTAGAATGAGGTACCAAAAACTCCCGAACCTGTCGCCGCCTGAGCTGATGAGAAGTCCGGGTTAGCCGGGAGGCCACTGCATTCCGCGTCCGCCAAGTACATGCATGTGAATATGAAAAACGGTCTGACCGGCCTGTTCACCATTGTTGTAGACAACCCGAAATTGTTCTATTCCTTCCTGTTTGGCTACCTGGGTGCCGATCCGCATAAGTTTGCCGATTACCTTTTCATCACCTTCCATGACATCCGCAGGACCCTTAATATGTTTTTTAGGGATAACCAGAAAATGGATAGGGGCTTGCGGAGCTATATCACGAAAAGCGAGGACCTCATCGTCTTCATAGAGTTTGTCCGCCGGGATATCACCGGTAATGATTTTACAAAATAAACAGTCTGCTGACATAAGGATTCTCCTTACAGAATAGGGGGTGGCCCGGGTTGTTGACGAGTCTTTGTGTTGATGTATTTCGACACCGGGTATACGAAATAAAGGGTCACTAATCTTTCTGATGAAGAAAGGTGTTCGCCGATCTGGGTGCGGGAGGGGTGTTGTACTGAGGCGCTGCCAGCTCCCTGCAACCAAGGGGCTTAGCCCGGATTTCTCATCAGCTCAGGTGAACAGTTTATCGAAATTTGAGTCTGCTTACAGATATTACAGGTATCTGTTTTTGTTTGTTTTTTCAAGTGAGACAGGTTGTTCATAAAAAATCCGGGTAAGGGAAAACTTTTATTATGCAAAGGGTTTATTTTCGTCTTGTTGAATGAATAACAGGCCGTGTTTGGCTCCATCGTTACAAGGGAATATGATACAAATATGTGCATGATATTGGGCACGTTATTTTGTGAGATCGTAGGGTTTTTGTCGACCTGGGCGCATTTCAACAAGGAGAGCGTTGTCTGTACCGACCATGGCAACCGGGTCTAAGACCAGGTGAATTTGTTGTGTACCAAGCTGCAGGCTCAGTCTATTCCAGGTGTCAAATGGCAGGGCGTATTCACGGTTGCTGATTGTGGCCAGTACAGGGTCGAGCCCGGTATCTTGCTTGCTGGACCTGTACCTGGCTGATGTACAGTTTGGGGTGATGAAGAGCATCCTTTTATTCGCATCCAGGCGAGTTGTCAGAGTACAGGAGAGCGGCATCTCTATCTGGCCGAGTCGCAGGCGGATAGTCTGTTCTCCAACTTGGGTATGCAGGGCGAGGTTGCGGCCATGCACTGTCCCGCCCAGGGAGATGACGCTGCCGTCAATGCGCAAGGTATCCACCGTGGTCAGCATAATGTCGCCTTTCAGATCAGAGCGCTTCCTGTTCAGCGGCAGCGGCAACATTTGCTGAATGGTGCTCAGGAGGGTCTCTGCGGGCAGAGTTATTTGAATATTTCGTGGTTGTGACTGCGCCGGGGTACCCGCAAGCATATAGGCAAGAAGAGCGAAGAACAGACTTTGACGGATTTTTTGGTACAAGATGGGTTGGTTCATATAGTACAGGTACCGAGTTGAGCCAGACTTTCTGATGATCATTTTTTAGAAATGAAAAAACATAATATAAACAGAATCAGTTACAAAAGAAATAATTTGTAGTCAAAAACCTAAAAATGTTCATCAAAGGCCAGCCCAGCCTGTTCCATCTTCGCCAGTTTTTTGGCAGCAAGGAGAAGGTACCCTCATGCACTGCTAAAAACTTTGCATCTGGCACCGCCTGAGCTGATGAGAAATCCAGTTGAATGTGGTGGGTAGCAAGCGACCTATTTGTGCAACATGTTCCCCTTGATTACTGTACTCTTTTTGGGAAAGTTCGCAAGGCCGTCCGGGATATTTATAGTTTGGCAAAAACGGCTTTTCTGGCTCGTGCAGAACGAGCGAGAGGGGCAATTTGCTCATCGACATAATCATAGATTTTTGGGCGTTTCCCAACAGCTGGTCTCATGACCCGCCCACAGACCTGCAACACGGCGCCTTCAAAAGCAATGGGGGTTGTCAGAAAGAGATTGTTGAGCCGAGGGCAGTCAAACCCCTCGCTGATAAGGCGAAAGCTGGCGATCAATACCTCTATTTCTCCTCTCTGGACCTGCTGGACAATTGCAGCGCGTTGCTGCGCAGAGACCTTGCTGGTAAGGACTGTGCAGGTAATGCCTTCTTCTTCTAGAAGGCGGGCCAAGAGCGCACAGTGTTGTATCCTGTCGCTCACGACAAGCGAGACCCCGCTGGTCTCAGCGTGTACCGCCTGTCGGATATCGTCAACTATTTTTTTGTTTCTTTTTTTATCTCCCGTTAAGGCTTTGACCAGTGCAGAGTAGTCCCCTGTGTAGTGATAGGTGAAGTCTGTTTTTCGGGCTATGTGTACTGGTTTCAGGATTGCCCCGCTTGCTTGCAGCTCTGCTTGATTGACTCGGTGGATACTATCCCCTAGAAAATGATAAATCAGGCAGGTGAGTTCATCCTCTCTGCGAAAGGCTGTTGCTGAGAGGCCTAACAAATAGTGGCTGTCAAATTGAGAAACAACCTCTGTGAATAAGGCGGCAGGAACGCGATGACACTCATCGACAATAACATGGCCAAAATGAGGAACCAGTTCCTGGATTCTTTTTCTTGCTGTGTTGACGATAGCAATGGTGAGTGGAGCAAGAGTAAAATGGCCGTTACCTATTACGCCTGTTTCGAAAGACAAGAATTGTTGCGCGCGTTGCTGCCACTGGAGTACAAGCTCTTTGCTGTGAACGATGACGAGAGTGGGTTGTTTTCTCGTTGCTAGTATTTTGAGAGCCATGACCGTTTTGCCGCTCCCTGTACCGGCTTCCAGAACCCCAAAGCTTTTCTTGGTTGCTTCATCCACGGCTTTTTGCTGGTAAGGCCTCAACACTCCATTGAATCGGAATTCAATAGTATCCAATAATCGCCTCTTATCGATAATTTCCACAGCAGTCTGTTCGATAGTTCTGCAAAGAAGATAGGCCTGATTGGCAAAGCCCCTGGGAAAACGGATTCCTTTGGGAACAGTCTCGTAATAAGAAAGAGTCGGCTTGAGTTTTTTTCCGATCCAGCGACCATACTTTTTAGCGTTATGGTAGGCAGGGTTATTGATGGTCAGTCTTGCTTTGATGGCAGATTCCAGTTCGAAACTGATATCTTCCAGCAGGCAATCATGGGAGACAGTCATTGTCGGCATTGGTCATTTTCTCCCAGGTAGCGTACGCCCTCCCTGTACCAGCACCGCAGTTGTATCGTTTGTGATAGTGCCCACAGGATGGCTGGGTGAGCTTGGTTTCTACCTACTTATGCTATAGTGTTTTTCCCTTTGCGGAACAGTATGTAAAAAAATGGTGCCCAATCAGGACGGTTCAGGAGTTTTTGTCCTCTTGGCAGGGGGCTTTGTACCCAAGGTCAGCCGCTATACTCCTGTGCACCTGACCATCAGTAGCGTTGGCTGTGTACGTTTTGTTCTGATTTTTACCTTGGGGCGCGTGCTCAATCTCCTTGTTTTTTTGCCCCTCTTCCTGTACAGTCTGCATTTTTTTCAGGTTGAGAGCTTCCCTTGCACCGAGCTGGAGGATATATGCAGCAAGAGAATATTCGTAATGTAGCCATCATTGCGCACGTTGACCATGGTAAAACCACTTTGGTTGATCAGCTTTTTCGTCACAGCGGCATGTTTCGTGATAATCAGGAGGTAGCTGAACGGCTGATGGATTCCATGGATCTCGAACGTGAGCGAGGCATTACCATTTCCTCAAAAAACGGTTCGTACATCTTTGGAGAGTACAGGATTAATATTATTGATACACCCGGCCATGCGGATTTTGGCGGGCAGGTGGAACGGGTAGTACGCATGGCGGACGGCGCAGTGCTTTTGGTGGATGCGCAGGAAGGCCCCATGCCGCAGACTTTTTTTGTCGTCAAAAAGGCTTTGGCAGCTGGACTGCCCCTCTTGGTTGTGGTCAATAAGATCGATAAGCCTGCAGCCCGTTGCGACTGGGTGGTCGACCAGGTGTTCGGGATGCTGGATCGCCTTGGAGCGCCCGATGAAATTTTGGATTTCCCGGTTCTCTACGCCTCTGCCAAGGCCGGGTACGCCATTGATGATCCAGACGCGGAAGTCGTCCCCGGAGCCGGGATGGGACGGATTTCGCAGATGATTGTTGATCATGTGCCGCCACCTGCCGGTGACCCTGATGCTCCTTTGCAGATGCAGGTCAATACCATAGACTACTCACCCTACATGGGACGGTTGGGTATCGGTAAGGTGGTCAACGGGCAGCTGGATCTTCGTTCTCCCCTTGTGGTCTGCAGGCGTGACGGTTCTGTCCAGCCTGTTCGTATTTCGAAACTATTTACTTTTGAAGGGGATCAGAAGGTACCGGTGGAGCGGGCTTTTGCCGGTGACATCGTTGCCGTAGCAGGCATGGAAGATGTCACTGTGGGCGTGACCTTTACTGATCCCGAGGAGCCCAGGCCGCTGCCCCTGATCGAGATTGATCCGCCGACTCTCACCATGAACTTCGTGCCCAATGACTCCCCTTTTGCCGGTCTGGAGGGGAAGTATGTTACCTCCAGGCATCTTGAAGAGAGACTAAACAGGGAAACCCTGGCAGATGTGGCCCTGCAGGTTGAGCCTTTGCAGGAAGGGATTGGTTTTCGTGTTGCCGGTCGAGGCGAATTGCACCTTTCCATCCTGATCGAAAAAATGCGCCGTGAAGACTATGCCTTCCAGGTGACCAGACCGCAGGTTATCATGCGTGAAGAAAACGGCAAAACCCTTGAACCCTATGAAGAGTTGACCGTTGACGTGGATGAGCAATACCAGGGTGTGGTGATTGAGAAGCTGGGTATGCTCAAAGGCGTATTACTTGACATGCAGGTTAATAAGCAGATAAGCCGTATGGTTTTCAAGGTCCCGACGCGTGGCCTGCTGGGGTATCGCTCCCAGTTTCTCACGGATACCCGGGGGATGGGAGTCATGAATTACGTTTTTTCTGAATGGGGGCCCTATGCCGGTCCCATCCAGAACCGTGTCAATGGGGTCATGGTGGTCAAGGAACCAGCAACCACAGTGGCCTATGCCCTCTTTCATCTTCAGGATCGCGGCCGCTTGTTTATTGGGCCTGGGGTGGAAACCTATCAAGGTCAGATTATCGGTGAACATTGCCGACCAGCCGATCTGATTGTGAACCCGGCCAAGGGCAAGAAGTTGACCAATGTACGGGCGGCCGGTTCCGATGATGCGGTTATCCTGACACCGCCGCTTGACATGAGCCTGGAAGACTGTATATCTTATATCAACGATGACGAACTAGTGGAAATCACCCCCCAGGCAATTCGGCTTCGGAAAAAGCAGGGCGCCAGGATTCGTGCTTGACCATATGACTGGCTGATGCGTCCGAGTCTAACTCGGGCCTTAAACGGCCTTTTTGGATACAACGCTTTTGTTGTCTTTAAGCTGCCACCGGTTCAGGGGGCAAGGGCAACATTGTTAGAAAGTGGGAGAAATCATGCGAGAACTGTTCATACTGCTGGTCGCTGGCGGCGCCGGCCTGACAACCTTTGCCCTGGCACTGCGTAAATATGGCAGCGAGTGCCTCCCCTGACTGTTGATCTACAGCTCCATAGGTGTGGGGCTTGTGACGTATTTTGTGTTGAGAATGTTTTTTTAATTTCCCCCAAAGAGAACTAAGCCAGATTTCCCATCAGCTTCATCTGCGCCAGTTTCGAGAGTTTTTTGCCCCCTTTCTATTTGGGTATATGTGTTGCCAGAAGATTGCCGAAGATGATACTACCTGGACTGAGCGTTGGTGCACATCTTGACGAAATGTGGGCCTGCTCACGGACATCACATCCCTTTGTTTTTGTCTTTTTTTTTCACAAGTGAGGCAAAATGTTCATGAGAAATCCGGGCTAAGTATCCAGTTCTCCCTGTATCCATGCCAGCGCTGCCGCTACCTTGGGGTAACCGATGGTTGTTATCAGGACGATGAGCGCATGCTGTATTTCTTCGTTGGACGCTCCCGCTTCAAGGGCGCGTCGGGCATGGGACTGCACCGCGCCTGTTGATTGCGATGCCGCAGCAACCCCAAGCTGAATAAGTTCTGTGGTCTTTTTATCCAAGGGGCCAGCGCTTCTGGTGGTTGCTCCCAGATTGCCCAGAGCCGACATGACTTCGGGAAATTTGCTGACCAGATTCTGAAAATGTTTTTTGGGCGGCTTATTGGCCATTTTTTCTCCTCGCTTGTGGAAATAGATTCTTGGCGGTGGGGAAGGTTTCCTTGACAGTAGAACTTATATGCCTGGACGCTCCCCTGTTTTTTTGAAATGAAAATAATCCTTGAGAATCTGCTGGTGGTCAAAGACAAGTTTTGGCAGGTTCTCTTGGTAAAAGATACCTGCCTGGGCAGCGTCATCAGCGCCTACCGGTTCACCTTCGGCCTGACCGATGAACACGGTTGAAGCGGTATGCTGCCGCGCATCCCTCTCTGGGTGGGAATAGGTGTGAAACTGGCTGATTAGTCGGACCTGGAGCCCCGTTTCTTCTTCAGCCTCGCGATGGGCAGCGTGCTCAAATGCTTCTCCATAGTCAACAAAACCGCCCGGCAGTGCCCAGCCAAGGGGTGGGTTTTTACGTTCGATAAGAACAATACCGTTGTTGATTTCTATGATGATGTCAACGGTCGGGGTTGGATTTCTGTACATTGTAATCTTGGTCCCACAGTCAGGACAGTACATGGAGATACCTCAAGAATTTGTTTTGGTTCCAGGGGAATCGGAGACGCAGACGGCCTCCGATTCCTTTTTGGCGTAGAGCCTACGTATGTCAGCCCAACTTTCCACGCGGGGCAGGGCGGTGCAGCTTTGGTTCCAGGGCTGCGCAAACAGATAGGATGTGATACCGGCCTCTGTGAGCATCATACAGGTTTCCACACGGTCATCAATGAAACAGGTGAGGCCCAGATTTTTTATATGTCGTACCTTGTCGTCATGATCACCCATGGCTACCAGTCGCACCTGTCTGTGCACCCGGCCGGAGCAATGATACCGCAGCCAGGCGCGGACAGGGTCGCCCATGGGACGGGCAGTGACAATGGTCACCGGAGCCTGGCAGCTCATTTCTTCCAGGATGGGAACCGCCCCGGGCATGGGCATCAATCCGGTGCCCACGGAATCCCTGAGGATCTGGAGAAAAATGGTTTCAACAATCTCCGGCGGCATATTCAGGCAGCGTTCAACGTCAAACTGGGTGATTTGATCCATGCTGATGCCGCAATGGTTGTACTCTTCGCAGGCGAGACGGATAAAGGCTTCACCAATATCCGCAATCACTCCGTCAAAGTCAAACCCTATCTTTTTGGGATGCACGGGCTGTCTACCCTTGGTCATTGAACCGAAGCGTCCTCTATGATGGCAGTGTATTTGTAGCCGGCGCCAAAATCACGGTTGGCATGCAGTATCCCGGTTACGGTTATGATCCCCTCTTTTTTAGGCATATCCTGGCTTGTTACCACTAGATCATGGCTGTGGTTTGTCGGGCTGCCGCTCCCGTCCTGGATATGAATCCAGTTGCGGCCCATGATCCCGGAAGAAATCTTCACCACCTTGCCCCGGACAACGACCTGGCTGCCGTCAAGCTTTTGTGCCAACTCAAAACACTCGGCAACAGTATAACTGTTTTCGGCCTCAGCCTTTTCCACCTGCACATTTACAGGAGGTACTCTGGCCCCTTGGCTTCCACGGGACTGGCCGGTTAGCTGATTTCCATGGATAGCAGCAGCCTGGTTTTGCTCCTGGCGCAGGGCTTCTGCAAAGCTGTGCGTTTTCAAACCGGCGCTCTTGGTATTTCGTTCAGCCAGGCCAGGGGAAAAGATGATGGAATCAAAGGTTCGGTTCAGGGTGGTGGAGGTGAATTGCACCTGCTCCATCCCTGGTAGACAGACAACGTCCTGCCCCAGGGCCACTGTAGTTTCGGGAATGGCGACCCATGTTTGCTCTTGACCGTTGTCCACCAGAATATAGGTGTAACCGCCGGTGTTCATGGTTTCAGCCACGACCCCCGTAACGCCTTGACTGTCCATGACCGCATGGCCGGATGACATCGAAACAGGGGCCTCTGCATGGATGGGTGATGGGCAGGAAAACGCCAGAAAGGTACAGCAGATGACAAGGGGACTCAAGGTGCGCATAGGATACTCCTACAGTAAACGTTGTTGAATAGTAACTCTGGCATAGGCCTGCTATGGGCGGATTTTTATCAGCTCAGGCCTTGCCAGATGGACAGTTTTTGACCGTACAGAGGTAGGTAAAGTCACTGATAGTTCCCTCTCTTTGCTGTCAAAATACTGCTGAAGAGAGCCGCCTCCGGTGCTGATTCTGCGTGGACACGTTGTCGAAATTTGTAACTCCTCAGGGGAATCATATCCCTCTTTTCCCTCATAGGAGACACAATGGTCGTGAGCAATTCGGGCTGTGGTACCTGAGGTTCATTGATCAGATAATTTTTTGCAGATGGCTCTCGATTGCAGCCGCCCAGACCTGATACCCTCGGGTGGACAAGTGCACCTGATCTGTCAGGAATCCAGGATGGGTGATGGGCAGACATTGTTCCAGGAACGAGGGTACAACGTCAATAAAATAACAATTGTCTGTTGTCTCGGCAAGGTCGCGGAGAGCATTGTTTACTTTATCCAGTAGTTCCCGGCGTACAATGGGCATGGGCATGAGTGAGCTGATCAGGATGGGGGCGCCAGAAATCAGTGTCCGTATGGTGGGTACCATACTGCTGTAAATTGCTGGAAAATGAGGGTTTCCCATGAGCAGATTGTTGGTCCCTGACTGCAGGAGTATGGCATCGGGCTCAGGCATACTGGTCAGTTCAGGGATCAGTCTGCCTGCAAGGCCTTCAGTTGTCTCTCCTGCCATACCGCGATTGATTACCTGGTATTTTGGAAGCAGTTTTGCCCAGTCTCCCCATTCCACGAGGGAATCTCCCAGCATCAGCACAGTGGTCATGGCATAGTTTCTCCTTTCTAGAATTTGCGAGTTACAGACACATCCAGGGCCATCCGTTGTGCCGCTCTTATCTGCAGGTCGATTGCAGGACAACGCAGCCCATGGGACGTACTGTCAGCTTTTCACCGGCAGCGACAGATCGTGCCTGGTCAGGCTGATACACATCATTTGGTCCCGGTTGACAGGTGGTTATGATCTGTTTCCATATCCGTTGCTCCCCGCGGACAGGGGGAGCAGGGGTAAGAAATGTTTGGTCTGTGTCTCTGTGTCCGTTCAACATGACATAAAAATCGTCATCCGGCTCGGGAAAGAGCGATCCGTTGAGCAGAAAAGCCAGAGTCAGGCATGCCGGTGACCAGTCCTGTGTTCCTGGGACAAGGCTGTGCCAACTAATAGCGTTCGTATACGGAGGTTCTCCTGCCTTGCTGGCAGCGGCGAAGAAATCATCACGCCTGAACACCTGATGTCTTTTTCGAAGCTTGATCAGGTATTGGACAAATTGAAACAGGTGTCGGTTTTGATGGAGCAGATTCCAGTTGAGCCAGCTTATGGCGTTGTCCTGGCACCAGGCGTTGTTGTTGCCTTTTTGGGTCCGACCGAATTCGTCACCTGCAACCAGCATGGGGACACCCTGGGAAAGAAAAAGAATGGTCAGGAAAGTGCGCACCCTTCGGGAGCGGAGTTCCTGGATCGGTCTGCTGAGTGTGTCTCCTTCTATACCGCTGTTCCAGCTTATATTATGGTTGTCTCCATCACGGTTGTCTTCACCATTGGCATGGTTGTGTTTTTGGTTGTAGCTTACCAGGTCGTTGAGGGTAAAACCATCATGGCTGGTTATGAAGTTAATTGAATTGCAGGGGTGTCGTCCATTGTGTTGGTAGAGGTCCGAGCTGCCGGCAATTCTGGTGGCCAGAGCCGAAATGGATCCGGGAGTAGAACACATGAACAACCGGATATCATCCCGGAATCGGCCGTTCCATTCAGCCCAGCGGTGGTGGGTGGAAAAGCTACCCACCTGGTACAATCCTGCTGCATCCCAGGCCTCGGCAATTATTTTGGCATCGGCCAGTACCGGGTCTTCGGCGATGCTTTCAACCATGGGCGGGTTGGACAGGACATGACCCTGGGAGTCCCGGCCTAAAATGGAGGCCAGATCAAAACGAAATCCGTCCACATGCATCTCCACTACCCACCAGCGAAGAGCGCTCCTGATCAGGTTCCGAACAATGGGGTGATTGCAGTTGCAGGTATTACCGCAGCCGGAAAAGTTGAGGTAGGTCCGTGTCCATGGATCGAGCAGGTAGTATATGGTGTTGTCAAGCCCCCGAAAACTGGTGGTTGGGCCATCCAGGCCTCCCTCTCCGGTATGGTTGTACACGATGTCAAGCAACACCTCAATGCCAGCCCTGTGCAGTTGTTTGACCATGTCACGGAATTCGTTGAGGGCGTTGGCAGGATCCGCACAATAGCCTGACTTGGGGGCAAAAAATGAAACCGGATTATAGCCCCAGTAATTTTGCAGCGGCTTGCCGCTTTCCGGGTTGACAAACAGGGCCTCGTTCTCGTCAAATTCCGTTACCGGCATGAGTTCCACTGCTGTTATCCCAAGGGCTCGAAGATAATCAATTTTTTCAGTTACCCCTGTAAACGTTCCGGGGTGAGCCACTCCAGAGGAGCTGTCTCTGGTAAATCCCCGCACGTGCATTTCGTAGATAATACTGTCCTTGAGTGCGGTTTTAGGGTGCAGATCACCTTCCCAGTCATAGGTGTTCGGTTGTAGGCGGCAGCAGGGCTGGACGCCCAAATCATCCCTGGGCGCACCCCATTTTGCCGGGCGCAGCTCTTTCGCGTACGGATCCAGGAGAATTCTCTTGTTGTTATAGACGTGGCCGCTCCCCCATGGGTCATCAGGACCGTCCAGAATATACCCATAATACAGTGGGAAGGCCAGTTCCGGTATACGTACATGCCAGATGTCTCCCGTTTTGTTTGTTTTGGGATCGAGGTGTATGGCGCGCCATTGTTTTGTCGTACCGTCCTCCGGTAGATCCAGAACAAGGGTGACAGTGTGGGCGTGTCGAGAAAAAAGTGCGAAGTTGACCCCTTCGGTGGTAATGGTTGCACCAAGGGGCAGAGGGGTACCGGTGTGTAGCTGGGTGTGCTTTTTCATCTTGACTTGATAATAATTATTATTAGATTTTAGATACAGGGCGTTGTACTCCTGCCTGGAGCAAAAGATCGCAAGAGTTCGGGGCATGCAAATTCTCCCTGATTATTCCGACGGACATTTTTCTATAAAATAGCATCATTATACCTGCCGTAACGAATTACAACACCTACATGGAGGTTTTATGGGACTTTTTACCAAACTGCAGATTCCCGGCATACCAACTATTGACTGGGAAATGACCCCGGAGTACACCTTTGGCACGTTTGAAAGCTGGGGTGGGGTTGAACGTATTCGTGATCCCAAGGAGCGTACCTACTACTTTTTTATAGATGCCTGGGTGGATGAACCGAAGCTGTGCCTGATGGAGCGCGGCATAAAACATGCCAAGATTGTGGCGGAGATTTTGGCACCGGATGAAATGATTCGGGAATGTGTGGCTGAACAAGGGAAAGTCGCCAGATTTGAGCGAACCCATCCCATCAATGCTCGTTTGAAAGAGTGGCTGCTCGCCAATGTGATAGATTCTGACGACCAGTCTTTGGTTGTCCCCCTTGTGGAAGAACAGGAAGACTGTTTGACAGCCATCAATTTACCCTTGGCCTCAGAATATGTTGGCGAGGTGGAAAAGGTATCTCTGCCCACAGAAGCAGAAGTGCTGGTGGAAGAGGATGTTGTGGCCTTGATCCAACAGTACGCACTGGTCGACCATGAGCGAAGTCCAGAGGGACAATACGAGGCTGTGTTGGTTGATAATGGGGACGAGTTGACCGTGACGGATCTACGGAGTGGGCTGATGTGGCAACGTGGGGGGCTGGACATCATGAGTCACCGCGGTCTGCGAAGAGAGGTGGAACGGTTGAATGAGGAGAAATTCGCGGGCTATGACGACTGGCGTGTTCCTACTGTGGCCGAGGCCCTGTCGCTTATGCTTCGAGAAAAAAACAGCAAAGACCAATTTGTGCACGAGTGTTTTTCCTCAGCGCAGCCGTTTATTTTTGCCGATGCTGTCAGGTCACCGGGCGGCCACTGGTTTGTTGATTACAAGCATGGCCGAGCCTTCTGGGCCTCCGCCACTATCCCAGGTGGATTCGGTCGCCTTTGCCGGAGTATGAAATAACACTCCCAAAAGGAGTCTGATGTTTTTGTCAGATTCTTCACTTTTAGTCCCCTGTTGCTAGTATGGGCTAAAAGGATTTTGGTTCTGGTTTCTCCGTCCCAACTCGTCCGGATATCTTGTGAACAATTTGTCTTATTAGAGAAGAAAGAGATAAAAATAGATGTCCGTGCAGTTGGTGAGCAGGCTCAAATTTCACCAAGCTGTTCACTCAAGTCCAGCCCAGGTGGTACCATCTTCGGCAGTCTTTTGGCAACACATCTACCCAAGTATAAAGTATAATGCGTGACCAAAAATTTCGAACCTGGCGCCACCTGGGCAGATAAGCAATCCGGACTAGAGACCGTGTTTTCTGGCAACTTCCATTTTTTACAACGATTCAAATAATCCGTCAGTCAACCATTTTTGGAGGATTGGCATGGCCAAGTGAAAGGAGAACCTTTTCTCATGCGGCCATCCAGCTCTTCACAGCGCCCATTGTGGGCCGATCCCATTTTTTATCGACTTTTCCTGGTCGGTTTTGCTCCTGAGCGGTGCGCCAGAATCAATATGGTATCTCCCCCCGTCTGTACGTGCGCGATCAGAAGGGAAACTGCTGGCTTAGCCCGGCGCGCGAGCCCGTTTTCTTTGAAAAAACTTTCTGGTTATGGTATCAAAACGCAACAATGTAAAGGACGAGGTTTGGAGTTGGAGAACATCATGGCCGAAGAAGAGAAAAAGGCTATGGACGCAGCCATACCACCACAAGCTGCCCAAGAGTCGCAACATACTGAAAATTTACCTGTTATTCAGGAAAATGCCGGTACCCTGAACGCTCTGCTGGATATAGCGTGCAGACGATATCAGGACTTGCCCGCCCTGGGGATGGCCCTTGAGGAACCGTTGACCTACAGGGAACTGCATATCAGGGTACTGAGTCTGGCTGCATACCTGATGGAGCTTGGGGTGCAGCAAGGGGATCGTATTGCTTTGTTGGGGGAAAATTCTCCTAACTGGGGTATCAGTTATCTGGCCATAGTCCGTATTGGTGCCGAGGCGGTTCCAATTTTTCCTGACCTGCCTGAGGCTGATGTGCATCATATCATTACAGAAATGGCGTGTGATCTTGTATTGATTACGCAAAGGCAGATCGAGAAGATTTATGATCTAAAAAAAAATCTCACCCATGTTGTGACTTTGGATGATTACCAGGATGATACCGGATTGATAGCACTGGAAAAATTCAGTGTTTTTCTCGGCACAGCCCTGGAACACTATGGGCAAGACGCAGAGGAGGAAACACTGACCTTTCCCCTTGTACGAGGAGAAAACTTGGCTTCTATCCTGTACACCTCTGGAACATCCGGGTTTTCCAAAGCTGTTATGCTTACCCATGAAAATCTCTGTTCTAATGCCTATTCGGCATCCGGTATCATGGAGGTCCAGGCGGGATGGGTTTTTTTGTCTGTGCTGCCCATTTCTCATACCTATGAGTTTTCCGTCGGCTTCCTCTTGCCTCTGTTGAGCGGGTGTCGGGTGGTGTATGCAGGGAAAACGCCAACTCCGGCCTTGTTACAGCGAATATGCACCAAGGAACAACCCCATGTCATGTTAGTGGTGCCCTTGATCATAGAAAAAATTTATAAAAAGAGGGTGCTGCCCACTGTGGAGAAGAGCAAACTTCTCTCGTTTGTGTGTCGTTTCAGTATGGGCAGAAAAATTGTTTTTCGTAAAGTCGGGACACATTTGACAGAGTTTTTCGGTGGTAGAATGGAAATCATGGGCATTGGCGGGGCAGCCCTTAATCCTGAAGTGGAGCATTTTCTGCGGGATTCTCAATTTCCTTTTTTAGTAGGGTATGGGCTGACAGAGGCCTCACCACTGCTTGCTGGAGGACCATTCGACGACAGAACTATCCAGCATGGTTCAACGGGCAAGGCCATTCCTCGGGTGGAGCTTCGTATTGATGACCCGCATCCAGACAGTGGTATTGGTGAAATTGAAGCCCGAGGACCCAATATTATGAAGGGGTATCTCAATGATCCTGAAGCAACCAAAGAGGTTTTTACTGAAGACGGCTGGTTACGTACCGGTGATTTGGGCCTGTTGGATGAGGCTGGTAACCTGCATATTAAAGGACGGTCCAAATCAGTGATCGTGCTCTCCAATGGAGAAAATGTGTACCCGGAAATCATTGAGCATAGAGTGAACTCCTATCAGTATGTGCTTGAGTGCCTGGTGGTTGAAAACAGGGGTATGCTTGAAGCTTGGGTATATCCAGACTATGAGTTTATAGATAATAAAACAACAGGCAAAAACCGCATCCAGCGCCATCACTATATAGCAACTTTGCTTGAGGAGATGCGGGCCGCAGTCAATGAGCAGTTACCGCCGTCATCACGTATTTCCAGGGTCCTGGAGAGGCGTGAACCGTTTATAAAAACACCGACACATAAAATCAAACGGTATCTGTATTCAGCAGATACTATGCATGTATAGTGTCTCCTGCTGTCAGGTCACCCGTCTTTGGCTGAGCACGATGGGTCGCATTAAGGAATTCATCAGCAATGACGGTGTCAGATGCATAGTTTTTGGCCGTGCATAGGGAACGAACACTTCGATAGCACGTGCTTTTTGCTGTCACAATACTGTCGAAGGTGGGGCTGCTTGGGCTGAGCTTTGGTGAACATTTTTTAGAAGTTGGTTACAAACCCTTTTGGCCCTATCCTGTTGTATTCATTTCTCCAACATGTTCATAAGGAATACGGGCGAGTTCCGCCAATGGTGCTTGCCCATATCTGGGCAGCCTGAAAACAGGTATAAAGGCACAGCAAGTGTAATCAGGGTGGTAGATACCTTCGGGTAGATATCGTTTCGTTAAGAAAGGGAAAGGAGAAGACATGGCACTCAAGGGGAAAGTCCGAAAAAAATTGGTTGTGGCAGGTACCATCCTGCTGATGGCGTCGGGGACGGCATATGGTTCGGGGTGGAGGATCCCGGAGCAGTCGGTGAATGCAACAGCAAGGTCAGCCGGTTACGTTGCCTACACTCCTGGTCCTGATGCCGCCTACTACAACCCGGCCAACATGTCTTGGCTGGAGGATTCCTGGCTTGTGGCAGGCAACCTCACCGGCATTTATCTTACGGCCATTGATTATACAGACAACCGAAGTCCGCTCTACGATGGGTCCTCGCAAAAAGAAAGGTTTCTCCTGCCTACGATTTTTGCGGTTTCTCCCTTTTATGGCAACTGGCGGTTCGGCTTTTCCCTAGTTGCTCCAGGAGGGCTATCCAAACGATGGCAGGATCCCTACCCAAAAACCTATTCCGAAAATTTTTCATTGAAAATTTTTGAGGCCAATCCAACGGTTTCGTACAAGTTTTGTGATCAATTTTCCGTTGGTTTCGGGTTACGCGGCGTGTATCTTGACGGCAAGGTAAGCAGCAGGGGCATGCTTGCCGATGGTACCACCATCAGCAGGGACATGGAAGGCGATACACTGGAAGGCGGAATAAACCTCGCGGTGACTGCCCGCCCGCTGGACAACCTGAACCTGGCACTGACCTATCGTTCCAACGTGAATTTCGATGTTGAAGGAAATGCTGATCTGGCCACCTCCCTGGGTCAGGGTGTGTACAGTGGTGAGGCAGGGGTTACTATCCCTCTGCCAGCGGTGCTGGCCATATCCGCAGCCTATACGTTTTTTGATCAACTCACGGTTGAGTTAGCCTATGACCGGACCTATTGGTCAGAGTATGAGAGCCTTGATTTCAATTATTCAACCCCTCTGAGCAACCCTGTTTTGTATGCGGCCTTTGATCTCCCTCTGGCCAAGCAATGGTCGGATACGAACGCTTTTCGTATAAGTGCTGAGTATGCCCTAAAAAACGGGTTAACCCTGATGGCTGGTTTTGCAATAGACGAGAATCCGGCCCCGTCGGAGAATGTGGGGTTCGAATTGCCGGACTCCGATGCCCTGCTCTATTCAGTGGGGGTCAAATATTTGATCACAGAGCACATGGAACTTGGTATGTCCTACCTTTTTGATGAGAAGGAAAGTCGCAACATCAGTAACGGGGCGCTAGAAGGCACCTTTGACAATGCAGCAGCCCATCTGTTGACCATTGGCTTGACCTGGAAGTTGTAAAATGGCCGGTGCGGGAGAGTGGGAGCCCGATATATCTCATGATGGTGTACCACCTCTCAGTTCCCCCATCTCTGGACGATTGTGATCAGTCGTATAGCTTGGAGTTCTCATCAGCTCAGGTGTTGCCTGGTTCGGTAGTTTTTGGTTACTCATTCTACTTGGGTATTTGGGTGGCTAAAATACTCTCAAAGATGGTACTGCCTGGGCTGAGCCTTGGTGCACATTCTGTCAAAATCAGAGCCTGCCCACGAACTGGGTATCCATCTGTTTTTTCTTTTTTTTCAAATAAGACAACATGTTCATGAGAAACCTGGGATGGGGGACTGTTGTATGTCGGCATTGAGAAAAATGGTCGTCAGTAATCGGAACAGTCTCCCTTCCGGTCAGGCTCGATTTAGCCCAGAAGCAGGTTGTGGCTGAACACTATGATGGGGTCGATGAACCTTGAGATGTAGTCTGTGGCGCAAAGTATGAGCAGGACGATCATGCCGATCGGCCCTGATTTCGAATAGGTGGCAGCCATGTCGGGTGGGAGGAGGCTCATGAGGACTTTTGAGCCATCCAGAGGTGGGATGGGCAGACAGTTGAAAGCTGCAAGGATGAAGTTGATGACCACGCATGCGTACAGCATGTTGACAAGGGGGACCAAAACAAAGGCCGGTATTATGAACAGCTTCGCAATGGTCTTGAACAGTATTGCGCTGATGATTGCCAGGGCAATGTTGGCCCCTGGGCCGGCCAGGGCTACAAGCAGCATGCCTTGGCGTGGGTTCCTGAAATAGTTCGGGTTGACTGGCACCGGCTTGGCCCAGCCTATTTTCGCGACGATAAAGATGAGCGCTCCCATAGGGTCAATATGTTTAATGGGGTTCATGGTGAGCCTGCCAGCGATTTTTGCCGTTGGATCTCCAAGGGCATAGGCCACGTATCCATGGGCCAGTTCATGGCAGGTCAAGGCAAGTAGAAAAGGCGGTAGCCAGATGGTCAGTTCCAGAATGGTTTGCGAAAGATTGAACATATACTTTTCAGAAGAGAGCTGAGTGTTTTTTCGTATCGGTTTTTCCGTATTCCTTTCAACCAGGCTTTGGTTGTGCCTATACGCTAAGAAGAGATGGAAAAAAAGCGAGCCTTGTTTGTTGAAATATATTGGTTCCAGAATGTTTGTCCTCTTTGGCCCGCACTTGTTCATGCCGGCACTGTTTTTGGACGCGACCTGCTTGCCGCCGGGGTGTCCTGTTTTCTGACCATAAAGCGAAATTGATTCTCATTAAAAAAGAGCGTCGGGACCGGGTTGGAATTATATCTTTTTACAACTTTTTTATTGTTTTTTGGAAAAATGCTCATGAGAAATCCGGGTTAGAGGCTGATAGGCGTGTATTGTTGCCTGCCTGAATCCGTCCCGGGTTGAGGTGGTTACTCTTTTTTCCCCGAATAGGTGGAGCGGATAAAGTCCACCGCCTGCTCACGGGTCCCGACTTTTCCATCGAGTTGCGCTTCAATCAGGTGATTGAGCATTGTCCGGTAGGCAGGGCCTGGCGTATAGCCCATTTTTTTGAGTTCGTGACCATTAATCAAGGGCGTGGTCTCCCTAAGCGAGGTGACAAAGAGGGAAACGGCCTGTTGAATATATCTTTTCCGGGCAATGGTCATCAGGTAGAGCAGTCCTTCATAGTCCAGGTCCATGAGCAGCCAGTAGATTTCACTGGGTTTTATGAAGGGGCGATTGAGCATATCCCTGGCTATACGCTCCACATCTTTTTTTTGCTGTATGAGTTTCTTGCGCTGTCGTTCCGGTATGTCGAAGCGCTGAGAAAAAGCCGTGAGTTCCCCAGTCTTCGACCGGCTGAAGATAGCCAGCAGATAGACCATCCAAGGCTCTATTTGTACAGGAAGATACAGCAGGTTGAACCAGGAAATGGCCCTGTTGGCCTGGGTGATCAGGTGCTCGAAACGACGGTCGATTTTCAGATTCGGTTTGAGTTCCGGCCAGATGTATGAAAACAGTTTGAAATGGGCCAGCCGTCGCAGGGATGCCATGGGATTATTTTCCGACAGGATCAGTTTCAGTTCATAAAAAAAACGGGGTTCGGTAAAACGATCCACCAGGTGGATGTCCACTGCATTTTTGATCAATTTTTCCGAGTGACGGGTGATCCGAAAATCCAAACGCCCCTCAAAGCGGATGGCGCGGAAGATTCGTGTGGGGTCTTCCACAAAGCTCAGGTTGTGCAGTACCTGTATTTGTCTCTCCTTGAGATCGTTTTGACTGTTGAAATAATCTACCAGGGTACCAAATCGCTCTGGGTTGAGATGGATAGCCATGGCATTAATTGTGAAGTCACGCCGATACAGGTCCAGTTTTATGGAACTCAGTTCCACTGTAGGCAGGGCGGCCGGGTATTCATAATATTCAAGTCGGGCAGTAGCCACATCCACTCTGGTGTTGTCAGGGAATATGACTGTGGCAGTAGCAAATTTGTCATGGGTCCGCACCGAAGCGCTTCGTTTGGCCGCATAGTGTTTGGCAAACGCAATACCATCTCCCTCAATAACGACATCAATGTCCGAGTTGGCGGTGCGAAGGAGCATATCGCGCACAAAACCTCCGGCAACATAGCTATTGACACCTATTTCTTCCGCAATTTCACCAATATCACGTAACAAAGCTATGCTTTCTTTGGGTAGCACTTGAGTCATAACTCCGCCTAGATTCCTGGCTCGTTTCACCGAGGGCCTTTCGTCTTCCCGCAGGAAGTCGATAGGCATATGCGCAGGGTCATTGATCAGCAGGCCGAGTAGGTCTGTACGGGTGATGACGCCGAGAATCGTCTCCTGCTCCGTTACTGGAATGAGCCTTTGCCGGTTCTCGATGATCAGTTTTTGGATGTCTGCCAGGGTTCCCGTTTCAGGCAATGTGGCAATCTCAGTGGTCATGTATTCGGAAACAGGTAGGGTGCCAAGTTTGTGAAAGATGGCTTTTTCCGCAACTTGACGTGAGAGCATGCCCAGGAGATGGGTCGGCCGCTCACCGGTTTCTGGATTGCCGCCTTTTTCAGCAACCGGTAAGACGGTGACGTTATACCTGGTCATGAGGCTGTTGGCCTCGTCAATGGTAACATCAGGCGTTATGGCAATGACCGGCGCAGACATGATCTCCCCAGCAATGGCTTTGGGTCGGATATTCCTGTGGAGCAGGTAAACCAGACGCTCTTCTGCCTCAAACAATGTCATATCTTTGATTGTGGCGCTGGCTGCTGAGCTGTGTCCGCCCCCGCCAAAGGCCCTGGCAATGATTCCTGTATTCACTTCTGGAATGCGGCTGCGGGCTATGAGATAGAGACGATTTTCCATGCTTATGAGGGCAAAGAGGACATTAATATTTTCCATTGCCATCATCCTTTGAACAATGACTGAAAAATCATCCAGGTATTGCGGCAGGGTAAGCTTGCTGACCATGACATGTACGGACCCGATGCAATAGGAGACCGTGTTCTTCAGCAGTTCCCCCAGCACGCCCACCTGTTTAGCGTTGAGCTCCCGCACTGTGAACTGCCGAACTACGTCCAGATTAGCGCCCTGGCGAAGGAGCCAGGCAGCGGCTTGCATATCCTCTGGAGTCGTGGTTGAGTGGAGAAAATTGCCCGTGTCCTGATAAATGCCCAGGGCCATCAAGGTCGCTTCATCGGTTGAGAGATTGAGTCCTTGTTTCTGAAAAAGCATACAGAACAAGGTGACAGTGGCACCGACGTTTTTAATGTAAGTCCGGTCGCCTTGCAGATCTCCTGGTTGATCTGGATGGTGATCGAACAGGTGTATGGAGAGATGCTTGTTGTCCAGACATGCCCTCAGTCCTCCCAGACGAGCAGGTCGTCTGGTGTCGACTACGATAAGGCGGCGGACCTTTTCCAGAGGGACCTGACGGAGCTTGGTGAAGGCATAGATATTGCGGAACTGCTGGGTCAGGTATTCCCGCACTGGTTTTTCCAGTGCGCCAGGAAAAACCAGTGCGGCATTGGGATAGAGACGTTTGGCCGCAACCATGGATGCCAGGCTGTCAAAATCCGAGTTGATGTGGGTGGTAATAATCTCCATGATGGCAGCATCATATCGTAGATGAGAACCGGAGTAAATTGAATTATCCCTGATTTTTTCCCAGCTCAGGTGGTGCCAGGTTCGGAATTTTTAGGTACCTCATGCTACGCAGGCATATGTGTTATTAAAATACTGTCGAAGATTATGCTGGCAGGGCTGAGCATTGGTGCACATTTTGTCAAAATGTGCACCAACTTAACGACAGCGCATAGAGCTGTTTACTCCCCGCTGCAGGACCAGCCTGAGATCCTTGAGGAAAAAGAAATCTGTACCAGAAAGGAGTCGTGCGAGCTTTGAAATACCTGGTTTTGTCATTTGTGATCGGCTGTTTTGCACAGACAAGAATAAAAGAGTTTGCAATAGGGTTGTTGATGCTTGACAAAGAGTATGATGTTTGGTACATTTATTCTCTTTTGGAGAACTAGAGTGCGGGTGTAGCTCAGTTGGTAGAGCACAAGCTTCCCAAGCTTGGGGTCGCGGGTTCGAGTCCCGTTGCCCGCTCCAGGTCAGCCCCATCGGGTTCCCGGAAAAAATCCGGTTTTCTTGGCCAAGACATACGCCGAAGTATTGGGTGTACATGAAAGTGGGCTCTGCCCGCTTTTTTTATTGCCTTTTGAGAACGTGTTGGTACATGCCATTGCATAAGGGAAAAAAGACATATCGTGGAAAGTGTCAACGTCAAAAGAATTGAAGCCATAGAAGCCTTCGCAAAGCCCCTGATTGCCGCCATGGGGTTGGAACTAGTTGAAATACAGTTCCAAAGAGAGAGCCATGGCTGGGTACTTCGTTTTTTTATTGACAAAGAGGGGGGGGTAAACATTGATGACTGTGCTGATGTTAGCCGAGAAATAAGCGCCTATCTCGAAGTGGAAGATATGATTGAGCACGCCTATCATCTTGAGGTATCCTCACCGGGAGCAGAGCGTCCGCTGAAAACGAAAAAAGACTTTGAACGTTTTGTCCTCAACAAGGTCCGAATCAGAATGCGTGAACCTGTGGGTGAGCAAAAGATTTTTGTCGGCATTCTCCAGGGGCTTGATGGAGGGCGTGTCCTACTGGAACAGGACGGACAGGTACTGTCGCTGGAGTTTGACCACATATCCAAGGCACGCCTGGCTTTGTGAAGCCGATACGGTGTCTGATTATTACAGGGAAGGCAAGTTGAGAAAAATTGCTGATACCAGGGTGAAAAACTATGGTTGGAGTAGAAAATCTGAAACGCATCATCGATCAGATCTGCAGGGATAAAGGCATTGAACGATCATTACTGGTAGACGCCATTGAAGAGGCTGTGCGCTCGGCTGTTCGAAAAAAATATGGCAGTCGAAGGGATATAGAGGTGCAGTTTAACGATGAGCTTGGTGAAATTGAGGTGTTTCAGTATCGTACTGTTGTTGACGAGGTTTACGACGAAGAGACCGAAATTGCCTTGGAAGAAGCCCAGAGATTGGACCCTGAGGTCGAATTGGATGACGATCTTGGCGAAAAGATGGACAATGTGGGTGACCTGGGGAGAATTGCCGCGCAATCGGCAAAACAGGTTATTATCCACCGTATGCGTGATGCTGAAAGAGATGTCATTTATGATATGTTCCGTGACCGTGAAGGCAGCATTGTCAACGGTATCGTGCAGCGTTTTGAGCGCGGCAATATGGTTATCAACCTGGGCCGAACCGATGCGGTGCTACCGAGAGACGGCCAGATCCCCAAGCGCTCGTATAAGCAGGGTGACCGGATTCGCGCCTATTTGCAGGAAGTGAAGCATGAGTCTCGGGACGCCCAGCTTATTCTCAGCCGAACCTGTAATGCCTTTCTGGCAAAGCTTTTTGAGCTTGAAGTTCCTGAAATTGCCGAAGGCATTGTCAAAATAATGGGTGCAAGCCGGGAACCTGGATTTCGTGCCAAAATTGCGGTTTCCTCCGTTGAGTCTGATGTTGACCCTGTTGGAGCCTGCGTGGGACTGAAAGGCTCCCGGGTACAGAATGTGGTGCAGGAATTACAGGGGGAACGTATTGATATAGTTCCTTGGAGTCCCGATCCTGCCAAGTATGTATACAATGCCTTGGCTCCAGCCGAGGTGTCCATGGTTGTTGTGGACGAAGAAAATAATTCGTTGCTGGTTATTGTGCCGGATGACCAGCTCAGCCTGGCCATAGGCCGACAGGGCCAAAATGTGCGGCTGGCATCTCGTCTTATGGGCTGGCGTATTGATGTGAAAAGTGAAACCCGTTACAATAACCTGTCTCAGCCAGATTACAACAGTCTGACGGCTGTTGAAGGTGTTGATGAATCAATGGCGGATAAATTATATGCTGTCGGTGTGAGCGATTCGGCTGCCCTCGCTGCTTTGATGCCGGAGCAGCTTATGGAGAAGGTGCGGATAAGTGAAGAGCGAGCGGCTCTGATTATACAAATGGCAGCCTTGGTTCCTCCGCCTGAGAGGAAAGAAGTCGAAGTCCCGCCGGAAACCGAGGACGATGAGGAGGTCGTTCAGCAGGAGGCAGTACGAGCATCTGATGAAGGGACTGTTTCTTCTGTACAGCGCGAGGAGGATCCCGGACAGGCGTACGAGAACGAATGAAAAGTGCCCACGTACCGTATCGGACATGCCGGGGGTGCGGCAAAAAGGCCCCCCAGGGTGCATTACAGCGGTACGTCTGGCACAGGGGTGCATTGACAGCCGACGAAAAGGGTAATATGTCTGGTCGAGGAGTGTATTGCTGTAGAAACGAGCTGTGTTATAGTCGGCTCCGAAAGAAGAGAAAAATGCTAAAGCACGTGTTACGTCTCCGGGACGGACATGGTAATGGATGGGAAGACAGGAGCATGCAATGAGTAGGGTCCGAGTGTATGAACTGGCAAAAGACGCCGGATTGAAAGGTAAAGAACTGGCTGATAAGTTGATAGCTATGGGATACCCTATTAAGAGTCACAGCTCTACGGTAGATGATGATATGGCTGCAGACATTCGAAGAAAGATATTGGAAGGTGCTGTTACAGCAGGAACTGTAGAGGGCCGTATTGATCTGAAAGATCGCAGTGAGCGGGTCAAGCGACGAACGACCACAGTGGTTAAGAGGCGTTCAAAAGCAGAAAAGGAAGAGGCGCTCAAACGGCTGGAAGAGGAAGAAGTTGCCGCCCAGGAGGCTCGCGAAGCTGAAGAGCAGGCGGCCAGGATGCTCGAGGCCGAGGACCCTGTGGGAGAGGCGCCTGCCCAACCGGAAACCAGGGAGGGCGTGACTGGGCAGCCCCTGGAATCGGAACCTGACGCTGGACGGACACAAGAGGATGGGCCTGAAGAAGTGGCTGTGGAAAGGTCGGACTCGTATCAGGATAAGATAAGCGAAGGTGTGGCCGATCAGCTGCAGGCAGGAGAGGCTCAGACCGTCGAAGGCAAGGACGAGAGCAAGACCGTTGAAGCGTTCAAGGGTGAGGTTGAGGACGGTGTTCGACAGGACAACACGGCACCAGAGGAGGCAACGGCAACAGTTGCTTCTCCAGAGGAAGAGGGGACAACAATCGAGCCTGAGCAGAAAAAAGCACAAGGGATTGTGAACGCGGCACCCCGTGCGGGGAAAAAATTGGCAAAAGTCGTTGGTCGGGTCGAAATACCCGTACCGGAGAAGAAAACAAGGCCGGGTTCTGGACGTAAACCAGGCAGGTCTGGTAAGCCCTCAGCTCATCAGGATTATGCTTCCTCGCCTGTGGGACCCGGCGCAGAACCGCAGCGAAGCGGCAAGGGGAAGAAGAAGAGTAAGCGGGTCGTCGCCATCCAGAACGAGGAAGAAGGCCGCAGTAGAAAGATGGCCAAATCAGGCAAAAAGGGGCGCTCCAAAGGAGGGTACGCCCAGACTGGTGACGTGGAATTCATGCGTCCGAGAAAGGGGAAAAAGAGAAAAGAACACCGTAAGGAGAAAGACGTTCAGCAGGTCATTACCGAGACCAAGGCCATTAAACGACGAATTAAGGTGGTGGAAACCATCAGTGTCGGAGATCTGGCTAAGAGGATGGGGATTAAGGCCAATGAGGTTATAGCAGCCCTTATGAAGCTAGGGGTGATGGCCACCCTGAACCAATCACTGGATTTGGATACTGCTGCGCTTGTGGCTGCCGATTTCGGGTATGAAGTCGAGCAGGCAATGACCGAAGAACTTGAGGTGGAAGCCTTTCAGGAGCAGGAAGAAGAAATGGGCGGCGAGGCCGTTGCCAGGCCTCCTGTGGTTACGGTCATGGGGCATGTTGATCATGGTAAAACCTCTATTTTGGATGCCATACGTAAAACCGACGTGGCGGAAGGGGAAGCCGGAGGTATTACCCAGCATATAGGTGCGTACCATGTTCAAGCTCCTTCCGGGGATTTGACCTTTGTCGATACCCCCGGCCATGCTGCGTTTACTGAAATGCGTTCCAGGGGAGCCAAGGTAACCGATATCGTTGTTCTGGTCGTGGCTGCCGATGATGGGGTTATGGATCAGACCAAGGAGGCCATTGCCCACTCCAAGGCTGCAGATGTTCCCATTGTGGTCGCTGTCAATAAAATCGATAAGGACAATGCCGACCCTGAACGGGTGAAACGGGAATTGGCCGAATTTGGCCTCATTCCAGAGGAGTGGGGCGGGGATACTATGTACTGTGAAACGTCTGCCAAGAAAGGATTGGGCATTAACGAGATGCTGGAATCCGTCCAATTGCAGGCAGAAATACTGGAGTTGAAAGCCGATCCGGTTCGCAAAGCAAAAGGAACGGTTATTGAAGCCCAGCTGCATAAAGGCCGGGGTCCTGTGGCGACGGTTTTGGTTCAGGAAGGCACGCTGCGGGTAGGAGACAACTTTGTTGCCGGCTTGTACAGCGGTAAGGTACGCATGCTTATTAACGACCGGAACGATTATGTCACCGAGGCTGGACCGGCTATTCCGGTGGAGGTCCAGGGCATTTCGGGAGTGCCCTCTGCTGGTGACGAGTTTCTGGTGCTGTCCGACGAGAAAATGGCAAAATCCCTTTCCGAGTCCAGGTTACAAAAAGCCAGGGAGTCGGAGCTGGCTTCTGCCTCAAAGGTTTCCCTGGATAATCTGTTTGAAAAAATGGCGGAACAGGAGGTCAAGGAACTGCGTGTCATCCTGCGAGCAGACGTGCAGGGCACTTTGCAGGCCTTTGGCCAGGCGGCTGAAAAGCTTTCCACCAGCGAGATCAAGGTTCGGGTGCTGCATGAAGGGACTGGCTCCATTACGGAAAATGATATCCACTTGGCCGCTGCTTCGGATGCGGTTATTATCGGGTTTAATGTCCGTCCCGCTGTCAAGGTCAAGGAGCTTGGCGAACGCGAGATGGTGGATATTCGTTCCTATGATGTCATCTATCATGCCCTGGAAGACATTGAAAAGGCCATGGTGGGCATGCTTGAACCGACCTTTGAGGAACGGGTTATTGGCACAGCCGAGGTGCGCGACACTTTCCAGGTACCCAAAGTTGGGACCATTGCCGGCTGCGCAGTTATCAATGGCCGGATAGAACGTCATGTCGGTGTCCGTGTCCTGCGAGACGGTGTGGTGATATACACCGGGAAAATTTCTTCTCTGAAACGATTCAAGGATGATGTCAAGGAGGTTCTGACAGGGTATGAGTGTGGTATCGGTGTGGAGAATTTCAATGACATTAAACTTGGCGACAACCTTGAAGCCTTTGTCCTCGATGAGGTGGAAGCACATTTGTAGGACCTGAAAACGAGATGGACTTTGATTTTACCCTGCCGGGACTCAAGCGTGCTGCAAGTTCCCGGCCAAAAAGAGTGGCTGAAGCGGTCAAGTATGAGTTTGCAGTGTTGTTGCGGCAGAAGGTCGCTGATCCACGCTTGTTGGAGGTGTCGGTCTCCCATGTGGCCATGTCACCTGACCTGAAGCTGGCCAAGGTGTACTTTACTGTGGCGGACAGGGCTTCTGTGGCTGGAGTAAAAAAGGCATTGAACAGAGCCAGGGGCTTTTTTCGCAGCCATTTGGCAAAAACGCTTAATCTTCGCTACACCCCTGATATCCAATTTCACTATGATAGCCAAAGTGAAGAAATAGAGCGGATAGATGAGCTGTTTCGTCAGCTGGAACAGGATACGAAGGATGAGAACGCCTGAACAGATTCTTGCCGTGGTACAGTCGGCCTCGCACGTGGTTTTAGCTACGCACATCAATCCTGATGGTGATGCTGTCGGCTCCCTGCTCGGGTTAATGCACCTGCTGAAGGACGCTGGCAAAGAGGTGTTTGCCTTTGCCGAGGAGCCGGTGCCCGCTGCGTATCGATTCATTCCTGGATCCGGGCATGTGATGACTGACCTGGAGCAACTGGATCGGTTTTGTGAAAAAGCGGGAACGGGAATTTTAGCTATCGGCCTGGATTGTGGTGATGAAAAAAGGTTGGGGAGGTATAGTGCCAAGTTGCTTGCCATGGAGCCATTTATAGTGATTGACCATCACAGAGGTAACAGGGGTTTTGGTTCCATGTCCTGGATTGAACCGGACCGTTCATCCACTGGAGAAATGGTATTTGATATGGCAGTGGATCTGGGGCTGACCGTGACACGTGAGGTCGCCGAGTGTCTGTATACAGCCATTTCTTCCGATACCGGTTCGTTCAGGTATGAATCCACCACGGAGCATACCCACCATGTAATCCGTGAGTTGCTGTTGTGCGGTGTCAAGCCTGCAGAAATAGCCACCCATCTCTATGACAATTATACCCTGGGGAGGCTTCGTCTGATGCAGGAGGTGCTGTCCACTCTTGAGATGTTCAACCGGGATCGGATTGCCATTGTACGGGTCACGCAGAAGATGCTGGATCGTACCTTTACCACCCTTGAAGATACGGAATCCTTTATTAATCTGCCCCGATCCGTGCGCTCTGTGCGTGTTTCCGTGTTGCTTAAGGAGGCTGGTGAGGGCTTGGTCTCTGTGAGTATGCGAGCCAAAGGGCAGTGCGATGTTGCCGTTATTGCTGCAGGATTGGGTGGCGGGGGGCACAGGAACGCCAGCGGTTTCAGGGTACAGGGCAAAACCCTTGATCAGGTGCAGGATATGCTGGTGCCAATACTTGAAGAGGCGACCCGATAGCATGGTTTTTACCGGGGGACTGAAAATGGTCTGTCAGATCAAGCCCTTTATTGAGTGTGTTTTTGAAAGGTTGCGCCTGTTTCGGTCATCCCAAAATTGTATTCTCAGGCCCTGGCGAGAAGGCCGCATTCTTTATGTGCGGGTACCATGAGTGGTGCCGTCTATCTTATCGATAAACCGGCAGGTGCAAGTTCCTTTGCCATGGTGCGAACGATTCGCCGGTTGCTGGGCATCAAGAAGGTTGGCCACGCCGGGACCCTGGATCCCTTTGCCAGCGGTCTGCTGATTGTGTGTGCAGGAAGACCGGCCACGAAACATATAGAGACGTTCATGGGCAGCCGTAAAACGTATCTGGCCACTATGGAATTGGGCGTGGAAACTACTACCCACGACCCGGAAGGCGTGATCAGTGGGCGTTTTCCCGTGCCAGAACTGCAGCCTGAACAAATAGCGTCTGTTCTCGAGCGGTTTGTGGGCCGACAGCTCCAGGCTCCTCCGCATTTTTCTGCGGCTAAGCACAAAGGAAAACCACTGTATCATTATGCTCGTAAGGGTATTTTGATTACCAAGGCGCCCAGGGAAATAGAGATATATTCTCTTTGTCTCCTCGGATATTCAGCACCTTTTCTTGAAATTGAGGTAACCTGCGGCCCGGGAACCTATGTGCGTGTGTTGGGGTCCGACATAGGCAAAGCGCTGGGCGTCGGGGGGGCCAGTCTGACATATCTGCGCCGTACAACCAGCGGTCCCTTTCATGTTGACGATGCCTTGGCAGGAGAAGATTTGACCGGCAAGGCAGGAAACGATATATTGCATGCAAGGGCCATGTCGATAGCGGCCGCTTTGCAGTGTATGGAGTATCGACAGGGAGTAATATCGAAGGAGACAGGAGCAGTCGGTACGTTGAGATCAGAGAACCAGGCCGCAGGCAGACAAGACATTTGAACCGCAGCCTATGAGGTTTTAGATGTGGAGACACTTTTTCGCTTGAATCCGTATTGTTGATGAATACTACGGGCTCAAGAGGACTGGCACACCATAGATTGTAACCGCCTACCCGCGCCATCCCTCAGGGTGCGGAACAAGTGGGCCATTATCCAGACTTCAGCGGGGCAGGGGGAAGAAGCGCTTTGCTGGTAGCAGAAGGAAAACGGAGGTGCTTAGTATGGCACAATCAAGAGCAAAGAAACAAGAAATTATTGAACAGTTTAAAACACATGCCAATGATACCGGTTCCTGTGAGGTACAGATCGCGCTGCTGACGGATCGTATCAAGTACCTGACAGAGCATTTTAAACAGCACGGCAAGGATCACCACAGCCGGAGAGGACTGCTCAAACTGGTAGGGCAGAGGCGGAGACAACTGCGATATCTTCAGAACAAAGATGTTGTCAAATATCGTGAGTTGATCAAAGCGCTTGGTATTCGAAAATAAGGACACTGAGGCGGGAGCCATATCGCCCTATGATCTCCCGCCTTTTTTTGATTGGAGTTGAGAGGCATCGGCGGACAAGGAAAAGCAAAGACACAAAGGACACAGAGAGAATGGTGGCGCATTGTCACTGCATCCTTTGTGCCTTTGCGAGGAATCTTTCACCTCTTCTCGCTCCAATTTCAAGGGAATTTGATCCGTACGAGGAGATTGTATGTATACAGTATTAGAAACTGAAATTGGCGGGAGAACCATCACCTTTGAAACAGGGAAAATGGCAAAGCAGGCCAGTGGTTCCGTGCTGGTTTCCAGTGGGGAAACCAAGGTTCTGGTGACCGTAGTCGCTGAGAGAAAAAATAAGGACATGGGCTTCCTGCCCCTGACCATAGAGTATCAGGAGCGAATGTACGCCGCTGGCCGCATACCTGGCAGTTATTTTCGTCGGGAAATTGGCCGGCCAAGTGAAAAGGAAATTTTGACCTGCCGTTTGATCGATCGTCCTTTGCGGCCACTTTTTGCCGATGGCTATAGCTGCGAAACGCAGTTGATTGCCACTGTCTTTTCTGCGGACCAGGACTTTGATCCTGATATTCTCGCCATGAATGGTGCGTCGACAGCGCTTGTCCTTTCTGACATTCCTTTTGCAGGCCCCATAGCTGCAGCTCGTGTGGCTTATGTGGATGGCGAGTACAGGCTTAACCCCACCAAAGAACAGTTGGGGAGAGCTGATTTGAATCTGGTGGTGGCCGGGACCAGGACCGCTGTTGTCATGGTTGAGGGGCGTGCCAACGAGATTGCCGAAGATACCGTTCTGGAAGCCATCTTCTTTGCTCATGAGGGTATCCAACCTTTGATCGATCTGCAGCTGGATTTGCAGAAGAAAACAGGCCAACCCAAAAGAGAGGTGATTCCCCCTGAGGTCAATGCAACCTTGCAGGCTGCGGTGGAGGCCGCAGCGGCCGTGGGCATGGAGGAGGTGGTCACCACGGCCGAGAAGATGGCCCGTGGAGCCCGCTACGATTTGCTGAAGCAGGAGGTCCTGGAGCAGATTGACCCTGAGCTGTTTACAGAAGAGTCCGAGGTTTTTGACCTCCTCAGCAGCTATAAAAAGAGAATTATGCGGGATCGCATTGTCAGCAAGGGGGCACGCCTTGACGGTCGCTCCTTTACAGATGTCCGTCCTATTTCCTGCGAAGTTGGCATCCTGCCTCGAGCCCATGGTTCAGCCCTGTTTACTCGTGGCGAAACCCAGGCTCTGGTGGTGTCCACACTGGGCAGTGAAAAAGACGAGCAACACCTGGAAGGTCTGGGCGGTGACGTGTACCGTCGTTTCATGATGCATTATAACTTTCCTCCTTTCTGCGTTGGCGAGGTACGTCCCATGCGCGGACCGAGCCGTCGCGATATCGGACATGGAACCCTCGCCAGGAGGGGTGTGGAGGCCGTCCTGCCAGCCAGTGGAGATTTTCCCTATACCATGCGTGTGGTCTCCGAGGTTCTTGAGTCCAACGGCTCTTCCTCCATGGCTACGGTATGCGGCGCCAGCCTAGCGCTTATGGATGCCGGGGTACCTGTTAAGGCGCCTGTGTCCGGGGTGGCCATGGGGCTGATCAAGGAAGGGGATAATGTCGTGGTCCTCACCGATATTCTTGGTGACGAAGACCATCTGGGGGATATGGATTTTAAGGTCGTTGGTACGGGAGCTGGCATCACCGGGCTTCAGATGGATATCAAAATAGACGGTGTTGATAGGGGGATCATGGGTCAGGCTCTTGCACAGGCGAAACAAGGCCGTGTCCATATCCTCGACAAGATGAACGAGGTTATCCAGGTGCCCAGAACGGATGTGTCTGAGCATGCGCCGAAATATTTCACTATGAAGATTCATCCTGACAAGATCCGTGACATTATTGGCCCCGGCGGCAAGGTAATTCGCGAGATGACCAGTGCCTTCGATTCCAAGATTGATGTCGATGATGATGGTACGGTGAAAATTTTCAGTAATACTGCTGCTGACGCCCAGGCGTTGATCGCCCGAATCGAGGAAATTACCGCTGTCCCCGAGATTGGCAGGATCTATGAGGGCGAAGTACGAACCATCAAGGATTTTGGTGCATTTGTCCAGATTCTTCCAGGCGTGGACGGTATGGTACATATTTCAGAGTTGCAGCACAGCAGGGTCAACAAGGTGACCGACGTACTCAAGGAGGGAGAATCTGTACGGGTCAAGGTCATTGATATTGATAATCGTGGTCGTATTCGGCTCAGCCGAAAGGCTGCGCTGGCAGAGGGCGAAGAGTAACAATTTCTTTCTTTTCTTTGTACAGCCGGTTGCCTTTTGTAGGGACCGGCTTTTTTTTACTTTAGGGAACTGCACCATGAATACTCAGGTAACTGTAGAGTTTATGTGGCTTGATGAAAAGGCGGCCGCTGACCTTAGCCTGCCTGCCTACGCTTCTCCCCTGGCTGCAGGCATGGACGTGGCGGCTGCGATTACAGAACCCCTTTGCATTGCTCCTGGAGCCCGCTGTCTTATTCCCACCGGTTTCAGCGTGGCCATTCCCCCGGGATATGAGATACAGGTGCGGCCAAGGTCCGGGCTTGCTGTCAAGCATGGTATTACAGTTATCAATGCTCCGGGTACCATTGATGCCGACTACCGAGGGGAGGTCAAGATCGGCCTGGTCAATCTTTCTAGTGAGCCATTTACGGTGCACCGGGGAGATCGTATCGCCCAAATGATTGTGGCCCCCATCGCCTCAGCCCGGCTGGAATGTGTTTCGGCCCTGGCCGATACCGTACGGGGGAGCGGCGGGTTTGGCCATACAGGACTTCGCTAGTATGTTCGGGGAACAAGGATGCAGTTTTGTGTACTGGGAAGCGGGAGCAGAGGAAACTGTACTCTGGTGGAAGTGGGGGAAACGAGAATCCTTATTGATGCAGGCTTCTCCGGCAAGGAGATAGAGCGGCGCCTGGCCTGGATTGACCGGGCAGGGGATATGCTCTCCGCAATTGTCGTCACCCATGAGCACAGTGATCATGTGGCCGGGTTGGGGGTGCTGGCCAGAAGGTATCAGATACCCGTGTATATGAATCAGGGAACATACGAGGCCTGCTGCACCAAAATAAAGAAGATCCCGCAGCTGGAGTTTTTTACCACTGGTGAAACCTTTGCGATACAGGGGGTGGGGGTGCATCCTTTTGCTGTTACCCATGATACCGTAGATCCGGTGGGTTTCGTCCTCCATCATCAAGGGTTGTCTTTAGGGTACTGTACGGATACCGGAAGAATTACCAAACTCATTCGTCACCATGTACGCAAATGCCGGGCATTAATTCTCGAATCCAATCATGACCTGGAGATGCTTCGTAAGGGACCGTATCCAATTCATCTGCAACAACGGATCCAGTCCGCCGAAGGCCATTTGGAGAATGAGGAGGCATTGCATTTTGCTTATGAACTCGGCCAGGAGAACCTGCGCGTTTTAGTTTTAGCTCATTTGAGTGCAACCAATAATACGCCTGAGGCCGTACGTACGGCTATAGGGCGGTATCTCAATGAGAGCCCTGTATTGGTGCATATCGCGGAGCAGGATGTACCAGGTCCTTTTCTCCGAGTGTCGGACTCCTCAACCTGGGATGAAAAGCATCCACCATAATAACGGTTCAGCCGACCTTGCCTGATATCTTCTTTCCCTATCCTCTTCTTCCGAGACTGCAGGGAACCTTTTTGGTTGTGTGTGTACTCATGAGGTACCAAAAACTCCCGAACCTGGGGCCCCTTGAGTAGGTGGGCTACCCCCTTGCTGGATTTGTCTTGTTCTCAGAGAAGGAGGGAAACGGGACGTGTTCACCGAGGTAGATTGGCAACTGCTAACAATGGCAGAAGGCGTATACAAGGGTGCTCGGCAGATGATAGGGGAACTTCAACAGTTCGATGGCTCGGCCAGTGAGGATCAACCTCGCGGGTGAAAGTTGCGGTGGACAGCTTTGAGCCGATGCCCTTCGATTTTGGTATAGATCTGGGTCGTGGTGATGTCCGAGTGACCGAGCATCATCTGGACGGCACGCAGGTCGGCCCCACCGGTGAGAAGGTGGGTGGCAAAGGAGTGCCTGAGCATATGCGGGCTGATGGCTTTCTTGATCCCTGCAGCAGAAGCGGTTTCTCGCAGGATTTGCCAGAAACGGTTGCGGGACATGGCCCGCCCCCTGTTCGAGAGAAAGAGCTGTTCACAGGGCGACTGTTTTGCAAATGCCGGACGGCTTTTTTCCAGATACTCTGCTATAAGTGTTCCGGTGGAGCTTGCAAACGGCACCACCCGCTCTTTACGGCCTTTGCCCAGCACGCGAAGGTGACAGGTGGAGAGGTTGCAGGCGGAGATGGGGAGTTGTACCAGTTCGCTTGCCCGCAGTCCTGTGGCATAGAGCATGTGGATCATGGTGTGGTTACGAAGTGTATGGGGGGTCGTCACCTTGGGAGGGGCAAGAAGCTGCTGCACCTCTTGCTGGCTCAGGGCTTTGGGCAGGGTTTGGCCTGTTTTCGGTGCGTCAATATATTCCAGGGGGTTGGCCGCTATGAGATCCTGCTGTCGCAGGTGCTGGAAAAAGCATTTCAAAGCTGCCAGCCGTCGGGCATTGGAGCGGTTGCTGATATTGTTTTCATGGGCGTGACGGAGATAATGGCGGACATCCTCCATTCCAGTCTGGAGCGGTTCCTGTTTTCGGTGTTGAACCAGGAATTGTAGAAAGGAATCCACATCTGCACAGTAGGCGGTCACGGTATTGGGAGCCAGCCTGCGCCGCAGGAGAAGTTCCTGCCTGAAATATTCAAGGAGGGCAGGGGTTGAGGAAGACGCCATAATCGAAGCAGCAACGTTGGAGAGAGCACAAAAAAGCTCTGACTGGCAGTCAGAGCTTTTGTTTAGCCTCTATTGCGCATACGGTTGAACTTTCGAAGTTTACGCAGGGCCTCGGCTGCTTTGCGACGTTTTTTTACGCTGGGTTTCTCGTAAAATTCCCGTCGTTTCAACTCACGTTTGATCCCGTCAATCTGTAATTTCTTTTTTAATTGCCGGATTGCATACTCGAGGTCGCCTTTCACTTCTACTTCAATCATGGAGAATCACATCCTTTTGCGATTTAAACTGCTTTTAATGGGTATGGTTACATTTTATACATAAGTGATATAATATATATCTCTGTGATCTGGTTGTCAATACAATTGCCCGGGGATCGCAGGGCGTGTCGGGCCATGCTGTTACAAACGGTCCAATCTGGCTTCCCTTGAGCTGAGGAGCAATCCGATCTGGCTTAGACTGGAGAGTTGTGTACGTTTTCCGGATGCAGGATTTTTTTTCCGTACAAGGCGTACTACTTTCTCTCACATACTGATACAGTAGATTGATCAGTATACCATAGACCAGCCCATACCGTGTACCAAGAAGGGGACAGGAGGTGGCCGTCTGTACACCTGAAACACAAAGAGGAGGAACCTGATGACCAGAATACGCCTAGCACTTATAGCCGGTGGCACTTCAGCGGAACGTGCCGTGTCTCTGAAAGGCGCAGAAAGTGTGGAGGAGGCATTGGATAAGGAAAAATATGATATTATTCGGTATGATCCAGCCACTGACCTGGCTGCCCTTGCCGCAGACGCTGACCGTATAGATGTTGCCTTTCTTCTCCTCCATGGACTGTACGGTGAAGACGGTACGATCCAGGGCTTCCTGGATATGCTGTCCATTCCTTATCAAGGCGCCGGTGTTCTTGGCAGTGCCCTGGCCATGGATAAAAACCTGGCTAAACAACTTTATGGATTGGCAGGCCTGCCCGTGGCAGATTGGCTGATGGCCAGGCCCGAGGAGACACACGCACCCGAGAGGCTGCTCGCAGCCCTTGGCCTGCCCATGGTGGTCAAACCTGCCAAACAGGGTTCATCCATCGGCATGACCATCGTTCGCCGAGAGGAACAGCTGGCCCCGGCCCTGGAACTGGCCTTCAAGTATGATGATGCCGTCATGGTGGAGGAGTGTATTCAGGGCAGGGAAATCACAGTGGGAGTACTGGGTAATGATCAGTTGCAGGCCCTGCCACTCATTGAGATCATCCCGGACAGCAAGTATGAGTTTTTCGATTATGAGGCAAAGTATCTTCCTGGAGCGAGCGAGGAAATCTGTCCCGCTGATGTGGACGCCGATATTGCCGCCCGGGCACAGGAGTACGCAAAAACTGCCCACAGATGCCTGCAGCTGCAGGGATACAGCAGAACAGATATGATCCTGCAGGATGACAGGCTCTACCTGCTTGAAACCAACACTATCCCGGGCATGACCGCGACCAGCCTTTTCCCGCAGGCAGCTGCGGAGCACGGACTATCCTTCACGCAAATGCTGGACCAGCTGCTGGAATTGGCCATGGAAAAGCAGAGGAAGTAACTGGTTCCCCTAGCCCCTCAGAGAGAGGTTGCAGGAGAAAATCTGTTGGTAAAGTATGGTTCCAGTATCTTGGGCAGGGCTATGGTGCCGTCCTCTTGCTGGTAGTTTTCCATGATTGCCAGCAGCGTCCTGCCCACAGCCAGGCCGGAGCCGTTGAGGGTATGGACCAGCTTACTTTTTTTCCCGCCCTGCGGCTTGTAGCGGATACCTGCTCGCCTGGCCTGGAAGTCGAGGAAGTTGGAGCAGGAGGAAATTTCCCGGTAGGTGTTTTGCCCAGGCAGCCAGACCTCAATATCGTATGTCTTGGTGGCTGAAAAGCCCAGGTCCCCGGTGCAGAGAGTCACCACCCGGTAGGGGAGTTCCAGGAGCTGTAAGACTTCTTCCGCATCTTGCAGCAGGGATTCCAACTCGAGTTCTGATTGTTCAGGTGTGGTGAATTTGACCAGCTCAACCTTTTCAAACTGATGTTGGCGGATGAGCCCCCGGGTGTCTTTGCCATGTGAGCCCGCCTCGGAACGGAAACAGGGGGTGTAGGCCGTGTATTTAATGGGCAGCCTGTCTTCGCTGATGGTTTCATCAGCATGGATGTTGGTTAAGGGAACTTCTGCGGTTGGAATGAGCCACAGGTCCCAGTTTTTGATGCGAAAGAGGTCTTCCGTAAATTTAGGGAGCTGGCCTGTACCGGTCATTGTTGTACTGTTGACCATGTAGGGGGGGAGTATTTCCGTATAGCCGTGTTTCTGGGTGTGCAGGTCGAGAAAGAAGTTCGTCAGTGCCCTGGAAAGCCGGGAACCAAACCCCTTGAGCAGGGCAAAGCGTGCCCCGGCAAGTTTGGCTGAGGTTTCAAAATCTAGTATCCCCAGTGCCTCGCCCAGCTCCCAATGGGGTTTGGGAGGAAAGGAGAAGGAGGGAACAGCGCCCCAACGCTTGATTTCAACGTTCTCTTCGTCACCATTGCCTGTGGGGGTGGAATCGTGGCACAGATTGGGGATGGAGAGGACTATCTCCTTGAGTTGTTGATCTATTGTGCTCAGCTGTCCATCGAGAATTTTAATGGCATCACTGACTTGTTTCATCTCCTGGATGAGCGGTTCAGCTTTTTCATGCTCGCCTGCCTGCTTCAGCGGTCCGATTTCTCTGGATACGATGTTGCGTTTGTTTTTTAAAGCTTCCACCTCGCCCAGAGTCTGCAAACGTCGGCTGTCTACGTCGACAAACTGATCAAAAATCTTCGGGTCCACGCCGCGTAGTTGGCTTTTTTCGCGGACGAATTCTATATTTTCTCGGATAAAACGAAGCTCTAACATGGCTGTAATGGATCTGTGTGTGTTTTTTTTAAAAGAGTTGGGTGAACCACTGGGACAGTTTGCAAAAGAAATAATTTGTAGCACGCCATGGCGCGCAGTGCAATGGCTTTGACCTGATGCAGTTATTCTGGCTATTGCAGCTGTGCAGGGCGTCGTCGAAGCAGCCAGTGAATGTTTGTCCGCATTGCTTATCAAAGGGCATGCAACATATGGCTGCGTAGCGGTGCAAAGATGATCTGCTCTGCGGCAGATTACATTCTGTTGCTATCTGCGTTGGTGTTTGCTATTTTTGACCAGCTTTTGATCATTATGATTCCGGTGAACAAACACTGTTTTTTATGCCTACCGAACCCCGTACCAAACTGGTTGTCTTTCTATCCGAATTACGTAAAACCGTCAAGTACACCTGCGCCCTGCTCGTTCTGGTTACCCTGGGTCTGTTTTTCACTTCAAGGCAGCTGATTCCCCTGTTCCAGGAACACCTGCACGAACAGTTGTACTTTTTTTCTGTGGCCGGGCCCTTCCTAGCCCATGTGAAGGTTTCCTTTTTCGGTGCTCTGTATCTGCTCATGCCTCTTCTGACCTTTGTGCTATGGCAAGCCATGGGAAAACCCTTTGGTATGGAGAGAAGGATGCTGTTTTCCTTTGTAGGGGCAACTTGTTTTCTGTTTTATGCTGGGACGATTTTTTGTTATCTGGTCACTCTGCCGTACGGGGTGCAGTTTTTACTTGGTTTTCAGTCTGAAGATTTGAAGGCATTTATTTCCATTGGCAGGTTTGTTACTTTTGTCACCATTTTTATTCTGGCCTTCGGGTTGATCTTCGAGCTGCCGGTTTTCATGATCTTTAGTGTGCAGGTCGGACTCTTTTCCCGGAGGACATTTGAACAAAACAGGCGGTTTGCCCTCCTGGGGATAGCCATTCTTGCTGCCGTACTCACACCTACACCGGATGTGGTCAATATGGCGCTCATGGGCGGACCGCTTTACCTGCTTTATGAATTCGGAATTTTCGTTATACGTCTGATGGGTAGAGAATAGTGGGGGAGACTCGTATGGAAGCCGTACTCCGCCCTTCGCTTTCCCAAGAATGTGTTGTTTTGTAAATAATGATCCGGTGAATAAAACTGATCCTCTGGGCTGATGGGGTATCCTGATACAATTAATGATCTTGACCAAAAATTCTTCCCGGTGTTGGGCTTGCTATTGCTGGAGGAATTACAGTGTATTATGCCTCGCCAGCAATAATAACAGGGGCAACTGCTGCGTCTTATCGTTATGGTCCAACACTAACCAATATTTTAGAACATTACATAAAATATGAAGGACTAGATAGGCCTGCATATTATAGCGAAGGTCTGTATCATCTAAAGAATGCGGTAAAACATATGGCAATCATATTTATTCTTTAATTAGAGATGGCAAAATATATTACAGAGGATATGGTTATAAACAAAGTCAAAATTGTGAATGAATTATATTACGTATCTTGATTAAATACTCAGGATATTTTGATGCACTTATCAAGAAAAGTTTTATATTTTTTAGTTTTTAATAAAATTTAGGATTGCATCATGTCGTTTTATTTGTTTTTCTAAGTATATTGTTAACAATTAACAAGCTCTGTTTGCATACTTGTGAAAAAAACAGCTGAAAAAGTTATTCCATGTTTAATATTTGCACTTTTATGTGCAGGATCAGTTTGTTTTCGTTATGGAAAAAGTTGGGCAAGTCAAAATGTCATGGATATCACAGGTGTATTCATTTTTTCTTTTATTATTTCATTAATATTTGTTCGTTTTCATTGATGTCCGTTTTTAATAAAAAAATGGGGTCACCCATTAACAAAGGAAATAAATAGGGGACAGACCACGTTTTTTGACCGGCAAAACCACAATGGCGTAGAGAGCTGGAGTTACAGTTATGTTGGGGAATTCCGGGGACACAATACTATTTTTTCTTGGGTCGTCCCGGCAGCCCCGGTCGAGGATTCCGTCCGGTAATATTTTCAACGATAGAATAAAAACTATCCGAGCCATGAAAAAAATTATCCCCTTATAACGGATGGATGCAATAAAAAACGGTATTGTGCCCCCAGATTACACTTGGATTATTGCATATCCTATGGCAACCCAATCGTTATGGGCCATTGATGGAATAATAAGGATTAATCAAGGGATAGATGCACTGGGGCCCCCTCTGTTAGGGTAGTTGTCATAAACTTGATATGGTATTCTAAATGAAACCCAATGGAGGACAACGAGGAACTATCTTGGCAACAAATGGTCAGTCTTGGATTTGATGAGAAATGCGGGCTAACGTCTATTTTCTTCAGTACAGCCTTCTGAATACAGGAAAAAGGCTACCCTCCCTCTCCCTACCAACCGGTTGCCCCTATCATGGATTATCTTAACTTTCAGGCCCCTGATCTATTATTCAACTGCTACCAAACCACCATCCCAACCCAAAAGCAGCGGCTATTTTACCGAGCTGGCGATTTTTTTCCCGGAGTAATTCAGCCTCTCTGTTCCTGGAGGAGATACTGCCATAACCGGCAAAAGAATCGCCCTGTTTCTCTGTCCATATACGCCAGGCATCTGCCTCCTCTTCTATATTGAGCACCAGTGACAGATCTATACGGTTGTCAGCATCAGCAAATTCCATTGGGTGGCTTACGCTGTAGCTCAGTTTCTGGAAGAAATGGATAATATCGAGCAGCGGACGACTCAAAAGAGCAATCAACAGCATCTTGCCATCTTCCTGCCCACTGAAGTCCGCAGTCTTGATGTCATCGATGTTCTCAATAATATTGTTCAGGGACATTTCCAGGTCGGGAAAGATGATGTCAACATCTTCAGGTAAAAAGCTCTCTGCAAGCCTGTTTATGATATCAACAACATCAACAAGTTCTGATTCGAGATTATTAAGGGTTACAGATGCAGTAAGATTGATATCACTGACACGATATTGGTACGCTTCGGGCTGCCATAGCAGTTTGCCGAATAATTTGATCATCATCGGTCCCGCCAACTCCGATATGCGTCTCACAGTGTCGGGGATATCGTATTCTGAGTTCATTTCGCCTACACCCTGCTGTTCAACTCTTTAATTTCCCTCACCAGCTTGCT